>DAOOQQ010000041.1:0-40374 GCA_035388825.1 Candidatus Ozemibacteraceae bacterium
GGACGGCATCATCGCCTGCCTGCTCGTCGCCGAGATGGTCGCGGTGCGCGGCAAACCGATCGCCACGATTCTCGACGAGCTGTACGGGAAGGTGGGCACGTATCTGACCCGCCGTTTGAACGTGAAGCTGACCGCCGCCGAAAAGGACCGGGCTGTCGAGAAACTGAAGACCTCCCCCGCCGAGATCGCCGGCCTGAAGGTCGTCAAGACCGTGAAGATCGACGGGACCAAGTTCCTGCTCGAAAACGACAGCTGGGTTCTGATGCGCTTCTCTGGCACCGAGCCCGTCGTCCGCTACTACGCCGAGGCCCGCGACACCGCCACCCTCGACAAGCTCTGCGCCTACGGCGAAAAGCTCCTCCGCGGCTGATCCCGCCATCGACGCCCCTCACGACACCGCCGGGCTCCCCGGCGGTGTTTGCGTCTCCGGCCCGCCGCAGTTCCGCCGAGGACGGGCCTGGCGCGGGAGCCGGGTCAGACCTCGGCGAGAGGCAGCCTTATCGTCACGACGAGCCCGCCCTCGGCGCGGTTTGAAGCAAAGACGTTGCCGCCGAACCGTTCGACCGCGCGCCTCGTGATGGCGAGGCCGAGACCGATCCCGCCCGTCTTCCGGCAGCGATCCTCCTGACACCGGTGGAACGGCTCGAATATCTGGGTCAGCTGATCGGCGGCGACCCCCGGACCGCGGTCGGCCACGTCGATGCGCGCCTGCCGGCCGGCCGCTCCTTCCTCCAACGTCAGGGTCACCTCGATGGGGCCGCCGGGGGGGGGAAAACTTCAGGCTGTTCCGAATGATGTTTTCGAAAGCGCGGCCGAGAAGCTCCCTGGTGGCGAGAACGGTCACCGCTCCCATTCCGGCCTCCCCTCCTCCGTTCCAGCGGAAGGGGTCATGCGCATTGCCGGCCTCGAACCGGGCATCCGCGATGATTCCGTCGATCAGCCGGACGAGATCGACGGGAACGGGCTCGATATTCCAGTTTTTGTCTTCGAGTCTCGTCAGCTGCAGAATCTGACCGATCATCTCGTCGAGCCGGTCCGACTCGCGTTCGAGCCGGTCGATCATCTCCCCCTTGTCGCTCACGTCAGCGGTGCGCAGCAGCTCGATTGCCACCTGGATACGGGCGAGCGGGGACCGGAGTTCGTGGGAAATCTCATGCAGAAGCCGCTTCTGTCGCTCGATCATGACTCCCAGCCGCTGCGCCATCTCGTTGAAATCGCGCGCCAGGTCTCCCAGCTCATCATGTCTGAGGGTCACCGACGGGGAGACCCGGACATCGAGCTCTCCCGTCGAGAACCGCCGGCTGGCTGCCCGCATTTCGAGAACCGGTGAGGCGAATGACCTGGCCAGCATGGAGCAGAACACGGTCATCGCGAGGAGGAAGATCCCCGCCATCCAGCCTCTGTAATGCGAAAAGAGAAACATCCGGGGCGGCCGGGGGCGCCTGAACGACTGGGCTGTCGCGAAGGTCTTTCCCGATTCGGATTTCACGCGCATGAATATATAGTCCTCGTTATCCAATTTCGCGATCTCGCTGTCGGTTCCGCGCGCGAGAAAATCCGCAAGGGCCGCTTTCATCTTCTCATCCGGAGGGAAATGGGGAAAAAACGGCGGCATTCCGGGGATGTCGCCGCCGCTCATCACGCGGGTCGAACTCAGCAGAAGATCGCCGGACGCATTCGCCATCCACACGCCCCGTGGACCGAAAATCTCGAGCAGCGGCTCGATCTGGTCGGGAGTCGAGTGCTCGTAGAATTTGACCAGGAACAGACTCTGATTCCTGGCCATGTTCTGAAACGACGTCTCGATGTAGGCGTCGTTCTGCTCCTCCTGCAGGAAATACACCATGCCGGACATCGCGAGAATGACAATCAGCAGCGTGATCCAGAACCACAGGAAGATCCGCCGGAAAAATCCGAAGCCGGCGACGCGCGGGTCACTCATGCGTCAGCAGGTAGAGGTAGCCGGTGCCACGGATCGTGCGGATCCGTTCGCCGCCATTCTGGCGGAGGCCGAGCTTCTTCCGGAGGTGGCTGAGGTGGACGTCGAGGCTGCGGTCATCGTAGCTCAGATGCCGGCCGAGGGCCTTCTGAGCCAGCTCCTGACGCGGAACCACCTTTCCCGGGGAGCGGAGCAGGATTTCCAGGATCAGGAACTCGGCTTCCGTCAGGTCGAGCTGCTTGCCGTCCCGACGCACGCTTCTGCTCTGAACGCTCATTTCGACTCCCCCGGTCGCGAGAACCTCGTCGCCCCCCCCCTGGTGCCGCTCGCCTCCGACACGTCGCAGGACAGCCCGGATCCGGGCCAGCAATTCGCGCGGTTTGAACGGCTTCGGAAGATAATCATCAGCGCCGAGCTCGAATCCGACGATCCGGTCGACCTCTTCCCCCCGGGCGGTGAGCATGATGACCGGAACCTGCGAATGTTCGCGAAGGTGCTTCAGCACATCGAACCCGTTCATGTTCGGAAGCATGACGTCGAGAATCACGAGGTCGATCCCCCCCGCCCGAGCCGCTTCGAGACCTTCGTTGCCGGTCTGGCGCGAGGCGACCGTGAGCCCTTCCGCTCCGAGATACGTCTCGAGAAGATCCACGAGTTCCCGATCGTCGTCGATGATGAGTATATTGATCATGATAGTATTCCTTCATGTCGGCGCGGCTGCTGCCCGGAACGCCGCCGGCTCTTTCCATGATACGCAGCCCCGATCGATCGTTGGGAGGAAAATTCGTAAAGTTTCCTTAAGCGATTCGGCGCCCTTAACACTCCTTCAGAATACTTCATTCTCGATATCCGCTCGTGGAGACGACGTACAGGGGTGGGAGGTGCAAATGCGTGTTTTCCCGGACCAGACGTTCCACGGCTTAAGGACGGGCCGATGGCACGCCACGGGCGGGAAAAGAGCAAGTCGATGGGCCCTTTTCATTCGTATCAAGGAACGGGAATGAATGAAAAGGGGATGAAAGGAGTGCAGGTATGAGCATTGGAGGCATTTCCGGTTCACGGTATGAATCCTTGCGAACACAATTCGAGTCGTTCCGGAGCGGAAACTCGAAAATCCAGAAGGCGGATCTCGAGGAGCTCCAGACGGCATTGTCTTCGGGTGAAGCGTCGAAAGGCGGTTCCACCGGCAGCATCGGCGAACTGATCGACGCGTTCTCGGAAATCGATACCAATGGTGACGGCATCAGTGTCGATGAGCTGGACACCGCGGCCCGATCAGGTATCGTGTCGGCTCCCCGGAAACCGGGCCAGGGGCCGGACAAGATGAAGGGACCACCTCCGGGACCTCCGCCCGAAGGCGGAATGGGAGGGCCTGGCGGAGCCAAGGGAATGAGTGGCACGGACGGCCAGGATACCCAGACAGGGACGGCGCAGTCGGATCTGCTGGGTTACAGCCTCTACGAGGAGTTCCTTCGGAAAATCCAGGAACAGGCCGAGCCGGTGACGTCGTCGGCCGCCGACACCTCCGAATCTTCCGCAAATGCTCTGAGCAGCCTCACCGAGTCCGATTCTGAGCAGGTGGGAAGTTCTGAAGCGTCGGCCGTCAAGGAGTCCTCGTCCTCTCTGACGGACCAGGAAGCGCAGTCTCTTGCCCGGATGTTGAGTCAGCAGATCATGCAGGCGAACGGCAGATATGCATCGGCCCAGCAGACGACCATCTCCTCGCTGCTCGGAGGCGGCTTGACGGTCTGAGGGATCACGACCTTCTATTCCCGGCTTTATAGAACCCGCCGCACCGGATCTCGTGCGGCGGGTTTTCACACTTCGGGTTGCGGACGGACTACTGGTCCGCCTCCTGCGAGATCTCTTCGTAATAGCCCTGGAATATCGATTTGGCATTGGCTGTTTCGGAAGCATTCAGGGCGCCGTCACCGTCCTCGTCATACATTTCGATCATGGCCTGTTTCCGGGCTTCGATCTGCTCTCTGGTCGGATGGTTGCGCGGTCCATGGCTCCACGGATGCTGGCCGACCGCCACACCGTGGTCCCCTTCACCCGTATCGGCGCTCGTGCCGGTCACCGTCGTATCGGCAGGGGGGATCCAGCCGGCATCCCCGCTTCCCGAGGCGACCCAATCGTGCGGAGGAGGCGGGAATCCGCCGCGACGGCCACCCCGCGGGGCATCCTTCATCATCGTTTCCTTCTCGGAATCACTCAGTGCTCCGTCCCCGTCTGCGTCATAGGTCGACAGCAGCTCCTGTTCGCGGGCAGCATCGGCAGCGGCTTTTTCGGTATCGTTC
Source organism: Candidatus Ozemibacteraceae bacterium (assembly GCA_035388825.1). Taxonomy (GTDB): domain Bacteria; phylum Muiribacteriota; class Ozemobacteria; order Ozemobacterales; family Ozemobacteraceae; genus MWAR01. The sequence goes on from DAOOQQ010000041.1 coordinate 4,240, forward strand.
AGCAAACCGTCCCCATCCGTGTCATACGTCTTCAGGAATTCTTCGTATGGATCTTTGAAATCTGCACTGCCGGAGGCCAAGCCATCGGGCGGCGCGCCAGGGCGACCGTGCCTTTTTGGAGGATTTTTCCGCATCGTTTCCTTTTCGGAGTCGCTCAGAGAACCGTCTCCGTCAGCGTCATATGTTTCCAGAATTTCCTGTTTGCGCTCCTGCACGGCAGCCGCCATTTCGCTTTTGCTGAGCTTTCCGTCACCATCGGCATCGAATCTCGAAAGCAGTTCGCTTTTCCGATCCGGATACCCGGCGCCCGGACTGCGGCCACTGTGCATCGACGCCGACGAGGCTGTTTCCGAGGCATCTGACTCCGAAGGGGCCGTCACCGACGAGGAATCCGAGGAAGCCGACGCACCCGGGGAGTCACCGAGATCGAAGGTCGTCTTCACCCATTCGATGCAGCGCTTCAACAGTCCCTTCAGCCCGTTGTCGGAGCCGGACGAGGCAAAGGCGGGACTCCCGGCCAGCAAAGAGATTCCAAGAACGACGATCATGACGCGATGCTTCATAAGCCCTCCTGTTCATTTTCCACGCTCATCTCGCGCGCATCTGAACGAACCGTGACCCGAGTATAGCGGCGTGGATATGAAGTTGCGGTAAGGCTTGGTAAAGAAGTGTTGAGACGAACCAAGGCATCGCGGACAGGCTCCGGGCTGGCGGAGGATTGAGAAGCCGGGCAGCGGACGGGGCTTCGATTTGGCGGATTTGACGCCGATAGTACCGATAGAGATATTTGTATTATGCCGATAACACCGATCGATATAAAGACCAATCTGATGGCGAACAACGACGCCAGCAGGATCCGGGAGGGTCAGAAGGCTCAGGAGGGGGGGCAGGCTGCTCAGATCTCCCAGCAGCAGCACAAGGACCAGCAGAAGATCGAGACGGTCCAGAACCCCCAGGCAGCCGAGCACCGCGCCATCCGCAAGGAAGACGAGGATGCCGAACGCGAGAAGCAACAGCCCGACAACCCGCCCAGGCCCAAGGAAGCGAAGCCGGATGCCGAGGACGAGAAAAAGCCCGAACCGATCCCTGACGGGGTCCGCGGCATGAAGATCGACATCAAGATATGAAACCGGCCGCCCTCGCCCTCCTGCTGCTCGCCGTTGCGGCTCCGGCGGCTGTCGCCGCGCCGGAGGACGACGCGCGCGTCGAAAACCGCAAGGGCGTCGGCCAGGCCCGGCGCGGCAACCTCGAAGCCGCCCTCGCCTCGTTCGAACAGGCCTGCCGCGTCAACCCCTTCGACGAAACCGCCCTCGCCAACCTTGCCTGCGCCCACAACAACCTCGGCGTGCTGCTCGTGAAGGAGCACCGGTATGCCGAGGCCATCCGCCATTTCGAGGCCTCGAAAGCCCAGAAGCCCGAAGACCTCCAGATCCGCTTCAACCTCCTCTCGGCCCGCATCACGATGCGCGACACCGACGGCGCCGCCGCCGAGGCCCGCGGCATCCTGAAGCTGCGGCCGAACGACGAGGAGACGGTGCTGCGCATCTCGACGGCTTTCCAGAAGATCGAGGACGACGAAACCTCCCAACAACTGCTCGAAGAGCTGCTCTCGAAAACCCCCAACAGCGCCCGGGCCCTCTACCAGCTCGGCCGGCTCCACTACCGCCAGGGAAACTTCTCCGAAGCCCGGTATGACCTGAGCCGCGCCCTCGAGGTCGATCCCGGCCACGCCGAGGCCACCACCCTCCTCCGCCGCCTCGAACGCGAGGAAGAGGTCGAGTCCGGCTTCGAACGCGACACCAGCGTCCACTTCTCGCTCCGGTTCGAGGGCGTCTTCCCCCGCGACTGGGCCCGCGACCTGCTCGATCTGTTCGAAACCGCCTACCAGAAGACCGGCGACCTGCTCGGCCATTACCCGGCCCAGCGGGCGCAGGTGATCGTCTACTCCCCCGCCGACTTCCGGCGCGTCAGCGACCTGCCCGGCTGGGCCGGGGGGGTGTACGACGGCAAGATCCGCCTCCCCGTCCCACCCGGCACGAGCAGCCCTGACCAGCTCGCCGGGGCCATCTTCCACGAGTACTGCCACCACCTGATCTTCCTGCTGACGGACGGGGCCTGCCCGACCTGGCTCAACGAGGGCCTCGCCCAGATGATGGAGGGCCTCGACCCGCAGCGCGCCCGCCAGATGCTCGGAACAGCGGAATCGGCACACCTGATGCCCCTCGCGCGGCTCGACGGACCGTTCGCCCGGAACGCCACGCGGCAGCAGGCGGAACGGCTGTATGCCCAGGCCCTTTTTGCCGCTTCCCAACTGATCGAGGAGAAAGGCATGGCCGCCGTGCGCGAGCTGCTCGGCCACCTCGGCCGGAAACGCCCGCTCGACGAGGCGATGGGGATGGTGTATGGCATGGGCCTGGACGGCCTCGACGAGCGCGTCCGGCAGTCGCTCGACTAGGCGAGCTGGATCAGCACCCGCGAAATCGCCTCGATCAGCAGCAGAGCGAGCATCGGCCCGAGGTCGAGATAGGCGGGGCCCATCGGGATAGCCACGGAGAACGGCTTGAGCAGCCGATCGATCGGATCGGTGAACCGCCGGAAAGATCGTGCCTGGTATGGATCGGGAGCGATCCAGGTGAGCATCACCCGCAGGAAGATCGCGAGCTGAAGCAGCCGCAACCCCCAGAGCGCGAGCGCGATCACGGCCATTTCAGGCGGTCTCCGGGGCCGGGGCGTCCTCGAAGAGAGCGGTGCCGATGCGCACCATCGTGGCCCCTTCCTCGATCGCGATGTCGTAATCGTCGGACATGCCCATCGAGAGCTCGGCAGCGCGGTAGGCGGGGCCTTCGAGCGCCCGACTCTCCTCCAGCAGCCCGGCGAGCTTCTGGAACGAGGAGCGGATCGCCTGCCGGTCTTCGACATACGGTGCCATGCCCATCAGACCGCGTATGTCGAGGTCGGGACGGTTACGGATCCGCTCGATGAGCCGCAGGACGTGTTTCGGCTCGAGCCCCTGCTTCGTCGGCTCGGGCGAGATGTGCACCTCGAGCAGGAACGGGGTTTTGCGCCCCGTTTTCTGGGCCCACCGGCCGAACTCCTCGATCAGGTCCTCGCGGTCGATCGAGTGCACCATCTCGGCGATGGGATACACGTATTTGACCTTGTTCGTCTGGAGCGGCCCGATGAAATGCCACCGGATCGGCTTTCCGGTCAGCATGTTGGCGCGGTCGCGAAGTGCCTGGGGGCGGCTCTCGGCCATGATATTCTGACCGATATTGAACAACGAGAGAATTATTTCGGGACCGACGCTCTTGGTGACGGCGACGAGCTGGACATCTTCGGGGCGGCGCCCGCACCCCTCCGCCGCGGCGCGGATGCGCCCGCGGATCAGTTCGAGGTTTCCGGCCAGATCCATGGGATGACTTCCTTCGATGCGTGATTCAGACCTGGAGAACGGACGGCGGCATCTTACCGCATCGGCCCCCGCTTGCCAAGGGGGAACGCCCCCGTATTTCAGTTCAGGCGGGTCGTTTTCATCCGGAGCAGGTTCGCGGTGAGCGGCTGGATCGGGAGACGGTCGGCCGCCACCGGCTTCCATTCGATTCGCACCCCGTCCGGGGCGGCATGGTCGATCCAGCGCTTCAGGTTGCCCTCGATGCAGGCGCCCTCGATCGTGACCGTGAACACGCGGCCGCCCAGCAGTCCCGAAGGCCACACCTGCTTGCCGCCCGACGGGGCCGACGACCCGGAGCCGTACCAGCCGGCTCCGGGCTTGTAGACCACGGCGCGGATCTTCCATTTCACAGCGGCAGATATAAAACTCTGCGACGGCTTCTTTTCGGCCACGAAGGTCTCGAGATCGGTCGTGGAGAGGGCGACGCCGGCCCCCGCGACGAGACACAGGTTGAACGGGCCCTCGTCGTTCGTCGAACCGGTCAGGAACAGATGCTTCGGGGTGACGATCAACAGATCCCCGCCGATCTCGCCCCGGATGTACACCGACCGCTCCGAGAAGACGAGCCGGGCACCGCGCAGCGCGACGGCGTCGAGATTGTTGCGTTCCCCGTACCGGGCAGCCGTCGAGAGGACCACGTATCCTCCGTCCACCTCGTCCTGTTCGAGACCCACCGTCGCTGCATCGACATAGGTTTCGGAGAACAGATGATGGTCGCCGGGGTGGTAATCCGTGTCGACCGGCTCCCCCCGGTAAAACCCCTTTCCATTTTCGTCGATATATATGCCGGTGCGCTTCGCGGCGGCGCGAAGGGCGGCGAAGTCCGGCTTCCACGAAGCGACGAACGAGGAGTTGGGCTGGGCATCCTGGTCGACGAACGAGCCGGGCGGCATCTCCCCCTCGAGGTTGTCCGTCGCGAGCTGAACCCGCCGGCTCGAGGTGAGGGCGACGACGGTGCGCCCATCGTCGATCACGGGCTTGGCGGCACCGCGACGGAACAGCCAGCCGGCCGTCTGAACCGGCCCGAAGAACCGGTGCGTATCGACCACGATCGGCGTCTGGCAGTAGATCGGGCCGCGGCAGGGAGATTCCCCATCACGCGCGTGGAAGCCGCCGTAGGCACCGCCGACCGGCTGCGCCCCCGAGGCGAGCTGGAACGGCTCCGCCCCCCCGGTCAGGTACACCCGGGCAAGCAGCCGGGGATCGAAGATCAGACCCCGGGGCGAAAGTGCCCCGGTCCGGAACGGCTCGGGATTCAACGCCATGAACGCCTCGAGACTTCCGGCCCGGTCGATCCAGGGCTGGAGAGGAGTTCCATAGTAATACATATTCAGGCTGTTCATCGCCCCGAAGGTGCGCACGAGGTCGGTGAGCTGCACCACCGCCGTCGACTGGGCGAGATGCCAGCCGCACCGGCCTTCGGTGGTGATCTGGAGCCGGCAGCCCTCGTCGACCAGCGGGGTGTCCTGCCGATCCGGCTCCTGGATCCGACGGATCTCGGAAACCCGGAACCACGCCTCGGTCTGGCCGCCGATGCGGCGCCACCGGCCAGGCTGGACGGCCTCCTCGAAGGCCTGGGGAACGATCGCCCCCGGCAGGATCGCGGGGTCGGGCTGGACGAGGGCGTGCCGCACCCGGGCCAGCGCGAAGTGCACTCCGGACTCGGCTGCCAGCCGCGCCTGATGCTCCCGGACCCGGTCCTGGGCGAGATCCCGGTCCGACAGATAGACCCGCGCCGCGAGCACCAGAAAGAGAAGCCCGGTGAACCCCGTCATGACGAGCACCGGGAAGGTCGCCAGTCGTTCCGCCGATCGTTTCAGACTCATGCGCGCCCCCTCACCGACTCCGCAGGCTGATGGCACGTTCGAACGTCTGGGTTCCGTCCGTCGTGCCGTCCTGCACCAGGGTCATCGAGATGACGAGCAGGTTCGGCGACCGGCGCTCGAAACTCGCCTTCTTCACATTTTTCAGGAGCGGATTGTCGAATCCCCGGAACGCCCGCGACTTGATGCTACCCGACGCGTTGCGCGTCACGAACTCGAGCATCCCGTCGGCCACGGCCAGCCCCTGCTGCGTCAGCGACGGCTCGAGGCCCCCCCCCGGCACGGCCCGCCGGTACCAGCACTCCTTCGATTCCCCATCGAACGGGTGGTCGATCTGGGCGGCGTAGGCCAGCTCGTCGGCAATCCGGTCGAGCACCGCATTCACCTGGAGCGCCCAGGCATAATCGCTCTGGGCTGTGCGGACATCCCGCGACGAGATGAAGAAAAAGAAGACCGAAGCGCCCCCGGCAATGGCCAGGAACATCAGAAACAGCAGCAACTCGCGGGAATGCCAGCCAAGACGTCTCATGCGTTTCCTTCCCCGCTCATCAAGGTCTGATGCGCGTCAGCGCCGTTTCGAGCGTCAGTTGTTTCCGGAACAGCACGAAGCCCCACCGCACCTGCACCCGCACCAGCGTCATGTCGGTGTAGTCGGGATGCGGCATGATCTCGGTCTTCCCCTCGAGACCGATCGCCTCGAGGCCCGGGATCGGCTCGAACTCGGTCGTCGGGAAATAATCGCGCTGCGGCCGCGCCAGCGCCTCTTCCATCAGATTCACCAGGGTCGCCGCGGCCTTCTGCTGCGTCTCGGACTCGATGAGCGGAACGGCCTGCACCGACCACAACTGCATGAACGGCCAAAGAAAACTGGTCGCTATACCAACGATCAGCAGCCATTCGATCGTGCTCCGGCCGTGCCTGTTCTTCATCCGTCGTCCTTACGGGTTCACCGCCGCAAACTCTTCGAGCTCCTTGACATACCGCTCGGCCATCGCGATCTTCTCCTCGTCCTTCGTGGCCTGCATGAACTTGCGCCAGGACGTGATCGCGTCCTGATGCTGGCCCAGCCGCTCATAGATGATCGCGAGGTTGTAGATCGCCTTGTCGAGGAACGGGTCGTCGCGCAGCGCCGACTGGTAGGCGTCGATCGCCTCGTCATACCGCCGCTCCATGTCGAGCAGGCAGGCGAGGTTGTACAGCGCCTGGGTGTTGCGCGGATAAATGTTCAGGATGTCCTGGTAGGAACGGATCGCGCCGTTCACGTCGCCCTCGCGGAACGTCCCGTATGCCGCCGTCAGCTTCTGGTTCAGCGCCGACTGGAGCGCCGGAATCGAGCGGACGACGCGGGTCTGCGTCCCGCCGCCGGCCGGCAGCCCGGCACGGAACTGGCGATAATAATGGTTCACCTTCGTGACATAGTTGCGCGTTTCCCGGAACGGCGGAACGCCGTTGTACTGCTCGACCCGGCCCGGTCCGGCATTGTAGCCGGCGAGCGCATAATCGAGGATCCCGTCGAACCGGTCGAGCATCATGCGCAGGTACCGCGTGCCGCCCATGATGTTGTCCCGCGGGCTGAATGCGTCGCGACAACCGACGAGTTTCGCGGTCGAGGGAATCAACTGCATCAGGCCGGTCGCGCCCTTCGAGGAAAGCGCGCCGGGATCGAAATCCGACTCGACCTTGATGACGGCCTTGACGAGATAGGGATCGACACCGTGCCGGCGCGCGGCCTCGTTGATGATCTCGCTGAACGTCTCGTCGTTGGGCAGCAGGATCTTCTGCGGCGCCATCGCCGACATGACCTGGGCAGGGGCCACGGCGCCGGGCAGATCCGGTCCGGCGCGGTCCTTCTGGGTCGTCACGACGATCTTGTAGCTGTTGTTGGGCGGGTTGTCCGTCAGGAACAGGCGCCCCTTATCGTCGCGATAGGAGTAGATGGCAGCCGATGCGCCGGACACGGCGAACAGGCTGAAAAGCGCGGCTAACAGGGCCGGTTTGCGTCCCAAGCGGATTCCTCCTCGACGGGGTGTCGCACGGAATGGTTCATCCCCCTGTATCGGCGTCACGCGAAGGTTCATTTAGACGAATTCGCAGGAATTTCCCCGAAAACGGGCGATCGCGGCAGGCACAGGTGCCGGCCGCGATCGTGTCGATCGATGGAACCGAACGCGTCAGGTCGTCGGGAGGGCGGCCCAACTGAGAACACAGGTTGCAAAATGCCACTTGTCGTCCTCGGAGGGATCCTTGCCTTTTTCGATGGTCCCGGCGATCTTCTCGCACAACCAGCATTCGCGGTGCTGGCTCTTGTAGAGCGTCAGCAGCGAGGGGATGTTCGCCGTCGGATCCGCGGCGGGGGCGGGTTCCGGGGCCGGAGGCGTAACGAGCGTGAGATGCGGCTTTTCAGCGGATTTCTCGACGGGGATCGCGGAAGGGACTACGGGAGAGATGGGGGAGACAGCTTCGGCAACCGGCAACGGCAGGCTCATCATGACCTCTTTGGGGGAATGTCTGCGGCGAAAGTGGGGCTATTATAGGACCGGATTTTCAGGGCCGCAAATCCCTTCCCGATTATTTTTTTCTGGACTCATGCGGGTATTCCCGTCCCGCACGTCTGTCCGGCGTTGTCGCCAGGCCAAACCGCACGATTTTTTCGTGCCCCGCGACATTTTTTTCTGGACTCATGCATCACACGATCTGATCAGGCGTCGAGGGAGTCACTTCGCTGTAAAACTTCTCCAGAGCCGAAACGAGCTGCTGCTGGAGATGCTGCCGGATACTGCCGCGCGACTGGGCGAGAAGCTGATTCCGGCTCGGAACGACCCTTCCGGGAGCCGTGACTTCCTCTTCCGAGTCGGCCATCTGTCTCCGGAGAGCCAGGTATTCCTTGAGATCGATCATGGGTACCCCCTGCGAAATGGATGATACGTACGGCAGAGGGTATATCGGCGCGAACCCGGAAAAACCTTTACGGGAATCGCGTGAAAAATGTCACGCGTCAGGCCGTTCGCGGCGGATGAACTCCAGGAGGCGTTGATGCAGTTCCCCGTCGCAGGCCGCGAGAAGCCCGTGGCGATGCCGGTAGTCGGCAACGTCGTATCGGAACGGCTCTCCGCGCAGGTCGGTGACGATGCCGCCCGCCTCGGTGAACAGGATCTGGGGGGCGGCGACATCCCACGCCTTGGTGGAGTTCGAGTCGTTCAGATAATAATGCGCGGCGCCGGCCGCGATCGCCATCAGCTTCAGCCCCACCCCGCCCTTCTCGAGCTGCCGGTCGCTTCCCAGAGCCCGGTTCGCCCGCACCGCGAGCATGCTCGGGTGAGAGCGGCTGATCGCGAGCACGACGGCCCCAACGCATCTCGAGGGAATGCGGACCCGTTCCCAGACCGAGCCGGGGGCGCGGTGAAAGCAGCCTTCGCCGAGCGCAGCCATCCAGACATCCCCGGTGGCCGGCTGGAGCACGATTCCGAGAGCGGGCACGCCGTCGGCGGATCGGCCGATCTGCACCGAGAACTCGCCGTTGCGCTTGATGAACTCCTTGGTGCCGTCGACCGGATCGATGAACCAGACCCGGCGCCCGGCTCGCCCGGCCTCCTGGAGCCCGTTCTCCTCGCTCAGGATCGCGTCTTCCGGGAAGCGCGCCGCGAGGGCTTTCACGATCAGTGCATCTGCCGCGCGGTCGGCCTGGGTAACGGGCTCGACGCCGCCCTTGAGATCGACGCCGAACTCGCCTGCGTAGACGCGCATGATTTCGCGCGCGGCGGCTTCGGCCGTTTCCAGCAGGAACGCCGCATCGGGGGAGGAGAAAGGAAGCGCGCCGGTCATGACGTCGGTTGATTCGATCGGTCGTTCATGCGCCGGCGCGCCCGTGGTGCGTGGTTTCGTCAGACCGCGGCCGAGGCCGCTTTTTCCTGGGACAGCTCGATCGGGTGGATCCATTTGAAGGGATCCTCGATGTCGCCGTATTGGATACTCATCAGCGTGTCATACAGCTTCTGGCTGATCGGGCCGACCTTGCGGTTCGAAACCACATAATCGCGGTCTTTGTATTTCAGACTGCCGACCGGGGAGATGCTGGCGGCGGTGCCGCTGCCGAAGATCTCGCTGATCGAGCCGGTGGTGATGCCCCCGATGACCTCGTCGATCGAAACCGTGCGTTCCTCGGTCTTGAGGCCCATGTGGCGGGCGATCTGCAGAACGCTGTCCCGGGTGACGCCGGGCAGGATGCTGCCGTTCAGCTTCGGGGTGACGACCTTCCCGTCGATGACGAAGAAGATGTTCATGGCGCCCACTTCCTCGATGAACCGGTGCTCGGCGGCATCGAGCCACAGAACCTGGGCGCAGCCCTTCTCGCGCGCGACACGCCCGGCCAGCAGGCTGGCGGCATAGTTGGCGCCCGTCTTTGCCTCGCCGAGCCCACCCTTGGCGGCCCGAACCAGCTCGTCGGTGACGAACAGGCTGACCGGGTTGAACCCTTCCTGGTAATACGGCCCGACCGGGCTCAGGATGACCGAATAGAGGTATTCGGAGGAGGCGCGCACGCCGAGCGTGGTGTCGGCGGCGAACATAAACGGTCTGATATACAATGCAGCGCCCCGACCCCGCGGTACCCAGGGGTGCTCCTGCCGGATGAGGGCCTCGATGCTCTCGATGAATACGTTCTCGGGAACCGACGGCATGCACAGGCGCGCCGCCGACCGGTTGAACCGCTTCGCGTTCATATCGGGCCGGAACAGCTGGATGTGATCATCGGAGGTGCGGTAGGCCTTCAGCCCTTCGAAGATCTCCTGGGCATAATGAAGCACGAGGCATGAAGGCTCGAGCTGGAACGGCTGGAGCTTCTTGATCTCGGCGTTGTGCCAGCCGTCGACTTCGGAATACTGCATCACGAACATCAGGTCCGTGAAATGCTTGCAGAAACCGAGTTTCTTGTTGTCCGTGACGTGAGGTTTGCGTTCGCTGTCCTTGATGGGATGAACCGTGATTTTCATCCGACTTCCCTTTCCTTGTTCCCCGGCATTTTTAGCCTGTAGTTGTGGAACACAGCCAATGCCGCGATTATACTCCCGCCGAGCCCGCGCATGCAAGAAAAGAAGCTGATCTGCCGATAGGTGAGATGAACCCTATCGCGGAGGAGCCCCATGATCGACGTGACCCCCCTGGGCATTCTGACGGATCAGCCGGAATCCAGCCGGCAGTTTTACCGGACGGTCCTGGGCATCGAACGCATCCAGAGTTGCACCCTGCCTACGCAAAACGGGGCACCCGCCCCCACCCTGCTGCGCCTGGAAAGTCCGCAGGTCGAGGTGTTCTCGAGCGAAACCCGACTTCTCGAGCGAACGACGAACGCCGTGATCGGCATCGAACACCGCCTGCTCCTGAAGCCGCGCGACCCGCTGGGCCTGCTCTCGCGCCTCGAGACCGCCGGCATCGCCCTGCTCGACCGGCACGGAGCCACCGCAACCTTCGAGGATCTCAACGGCATCCGCTGGGAACTGCGCGGTTTGCCGAACTGAAGATGGCTTCCCCGACCCGCGACGCGGAAATCTCCCTCCAGGCGATCTTCTGGACCTTTTTCCGGGTGGGTCTGTTCACGCTCGGCGGCGGCCTTGCGATGGCGACGGTCATGCGCCATGAGCTCGTCCTGCGGAAGCGCTGGTATGACGACAGGGAGTTCATGGCCGAGATGGCCACCGCCACCGTCGTTCCCGGCGCGATCGCCGTCAACCTCGCGTTTCTCCAGGGTCGTCGGCTGCGCGGCAGACTCGGAGCCCTGGCCGCGGTTCTGGGAACCATCCTTCCCTCGTTCAGCATCATCCTGCTCGTGGCCTGGATCGCCGCCCCCTTCTTCGAGAACCCGAAGGTCGCGACATTCTTCCAGGGCTGCGCCGTCGGCGTGGGCGGGCAACTGGCCTTTGCCGGGTATGCCTTCGGACGGAAGCTCCTGCGAGGCCCCAGAAGCCTGCTCATCTGTTCCCTCGGCCTGGCCGTCGTCGCGGGTCTGGGCCTGCATCCGATCTGGGCCGTGGTGGTGACGGGACTCTTCGGATTCCTGCTGTACCGCCCCGATGCCGCTCCCGCGCCGGCCGGCCAGAGCGAAGGGAAAGGCGCATGATCACGACGCTGGCCAAACTCGCCCTCAGTTTCGCCCTGATCGGCCTGGGAGCCTACGGCGGAGGAATGGTCACCATTCCCCTGATCCAACACGAGTTGGTCGACGGCCGTCACTGGCTGACCTTCGCGGAAATGGCGCGGCTCGTGGCGATCGCCCAGATGACGCCGGGGCCGATCGCCATCAATGCGGCGACCTACGTCGGGTTCGGCATCGCGGGAGTCATCGGCTCCGTCGTGGCGACGGCGTCGGTCGTGCTCCCCTCGCTGACGATCCTCGCCTGGCTGGCCCCGGTGATCGACCGGGTGCGGGAAGAGGAGCGGACGCGGGCTATCCAGTGGGGCATCCAGTTGGGGGTGGTGAGCCTGATCCTGTTCGCCACCTGGTCCTACGGCAGATCCGTCATCACGGACGGCCGGTCCCTGGCTGCAGCCGTCGGAAGTTTCGCGCTGCTGGTCGGTCTCGAAGGGAAGCTGCACCCCATGGCGGTCGTTCTGGCCATGGGCCTCACGTGGCTCGCCTTGTTCTGAGGCCGGATATTTATTACGGTATAATACACATAGCTATATATTTCAGCACGATCCGGCGGAGTCGAGGGGAAGCAGCGGCGCGAGGAGTTCCAGGGTTCGGCCGAGGGCTCCCCGGTGGTGCGCGAGGACGGCTTCGGCCGCGGCCCTGAGCGCGGCCGTCCGTTCCGGAGCATGAAGGATGGATTCGATGGCTCGCCCGATGAGCCCCACATCGGCGTGCCGTTCCATGCCGCCGGCCGCGACGAGCTCGTCGACGAGGTCGGCGAAGTTGCGCGCATGCGGCCCCATGATGAGGGGCACCCCGTGGTTGAGCACCTCGAGCGGATTGTGGCCGCCGACGAGGGGATCGAGCGAACCGCCGACGAAGGCGACGGCGGCGAGTCCGTAGAGAGCCGCCAGCTCCCCCATCGTGTCGAGCAGCATCAGCCGGGCTTCGCGGCCGGACTCCGGCGCCGAGGCGAGGGCGCTGCGGCGGAGGCTCGGGATGGCGGCCGAGGCGAGACGGCTCTCCCATTCAGCGGCAAGGGAGGGGTTGCGCGGGGCCACCAGGAGGCGACAGCCGGATTCCCGACCGAGCAACTCCTTCCAGAGGGGCAGCAGGAGTTCGAACTCGGCCGGATGAATCGATCCGAACACGACGAGCCGGTCGCAGCCGGCCCACTCCCGCGTTCTGCGGGCGGCATCCGCCGAAGGAACGGCCGCCAGATCCCCTTTCACGTTGCCGGTGACCCGTATGCGATCGGGATGCGCCCCCATCTCCCGGAGCCGCCGGGCATCCGTTTCGCTCTGGACGGCCAGGAGCGTGAACGGCTCGAACACGGCCCGCGCAATGGTATTGAATCTGCTATAGACCGAATGCAGCTTTTCGCTGATCCGCCCGTTCACGAGAACCAGCGAAACGCCGCGCGCCCCGCAGGAACGTGAGAACACCGGCCAGAAATCCGTTTCCGCCACGACGGCGAGACGCGGCTGCCAGCGGTCGAACGCCCGTCTCATAGCGAACCAGGTGTCGAGCGGGAAGTAGCCGGCCACATCGGCCCGGCCCCGCTTCTTCACCGCGGCCAGCACGTCCGGATGCGTCGTCGTGAAGCCGATGCGCAGTCCCGGCGCCCGGCGGCGCAGCTCGTCCATGACGGCTCCGGCGACGGCCGACTCGCCCATCGAAACGCCGTGCACCCAGGCGAGCGGTCCGGCCGGCGGCCGGGGCAGCCCGCCGAAATACTCGTGGCACCCCTCCCGGATGCGCCGGGAGAATCGGCCCAGCAGCGGGGCGGCAGCCCCGGCACCCAGCAACAGAGCGCCGAACAGGGCCTGATACCCCGCCAGCACCGCCGTCACGGCGGGATCAATCCGGGGCCTCATCGTCATGCGCCCTCCCCGCCCCCGGGCTCGCCGACGGCGTATGCCGTTCCCCCGCGCCGCATCGGGATCCCGGAGCGTTTCATCCGCGCCGTGTACCCTTCGTGCCGGGGCCTGAACCGGTCGTAGAACCAGAGATACTGCCAGGGGTGCGCGAGAATCACGCGTTCGAACCACCGCGTGATCTCCGCCGTCCGGGCAACGGCCTTCCCGGCATGATCGGCGCCCTCCGGCTCATCCAGGGGGGGGTGGAACCAGCCTTCATACCGGCGGGACAATCCGCGCCGGAGGCTGAACAGAGGAACGACGGCAGCCCCGGTCTTGAGGCTCCAGTTGGCGATGCCGGCCGGCATGCTGACCCAGTGTCCCAGAAAATCCATGTACACCCCGAGGTTCCCGCCGTCCTGATCGCCAATCATGCCGAGGATCTCCCCGCGTTTGAGGGCCTTGAGGGCGCTCATCCCTCCGCGGTCGCGGTCGTGCAGCACGATTTTCGAATGCACCCGGAACCGGTCCAGCAGCCCGCCGAGCTCGTCCTCTTTCTGCGCGAGATAGAACGAGTGGAGCGGGTATCCCCGGTGGGCGATCGCGGCCCCGAGCAGCTCCCAGTTCCCCAGATGCGGCACGGCGAGGATCACCCCGCGTTTGCGCGCCAGCGCCGCCTCGAGATGTTCCAGCCCATGCAGCTCGAACCGGCCGTCGAGATCCGCAGCGGTGAGGATAGGATACCGGAGCAGATCGTACAGGTTCAGCGCGAAGTGGGCGAACATCCGGTCGATGATGCGGTCGAGAGGCATGGAAAGCGGTATCCCGAGCCGGTGGAACACCCGGCCGATCGTCTCGCGCAGCCGCTCCCGCTCGAACAGCCATGCCCGCGCGGCCACCCAGCCCGCCGCAACCGCCAGGGGCCGGCCGATCGGCTCCGGAATGCCGCACGCGATCCGGGAAACGGCCAGCACGAGCCGGCTCAGGCCTCCGCCGACGGCTGGGGCGGATTCCGGCATCGGAGTTTTCATCGTAACAATTATCTTATTTCGCTCCGTCCGCGGACGCCGCCGCCTTGAGCAGCCGGAGCGCCATCTGCGCGATCCGGCCGCAGGCTCCCGAGGTGCCGAGATGGGCGATCGCCTCGGCCATATCCCGTTTCTGGCGTTCGCGCAGGGCAGGGTCGTTCAGCAGTTCACGGGCGCGGCCGGCAAGCTGTTCCGCGGTGAAGTCGTGCTGGATCAGCTCCGGAATGGCCATCCGGCCGAGAATGATGTTGGGCAGGCCGATGAACTCGGGAAGCTTGTTGAACAGCCGGGCGACGATCTCGGTGAAGAGGGAAACGCGGTACACGATCACCATCGGGGTGCCGATGCGGGTCGCCTCGAGCGTTGCCGTGCCGGAGCTGATCAGCAAGAGTTTCGAGATGGACATCACGTCGTAGATGCGGCCCTCGACGATCCGGACCGGCAGTTGCGCCTCCTCGATCTGGCGCCGGAGATCCGCTTTCGGAAAGCCGTAGACGTCGGGGCCTTCCGTGGCGATGACGGGCACCGCGAACTGGAGGGTCGGATCGTCCTTCAGCAGCAGGCGGGCGGTATCGAGCATCAGCGGCAGAAGCTGCTCCAGCTCGCTGCGGCGGCTGCCGGGGCAAAGGCCGATCACGGGTCGGGCCGGGTCGAGGCCAAAGCACCGGAACGCGTCCTCCCGCTCCATGCTCGGCCGCGCCAGATCGATCAGCGGGTGGCCGACGAACTCGACGTTCGCCCCGGCTGCCTTGTACACCTCGTGGGTGAACGAGAAGTTGGCGGCGACGGCGGTGATGTTCCGGGCGGCATCGGCGACGTCTGCCGGGTTCGTGGCAAACTTGCTCGGCGGAAAGACATACAGCGAAGGGATGCCCAGCCGGGTCGCCTCACGAGCGAGCCGCATGTTGAAGCCGGGGTAATCCAACAGAATCAGCAGGTCGGGGCGCATCGTGCCCAACAGGTTTTTCAGGTTGCGCAACACGAGCAGCAGCTTCGGCGCCTGTTTGATCGCCTCGATGTACCCGATCGCGGCCCAGTTCTGGCTGTCATACAGCATCGTCACAGGCCTGCGGGCCGTCTGGGTGCCGCCGACGGCGTGGATCTCGAAATCGCCGCACTTGAGCAGCTCGTCGATCAGGGCGGCAGCATAGATGTCACCGGATGTCTCACCGGCGCTGATGAGAATCTTCCTGCGATTCGCCATGCCGCTCACGCCGCTATCCTCCTGACTGCTTCCGCTTCCGTGGCCGAAATGCGCTCCTCGATCAAGTGCGCCCCGTCCTCGATACCGACGTCGGGACCGATCTCGAACGCCTCGCCGGTTGCCACGACGACCCGGGAAAAGGGAATCGGGATTTCGAACCGGTCCCAGTTGTTCAACCGTATCACCCTATCGTATCCCACCCCGACCGGCAAGACCAGAGCCCGTGATTTCTGCGCGAGCAGCACGGCTCCGGGCTTCGCCACGTGGTACGGACCGCGCGGCCCGTCGACCATCAGCGACGCGTCGAACCCGCGGTTCATCTCGCGGATCATGCCAAGCAGGGCTTTCGCCCCGCCACGCGAGCTCGAACCGCGCAGGGTGCGGTATCCGAGACAGGACATGCTCATCGTCTGGATGTCGCCGTCGCGCGAAAGGGAGGTCATGATGAGGATGCCCCGGTTGCTGAACGCGAACAGCGGAACCACCTGGGAGCCGTGCCAGGCGAGATACAGGATGGGCCGGCCCGTGCGCTTCGCTGCGGCTTCCCGGTCGCAGCCGTGTCGTTCGAGGCGGACGGTGCTCGACCAGGTGCGCACGAACAGGGCGGCCAGGCGTCCCTTGAACCGGACGCTGGCGAGATACCCCGGCTCGGTCCAGCGGGGGTCGTCGCGGACCGAGGTATCGGGCTCGAGGGCGGGCGGGAAGCGCTTGTTCATGCCGGCGCCGCCTCCGCTTCGGCCGGGAAGGGCGGCATCGCCCCCTGGGCCGAGAACTGGGAATTATAGAGATGCGCATAGAGGCCGCGGCGTTCCAGCAGCTCGTTGTGGGTTCCCAGTTCGACGATCTTCCCGTGCTGCATGACGACGATCTTGTCGGCCGAGACGATGGTGGATAGACGATGCGCGATGATGAACGTCGTGCGGTTCTTCATCAACTGGGCAAGCGACTCCTTGATCAGGTTCTCGGTTTCGGAGTCGAGGGCGGAGGTGGCCTCGTCGAGAATCAGGATCCGCGGATCCTTGAGGAAGGCGCGGGCAAGCGCCAGCCGCTGTCCCTGCCCGCCCGAGAGGTTCACCCCCCGCTCGCCGAGCTGGGTCTTGTAGCCCTCGGGCTGGCTCAGGATGAAATCGTGGGCGTTCGCGCGCTTCGCCGCCTCGACAACCTCATCATCCGTCGCGCCGAGCCTTCCGAGTCGTATATTTTCCTCTATTGTTCCGGAGAACAGGAGGGTCTCCTGGGGAACGAGGCCGATGTGGCCGCGCAGCGAGGCGAGGGTCAGATCGAGGATGTCGATACCGTCGATGCGGATCTGGCCGCCCTGCAGTTCGAAGAAGCGAGGGATCAGGTTCACGAGGGTGGTTTTCCCGGCCCCCGAGGGGCCGACCAGGGCCACCACCTCGCCCGGATCGGCGGTGAGGGTGAGACCGTCAATGACGGGCTCGTTCCTGCCGTAGGCGAAGACGACGCGGTCGAACTCGACCCGACCGCGGCAGGTCGCGAGGGCGCGGGCATTCTCGCGGTCACGGATGTCGAGGGGGGCGTCGAGAATCTCGAACACCCGGTCGCCCGCACCGATCGACTGGGAAAGGACGTTGCTGAATTTGGACAGATTCTTGATCGGGGTGAACAGCCCGACGAGCGCGGTCAGGAAGCTGATCAGCTGGCCGGCATCGAGGCGGTTGTGGATGACCTCGTAGCCGCCGTACCAGAAGATGATCGCGAGACCGACGGTGTT
Source organism: Candidatus Ozemibacteraceae bacterium (assembly GCA_035388825.1). Taxonomy (GTDB): domain Bacteria; phylum Muiribacteriota; class Ozemobacteria; order Ozemobacterales; family Ozemobacteraceae; genus MWAR01. Next base: position 21,464 of record DAOOQQ010000041.1, read on the forward strand.
GATGAACTCGATGACCGGCGAGGTGGCGGAGTTGATGCGATTTCCCTTCATCGTCTCCTTGAAGTTTTCCTCGTTCGCCGTCTCGAACCGGTCGCGGACGTAGGCTTCGAGGGTGAAGGATTTCACGACCTTCACCCCGGTGATGTACTCCTGCAGCACCGTGGCGATATCGCCAATGCGGGTCTGCATGCGGGTTCCGATCTTCTTCATCTTGCGCGAGAACTTGTTGATGATGGCGCCGATGATGGGGATGATGATGATCGAGATGACGGCCAGTTTCCAGTGGAGCCAGAAGATGTAGCCGCAGAAGCCGGCGAAGGCGATGATATCGCCCAGAAGCCCCGTCGAACCCGACAAGAGGCCCTGCAGGACGAGAACGTCGCTGGTGATGCGGCTCATCAACTGCCCCGTGCGCTGTCGCTCGTAATAGTTCAGCGAGAGACGGAGCAGATGGTCCATGCAGGCCGATCGGATCGAGGTCAGGATCCGCTGGGAGACCCAGGTCATGATGTAGCTCTGGAGGAAGTTCGCGACGCCCTTGATGCCCATCACGACGACCAGGGAAAGGGCGATCAGGTGGAGCATGTCGATGCGCCGGTCGACGAGCACGTCGTTGACGACGCTTTTCATGATCCAGGCGGGGTAGATCGTGCAGACCGCCATCACGAAGCTGAAGAAGATTCCGGCGAGCAGGTGCGGAATATATTCCTTGAAATATGCAAGAATGCGGTGCAGCGTGTTCACGGCTTCGTCACCTCGTCAAGGCGCCGCACCAGGTGCTCGGCGACACGCGCTCCGGCGCCGGGCGTTCCCAGGGTCTTCCGGACCTCGGCCAGATCGCCGCGGATCTTCGCCTGTCGCTCGGGGGAGTCGAGGATGGCAAGGGCTTCCCGGGCGATCGTGTCCGGGGTGAAATCCCCCCGGATGAATTCGGGAACGACCTCGCGGCCGGCAACGACGTTCGGCAGACCGATGTGGGGCACCTGGATCAGGTATTTCGAAAGGAGCGAGGTGAGCCAGTTCGTCTCGTAGACGATCAGCATCGGGGTTCCGAGGATCGCCGTCTCGAGGGTCGCGGTTCCGGAGGCGACGAGGGCGAGATCGGCGGCCGACACGGCATCGTAGGTCTGCCCGCGCAGCACCGTGATCGGAAGGGTGCAGTCCTTCAGGTAGGGCCGCAGCACCGCGTCCCCGATCGTCCCGGCGACCGGGAGCAGGAACCGGACATCGGGCCGGGCGCTCACGATCCGTTCGGCCGCCTTCAACAACGGCGGCAATATATAATAGATCTCCTGGTTCCGACTGCCCGGCATCAGGGCCACGAGTTGCCCCTCCCCCAGGCCGTGAGCCGAGCGGAACGCGGCGGGAGCGACCCGGTTTTCGGCGGTGCCGATCAGCGGATGGCCGAACCATTCGACGGGGATCCCCTCGTGCTTCCAGATATCCACCTCGAAGGGAAAGACGACGATCGCTTCGTTGATCACGCTGGCGATCTTCCGGACACGGCTCGCGTGCCACGCCCACACCTGGGGCGTTATATAATACACGACATGGATCCCCAGGGCGCGGGCGGCCTTCGCGACCCGCACGTTGAAGCCGGGGTAATCGATGAGGACGAGGATGTCGGGCCGGTTCTCGGCGAGGCGGCGACAGGTTTCCCAGTAGATGTTCAGCAGATGCCGGATGTTGCTCAGCACCTCGACGAAGCCGATCACGGCCAGCTCGTCGATGCTGTAAACGCAGGTGCAGCCGGCTTTTTGCATGAGAGGGCCGCCGATCCCCTCGATGATCGTGTCGGGAGAGATCCGCTTCAGGTGCGCGACGACGAGGGAGCCCTGAAGGTCCCCGCTGTGTTCACCGGCGATCAGGAAGATGCGTTTTGGTTTCAAGCGGTGCGCCCCCTGCGCCGGAACCCGATGACGGCCAGCACGGCGAGCATCAGCCCGGTCGAGGCGAACGTCCGGCGCTCGGAGCCGAATGCCTCGGCCCAACTCCATTTCGGGGCCGTCTCGACGGTATCCGCATCCACGGCGGGCGGCATCGGAAGGAACGCGGGCGTACGCGCCGCCCACGACTCGAAGGATTCGGGGAAGCGGTCTTTCAGATACGCCTCCTCGAACGGGATCATCGTTGAAAATTCCAAGCTATAAAACACGGCGGCCAGAGCCCCCGCGGGGAGGTCGCCCGCGCACAGCGCGATGCCGACGACCTTCAGGGCGTTCGCGAGATACAGGGGATGGCGCACCCAGGCGTAGGGGCCCGTGGTGACGAGGCGGTCGGCGCAGATCTCGCGCGTGCGCGTCGTCGGTCCGATGTGGCGCAGCGCCGCGAGCCGGAGCAGCTCGCCCAGCAGGACCAGCGGGATGCCGCACAGCCAGCCGAAGGGCCGAAACTTCGTCCGCCGCAGCATCATCAGGGCGATCGGAACCGGCAGCAGATCGCGCCAGCGGAAAAACCAGCCGCCGACCCGTTCCCGCCAGCCCCCGCCGGCCGGGTTGTGGTTCATTTTTTCTTCCACCCGGCCTTGATCTGCCCCAGGATCTCCAGGGCAACCTCGAGGGCGTTCTTGCCGTCCTCGATCGTCACGAGCGGCTTGCGTTTCTCGCGGATGCACTGGATGAAATGCTCCAATTCCTGCTTGAGCGGTTCGACGCGCTGGATATCGAGCTGTTCCTTGATGATCTTCTCCTCGCGTTCGTCCATGCGCCGCAGCGTGATCGCCTGGTTTGCATAGTCAAGAGAACAGTATTTGTCGAGCTCGAAGATCCGGAGTTTGCGGATCACCTCGTCGGTGACGCGCGAGGCCGTCAGGTTCGCGATACAGCCGTTCTCGAACAGGATATGCGCGTTGGCGATGTCCTCGTTTTCGGTGAGGACGGGGATCCCGACGGCGTCGATCCGGGCGATGGGCGATCGCACCAGTGACAGCACGATGTCGATGTCGTGGATCATCAGATCCTGTACGACCCCTACGTCGGAGATGCGCTTCGAGAAGGGTCCCATCCTCTGGCACTCGATGAACCGGGGCGCCTCGCAGAACGATTGAAGCCGGATGATCGCGGCATTGAACCGTTCGACATGGCCGACCTGGAGGGTCAGCTGTTTCGCCCCGGCCAGCTCGAGCAGGTCCGTGGCTTCGTCGAGGGTTTTGGTGATCGGCTTTTCGATGAACGTGTTCACGTTGCGCTCGAGGAAGAACCGCGCGACCTTGTGGTGCAGGAAGGTCGGCACGACGACGCAGACGGCATCGACCTTCCCTTCGAGCTCCTCGAACTCTTTGTGCCAGGGAACGCCGTGGCGGTCCGCCACCTCGCGGCCGATCGACTCGTTCGTGTCGGCCACGCCGATCAGCCTGGCGCCGGGCATTTCGGCGATGATGCGGGCGTGATGTTTCCCGAGGTGTCCGGTTCCGATGACGCCGACTCTGATGGGTTCGCTCATGGCTCTCTCCGCTCAGACCACGACGATCGCCAGATCGGCCGCGTCGGCCCTGGCGATGACTTCGGCACGATCGAGAAGCAGCGTCTTGCGCTCCTGGAAGGCGAGACACCGGGCTTTCGCCTGGATCAGCGTCCGGATCGTGTCGACACCGATCACGGGAAGGTCGAACCGCATGTCCTGATCGGGCCGCGCGACCTTCACAACGGTCACGCCGCCGTTGCCGAGCTTGCCGCCGCGCAGGATCGCCTCGTCGGTCCCCTCGATCGCCTCAACGGCGAGGATCGCCCGGTTTTTGACCACGACGGTCTGGCCGATGTCGAGCCCGGCGATCTTCTTCGCGATCTCATGGCCATACTGGATGTCGAGCCACTCCTCCTGGGTCGGATGGCGGCGGGTGAGGGGCCCCTTCTCGGGCAGGAGCGAGGTGAGGAACAGCGTCGAGTCGCAGACGTGGATGCCTTCACTGTCGAACTCGTCGGCGAGCGCCTTGAGCAACGCATCGTCGTTGCGAATCGGGGTTTTCTCGAACACGCGCATCAGCCGGGCGTCGGGCCGGAGCGTGTTGAACATGTGGGTCTTGGTGATCTTGCCGGCCATCACGAGGCGGTCGATGCCGCGGCCGAGGAACGTGTCGATCATCCCCTGGAGCTCGCCGACGTGGAACCAGCGTATATGGTCAACTATTTTTTCGAGCTCCGGCGAGGTCTCTTCCCTGATGGCGACGGCGATGACCTCGTAGCCCCCTTCCCGGGCGGCCCGGGCGCAATACAGGGGGAATCGTCCGTTCCCTGCGATCAAACCGATTACTGGCACGCTGTTCCCTCGTTTCTGCCCGGTGTCTGGCCTGCAACGGCCGCCACCGGGGGAGTGATCAACTTTCGTCGTTCTTCGGACCGCCGTCTGCGGGCGGTGGGGTCGGGGCCGGAGTGGTCTGCGGAGCCGGCTCCGGCGGGGTGGTGGCCGGGCCGGCAGCGGGTGGCGTCTGGGGGCGGGCCCCTCCGCCCTGGCGGCTGTTCCAGCGGTTCTGGCCCTGTCCCTGGCTGGGACGCGGACCCGGATTCTGGGGCTGCCCCTCGCGCGGAAGGCCACCCGGCCGGCGGTCACGGTCGGGGCGCTCGTTACGGGGCCGCTGCTCCTGGTCTCGGCGGGGGCGGGGCTCGCCCGGTCGTGACGGTCCGCGATCGGGGCGGCCGCCGGGGCCGCGCGGCGGCTGGTCATTCCGCCGCTCCGGACGTGGCCGTGCGGGGACGGCTCCATCGATTTTTTCGAGCTCGCTGACGGATTCGGCCGGCACCGAGGAGTCCGTCAGCTCTGGCTCGGCGGGGGAAGAGGCTGCGTCGGCAGCGGCGGGCGGGCGATCCCGTTCGGTCGCCTCCCGGGCCGGGCGAGCCGGCTCTCCGGGCTTTCCGTCACGCGGCGGCCGGTCCTTGCCGCGCCCCTTTGCGGGCGGGGGCACGAACTGCTGGAACAGGATGCTCAGATCCGGTTCCGGCTGGCCCTCTTCCTGGATCCACCACATGTTCCGGCCGGTCGCCGGGTCTTTGCGCCCCTTCACGGCGTCGAGCGTGACCGTCACTTTGCGACGGTCCCAGTAGCCGATCAGCAGCGTGCGGGTGATGTAGTTGAGATCGAGGACGCGGCCCTTCTCGGGCCCGACGACGATCTCGGCGCCGATCTTGGGGAACTTGCCGTGGAACGAGGCGTAATACTCGTACTCATGCCCGAGGCAGCAGAGAAGCCGGCCGCAGATTCCCGACAGCTTCACGGGGTTCAGGCTCAGGTTCTGGTCCTTCGCCATCTTGGTCGAGACCTGGGTGAACTGGGTCATGAACTGGGCGCAGCAGACCTCTTTGCCGCAGCAGCCGAGGCCGCCCAGCAGCTTCGTCTCGTCGCGCACCCCGATCTGACGCAGCTCGATGCGCGTCCGGAAGGCGCCCGCGAGGCTCTTGAGCAGATCGCGGAAGTCCACTTTGATATCCGACTTGTAATACAGGATGAGACGGCTCTGGTCGAAGAAATACTCGGTCTTGAGCATCTTCATCTCGAGCTTGTGCTGGATCGTCAGCTCTCGGGAACGCACGAACGCCTCGCGCTCCTTGCGGCAGATCTCTTGCAGCGTGGCGCGATCCTCGTCGGTGACGACGCGAAGGATGTCGCGGACGAACGGCTCGGTCGGGGTGCGAGGGTCCGTGTTTTCGGGAAGGACCGAGAGCACCGTCCCGACTTCCTGGCCGTGAACGGTCTTCGCAACCACTTTCTGGCCGGGGGAAAGCTCCAGCTGCGGCTCGAGGTGCCAGCACACCGTGGGCAGCTTTCTGAAACGCAATGAAACGTACCGGCTCACGTACTCGGTCCTCCGATGTCAGTAAGAACATGTTCCAGCACCAGAGCGGGCTGGACGAACCGCCGCAGCAGTTCGAGACCATGATGAAGAAGCTGCAGGCGCGCATGGATGAACGCCGGTCCCCGGGCCGCGGTGACAGCCATGATATCGTCTTTCCGGTCGAGGTTCAAGAGACAAGCGTCGTCTTCGATGAATCCGTGATGATACGCGTCTTCATACCACCGCAGGAGGCTTTCGAGCAGGGAAGCCGGCTGGCGGCCGGCCCAGCCCGAGACCGCCGCGCCGCACTGGTCCTCGATCTCCTTCAGCAGACCGGGGCTGTAGGCCTGTTTCTGCTTCGCGATCAGGGCGTCGACTTCCTTTTTCAGATCCTTGCGGACCGACTCGACGGCCTCGAGGAAAAGTCGGGTGAACAGGATCGGAAACGCGGCCGGCAAGCCGACGCCGACGACGAGGCCCCGCGTGAACGCATGCAGGGCCGCCGCCAGCCCCGGATCGACCCGGGAACGGGCCGCTTCGAGCTCCTGGAGGGCCGCCTCCAGCGACGGTGCCGCCTCGAGCCGCGCGCGCGTCGCCGCGCCCCCCGCGAGGAGCGCCTCGAGATATGCCACATGTGCCGCCCTCAACCCCATCACGCCGGCCGCCTCGGGCACCCCTGCCTCGAGCAGCCGCCACGCCGTTCCGAACGCGCCGCCGGCAAGGGCATAGCACCGCGCGGCCTGGGCGGCCGGCTTCCCGCTTGCATCGGCGAGGGCCCGCCGGGCTTCCTCGTGGGACGGCGTCCGGAACACCACCTGTTCCGAGCGGCTCCGGACCGTGGGAAGCACGCGTTCGGGACTCTCGGCGAGCAGGATGAAGATGGCCCGCGGAGGCGCTTCTTCGAGGATTTTCAACAGGCTGTTGGCCGAGTAGTCGTTGAGCCGGTCGGCGGGATCGATGATGAAGATCCGCCACCGGCCCATGTTCGGCTGGAGAACGGCCAGTTCCTGCAGACGCCGCACCTGGTCGATGCGGATGTCGTTGCCCTGGACCGTGACGGTCGTCACGTCGGGATGCGAGCCCGCCGCGATGCGCCGACACGAGAGACAGCCGCCGCAGGCTTCCGGGAGGGCGTTCTGGTCCGTGACACCCGACTCGAGGCACTGGAGCGTCGCGGCGAACGCCAGGGCCGTCAGCCCCTTGCCCACCGACGGGCTGCCGGTGAACAGATACGTCTGGGCCACCCGGTTGCGGGCGAGCGAGCGGCGCAGGTGGCCGACCGCCGCATCCTGCAGCAGGACGCTACGGAAGGTGACGGCTGGTCTTGTCATGGGTGCGGTTGACGAAAAAGACGACGCAGGCGGCGATCAGCAGGACGAGCGCCGCGAGGATCGCCGCCTCGAGGCCCCGGTGTCGCAGATCGGCCATCAGGAGCGCGAGCAGACCGAAACAGCTCGAAACCATCCACATGAACCGGGTCGTGTCGGCCTGGGAAAACCCGAGCCGGAGCAGATGATGATGCAGATGCTCCTTGTCGGCCTGGAAGATCGGCACCTTGCGGAAGAACCGGCGCAGGATCGCGAACACGACATCGAGCACCGGCAGCCCGAACGCGATCAGCGGGATCACGAGCGGCAGCAGGATCGTCCCTTTCGCGGCGCCGGCGACCGACAGCGCGGAGGTCATGAAGCCCAGGAAGTAGGCTCCCGAGTCCCCCATGAAGATCGAGGCCGGATGCACGTTGTATCGGAGGAACGCGAGCAGGGCCCCCATGATCGCCGCCGTCAGCACCAGCACGTTGCCGATGACGACCGCATCCTGCGTATGGTGCGACAGGAGCCGGACCCCGATCAGCGTCGCGAGAGCAATGAACACGATCCCGCCGGCCAGGCCGTCGACCCCGTCGACGAGGTTCACGGTGTTGGTCAGGCCGATGACCCAGGCGAACGTGAGCGGCAGCGTCAGCAGACCGAGCGCGACGAGCCCCTTTCCGGTGATGAAATCCGTGACGAAGTCGATGCGGACCTGAAAACTAACCAATATTATACAGGCTAGTATTTGTCCGGCGAGCTTCACTTTCGCGGGCAGATCGATCAAATCATCGATCAGGCCGACCAGGAAGATGAAGGTGCCGGCCAGCATGACGCCCGTCGTCTTGATGTCATCCGACAGGAACGGCAGCGCCCCCATGATGCCGGCGGTGTAGATCGCAAGGCCGCCGATACGCGGAACCGGATGGCGATGGATCTTGCGTGACCCGGGCCGGTCGACGAGCCCGAGCTTGATCGCCATCCTCCGGACCATCGGCACGAGGAGCAGGCCGAGCATCCAGGCGAGAAAAAAAGCCCCGATGAGCGCTTTCATGGATCGCGCAGTATACCAGAAACGGCCCCGGCGCTCCACTCCGGGAACGGACGCGCCCGGGCTTGTTTTGGCGTTACGGGGCCGGGCGCGGCTCCGAGTCGATCGTGATTCCCAGACGCTCGCACAGCGTGCCGTCGTATCTCCACAGGTCGTTGAGGGCGTTCATGTAGCCGATACGGGCTCTCAACTGGGACGTCTGGCTGTCGGCGACGTCACGCTGCGCCTGGGCGACCTGGAACGCCGTGGTCTTCCCGAGGCTGAACTTGATTTGTTCGACGCGGAGCTTCTCCTGCTGTTTCTCGACGGTCTTGGCCGTTGCCTTCATCTGCTGCTGGGAGCGCTGGACTTCGAGATATGCCTTCAGCACTTCTTCCTGAACCAGTTGCCGCAGATTCCGCAGGGCTTCTTTCTGTCGCTCCACCGAGAGACGCGCCCGCTCATTCTTCATCCGGGCGGCCCGGCGACCAGGTTCGAGTTCGAACTCGAGCCCCGCGGCGAGATCGTAGGCCTTCATGCCGAGCTCCGTGGCGCTCTTTTCGAAGGTCTCGGCGTATCCGGATTTGCCCAGGGTCACGAAGAAATCGAGGCGCGGCACAAGACCATTCTTCGTCTGGACGCAATCCAGCTCGCCCTTGTCGAGCAGAATCTTGCTCTGGAGAAGTTCTGGCCGTTTCTCGAGCGCCGTCTCGACATGCTCGCGGACATTCGCTATCACCGGGTTCTGGATGTCCGGAACATCCGTCAGCTCGAGATCGAAATCCCAGAACGATCCCGATCCGGGGTTGGCGATGCGGAGGAGAGCAATGCGGGAAGCCTCCAGACGGCTCTGGGCATCGATGATCCCCTCCTCGCGAAGGGCGACCTCGGCTTCGGCGGCCGCAAGCTCCGACTCGGAAATGCTCCCGAGGGCGATCTTCTTGTTCGTTTCTTCGAGCTGCATGACGGCCAGGCGATGCGACTCGAGCACGATGTCCAGTTCCCGCATCGCGAGGAAGAGGTCCCAGTATTTTTTCTCGACCTCCGCGACGAGGGCGAGCACGAATCCTTCGAGTTCGTGTTTCGAAGCCTGGAAATCGAGTTTGGCCTGGTTGACCGCGATCATATTCACGGTCGTTCCCGCGCCCCGGCGGAGCGGATGCGTGATGTCGAGGCCCATCCGCGTGCCGAACAGGTTCGGCGCCCGCGCCGAACGGGTCCGGGTGCCGGTCAGGGAGAGGGAGGTGCTCGTTCCGGAAGGCGAACGGCGGGTCACGTCAATCGTGCCGTCCGTCCTGTTGCTGACGTTGTCGCCAAGAGCCCCCGTCTGCATGATCTGCTTGCCGAGCCGGTCCGAATTCGATATCGATCCGGATACAACAGGATCGAACGCGGCTCGTTCCTCGTCGATCGCGGTTTTCACCACCGAGACGTCGAACCGCTGGACGGCGAGCCCACGGTTGCGTTCCAGGGCAGAGAACACCGCTTCACCCAGTCCAAGCTTGAGGAACTTCCCGGGTTCGGGCATCGCCGACGCGAAAATGGAGGCCGTTTCCGATGCGAACGCGAGGGACTCGGAGGCGATCGGCAGCAGGAGGGCAACCGGCCCGGTCGCGACGAGATCCGGGAGTTCGACCGTTTCGGAACCGCCCGGACTCCGTTCGAAAGCCGATGCCGAGGCCACAGACGCGAGATCGGCGGCTTCAGATGCCGGGAATTCCTGTTCCGCCGCGGATGAGGCGGAGAAGATCCCGAGAACGAGGATGGCGCAGGCAAGAAGAGTGTTTCTCTCAGGCATTGGCTTCACCTTCCGGGGAGGATTTTGCGTAGAACAGAGCATACACGGCGGGAATGATGACCAGCGAGATGAAGGTGGCGCAGATCAGTCCGCCGATGACGACGCGGCCCAGGGGGGCCTGGACCTCGCCGCCCTCCCCCCATCCGAGGGCGAGCGGCACGAGGCCGAGAATCGCCGTCAGCGCGGTCATCATCACGGGCCGGAACCTGTCGCGGCCGGCTTCCATGAGCGCGGGAAGCAGGGGCATCTTCTGCTCGCGATGGAGCATGTTGGAGTGATCGACGAGCAGGATCGAGTTGTTCACCACGATGCCGGCAAGCATGATGCAGCCGATGAACGACTGGACGTTGAAACTCGTTCCCGTCATGAACAGCGCCAGAATGACGCCGATCGTGGAAAGCGGCACGGTCATCATGACGATCAGCGGATCGAGCACCGACTCATACTGGATCGCCATGACCATGTAGACCAGGAACACCGCCAGAATACAACTGAACAGCAGTTCCCGGAACGACTTCTGCTGCTCCTCGTAATCGCCGCCGATACTCAGACTGAACCCGTTCGGCAGCGGAATGCTTTTCAGCATTTCCCCGACCTCGGCGAGAACCGTGCCCAGGGAACGAATCCCCGGATCGGCCGTCAGGTTGACGACGCGCTCCTGGTCGATGCGCTCGACCAGGATGGGCCCCTGTCTCTCGACGATGGAGGCGACGTTCCGCAGCGCGACCGGCCGGCCGGCTGAATTCAGAATCGTGAGATCGAGAATGTCATCGAGGTTCATCCGCTCGGGCTCTTCGCCCTTGACCAGAATTCTGTATTCGTCCCCGCTGTCGCGGTAATTCCCGGCGGATGAACCGGAAAGCACCGTTTCGAGATACTCGGCGATTTTCGATACGGTGAGCTTCTGATCGGCCGCGCGCTGGCGATCGATGGAGATCAGCCGCTCGGGGGCACCGGACTCCCGGCTCAGCCGGATATCGGAAATCCCGTCGATTTTGGAAAGCAGCCCCTCGACCCGTTTGGCGAGGCGGTCCGCCGTTTCGAGGTTGTTGCCGCGGACCTGCACCTGGACTTTGTCCGTGCCGGCCCCCATCCGCATCATGAACATGCCCGAGCCCTCGCGGGTCCGGATCCGGACGCCGGGAATATCAGCAAGTATTTTTCGCAGTTCGAAGGCGATCTGCGCACTCGAGCGTTTCCGCTTGTCCTTGCTGACCAGCGGAATCCGCATTTCTCCGGCGTTGACCGCCCCGCGGCCTCCCCCTCCGCCGCCCCCACCCTGGCCGACGCTGTACACGATGTCGGTAAGTTCGGGAACGGCTTTTCTGATACGGGCTTCGACCTCCACCATCTTTTCCTCGACGAGGGAAAGGCGTGTCCCGACTTCCATTTCCGCCGTCACGCGCACTTCGCCTTCGTCGGCGGTGGGCATGAACTCGGCCGGAATGCCGGGAATCAAGAGGAGTGTGAGGCCGAGCACGGTCAGGACGGACGCGACGGCCATCTTCGGCCAGCGCAGCGCCAGTCCGAGAATCTCGAGGTATCGCCGCTCGAAAAACCCGATGAATCGCCGTGCCAGAGACGCCAGCACCGGCGGCTTCTCGCCCGACCCTTTTTCCGTGATCCGGATGAATCGCGCGGCAAGCATCGGAACGATCGTGATGGCGACGAAAATCGAGCAGGTGATCGAAAATCCCACGACCCACGACATCTGCTTGAACATGACCCCGGTCATCCCCTCGACGAACAGCAGCGGCAGGAACACCACGACGGTGGTCGCCGTGCTCGCCAGGATCGGCGCCCCGACCTCGGCCGTCCCGTTGATGGCGGCCTCGACCGGCTTCTGCCCGTTCTCCCTCAGCCGGAAAATGTTCTCGAGCACCACGATCGAGTTGTCCACGAGCATGCCGATGCCCAGCGCGACGCCGCCCAGGGACATGATGTTCAGGGTGAACCCGTTGTAATACATCAGGGCGAATGTCGCGATGATCGAAAGCGGAATGGCGATGGCGATGACGAACGTGCTCCAGAGGTCACCGAGAAAGATGAGCAGAATGACCACGGCGAGGAAGCCGCCTTCCACGGCCGACGAACTGACGTTATTGATAGATCTCTTGATATATTTCGAACTATCCGTAATCGTCGTCAGTTTGAGCTGGGGGATATCCTGGTTGATTTTTTTCATCTCGGCCAGGACCGCGTCGGCGATCTCGACGGTGTTCTTCCCTGACTGCTTGTTGACGGAGATGCGCACCCCGGGCTCTCCGTTGATGCGGATGACCTGGCGGGCCTTCTCCCATCGGTCCTCGACCCGGGCGATTTCGCCGAGCCTGACGCGGGACCCGCCGCTCTCGAGAATGACGATATCGTTGATCTGGTCGACCCGGAAGAACTCGCCGGGGGTTCGCACGGTGAGTTCGTAATTGCCCGCTTCGATGATGCCCGCCGGGAGATTGAGGTTCTCCTGCTTCAGGCGGGTGACGACCTGGTCGACGCGGATATTCAACGCCTTGAGCCGCTCGGGAAGCAGGTTGACATGGATTTCCCGCTTGCGCCCGCCCTGGATGTCGATCGAAGCCACGCCGGGGATCCGCTCGATCCGGTATTTCACCTGGTCTTCGATCAGCCTCAGAAGCTGGACGGGATCGAGTCTCGCCGATGCGCCCATCATCAGAATCGGGGTCGCCGAGAGATCGAACTTCCGGAGGGTCGGCCGCTCGACGTCTTCGGGAAGACGGGCGATGATGCGGTCAATCCTGTCGCGAATGTCGTTGGCCGCGGCATCCAGATCGGTTCCCCAGTTGAACGAGACCCGCACCCGGCTGTTGCCTTCGGTGGACTCGGAGGAAATCTCGTCGACACCGGGAACCGCGCTGAGCGCCTGTTCGATCGGCCGCGTGATCAGCGTTTCCACTTCGACCGGACTGGCGTTGGCATACTTGGTCGAGAGGGAAATGACCGGATACGTCATATCCGGCATGAGATCGATGGGAAGGTGGTAGAGGGAAACCAGTCCGAACACGGCGACCATGAGCGTCAGCATGGTCGTGCCGATCGGACGGTTGACAGCCGTTGTCCAGAGATTCATGGCCTACTTCGCCTCTTTCCGGCCGGACGGCTTGTCTGCCTCTGCACCGGCGATGAGAACGGGCGACCCATCCTCGAGAAGGTGATGCCCCATGGTGACGACGTCTCCAACGAGCGTGGGTGAGGCTATTTCCACGAAATCCCCCTGGGTGATCCCGGTCTCGACCCGTGTCAGGACAGCCTTTTGGCCTTCCCGGTCGATCAGGAAAACGCCCTTCGCCCCTTCCCGGCTCACGATGGCCGACGCCGGAACGGCGAGAACGTTCGGGTGCTGCGAGAATTGAATCTGGGTCCGCACGAACATGCCCGGCTTGAGGAGGAGATCCGGATTCGGAATTTCGATCTCGACCCGCGCCTGGCGTGTTTCCGCATCGAGAGCAGGCGCCATGCGGACGACTTTCCCCCGGAAGGTTTGCCCCGGAAGGGCGCCCGTGGTGATGAGCGCCTCCTGGCCGACGTGAATCCGGAAATAATCCCGCTCGACGACTTCGACGACGGCGATCACCATCCGGATGTCGAGCAGCGAGAGAATCGGCGTGTTGGCCGAAAGCATGGCTCCGACATCCTGAAACCGCTCGCCGACAAGCCGCGTGGGCGTGGTTTCGTCCCACAGTGCCTGAATCTTCGTATAGGCGAGCCTGATCCGGCTGGTCTTCAGGGCGGCTTCCTTCTGGAGCACCTGGGCCTTGCTGACCTCCGTCTTTGCCTCACGGCTCTTGTACTGGGCCTGCGCGGCATCGACTTCTGCTTCGGATGACACTTTCTGCTGGCGCATGGCCTTCACGCGTTCGAACTCGCGGCGGCCGATATCCAGCATCGCCATGCTCTCGGTCAGGGTGGCCCGTGCGATCGCGAGGTCGGCTTCGGCCTGGGCGACATCCTGAACGAACTCCTCGTCTTCGATCTCCGCGAGAACCTGGCCGCGGGAGACCGTATCACCAACGTCGCAGGCGAGTTTGTTCAGGCGCCCCGCCACTTTCGGAGCCACGACAAAGCGGGATCTCGGCAGAAGCGATCCCGTGAAACGCCCCTCGTCGGCCATGTCCTTTTTCTGAACGGGGGCGACTTCGACGGCAACGGCTACCGCGCCTCCGGAGCCGCGCCTGGCAGGGGCCTTGCCGGACCGCCACGTCGCCTGGATCGTGAAATACACGACCGTCGCCACCACTGCTACAACTCCGAGGTAGAAGAGAACGCGTTTCATGGTGTCCCTTTCGTCATTCCAGCTTCTCCCGTCCGGGGGACAGCCAGTTTTCTATTTGTATAGTTATTTATGCTTGGCGGTTTCATATCCCTGAAAACCGATGTGCATCTCGACCATCAATCCGCCGCCCTCGCCATTTTTTGCGGTGATCCGCCCGCCATGCGCCTGAAACGCGCGCTGGGCAATGGCCAGACCAAGCCCGAACCCGCCCGGGGGTTCATCGGCGGTCTCCGATCCCCGGAAAAAAGGCGTGAACAGCTTCGGCAGTTCATCGGCCGGCACGCCCCTGCCCGAATCGGAAACCGTGATGACGGCCATCCGGGATGCATCATCCGCGTTCAGGCTCACCCGGATCCCCGTTTTTGCCGGCGTGTGCCGGATGGCATTGAGCAGGACGTTTTCGACAGCCCTGCGTAGGGGCTCTTCCGCCCCCTCGACGACGACATCCCTGGGCCAGGGCACAACTGTTATCGTTTGTTCATGCGCGTCTGCCTCGATGCCGACATCGTCGACAACGGTCTCGATCAGGCGTCCGAGAAGAACGGGCTTCTTTTCCACCACCATGTCGGCGTTCCCGCCCAGCCGCGCGAAATCGAGAATCTGCTGTAAAAGCCCGTTCAGCTTGACGACGTTGCGCTCCATCTTCCCGATCAGCCGCTCCCGATGCTCGGGTTGAGCCTGGCGAATCAGCTCGAGAGCCAGTCCCACGCGGGTCAATGGGGTCCGTAATTCATGGGAAACATCCCACAGGAGTTGCTGCTGGTCCCTGATCGTGGCTTCGATCCTGCTGGCCATCGAGTTGAAATCGGCCGCCAGGGCCCCGAGCTCGTCGAAACGGCCGGTCAGTTCCGCCGGAAGACGGGCATGGAACCGCCCCTCGGCAATGGTCCTGCTTGTCCGCTGAAACTCGACGATCGGTTTGACGAACGAGCGGGTGAGCCAGAAGCAGAGAAATCCGATGATCAGGCCAATGAAAGCCACCCACCAGCCGATGCGCTCATCCAGCAACAGTCCCCGCAGATCGAGCAGGGATTTCCCCTTCAACCGCAAAAAGACGGTCCTGGGGTCCGGCTGGACTGCGCCATCCGGGCGCCGCCGGCCCACTTCCCGCGTCGTGCGGGTCGGTTCGGACACTCCGGCATCGAGCCGCCGGGCAAGATAGCTTTCCCCCAGGATCGTGAATGATTGATACGCTTCGGAAGCGGTTTTCACCTGGGGAACAAGCGCTCCCAGCTTGTGAATGACGTCATCCCGCTCCTTCTCTTCCTCCGCGCGTGAAAGGTGCCTCAGCCGTTTCGGCGCGAAGAGAAGCCTGCCGGTTGAATCATACAGAAACAGGGGGATCAGCTTGAGGTTTTCGAGCTCATCGACGGTCTGGTCCGGGAGTTTTTCATGCAGGCCGGCAAGCAGCCGGCCCTGCTCGTCCATGAAGTCGCTCCACATCGCCAGCCGATCGTTTTCGGCCCGGGCATGCACATGCATGAGCAGTCCGCTCAGGACGACAAGGATCGCTCCGCTGGTGATCAGAAACCAGATCACGATCCGCGTGAAGATGCCCATGCCCTGGAAACGCTTCATGGCTCGACGTTCGGCAGGAGCGCGATCATGTAGCCGACACTTCTGACGGTCTGGATGAGCTCGCCCTTGGCGGTCTTGCTTCCGACCTTCCGGCGGAGATTGCTGATATGCATGTCGAGGCTGCGGTCCTCGTAGGTAAGCGTCCGGTCGAGGGCCTGCAGAGCGAGATCCTGCCGCCTGACGGGCTGGCCCGGGGAGCGCATCAGCAGCTCCAGAAGATGGAACTCGATCTGCGTGATACCGATCTCCTCGGTGCCGCGGAACACTTTCCTGCTGTTCATGTGCATCCGGAGATCACCGACCTGCAGAACTTCTTCATTTCCGGGCGTTCCCGACGGTTCGAGCCGGCGAAAGATCGCCCGGATGCGGGCGACCAGCTCTCTGGGGCTGAACGGTTTGGGCAGGTAATCATCCGCCCCGAGTTCCAGACCGCGCACTCGGTCCTGTTCCTCCCCTCGTGCGGTCAGCATGATCACGGGCACTCGCGATGTCGCCCGGACCCGCCGGAGAACCTCGAAGCCATCGATTCCCGGCAGCATGACATCGACGATGAGCAGATCGAATGCCGTGCCGTACGGCAGCTCCAAAAACGCCGCCGGCTCACGACAGGTTTCGATCGAAAACCCCTCGTTGGTCAGAAACTCCGAAAGCAGCTCGCAAAGCTCACAGTCATCATCTAGTGCAAGGATTCGTTTCATGGCCTGGCTCTTCTTCCGTTCACCTCAGAACGCTGCCCATTATTGCGAATACGCCCCGTGAAAAAAAGTAAATGTTTGTAAATGCGTGAAGGAAGCCTGTCCGTCCCGACCGCGACGCATGATATCCCGGACATGGCATGCCTCACAACCCGGCACCGATGTTATAATATATTTTATCATGTATGACCGGCGCGTTCGCACTCGCGACACGTCCGGAGTCTCCGGACACGAGAGCGGCTCTCCGGTGTCACGCTCCCCGAGAAGGGAGAAACCCGAATTTTCAGAGGGTTCGTTTACAGGCATGCCGCATTCTGGTATAACCTTGTCACCCCGCCATGATGAACACGACTGATTTTCAGCGCGCCTGCGCGCGCATCAAACTTCTGCTCTTCGACTGCGACGGCGTCCTGACCGACGGGCGGATCGCCCTCGGCAACGGCCACGACGAGTTCAAGTTCTTCTCGACGAAAGACGGGATGGGCCTCGCTCTCTGGCGCAAAGCCGGCAACCTCTGCGGAGCCGTCACCGGGCGCAGTTCCGAAGCGCTTTCCCGGCGCGCCGGCGAGCTGAAGTTCGACGAACTCCACCAGGGCGTGAGCGGAAAGGCCGCGGTCATCGAGGAAATCATCGCCCGCCGCGGCCTGAAACCCGAGGAGGTTGCGTTCATCGGCGACGATTTCAACGACCTGCCGGCGAAACGCCGCACCGGCCTGTTTTTCGCCCCAGCCGACGCGCACCCGGTGGTCCGGCTGCATGCGGATTTCGTGCTCGGCTCGGACGGCGGCAAAGGGGCCGTCCGGGAAGCCGTCGACCTGATGCTCATGCACCAGGGGCGCCTGGAGGCTCTGGTTGACGAATACCTGGCGTGACCGGTTCAAGGCGTTCCGAAGGAACGCGCGCGCATGGCTCGTCGAGATGCTGTATCGCGGGCTCGTGCGGCTTCCCCCGCGCGTCGTTCCGCGCCTTGCCCGGCTGCTGCGCAAGGCGATGCGACTCGTGTTCCGGAAGCAGATGCAGCGCGCCGCCGAACTCCTTCCCGCCGAGTTCGCGGACCGTCGAGATTCTATTCTTGAAGGCATAGAAAAAAACCAGTCACGGAGCCTGCTCGAAATTTTTTTCTACGAACAGCTCCTCGAGGCGGACCCCTCGTTCATCACCGTCACCGGCCGGGAGCACCTCGACGCTGCCCTTGCGCAGGGAAAAGGCATCGTTCTCCTCGCCAGCCATTTCGGCAGCTGGGAATTGATTGGCTACACCATGGCCAGGCTCGGCTATCCGATCTACGCGATCGCCAGGCCCCAGGCCGTCAACCGCATGACCGAGTTCATGAACAGTTTTCGCGAAAACCGCGGCGTCCGGATCCTGATGGACCACAACCTCGCCGCTTCCCTCCGCACCCTCCGCAAAAACGGCATCATCGGCGTGCTCGCCGACCTGAACGCCCGCGAACGCGGCTATCTGACCACCTTCTTCGGCCGCGAAGCCTCGTTCTACCCGACCCCCATTCTGCTTTCGCAGCGATCGGGCGCGCCGATCATTCCCGTATTCATCGAGCGTGACGACGCCGGCCGCCACCACATCCGGTTCGAGCCGCCCGTTGCGTACCCGACGGAAGCCCCCATGCCCGATCGCATCGCGGCCTACGTGGCCAGATACGAAGCGGCCTTCCGGCGAAGGCCCGATCTCTGGGTCTGGTTCCATGAGCGGTATGAACACGCAGATCTGGGACGCAGGGCATGAAACAGCCGTTCTACATGACCTTCTGGTTCTGGGGCCTCCTCTTCGCGGGATTTCTCGGCATCATCTTCTTCAGCAGCACCGACCTCGAGAAGGACGTCCAGAGCCGGTATGCCCGCCAGAAGATGCGCCTGACGAACGTGAAGTTCGATGAGCTCGAGGCCGGTTTCGAACATGCCACGATGTATGCGGATGTGGTAGATATGGATGATTCACAGAACAACATGACGGCTTCGACGATACATGCATTTTTCTTCGACAGGATGGTCGCGACCAAAACCGGCGAACTCGTGGCTTCGTGGGGCATGAAGAACCCGTTCGAGGCGCGCCTCTGGGGCGATGTGCGGCTGCACACATCGACCCGGGAACGGTATCGGGGCGAGGAGATGCGGTTCATCTTCTCGCGCGACGAACTGTTCACCGCCCTGCCCGTCACCCTCTGGAAGGACGACATGATCATCACCGGCCGCGAACTCCGCTACAACACGAAGACCAAGGAAGGCTCCCTCGCAAGGGACGTCCTGGTCCGCATCTGGGAACCGGCCTCCTCGACGGCATCCGCACCGGCCCGGCCGCCCCGACCGCGCCCAGCCTCCCCCGCCCCGGCCGCCCCACGCGCCACCGCGAACGCGGTTCCCTTCTTCAGCCCGCTGCCCTTCCTCCCGACCGCGTTCGCGGTGGCGCGTGGGGCGGCCGGGGCGGGGG
>DAOOQQ010000042.1:0-40308 GCA_035388825.1 Candidatus Ozemibacteraceae bacterium
TGATGCCTACCGCCAGGGACTTCAGCTTCTCTCCGGCCGCCTCGACTTTCTGGCGCGCAGCGAAAGCCCGGCCTACCGGCCCTGCCTCGATGAGGTGATGGGGCTCGTCGCCGATGCCGGTCAGCGCACGCCGACTGCCGCAGAGCCGCTTGTCGAGCGTGCACGCCGCGCGGCACGGCCGACCGCTTCCCGGACTGCTTCGCGCGGCGCTCCGGGCATGCTCGGCTGCGAGGTGGTGAACGGCAAGACCAGCTTCGAAGTGTATTCCCCCGCCGCGACCGCAGTGAATGTCGTGCTGTTCAAAAAGCCTGGCGATACGACCGGCACGGCGTTCCCGATGAAAAAGGACCCGAACGGCATCTGGAAATACACGATCGACAAGGACGTGTCAGGCTCCTGGTACTCCTACGCGGCCGACGGCCCGTCGACCGACGGCCATCTGTTCGATCCGAAGCGCCTTCTCTCCGACCCCTACGCCCTCGTGAATCACAACCATGACGGCAAGAGTCTCGTGCCTGCTCCCGATCTGTTCACCTTCAAATGGACCGACGACGGCTTCAAGACCCCCCAGGCCAAGGATCTGGTGATCTACGAGATGCACGTCAAGGATCTGACCGCCCATCCCTCGTCGGGCGTAACCGCAGCCAAGCGGGGTACCTATCTGGGCCTTCTCGAGGGGCGCGGCACGGACAAGGTGCTCGGCCATCTCGAGGACCTCGGCGTGAACGCCGTCGAGCTGCTTCCCTGTCAGGAGTTCGATAACAACTTCGCCAGCCACCCCAACCACTGGGGATACATGACGAGCCACTTTTTCGCCCCTGAAACTTCCTATGCGACCGGGAAGAACGGAGAAGCGATCCGCGAATTCAAGCAGATGGTCAACGGTCTGCACCGGGCCGGCATCGCCGTGATCATGGATGTGGTGTACAACCACACCGCCGAAGGGGATGAGCGCGGGCTGCCGATCAACTTCAAGGGGCTCGACAATCCGGGCTACTACCGGCTCACCGATAACCCGAAGTATTACTGGAACGGCACCGGCTGCGGAAACGAGTTCCGCTCCGACAACCCGATGACCCGCAAACTGATTCTCGACAGCCTGAAATACTGGATGCGCGAGTATCACGTCGACGGGTTCCGATTCGACCTGGGAACGATTCTCGACAAGGACACGATGTCGGCGATCATGAACGAGCTGCCGGCTTCGGCGATCGTCGTTGCCGAGCCGTGGGCCGCCGACTGGAAGCGGAACCAGTGGGGCAAGAGCGACTTCCGCAACACGAAGCTGGGCAAGTGGAACGACGACTTCCGCGAGAAGATCCGCGGCTTCATCAACGGAAACGGCGATCGGAACGCGGTCATGACGGTTCTTGCCGGCTCCTGCTTCTGGTGGTCCGCGAAGCCTTCCGAAAGCGTGAACTATATCGAGTGCCATGACGGCGCGACGCTTTCCGACCTGTTGCGCGGCAACAAGGACCGGTTCCGGCTCGGTGCGGTGGCGCTGCTGACGTCCCAGGGCATCACGATGATCCATGAAGGCCAGGAGTTCATGCGCTCCAAGAAGGGCAATGACAACTCCTACGACCAGGACAACGCGATCAACTGGCTCGACTGGAACGAGAAGAAGGCCAACCAGGATGTCTACGAGTTCTACAAGGGCCTGATCGGGCTGCGCATGAAATACGAGAACTTCCGTCATGCGACGGCCCTGAACGGCCAGCACATCGACTGGCTCCAGCCGGCCAACCACCGCGGTCTTGGGTATCTGCTGAAAGGCAAGACGGACCTGCTGGTGCTGATGAACAGCGATTCGAACGACTGGATCACCTTCAACCTCCCCGACGGGAACGACTGGATCGTCGTCTGCAACGGCGAAAAGGTCGACGACAAGGGGATCACGACCGCCCGCGGCACCTACAATGTTCCGCCCCTGCGTGGAATCATCCTGAAAAACAAGAACTGAAGCCGAATTCCGGGGAATCGCGCCGGCCGCCTCCGCTAGGGGAGCGGCCGGCGCTGTCTGTACCCCGAAGGTTTTTCTTGCATCCGGAAGGGCGTTGTAGTAGGGTGTTTGCGTATGTCTGAAACCCGTTTCGGCCGACACAGACGCGGACAGGGACTTGGTCTTCTGATTCTGCTCCTCGTCGGCGGCATCGCGATCTGGTTTGGGTATGGGGTGTACGTCGAGCGGTACTATATCGCACTGTTCGACGGTGACATGGTCCGGTATCTGGACGTCCCCCCCTATGGCAAACGTCTCACTCCGGAGCGCGATGAACTGCGCGGCCATGTCGAAATGACGCTCGAGACCGTTCCCGATCAGGTCTGCAATTTTTTCGGCCTGTTGTCGACGAAGCGCGGATACATCCTGCGCCGCAAGGAAGCGGCCATCGAGATCGAAATCCGACCGGGATACGTGGTGAAGGGGCTGTTCAAGGATAACCGGCTCACTCTGGACTGGAATCCCGTCCTCAACGAGTCCAGGAAAGCCCGTAAAGCCAAACTCGAATCCGAAGGGAAACTGCCGGCCGGCTCAGTCGCTTCGGCGACGGCGATGCCGGGCGGTTTGGTCAATCAAGGTAGTTAATCTCGAAAGGAGATCTCATTCATGCGTAAGATGATTCTTGGTGTTCTGTTCGTTGGTGCCATGGCGCTCGTCGGTTGTGGCGGTGGTCAGCCCCAGCCCGCCCAGCAGCCCGCTCCGGCCACGACGGCCCCCGCCGCCGCTCCGGCCGCGACCCCGGCTCCTGACGCCGCTGCCGTTCCGGCTCCGGCCGCGACCCCGGCTCCTGACGCCGCCGCCGCTCCGGCTCCGGCCGCTGCCCCGGCTCCTGACGCCGCCGCTCCGGCTCCGGCCGCTGCTCCGGCTCCTGACGCCGCCGCTCCGGCCCCGGCCGCTGCCCCGGCTCCTGATGCCGCTGCTCCCGCCGCCGGCAAGTAATTCCAGCAGGAAAAGCAATCCCGGTTGGAACGGAACTCCGTTCCTTCCGGGATTTTTTTATTCCGGGAAATGGGGTGCGCAGGATTGACAGACGGCCAGTGCTCCCTCGCAGGCGACGTTCTGGCGCTCCGCCCAACCGAGCATCGGGACTGGCGCAGAAGACGGAACGCCCCTTTCGAGTGTAGAAGCCCTGGGGGGGAGTGAGCGGGATTACTCGACGACGCGGGTTGAGCAGAGCTTGTCCCAGATGGTCTGCCGGTCACCGATGAAGATGGCCAGACCGCCGATCCCGGCCGGGAGAACCAGGAAAACGAAAAGGACGGCCCGTTTCAGCGCGAGATCGATCGGAAGCGGGTGCCCCTCCGTGGTGACGACGGCCGACCGGCCGGCGATTTGTCCGGGCGAGGCACCCTTGAAATACCAGAAAATCCCGAAATAGAGAATGACAGGGATGATCGGAAGGTGGATGTTCAGATCCGTCAGCCACTCGATCCAGCCTTTGTTCCGGTAATACGTGCCGTCCGAACGGGTCAGGTCCTCGTAGTTCGAACGTTCGGCCGCGGGGAGTTTGTAATACTCCTGGGAGGTGATGGAGACGGCTCCGAATACGATCCGCTGGACGGGCCACCACCCGAATTTGAAGAGAAACGCCAGCAGCCCGATGACCAGCAGATCGATGACGAAACATTTCATGCGTGTCGTCAGCGAGGCATCCGAGAGCGCTTTCCCCTTGTTCTGCTCGAGAACCGTTTTCTGGCCGAAGGTCTGGACGAGCTGGCGCTGAACCTGACCGATGTTCTGGCCAAGCTGTTTCTGCACCTTTCCGAGGTTCTGGCCGAGGTTTTCCTTGATGTTGCCGAGGTTGTCGCCCCAGTTCTTCTCCTTGAGGAACCCGACGATCGACTTCTTCCACTCGGCCGCCGTTCCGCCTGCGGACGTGCCCGCCTTGCCCGCGATCACCTGTTCGACGAGTTCGAGAAGATGGGTGGGAAGCGTCGTCAGTTTCTGCTTCTCGAGCGGGATGCGATAGACGTTGACGGGGTGCGGGAGCCCCTTCAGCTCCTGGAGGCCGAGGTTCTCGACGGTGATCTCGTTCTTGTCCATCAGCAGATACGTGATCTCGCTGATGCCGATCGAGCCGCCGGGGAAGCAGGGGAGGGTTTCCATGCGCGCCGTGACGTTCACCGCGTCACCGAAAATGTCGTTCCCTTCGATCGAGACGTCGCCGGAATGGACGACCACGC
Source organism: Candidatus Ozemibacteraceae bacterium (assembly GCA_035388825.1). GTDB lineage: Bacteria > Muiribacteriota > Ozemobacteria > Ozemobacterales > Ozemobacteraceae > MWAR01. Next base: position 4,186 of record DAOOQQ010000042.1, read on the forward strand.
GCAGGTTGAGTTTCAGGCTCTCGTTTTTCTGGCGGGCATTGTACTCGCGCAGCAGGAGCTGGATGATGATGCTGCAGATGACGGCGTCCGTCGCGCTGACGAACGTGCATAAAAAAGCATCGCCTATGGATTTGACGATTTTGCCGCCGTAAAACTCGATGACCGGCACCATGAGCTGATTGTGACGCCTGATCAGCGTCACGATCTCCTCGCGGGAACTGTGGGCCGCCGTCGTTGAATAGCCCTGAATATCCGTCATCATGATCGAAAGATTCTGTGACTTGACGGTGCTGCTCATGACGTGGGTCTCCCGGTGTCTGACATGATATACGACAGATCATACTCTCGCCCTGCCACGCGGTCAACCTGTCCGCCCGGAAAGCTTCGGTGCTTCCTGGTGCGCACATTTTATCCGCCGGCGGAGGTGTAGCCGGCAAGAGACTTGCGCCAGAACAGCGTCGAGGCGGCGAGCAGCGTTACGGTCATGGCTACGCCCAAGAGGAGGACGGAGGGCGACTCGCCGGCCGCGAGGGCGCGGGCGGGCACCGTCGTGACGAACGCGATGGGGATCGCGAGGTGGAACAGCCGGCGGACCCAGGCGGGATAGATGTCGGACGGATACCGGCAGAGGCTGAAAACGCTCCAGAGCAGCTCCGACATGTTCTGCAGCTTCTCGATCCGCACGGCGAGCCCCAGCAGGAAGAGGAACAGGCAGTAGATCAGGCAGAGGCTGCACGTGATCGCGACTAGGTAGGCGGCGATCTCGGCCGGCCCTACGGCAATCCGTCCGCTCAGGATGAGCCACGCCAGCAGGGCCTGGGCGGTGAAAAAGCTGCCGAACTCCTCGAACGAGAGGGCCCGGAACGACAGAAGCGCCTGGGCCGAAACCGGTTTCGTCAGCACCAGATCGAGCTGGCCCGTGTTCACCAGCCGGCCGGCGGACTCGAGATTCGGGTACAGCAGGATGAAATGGAGCGAAAACACCGTCATGAACACGGCGTAAAACGCCAGCATCCGGGGCATGTCCCAGCCGGCGACGGCGTCGGCGACCGTGAAGAACAGGCAATACTGCAGCAGGCCGAACAGGAAGTCGAGACCGTTCGCGACGAGGCCGAAGAGAAAGCTGGTGCGATACTCCAGCGCCTGCACCAGATGCGCTTTCCAGAACTGCAGGATGATGCGGAGATGGCGTCGCATCGTTCAGCCCCCGTACGCCGTGAACCGGCGCAGCCCGCGTCGCCACAGGAAACGGCCGGCCACGAGGAAAACCAGGATCCAGGCCGTGGCCGTGACTACCCCGGCGATCACGGCTTCCGGGCTCATCCGGCCACGGAGCACCTCGATGGGAAAGCTCAGCGAATACCGGTAGGGAAGCAGGCTCGCGATCGTCTTGACGACCGGCGGAAACGTCTCGACCGGAACGATCATCCCGCCCAGCAGGGCCCAGATCCCCTGGTTCAGCACCAGGTTCAGCGTCTCGACGTGCTCGATCCAGAAACCCGTCATCGCCAGCGCCGTCGACTGGACGAACCGGAGCGCCATCGCAAGCCCGATGGTGCACGCGATGGCGGCGATCCGGGCGGGGCCGAGATCGAGAGAGGGGAGACGGTCGTGGAACAGCCAGAACAGGAAGCCCAGCGGCAGGATCATCATCAGCAGTTGGATCGATTTGTGGGTGAGATTCTCGAGCACATGCAGCCAGAGGGGATGGACGGGCTTCAGCAGCGAGCGGCTCAGTGACCCGTCGCGAACCTGTTCTGGGAACGTGTGGACGGTCCAACAGTCGGTCAGGTTCATCAGGAGCGGCATGGATAAATAATATAATATATAATCACTATCGCTATATGCAGAACCTGCGCTTTTGCCGACGGACAGCCAGGCGCTCAGGAGGACCGCCGGCATCAGGAGCATCTGGAATCCCCACAGGATCATCATGCCCCGGTAGGCGAGCGCCATCTGGAGATACGAGGCGGCGAGCTGGCGCGTCACGGCCAGCCAACGTCGCATGAGACCGTTCCCTCCGCGCCGGTTCAGATCAGGGGCCGGATCCACTGGAACTTGCGGAGGCGGTTCAGTTTTTTCATCATCTCGGCCGAAGTATGACTCTCAGGGCCGAAAACGGTTCTGATACTGCCGTCGGGCCGCAGATCGATCTTGTATTCGAGACATTCCCCGAACTGCCGCTCCATGCGCTGGGCGGTCATCTCGCTGAAGGGGAAATCCTGGATCACGGCGACCACTTCCGAGTTCACCACGTCGCTGAGCGGGTCGAGGTTGTACGTGCCGACGACCGTGACCTGCCGGTCGAAAACGAACGCCTTCGTGTGCAGGCAGGGGCTGCCTGCGGGGAATACAAGGATGCGCGCGCCGGGCATCGTCGCGAGAAGGCGCTTCCAGTCGTTCATGAAGAACGCGACGGTCGAGCCGTGGTTCGTCGATTCGCCGGAGTTGGTGTTGAGCACGATCTTCACGCCGCGCGCCGCGGCGCGGACGAGGGCCTTTTCGGCATCGGGCGAGAGGACGACGTAGGCGTTCTGGATCAGGATCTGGTGTTTGCAGGCATCGATCAAGCGGATCAGGTTGGGGCCGATATCCTCGCGGGTTCCAAGCATCGAGTGCTTGTCGAGGATCTTCACCGGCTTCAGCCGCTCACCGCGGAACAGTTCGAAGGAAGCATACCCGGAGAGTCTCTTGTATTTCACGATCTCACGAGCATAGGTGGTGAGCTGCTTTTTCAGGCCGCCATCCAGCTCCGGTTCGCCGGCATACAGGCCGCGCCCCTGCATGTATCGGCTCATGACGCGGTAGGCCAGGTCGAGCTTCGCCGTCTGGTCGCGCAGGTTCACGAGATCCGGTTTGACCGGGACGGTCCGGAGCATGATCCATTCCTCGTCGAAGGCACGCTGCAACTGCTTCACGACGTTCGGCCCCTCGAGGACCAGATCCATATCGCGGAATACATTATCGTGCTCGCCCATCTGGGCGAAGTAATCGGCACCGATGTTGCGACCGCCCGTCATGGCGAGCTTCCCGTCGATGATGATGATCTTGTCGTGGTTCGACAGCAGGACCTGGCGGAGGTCCTGGAACACGTGGAGGAGGGAACGGCCGACGGGATTGTACAGCCGCACCTCGACGCCGGGCATGCGGGCGAGCTCTTCGAGTTCATCGAAATCCCCGATTTTGCGGGCGCCGCGCAGGAAGCGCGCATCGATCATCAGTTTCACCTTCACGCCTTCCCGCGCTTTCTTCTGAAGGAGGCCGAGGAAGGACCAGCCGAAGATGTCGTTATCGACGATGAAATACGTGGAAACGATCGATTCGCGGGCCGACTCGAGCATGTGCCACCGCGCATACCAGGACTCTTCGTTGCCGGTGAGGAGGCGGGTGCGTGCGAGAATGTTCGCATCAGCGGCCGGGAAAGAGGTGAACACGCTTTGCAACTCCGTGTTCAGCGGAAGCCGGGTGAACGCCTCCGAAGTGGCCGGAAGCGCGGTGATGCAGAACAGAAGGGCAACTGCGATACAAAGGACGGCGCCCGCCAGCGTCGAGCGATGCTCCGGAGCACCATGAGTCGTGCGGAATGTTGCCATCGGGATGATCTCCTTCCGTTCCTGCGGGTATTCAATTCGGATTGTACAATGTCCGAGCCTCCTCGGGCAACGAATGGCCCCGAAAAACACCGCTTCCCAGCGCAGCGTCATTTTTCCTCCCGAACGCCGGAATGTTCTGATACATTCAAAGAAGCATCGCCGTTCGGCCTGCACCCTGACTCACATGCCGCGAAAACGCAAGAGGGAATAGAGCGGGAAGAGGGTGGCGATGATCGCGCCTTCGAAGGCATGCCGCCAGGGGCGCGTGAAAAATACGATGCCGGAGGACACCAGTGACGATCAGCGCATCAGCTCACGTGCGGCCTAGCCTGAAGAAGATCTTCGCCTTGACGCTTCTCGGTTTGCTGTTCCATGCGTCCACTCCCGTGACGGCGGAATCAGGAAACACGGCGGGAGCTCTTGCCCTGCGCAAGGCCGCGATGGGCGGTCCGGCTGCCTGCCGGGATGTGCAGGCGCCCGAAGGGATCTTCATCAAGGTGTTCAACGACACCGTGGCCGAATGGGTCGCCCGGCCGCTCGATGAAGGCCTGGTCGCCGAGATCCGCGCCGCGCTCGCGCCGCATCTGCGCATCGAGCTGAACCCGCGGGGTTTCGCCCCTGCCGCCACGCGCACGGCTGAAGGCGAAGCCGATACGACCAACTATGACGCCATCTGGGTTCGCGACAACGTCTGGGTGTATTACGCCCTGGCTCGCGATCCCGGACGACGCACCGACGCACGCCGGCTCCTGCTTGCTCTCTGGGATTACTACGCCACCCCGGCGCAGATCGGGCGCTTCGAGGCCGTCATCGCCGATCCGTCGCTGGCCCTCGACCAGATGGCGATGCCGCATATCCGCTTCAACGGCCGTTCTCCGACACTCGACGACGTCATGGTGGAAGGGCGGCCCGAGACGTGGAACCATCGTCAGATCGACGCTCACGGTCTCTTTTTCACCGCCCTCGCCGAAGCGGCTTCGGACGGCCTGCTCGAACCCGGCGATCTGACCCCGGCACGTTCCCGGGTGCTTGCGCTGTATCCCAGGTTTCTCGAACGCATCTCGTTCGACACCTACGAGGATGCCGGTGCCTGGGAAGAGCTTCCCCGGCGCAATACGAGCAGCATCGCCCTCGCGACCAGGTCCCTCCAGTCCTGGCGGAATCTGCTCAATGCGAAAACCGGCCTCTCGCGAGCCTTCGGAGACGCCTTCCGGGCTCGTCTCGGACGTCTCGGTCCCGATGCCCACGCCGCCTGGGCCCCGTCGTTTCTCGGCTCGCTCATCGACCGGGGAATGGCGCGCGTGAGGCGCCAGTTGTCTCTCGGCGGCGAATCGCCCGACTACGATCCTTCAGACATGCGTTTCCGTCAGGCGGACGCGGCATTGCTGGTGCTGATCCAGCCGTCGCCGCTGGAAGGTCTGACGGAAACCGAACAGCGGACGGTCCTTCAGATCGTGCGGACCCTCGAGAGACCGGCCGGCATCCTCCGCTACGAACTTGACAGTTACCAGGCTGGCAACTTCTGGATCCAGCCGCCGGCCGAAGAATCCGATCAACCCGCCTTGACCGGGGACACCTCCTCCGATGCCGCGTTCAGGCAGCGGCTTTCCCGACTCATTCCCGACACAGAGGCGCAATGGTTCTTCGACAGCCTTTGCGCCCTTGCGAGACTGCACCTGGCGGAACGGACGGCCGATCCGCAACTGCGGCAGCAGGACCTTCACCGGGCGGCGATCCACATCAAGCGGGCGCTCGGCCAGATCACCGGCTCAGCCCTGGCGGCCGACGGCCGTCCGGTGCGCGAATGGCAGACGCCCGAGAGCATCAACACCGTCGTTCTGGCCGGCCGGCGCCTGGCATTCCCATCACCGATCACCCCGCTCAACTGGGCAAAAGCCGGGCTCGATCTCGCTCTTCGTGAGTATGCCCGCGTCGTGTTCGGTAAAAAATAGTGAAACATATATAATAATAGGAAGGATTTTTCGCTTTCAGGGAAAGCCGGGTTTCCTGGCCTTCTGGTGATGGCGCAGCACCGTGGCGAAGATGGGGGGAAGCCGATGGCAAAAGAAATCGAACGGAAGTTTTTGGTTCGTGGAGAAGACTGGAAAGCTCATGGCCCGGGGGTACCGTGCCGTCAGGGGTATCTTTCGAGGCTTCCCGAGAGGACGGTTCGCGTCAGGGTGCTGGGCAACAGGGGATACCTGACCGTCAAGGGAGCGACCATCCGGGCCTCCCGCCCGGAGTTCGAATATGAGATACCCGTGGCCGATGCCAAGACCTTGCTTGCTGAGCTGTGCGAAAAACCCCTTATCGAAAAGCGCCGCTTTGTCGTTGAATACGCCGGCCGGCGGTGGGAGGTCGACGAGTTCTTCGGGGAGAATCTCGGCCTGGTCGTGGCGGAAGTCGAGCTGGAGAGCGAGGATGCGCAGATCGAGCTGCCGCCCTGGGTGGATCGGGAAGTCACCGACGATCCGCGGTTTTACAACGCGAGCCTCGCCGCCCATCCCTACCGAAGCTGGAAAACCCGGGAATGACGACGAGCGCCGGCGCGGCTTCGTCGGGCCGGGTCAGGTGAAAAGGGGCGAGATCGCCTCTTCCAGAGGCGGCTCTTCGATCGTCAGATCCGCGACGTGGCCCGTGGAATACAGCTCGGACGCGACGGCCGCGGCCCGGTCGCGCGGCACGAGGATCGTGCACCGGAGCCCTTCGCAGGAAACCGGCTTTCCATACGTGGCCGGGGTGAATCCGGGGATTTCGCGGGAAAAGGTGACCACGAGGATGCGGTCGGCACGGGTCTTCCGGGTGAGGTCGGCGAGCGGCCCGTCGAACACCTTCGTCCCGCGGTTGATCACGATGACGCGCTTCGTCAGGGCCGTCACGTCCTCCATGTAATGCGAGGTCAGAAGGATCGTCGGGCGGAACCGGTCGTGATACTCGAGCAAAAAGGTCCGGATGCGTTTCTGCATCAATATATCGAGCCCTATTGTCGGCTCGTCGAGAAACAGGATCTCGGGCCGGTGCAGCAGGGAGACGGCCAGCTCGCACCGCATGCGTTGCCCCAGGGACAGCTTGCGCGCCTGAATTTCGAGACAGTCGCGGATGCCGAGCATCTCGACGAGCTCGTCGCGCCGTTCGGCGAACTCCGCGGCGGTCAGCCCGTACAGCTCGCGGTGGATCGCCAGCGTCTCGGCCGGAGGGAGATCCCACCAGAGATTCTGCTTCTGTCCCATCACGAGCGAGATGCGTCGCAGGAACGCGTGTTCACGCTGGAACGGATCGGTTCCGAGAACGCGAACCGTGCCGCCGGTCGGCGGAATCAGCCCCGACAGCATCTTCAGCGTCGTCGTCTTGCCCGCCCCGTTCGGGCCGAGAAATCCCACGATCTCGCCGGGCTCGATCAGCATCTCGAGACGGCTCACGGCATCGATCGTTTCGACCCGCGGCCGGAAGAATGCTTCGATGCTCGCGCGGAGCCCTTCGGCTTTCAGCCGGATCTCGAAACTCCGGCAGAGATCGCGCGCCTCGATGCAGAATTCCATGCTATGCCGGCTTGTTCCCGTCGTCGGGGTCGGGGGGAGTCGCCTTTGCCAGCTTCGCTTCCATCCGCTTGAGGGCCGAGGTCTTCGGCGGCGGCGGGAGGGGCGCGCCCGACTTGTCCTTCTGGCGCTTCTGGCCATGGACGTAGATGCGCATGAACCCCTCGACGTTGGAAAATATACCCATGAGAATATTCACTTCACGGTGCGTGGCGCGGGACCGGTTGATGAACGCCCGGACGAGCTGGAACAACCCGTCGGGATTCTTCGTCGGAAGGAAGTGGCACATCGTCAGCACCGATTTCATGTGGTCGAACAAGCGCTGCAGCTCCTCGAAGGTGGGGGGCTGCTCGAACGGATTGTTCGGGTCGGGACCCTTCTCGACGGGCTTCACGCCGAAATGCTGGTACAGTTCGTATGAAATGAGAAGCACGGCCTGGGCCAGATTCATCGAGGTGAAGTCGGGGTCGGTCACGATGTGCATCGTTCCCTGGCAGAACTGGAGGTCGTCCTTCGTCAGGCCCCACTCCTCGCGGCCGAAAAGAATCGAGACCGGCCCCTGGGGCAGCGTCGGGCGCACCTGCTCGAGCCCCTCCTGCACCGACATATGCGGTTCGTGATACTCGCCGTGCCGGTTCGACGTGCCGAGCACCAGCAGGCTGCCGGCAACGGCCTCGGGGATGGTGTCGACGATACGGGCCGAGTCGAGAATGTCGCGGGCGTGCAGCGCCATCTTGATCGCCTCGAGATTCAGTTCGCAGCCAGGCCGGACGATCACGAGATCGCGCAGACCGAAGTTCTTCATCGCCCGGCACACCGAGCCGACATTCATTGCGCCCTGGGGCTCGACGAGAACGATCCGGATATTCTTCAACAGCGGTTGCCTGGTCTTCATCGATTCACTTTCTTCTGCTCTTCCGGGGAAAAGAATGCCCGAAATCGGGTGACCGGTTTCGGGCAAAAAAAAATAGGCTTGGGCGGACTCGAACCGCCGACCCCCACGATGTCAACGTGGTGCGCTAACCAGCTGCGCCACAAGCCTTCGAACAGAGTGAAATTTACCACAGCGCCCCGCCGATGTCAACGGGTCCCCCAAAAAAAATCGCCAAACCTCCGTTCCGCCGTTGCCGAGACGGCCAGAATGCTGTATCATTGCGGCTCCATCGTCCGTCCCGTTCGTTCGACGTCATTCGCAGCAGACAGGAGGAGCCCATGAGCTCACAGATTCGCGTCCGGTTCGCCCCGTCCCCGACCGGCCACCTTCACGTCGGCGGCGCCCGCACCGCGCTCTTCAACTGGCTGTTCGCCCGCCACCAGGGCGGCACCTTCATCCTCCGCATCGAAGACACCGACGCCGAGCGCTCGAAGGACGTCTACACGAAAGCCATCCTCGACGGCCTCCGCTGGCTCGGCATCGACTGGGACGAAGGCCCCGACAAAGACGGCGGCCACGGTCCCTACTTCCAGACCCAGCGTCTCGACCTCTATCGCGCGGCCGTCGAAAAGCTCCTGAACGAGGGAAAGGTGTATCACTGCTTCTGCTCGCCCGAAACCCTCGCGGCCATGCGCGAAGACCAGATGTCTCGCAAGGAGGACCCGAAATACGACGGGCGCTGCTCGCGCCTTTCCCGGGAAGAGGTCGAAAAGCGGATTGCTGCCGGCGAAAAGTTCACCCTGCGCCTGCGCGTCGCGGCCGGTGAGAACGTCGCCTGGAACGACCTGACGAAGGGCGAGCTGTCGTTCGGCTCTCACCTGCTCGATGATCTCGTTGTCGTCAAATCCGACGGGTTCCCCACCTACAACTTCGCCGTCGTCGTCGATGACGCGCTGATGAAGATCACCCACGTCATCCGCGGCGAGGACCACATCTCGAACACGCCCAAGCAGATCCTGATCTACAAGGCGCTCGGCTATCCCGTCCCCCACTTCTCCCATATCCCCATGATTCTCGGTGCCGACCGGTCCCGGCTCAGCAAGCGCCACGGCGCGACTTCGGTCATCGAATACAAGGACATGGGCTTCGAGCCCGAAGCGTTTCGCAACTTCCTTGCCCTGCTCGGCTGGTCGCCCGAAACCGGCGCCGAGGTTCTCACGCGGGACGAGATGTTCCGCCTGTTCTCTCTCGACCGCGTCAGCTCCCATGGCGCCATCTTCAACATGGAAAAGCTCGCCTGGTTCAATGCCGAATACATCAAGCGCATGGACGGCGCGACGGTGCTCGACCGGTGCCGCCCCTGGCTCGCGAAGCTGCCGGGCTTCCCCGGCTCCTACGACCAGGCGCGGCTCGAGAAAATGGTCGGCCTCTACCGGGAGCGCATGAAAACGTTCAACGAGATCGAGTCCCAGATCGGCTGGTTTTTCGTCCGCCCCGCCGAGTTCGATGCGAAGGGACTCGAGAAGGCCGCAAAAATAGCTGATGGTATGTCTCTGCTTCGGGAACTGGGTGCCCGGCTCGCGGCGATGCCCGACTTTTCCGAAGCCCCCCTCGAGGCGTTGATCCGGGGCTTTGCCGAGGAAAAGGGAAAGAAAGCGGGCGATATCATTCACCTCTGCCGGCTTGGAATCAGCGGCAGGACAGCCACCCCGGGGCTGTTCGAGAGCATGGTCGTCCTCGGAAAAGATGAGACCATCGAACGCCTGAACCTGTTCGCCGCCAGGAACTGACCCTCACGATCCGATGAACGCCGCCCTCCGGGCTTTGCTTGCCTGTATCCTGGCCGCTCTGCTGGCTGCCGGCTGCTCGACCGTTCTGCGGGTGCCGCCGAAAATCGAGCCCGTCAGGCGGGTCGAGCTGATGATGGACACCATCGTCTCGATCACCGCCTACGGCGACCGGGAAACCGCCTCGCGCGCCGTCGAGGCCGCGTTCGGCCAGATGCGCGCGATCGAAGCCGCTGCCTCCTTCTACCGGCCGGATTCGGAACTCGCGCGGCTCAATGCCGGGCGGGCAGTCCAGCCGTCGGCCGCGTTTTCCCGGCTGCTCAAGCTCGCATCCGAAGGGTATTACCGGACGAACGGGGCGTTCGATCCGAGCTGCGCCGTTCTGGGCCGGATCTGGGGCTTCCATGACCGTCAGTTCCGGGTGCCGTCCGAAGAGGAGATCCGCGAAGCTCAGGCGCACACCGGATGGGACCGATGCTTCGTTCACGCCTCCGAGGCTGCCGCTCTGCCCCGCGGAGCGATCGCCCTCGCAACCGGCAGTCTGATCGATCTGGGCGGGATCGCGGGCGGCATGGCGATCGAGGCGGCTGCCGAGGCCCTGCGCGGGAACGGCTGCCGCACCTTCATCATCGATGACGGGGGCGACCTCTGGATGGAAGGCCGGAAGCCCGACGGCCGCCCGTGGAGAGTTGCCGTCAAAGCCCCTGACCGGCCCGGAAGCATTGCCACGATCGAAGCCGATCAGCCGGTGTCGGTTTCCACATCCGGGGATTACGAGAGGTTTTTCGAGGTCGACGGACGCCGGTTCGCCCATGTCTTCGACGTGCGCTCCGGGCGGCCGGCCGAGGCATTCCGCTCGGTGACCGTGATCGCCAGCACCCCTGTCGACGGGGATCTCCTCAGCACGGCCCTTTTCGCCATGCCCGCGGCGGATGCCCGTGCTTTCGCCACACGGGAACACATTCCGGCCCTGATGTTTCCGGCATCGGGCCCGGTCTGGCTGACGCCGGCAGGGGAGCGATGGTTCCGGATCGCCCAGCCATGAAGCCGGTGCCGTTCCTCACGCGGGGGGATCTTCTCTTGCTGCTCGGCGTCGCCGCCGCCTCGCTTGCGCTCTTTTTCCTGCATCAACTGCCTCGGGCCGCCGCTCGAGGTGGTGATGGCCTGGTCCGGGTCTCGATCGCCGGCTCCGGGCAGGTCGGGGAATGGCTGCCGGCCGGTGCCCGTGCGGCCCGTGTCCGGGGACGTCTCGGGGAGATGGTGGTCGAGACCGCGGAGGATGGCTCGGTGCGCGTCGTCTCCTCGCCCTGTCCCGGCCAGATTTGCGTCGGACAGGGCTGGACGCATGCCGGAAGCAGCATCGTCTGCGTGCCGAACGGGGTGGTTCTCACCCCAGAGCCGCCGGCTTCGGCCGATGGGGCATCCGAGCCCGACGGGATCACACGATGAACCAGACGAATGTTGCGAATCTGCCGCAGATGACGCTTCAAAGGGAAGTGGTTTCGGAAGCCCTGTCGCGCGTGGTCCTGCTCGGCGTGCTCACCGCCGCCGCATCGGCCATCCAGATCGCCGAATCCCCGCTTCCGAGGCTGCTTCCGTGGCTCAAGCCCGGCCTCTCGAATGCGCTGCTGTTGTTCGCGGTGATCCGACACTCGCCCGGCTTTGCCCTGAGCCTCGTTGCGGGCCGGACGATCGTGACCGGCATGCTGCTCGGCACCCTGTTCACCCCGGCCGGACTCCTGTCACTGCTCGGCGGCGGTTCGGCCGCGGCGGCGATGCTGCTGTGCCGCCGGCTCGGCCGCGGCCGTGGCGGTTTGGCCGGCATCAGTGTGGCGGGCGCCGTCGCCCACAACGCGGCCCAGCTTGGAGGGGTTGCGTTTTTTGCCGGCGAAGGATTACCTGTATTCCTGCATCTGTCCCTGATGCTCGGGGCGGCCATCCCTTCGGGGCTTCTGGTCGCCGGACTGGCACACCAGCTCCTGAGGAGGACGTCATGACGGCCCGAAGCTCGCTTCCAGCGCTCTATCTCGCATCCCAGTCGCCCCGCCGGCGCGAAATCCTGGCCGATCTCGGCATCCCCTTCACCCTGCGCGCATCCCCCTATCAGGAGTCTACCGGGGACGTGGTCGGCCTCCTTCCCAAGGAACAGGCGGCGCGGCTGGCCGGTCTCAAGGCGTTCCATGCCGCGAAGGGGCTCGAAGAGGGGATCGTGATCGGTGCCGACACCATCGTGGTTCTCGACGAGCACGTTCTCGGCAAGCCTCGCGACCGCGACGACGCGAAACGCATGCTCGGCATGCTGTCGGGAAGGAGCCACCGGGTGATCACCGGCCTTTCCCTCGTCGAGGCCGATACGGGCCGCACCGTCACCCACGCCGAGATCACCCATGTCGTGTTCAAGCTGCTTTCGGAACGCGAGATCACGGACTATATCGACTCGCCTGAGCCGTATGACAAGGCCGGCGCCTATGCCATCCAGGGCATGGCCTCGCTGTTCGTCGAGCGGATCGAGGGTTGTTACTTCAACGTCGTCGGCTTCCCCGTCGTCGCGTTCGGCAACCTGATGAAACATATCGGGGTCGATATCATGGATTACGTCGGGAAGACGGGGAAGAAGCCCCGATGAGAATCGCCGTCTATCCGGGCAGCTTCGACCCCTTCACGAACGGGCATCTCGACATCCTCAACCGGGCGGCGAAGCTGTTCGATTACGTCATCGTGGCCGTTCTCGTGAACCCCGAGAAAAAATGCCTGTTCACCCCCGAACAGCGCGTCGACATGATCAACGCGGTGCTCGGCGAGAGCGAGAACGTCCGGGCCGTCCATTTCCACGGGCTGCTCGTCGACTTTTGCCGGCAGGTGCATGCCTGCGCCGTCATCCGAGGCCTGCGGGCCGTTTCCGATTACGAATACGAGCTTCAGCTCTTCTCAATCAACAAACAGCTCGCCGTTGATATCGAGACCGTGTTCCTCATGTCCTCGACCCAGTATTCGTTCCTCAGCTCGAGCATCGTGAAGGAGGTTGCGCGGTATGGAGGCGACGTCTCCACGATGGTGCCGCAGGGGGTGGATGCAGCCCTTCGAGGGCTGTTCCGGAGCGGCGGGGGCACGAAGAAGTGACGAGCGGGGATTGTTTGGTATACAATGGAAGGAGAACCGAGTTCGAAGGGTGACCGATGAGAATCCTGATCGTCGATGATGAACCGATGTTGCGCGACATCATGCGCGAACTCGTCACGATGCGCGGCCACGAGGCGTTTCTTGCCGTCGATGGAAAGGACGCTCTCGAACAGTTCCAGAAGGAAAAGCCCGACCTCGTCATTTCGGATATCGTGATGCCGCGCATGGACGGGCTGAAATTTCTCTCCGAGATCCGCGCGATCGACCAGGACACCCTGGTCGTAATGACGACCGGGCTTGGAAAAGAAGAGTTCACCCTCGAGGCGCTGCGGCTGCGCGCCAACGATTTCATCAAGAAGCCGATCGAGCCGAGCATTCTGTTTCCGCTGCTGGATAAATATGCCGGCATCGTCGAGTCGCGCTCGAGGCTCAACGAGACCCTGAACTTCTGCACCCGCCGCTCAAGCACGATGAAGATCGGCAACCGCATGGAGATGATCCCCATGATCGCCCAGCGGCTGATTCTCGACACGAACGAGATGATCCCGCACGATCAGCGGCTGGGCCTCAAGATCGCTCTCGTCGAGCTTATAGCGAACGCTATAGAACACGGCAACCTCAACATCACCTGCGAGGAGAAACAGCGGTCGATGGAGGAGAGCCTCGACGGCATCGAGAAGCTCCGCGAGGAGCGGCTGAAAAACGAGGAGCTTGCCCGGCGGAGCGTGACCATCGAGTTCATGATGGACCAGGAGTCGTGTGAATGGATCATCACCGACGAGGGGCATGGCTTCGATTTCAACGCGCTGCCCAACCCCCTCGACCCCGAGAACCTGGCCCAGCCCAACGGCCGCGGGATTTTCCTGGCCCGACTGAACTTCGAGCAGCTTGAGTTCGTCGGCAAGGGTAACGTCGTGCGCGTGCGCAAACAACTGCCGCGCCACGGCCCAAAAAACGGCAACGGCGCTTCCTGATCCGCGAAGCATTCCCCTGACTCCGGATATTCTCCCGGGCCTGCAGAAGAGACACACCCGAAGACGTGTGACATTCAAAAAAACACCGGATCATCCGCGGAAGATGATCCGGTGCTGTTGTTCCTGGAACGGGATTATTGCTGGGCCGTCGCCGCTCCTGCCTTCATCTCGCGCAGCTTGTCGGCGTAGAAGGGGGACATCCCGCGCAACTTCTCGACGATCGGGGGCAGCGCCGCGAGGGTGTGATCGATCTCGGCGTCGGTGGTGTACCGCGACAGCGAGAAGCGCACCGAGCCGTGGGCATAGGTGAAGGGAACCTGCATCGCCATCAGGACGTGGGACGGCTCGAGGCTGCCGCTCGTGCAGGCCGAGCCGGAGCTGGCCGCGATCCCGGCGGCGCTGAGATGGAGCAGGATCGCCTCCCCCTCGATGAATTCGAAGCCGAGGTTCGTCGTGTTCGGCAGCCGCCACTGGGGGTTGCCGTTGATGTGGGTGTATGGGATTGCGTCGAACAGCCCTTTTTCAAGCCGGTCCCGCTGCTTGCGAAGCCGGTTGTTCTCGTCGAACATCGCATTGATGGCGACCTCGCAGGCCTTGCCGAGGCCGACGATATACGGGGCGTTCTCGGTGCCGGCCCGCCGGTTCCGCTCCTGGTGGCCGCCGAGCATGAACGGCGAGATGCGGGTGCCGCGCCGGACATACAGGATGCCGATGCCCTTCGGGGCGTGCAGCTTGTGGCCGGAGATCGACAGCAGGTTGACCGGCATTTTTTGCATATCGAGAGCTATTTTTCCAGCGGCCTGGACGGCGTCGGTGTGGAACGTGACGCCCTTCTCGGCGCAGATCTTCGCTATCTCGTCGATGGGAAACAGCGTCCCCGTCTCGTTGTTCGCGGCCATGACGGTCACGATCGCCGTGTCGGGGGTGATCGCCGACTTCAGCTCGTCGAGGTTCAGGTTGCCCTGCTTGTCGACGCCGAGCTCGGTGACCCGATACCCTTTTTTGGCCAGATACCGGCAGACGTTGAGCACGGCGGGGTGCTCGACCTTCGTCGTGATGATGTGCCGCTTGTCGGGCTGGGCCTCGCAGACGCCACGGATCGCGTGGTTGTCCGACTCGGTGCCGCACGAGGTGAACACGATCTCTTCGGGCTGCGCGTTCAGGAGCGCGGCGACCTGGGAACGGGCGGTGTCGAGATGCCGGGCGACCTGGCCGCCGAAGAGATGCATCGAACTCGCGTTTCCGTACAGATCATTGAAGAAGGGAAGCATCGCCTCGAGAACTTCGGGAGCGACGCAGGTGGTGGCGTTGTTGTCGAGATAGACGTTCCGCGCGGGAACGGACATGGGGGACCTCCCTGGCTGTGAGCCTTAATCCTGCTGCTGGACGACGACGATATCCGGCGACACCTTCCGGCGCAGGGTCTCCTGGACCATGAACTGGAGCGTCGCGGTGGAGCTGACGCAGTGGGCGCAGGCGCCCTGCAGCCGCACCGTCACGGTGATCCCGTCGATGTCGATCAGCTCGATGCCGCCGCCGTCGGCCTGAAGGTGCGGGGCGATCTCGGTCTCGATCACTTTCGTGATCAACTGCATCCGCTGGATGTTGGTCAGCTTCTTCGGCGCCGCGCCTTCGGAAGCAGGTTTGCCGCTCCCCGTGACGCGGGCGAGCACCATCTCATCGAGGATCCGCTTGATGTCCGGCAGACAGCCGCCGCAGCCGCCGCCGGCCTTGGTGTAGTTGGTGACCTGTTCGACCGTGGTCAGATGGTTCTCCTCGATCACCTGCCGGATTTTCTTCTCGGTGACCCAGAAACATTTGCAGATGACCGGTGAGTCCTCTTCCTCGTGGGCGACGGCCTTCTCGCCGCGGTAATTGGCGATGGCGGCCTCGAGGGCTTCCTTGCCCATGACCGAACAGTGCATCTTCTGCTCGGGAAGACCGCCCAGGAACCTCGCGATATCGTCATTCGTGACTGCGAGCGCCTCCTTCACCGTCTTGCCCTTGACCATCTCGGTCAGGGCCGAGGCGCTGGCGATCGCACTGGCGCAGCCGAACGTCTGGAACTTCGCATCGAGAATGACCTCGTTCGCGGGATCGATCTTCAGATAGAGTTTGAGAGCATCTCCACAGGCCAGTGAGCCGACCTGGCCGACCGCGTTGGCGTCGGCGATCTCACCGACGTTGCGGGGATTCGTGAAGTGATCTATGACGGAGTTGGTGTAATTCCACATGTGCTGTCTCCTGAAACGGTCAGAGATGTGCCGCCATGGTAACACACCGCCAACTCCCTGTGAAGAGAGAACAGAGCTTCATCACCGAGTCATCCAGTCAGAAGGTGAGGAGGGCTCGGAACGCATGTTCATCCGAGCGATTGATGCTCTGGGTATGGGCGAAAATGCAACGAAACATGCGAAATCGCGCGATCCGTCGATATGGTATCGAAAACAGGCATGCGGTCAGGCATTAGAGGGAATTGGCGAGTTTTTTTGAAAATTTGTACTTGACATGCCCAATCCTGATCGGTTATAAACTCAGGGTCATTCACAGCCGAGTCGTGATTGCCCATCACGAGCGGGGGAACCAAGTTCTAGGGGTGAATACCTGAGTTTTCATCAGGTTAGGGGGCCTTCCAGACTCCGAACCCGTCAGCTAACCTCGTAGGCAACAGGAAGGAGGAACGTCGTCGGTCGGCGCCCGTGCCGGCAGGGCAAGGCGATGGAAAATTGAAGTATGCGTCATGAACTTATGACCAGAGCGGGGCTGGTGGCTCTCTTGTGCCTGCTTCCGCTGACCCTGTTCGCAGCTCTCGAGACTCCGCGTCAGCAGGCTCCGGGGAAACTCCGCCTGCAGCCGCCCCCCCAGGTCGCCCGCTTCTTCGGCAACCTCGAGCCCTCCACCTCCGTGCGTGGCCAGGTGAAAACCTTCGTGGTCAAGGCCGAAAAGGCCCAGGATGAGCTCCGCGACGAGCGGGAAGCCCCTTCCAGCCGCAGCCTCGTTTCGACCGCCTCGCTCAAGCCCTTCAACGGCTCTTTCATCATGCCCGTGATGGGGGAAGTAAGCTCCGCGTTCGGGCGGCGTGCCCACCCCTTCCGCAAAGTGCGACATTTTCACACGGGTGTCGATATCCGCGCACGGCGCGGGACATCCATCATGGCTGCCGCTTCCGGCCGGGTCGTCTACGCCGGCTGGCGCCGCGGATACGGCATGATGGTCGAAATGGAGCATGGCAGCGGATTCCGGACGGTCTACGCCCACTGCTCGAAGCTCCTCGTGCGCGTCGGAGCGATGATCCAGGCCGGTCAGACGGTGGGTCTCGTCGGAAACACCGGCGTGACCACGGGCTGCCACCTGCACTTCGAGATCATGCGCGGCTCCGTCCTGATCGACCCCCTGAGCTTCTTCCGCCGGGCCTGAGCCCGGCCCGAGCTTCCGCGAAAAGCATCAGGGGGCGCATGATACATGCGCCCCCTGATAAAAGAAGGATCGGAGAGAAGAACTTATCTTCCGTTCGGCGGAAGCTTTACCCACACCTGCAGGTTCGTTTTCGGGTCGACGCGGATCAGAACGTAATCCTGATACGTTGCGAGAATCTTGTTCGTGTGCATGGTGTAACCTCGCTCCTGCAAATTCCACGAATAGTGTCGCAAAAACGGTGCCATCTCGTGAGCGTGGGTGCGGCTTGCAGACTCGGACATCTTCTGGGCGCGGTAAAAGCCTGATCAATTCAGCGTCCTCGCGGCTTCAGGCATGTCGGGGCGCTGGGGATGGGGTGGTTCGAAACTGAACAACCCGATGTGTCAAATTTGAACACCCGACTGCCCGATTTTGGGCAGTGTGCGAAAATCCATCACTCGCTGTCGGTCGCTTCCTCATCTTCTTCCTCATCGAGCGAAGAAGTCGGGATGGAGCCCGGATCACGGGTCTTCCGATGGATGATGACGGCGGCACACAGGCCGATGATGCCCCAGGCGAGCCATTTCAGCCCCAGATCGATGTGGCGCTCCTCGTCGACATAGATGAAACACGACCACGCGGCTTTTCGGGCGCGCTGGAGGAGTCTCGATTGATCGTGCACCATCCCCGAGACGCCGACGCGCCGGCGGGCGAGGCTGCCCTGCATGGCCTGAAGGGCGATACTGGACGGATCCTGCGAAAGGGAGCCGACCTGGGCAGATAGATCGAGCCAGTAAGCCGACCGCAGCCCCTCTTCGGAGAGCTTGTCGACGATGAGACCGTCGAACTCGCGGCTCAGCGACCGGGCTGCCGAGAGAAACATCGAGATCGCGATTCCCAGAAGCAGAACCGCGACCAGCTGGATTCTGATGCGCCCGCGCCGTGCGGCGGGGCCGATTGCCATGATCCCCATGTCGGCATCTTACCATGCCCGATACCGGTAGCGCATGCTTCTCCGGGGAAAACGCGATCGACGGCAACAGGTCCGGTTCGGGAACCAACCCTGGTGAAGGACTCTACCGGCATGAGAAATTTTCTGATAGAATGTACTCGTAACATTTTTCATGGCGCATCTGGAATTCGGAGGATGATATGAAACACCTGTTCGGACTGCTCATCATGGTGGCTCTGCTCGTGACCCCGGCCATGGCCCAGACCTTCACGGGGTTCAAGGTGAACCCGAACGATCAGGTCGTGGTCAGCCTGCTCACGATGGTTCTTTCGGATCTCGACATGTGCGGCCGCTCTCTCAACAAGTCGATCGGTGACACGATCGGCGCGGTCGGCCACCTGAACAACGCCCAGTCGGCCCTCAAACGCACCCAGCTCGACCCGGCCTACTCGACGCTGATCACCGAGATCCTCAGCCGCATCAGCAAGATCAAATTCTACGTCGTCATGAACGACGTCGACGGCGCCGCGGGGCGCCTCGGCCAGCTCATCGGCATCATCCGCGGCGTGCTCGGTGCCGAGGTCGGCTCGATTCCCAGCTACGGCACCAATGGCGGTCAGATCGGCACCACGGTGCCTTCTCGCCCGATGGAGATTCCGGTCGGCCAGTCCGGCGGCCAGGTCAACGGCTCCGGCATGGGTGGCATCGGCCTTCCGGGAACCAACTGATCCACGGTCTCGCGTCAACAGACACGCCCGGGCTTGATGCCCGGGCTGTTTTATTCGGAGAAGAATAGAATGAGCATCCCCGGGCGCCTGCCGATCGTGCTGATCGGTTTCATGGCTTCGGGAAAGTCGACGGTGGGACGGCTGCTGGCCGGGCGGCTGGGCCTTCCGTTCGTCGACCTCGATGCCCGGATCGTCGAGCGTTCGGGCAGGAGCATTCCCGACCTCTTTCGCGAAACGGGGGAAACGGGGTTCCGGCAGCTCGAAGCCGACGCCCTGGCCGATGTGCTGGCTCGGGACGGATGCTGCGTCGTTGCGGGCGGAGGCGGCCTCATTCTGCGCCATGCCAACCGCCGGCTGCTCCGCGCATCTGCCGTCACCGTATTCCTCGATGTCTCGTTCGCGGAAATCCGTCGCCGCCTTCAGCATGACAACGCCGGCCGCCCACTTGCCGATGCCAGCTCTCCCGAACGTCTCGGGGAGTTGTTCGAGGACCGCCGTTCCCTCTACCTCGAATCGGCCGATCTCCGGGTGACGGGCGACGGAAGCCCGGATGATATTGTGAAAGAAATTATATCTAAAGCAACAGATATTGCGAGCCGACTTGAAAAATCGGTCCGGAAGAGCTAGAGTCGAGCCCGACCCGGCCGACAGGCCGGATCGCATCCCGAACACGGCATACGAGGCGGAAAACAAGCATGATGACACGACACCCGTTCTTCGACGAAGCACCGGTCCAGTTCCGGCGTCTGCTGGAGATCATGGCGCGGCTCCGGGCCCCCGACGGCTGCTCCTGGGACCGCAAGCAGGATCACAAGAGCCTTCGCAAATACGTGCTCGAGGAGGCGAACGAGGTCGCCGAAGCGATCGACAAGGGCGATCCGCTGCATCTTGCCGAGGAGTTGGGCGATCTGGCCATGATGATCGCTTTCCACGCCCAGGTCGCGGCCGAGGCGGGGACCTTCACCATGACCGAAGTCATGAAGGGCATCTGCGAAAAACTGATCAGCCGCCACCCGCACGTGTTCGCTTCGGCGAATGGCAAGACCCTGACCCCGGACCAGGTGGTCGACATGTGGGGCAAACTCAAAACGGATGAGAAAGCCCGCCGGGCCCGCATCTCCTCCCGCATGCAGGAAGCGGAGGCATTCGCCTCGCCGATCACGTCGGCGTTCCAGATCCAGGCGGAGGCGGCGACGGTCGGCTTCGATTTTCCCGAGCCCCGCGGCGCCGTCGACAAGATCGCGGAAGAGGCGAAGGAGTTGGCCGGAACCCTGGCCGAGGAGGATGCCGATGCGGCTGCCGAGGAGCTGGGCGATCTGTTGTTCGCCATCATCAATGCCGCCCGCCTGATGGGGATCGACCCGGAGACGGCTCTGCGCCGGGCGACCGGGAAGTTCGTCCGGCGTTTCGAGCGGGTCGAGGAGAAAGCCGAGGCCGCCGGCGGCTTCGCCGGCAAGACCATCGAAGAGATGGACGTCTGGTGGAACGAGGCCAAGCGGCAGGAGAAGGCCGGCGCCTGAACGGCGGCCGGTCAGCGCGATTCCCGGAGTTTTTTGCGGAGCGCCTGGAACCGTTCGCGGCGGGTCGGGTCACGCTCGAGTTCGATGCCGAACTCGGCTTCCACGAGGGCCTGCTCGGGCTTGCCGGCCTGGAGAAGCGTGTCGGCGAGAACGAGCCGGGCCTCACCGTTGTTGGGGTTGGCGAGGAGCGCGGCCCGAGCCTCCTGTTCGGCTTGTTCGAGCTCCCCGTTGCCGAGCTGGATCGAGGCGATCAGCGCGCGTGCCTGGCTGTCCGACGGGTTCAGCCGGATGGCTTGCCGGAGCTGGTCGAGGGCCTCGCTGGAGTTGCCTTCGTGGTGGAGCAGCTTGCCGAGCGAGAAATACGCCTCGCCGATGTTCGGATTGGCCTTGATCGTCTCGGCGAGAAACAGCTTGGCCCCGGGAATGTCGCCGGCGCGTGCCAGTTGCAGCGCGGTGGAATACTGGAGCTTGGCATCCCGCGGGTTGTCCAGAGCCTTGCGCTTGAGGGCGTCGAGCTGCGCTTCAGGGGATTCGGTCGGATTGGCGGGGGCGGTGTTCAGGCGGGTGCGCAGCGCGGCGAGGGAGGCGTTCTGCGCCTCGCGAGTGCGTGCAAGATAAGCGTTGTAGGCCGCTTCCCGGCCAAGGATGACGTTGACTTCGGCGATCAGGCGTTCGGCATCGGCCTTCAGGACGGGATCCTTCAGGCTCGGAAGGAGTCGGCCTGCCATCTCGCCGGCTTTTGCGAAGTTGCTGTTGACGAACTCAAGGAAGATCGGCAGGAACAGCTTCTCTTCAGGCGTGCCCCGGCTTTTCACATGCCGCTCGATGGCCGCGATACAGCCGTTGTCGTCTCGTCCGAGGAGAGAGCGATCCATCGTCACGGCCGTGCGGAGAAACTTGTAGGCGATGTCGAGCCGGTTCTCGGTTTTCGCGTCGAGCGCGGCCTGGAAGAAGATGTAGGGAAGATGCGGATTCAGCGCATGGAACCGCTCGAGCTCCTTCACGGCCTCTTCGAGCTTCTTCGTGCGCCGGAGTATTTTATAGACATAGTAATAGGGCGAGGAGTTCGCCGGGTCGATCTGGATGCATTTCCGGAAATGCTTCAGGGCGTTCGCCTCGTCGGACGTCTCGTAATACAGCGAAGCGAGCCAGAACTGGTAGCCGAACTGCTTTTCATGGAGCAGATCGCCTTTTTCCCGCAGCTTCTCGACGCCTTTCGAAGTGCCGGCCTGCTTCATCAGCTTCAGCATTCCGATGAACGGCTCGACGCGCGTCGGATCCTCGCGGATCAGGAACTTGTAGGACTCGAGAGCCGTCTGGGGCTCGTTGACGAGGAGGGCGCACCGGGCCAGCCCCTCGTGAACCTTGAGAAGCACCTGGCGGGGAAGCGGTGCCCGGGTGAGATCGGCATACATCGCGCGGGCGCGGTCGGGGGCGCCCATCGATTCGAAGATATAGGCTAAAGAATAGCCGAAACGGGTGTCCCGCTTCTTCTCGAGCGCCTTCTCGAAGGCGGCGGCAGCTTCGTCAAAGCGTTTCAGCCCGGCGTAGGCATACCCGAACAGGGCCTGGATATCCGGCTCATCACGGTCTGCGACGGGGGCGAGGAGGTCGAGAATCTCGTCGAACGCGTTCCGGTCGAGCGCGGCGTTGGCTTTGCGGACGAGCTCCTCGACATTGGCCGTCGGCAGCGCGGTCGAAGAGGGCTTCGGCCCCTTCGTTGCCGGGCTTTTGGGCTGCAGCACGAAAAATGCCGTCAGGCCGGCCAGAAGGACGAGAATCAGGATCGGCAGCTTCAGCGAGTCCATCTGCCTACCTTAGCATGCCCCTCTTTGTCAGGCAACAGCTCCGGCCCAAGTCGCGGGAAGGCAAAACGGCAACCTGCGTCGGCCATGAAAAGAATGCCCGGGGTGAACTCCGGAAAATGCCGAATGGCGCCGATAATGAGAGCAGGAAATGCCCGAGATCCGGAGGTATGGTGATGAAAGTGGAAATCAGGGTGAACGAAACCCCCGCAGCCGATGCCGGCGGGGAGCAGGAGGGAAGCCGGCGGGAGCTGGTTCCGGCACGCCAGGCGATCCAGGCTGCCGGTCAGGATGTGGCCATCGACATTGCCCAGGTGCTGGCGGCAAACCAGGCGCTTCTCACCAACATCGCGCGCAAGATGGAGACGATGGAGACACGCATCCACAGCCTCGAGTCCGTGATCGAGGAACAGCGGCGCGCGATGATCTCGTACACCCACGATGTTGCCCTCCTGGCGGCACCGCCCGCCCCGGTGCAGGTCTGGAAGCCGGCGGCCGGGGAGCTCGATGAGGCGTGGTTCGGAAGATTCTCCTTCCTCGACCGCTGGTTCCGTCCGTATAAAATGCGGCGGCCCAACGCCGAAGACTGAACGAGCCGATGGAACGGAAAAAGCCCCGCGAAGATCGCGGGGCTTTCGTGTGTGTGGGGGGCTGTCAGGCCGTCGTTTCGACGGGGGTTTCGGGGGGAGCGGCCACGACCGCTGCGGCGATCGCATCGGGGACGATGACGACATCGCGGGCGTTGGCGTCTTTCTCCAGGTTCAGCGTACCGTCGGTGAAGGACTTGTAATAGTGACAGGTATCACATTCCGACTTGTTGTACACATCCCAGCAGTATTTCATGAGTGCCTCCTTGAATCAGTACCGGTCTTCCGTTTCGTGTCGTGGTGCCCGTAGGGCGGGGCAGGAACACGGCATGATTTCCGTTTCACGTGTCTCGTGGTCGATGTCGAATGCGTTCATCAGCTCATACCGATAATCACTCTTGAGCCAGACCGCGCGGCGCCAGGCACGGATTGCCTGGTCGCTCTGGCCCTTCATCGCCAGGTCGACCCCCAGGTTGTAATACGCCTGGGGCAGTTCAGGGCAGATCTCGACCGCCTCGCGATACGATTCGATCGCTTCCTCGGTCTTGCCTTCGGCATCGAGGTCGATACCGTGCTGGAACTTGTCCAGCGCCCGGGTTGTCCGTTCCGATTCGTCTCTGGTCATACGCTTTCCCAGGTATCGGCAATCGGCCGTCCAACCCGAAGTGTCTCCAACATACCACCGGCACGGGAAAAAATCAAGGAAAACCCTCTTCAGATGCAGCTCTGGATGCTGCCGGAGATGCCCGGAAAATCGCCTCTGCCGGCCCCGTCGCGGGCTGTGCTATAGTCGGTGAGACTCATCGGAGGTTCAACCATGCTGATCAAGCCGTTCCGGGGTGTCACACCCAGCATCGATCCGACGGCGTTCATCGCCGAAACCGCCGTCCTCATCGGCGACATCGAGGTCGGTCCCGACGCGAGCGTCTGGTATGGGGTCGTTATACGTGGCGATATACATCGTATCCGGATCGGCGCAGGGTCGAATATCCAGGACAACGCCGTCGTCCATGTCGATGCCGCCGACCGGGCCGGCGAAGGGGGCGAGACGGTGATCGGCGCCTCCGTCACGGTCGGTCACGGGGCGATCGTGCATGCCTGCCGGATCGGCGACGGCTGCATGATCGGCATGGGGGCCGTCATCCTGAGCGGCGCCGTGATCGGGGAAGGCTCCGTCATCGCGGCCGGTGCCGTCGTTCGCGAAGGGATGCAGGTGCCGCCGAACTCGCTCGTGGTGGGCATTCCGGCCGTCGTCAAAACGACGCTTCCGCCGGAACGGGCCGCCGCTCTCGTCGAACATGCCCGGCGGTATGCCGGGCTCGCGGCGGAGTTCCGACGCGCCGGCTGATCAGGCCTTGTCCGGGCGCCAGAGGCCGTCGGGGTTGACGCCCAGCATTCCGGCCTCGTAACTTCGCTTGTCCATCCGCGGAAGCCGACCGGCCTGGGCGGGGGAGATCACGTCATACGTGCGCTGTCGGTCGAGGGCATCCGCGACCGCGTCCAGCGCCTCGTCCTGCATCATCCAGTCGAGCCGGTCGAACCGGGAGAGATCGAGCGGCACCGTATACCCGCGCAGCGTCTTTTCCCCCTCGATGTTGTAGAAATCCTCGAAGTACGACATGACCAGCTCGCGCAGCGAGCGAAAGATCGGGTCGCGGTACCGCAGCCCGACGAAGTTCGACTTTGCGATCGAGCCCCAGCAGTTGTCCTCCTTGAACAACGCCAGCAGGTGGTCGTCGTCCCGTTCGGCCAGCATGTCGAGCACGAGGGGGCGGTATCCGAGCCGGCGCAGGGCCGCCGCTGCGAACATCGCGCCGTCGAAGCAGTGGGCCTTCCGGTCGCGGAGCACGCTGCGGGGGGAGCGATACACCGGATCGGAACTATAGGGAACGGTATCCAGAAACGCCTGGATCGCGACGGGACTCTCGAGAGATCCGAATATGCTGAGTTCATCAGCGTTCCAGCGGTTTTCAAGATGGGGTTCGCGGCGGTTCATGGGGATCTCCTGTGCAGGGGGTCAGCGGGATGCCGTCGGGTGGACGGTGATGGCGGGGTCGGGGCGGACGGGACAGGCGGATTCGCAGGCGCCACAGCCGGAGCAGCGGCCGGCATCGACCGTGGGCGGGGTGGAGCCGCCGGTCAGGGAAAGGGCTGCGAACCTGTCGGGACAGGCCGAAACGCAGGCGGTGCAGGCGTCCCCGCTGCTTCGGAGGCAGGAATCGGCGTCGGTGCGGGCGGTTCCGATGCGAAGAGGCTGGCCCCGCGGCGGAGGACGAAGGGCTCCGCTCGGGCAGGCCGTGACGCAGGGCAGGTCATGGCAGAGATGGCAGTATGCATCTCTGGGGGAGAGGAAGGGCGTTCCCTCGTCGAACGAGTCGGGGAGAAGGACGCGCCGGATCGCGAAGTGGGGACAGGCGGAGACGCATGTGCCGCAACGGGTGCAGGTTTCGAGAAATTCGCCTTCCGGGAGGGCGCCGGGAGGCCGGAGGAACGTGGGGAACAGGCGCGCGATCGTCTCGAGCGAATCGCCGAACACGAGGTCGGCGATCGTGCCGAAAAAGCCCGCCGTGAAACGGCCCATGCGGCGGAGGAACTCGGCGCGGGTGACGGGGTCAGCCATGGGAGGAAAACTCCGGGCGCAGCCAGACGGGATCGACGATCATCCCTGCGGGCAGGCTCTGTTGGGGCGGGACGGGGATCAGCGCGTCGCTCTCCATGAGCGTTCGGAGAAGACCGGAACCGGTCTCGGGATGCGGGCGGGCCGAGAGGCCGCCGGGATCGCGCGTGATGAGGCTTCGGACGAACAACAGCCGCTTTCCGTCCGCATCGAAGGGCCCCGCAAGCCGGACGGGCGTGGCGGGCGGGGGGACGGGGGGGAGGCCCGTGAGGGCGCGGAGGCAGGGCCGGACGAAGACGTGGAAGGCAACGAAGACCGCGACAGGGTTGCCGGGCAGGCAGAACACCGGCCGGCCGGCCCAGAGGGCGAATCCTGTCGGGCGGGCCGGCTTGATCCGTACCCGTTCGAACCGGAACTCGGCGCCGAGCGAGGCCAGGACGGGCCGGGTGTGGTCGGCTTCGCTGTTGGCCGCGCCCCCGCAGGTGATCAGCAGGTCGAACGCCCCCGCCGTCGCGAGAGCCTCCCGGATGCGGGACGGGTCGTCGGGCTGGTGGGGAAGGACCGATGGCACGACCCCCGCCTCCGCGAGCAGGCCCGCGAGTAGGAACGAGTCGCATTCATACCGCTGGGCCGGGGAGGTGAAGGGCTCTCCCGGCCTGACGAGCTCGTTCCCGCTGGTCAGAACCAGCACGCGCGGCTGCCGGTACACCTCGACCGAGACGGCGCCCGTCGAAGCCAGGCGGGCGAGACCGACCGCATCGATCGGACGCCCCGCGGGATGAACGATACTTCCAGATATAGTATCCTCGCCGGCGGGACGGATATTGGTCGCCGGCGGATAGCGCTTCCGGGGTTTCACGAGGCCCCCCTCGATGAGGCACTCCTCCTCCGGGGCGACGGCCGCGCACCAGACAGGGACCGGGTGGCCCGTGAGAACGGGCGCGGCACCGATCGCATCGGGGCGGGAGAGGGGATATCCCCCTTCCGCGTCGCCGTCATCGGGGAGGGCGAACCCGTCCATCGCCGCGATGCGCACGGGGGGGATGTCGATGGAGGAGCGGATGTCGCGCGACGGAATGCGGCCCAGGGCCGAGCCCAGAGGCACGCTCTCGGTAGAAGACGTGGGGATGTTCCCGAGAACATGGTCGCGGGCTTCCTCGAACGTCACACTTGCGGGCATCCTGGGGTTCATCACCGTTCACGATATCACACCCCTCACGTCGTTTCACCCTCCGACCAGGCGAGTGAATACAGGAAACCTCTGGTTGTGTGGACCGCCCTGTTGATATATGCGGAGGAATGAATCATACTGGATCGCGATCGATCTTGACGAGAGGCGGAGGCGACCATGGAAGGCAAGATTTTTGAAGAGCTGCTGCTGACCATCCTGATCGTGTATGCGGTGGCCGCGATCGTCGGCATCTGGCTGGCCTACAAAATCCTCCGCTGGGGGATCGGCAAGCTCTACTTCCACTGGCGTGCCCGGTCGGCCGGCGTCGTCTTCACGGACCCGGCCGGCCCGATTGAGGAGCTTCGCTGGGGATGGTTCAGGATCGCCGGAACAGCGTATCCCAAAGATATCCGGTGTGTCGGCAGCGTTGTGACACCCTGGACGGACCGGAAAGGGCACCAGCTCGATGTGTCGATGATCACAGGTATCTGGGATGCTCCGGTCGAAATTCTCATCCTGGGGATGGGTATCGACGGAGCGATCCGGCCAGCCCCGGATCTCCGGAACCATCTCGCGGAAAAGGGACTGCGCGAGATCGAGACCCTGCCTACCCGCGAGGCGTGCGCCCGGTACAACGAACTCGTCCGGGCCGGAAAGCGCGTCGCCCTTCTCGCCCACAGCACCTGCTAGATCGCCCCTGCAAACGAGGCGGCAGCCGGTTCGGCACACGAACTGGGAGGGCGAACCAGATCCTCTGGAAGTCTCTCCCAACAGCTCGAGGCGTTCCCGGTTGCCCTGCGCTCCCGGCTTGAACATTGGAAAATGATTGTGATAAAATGCACAAGCAAGAGCCATCCGGGTATGCGATGTCGCCGACCCGATTTGCGATGACAGGAATGGAGAACGAACGATGGATGCCGCCCCGCGTGGTATACGACCCCATATATCTCTCTTCGGCCGGCGGAACGTCGGCAAATCCTCGCTGATCAACGCCCTCACGGGGCAGAAGATCGCCCTCGTCTCGGAAATCCCCGGGACGACCACCGATCCCGTGTACAAGAACATGGAGGTGCTGCCTCTCGGACCGGTCGTCTTCATCGATACCGCCGGTCTCGACGATGTCGGCACGCTCGGCGCGATGCGCGTCGAGGCGACGAAGGCGGTCCTGAAGAAAACCGATCTCGCCCTGGTCGTCCTCGAGCCTGCCGCGGGCCTCGAGGCCTGCGAACGCGAGCTGCTCGAAACCCTGAAAGCCGCGAATACCCCCGTTATCGTCGTCGTCAACAAGTGCGAGCAGGGGGGCATCCCCGATGGACTCGCCTCGGCGCTGGGAATGCTCGGCCTGGCGCCGGTTCCCGTCAGCGCGAAGACGGGGCAGGGGATCGAGACCCTGCGCGGAACGCATATCACGAAGGTGCTCCAGGAGTTCGATCCCGGCTCGATCATCGCCGACCTCGTGAAGCCCGGCGACTTCGTCGTGCTGTGCGTGCCGATCGACTCGGCCGCGCCGAAAGGCCGCATCATCCTGCCGCAGGTCCAGGCGATCCGCGATCTCCTCGATGCCGGCTGCGTGCCGGTCGTCGCGCGCGAGCACGAGCTGAAGGCCGCGATCGCGGGCCTCGTGAAGCCCCCGGCCCTCGTCGTCACCGATTCCCAGGTGTTCAGGAAGGTGGCACAGGACGTCCCGAAGGGCATCCCGTTCACGAGCTTCTCGGTCGCGTTCGCCCGATACAAGGGCGATCTCGCGACCTACGTGAAGGGCGTGAAGGCGCTCGACACGCTCCGGCCGGATGCCCGCATCCTCGTCGTCGAAGCCTGCACCCACCACCAGATGCCCGACGACATCGGCCGGGTGAAGATCCCGCGCTGGATGCGCGACCGATTCGGCCCGGGCCTCTCCTTCGAGTATGCCCGCGGCTCGGAGATGCCGGCCGACCTTTCGGGCTACGATCTCGCGATCCAGTGCGGCGGCTGCATGGCGAACCGGCGCGGCATCCTGGCCCAGATGAATGCGTATGCGGCCGCCGGCGTGCCGATCACCAACTACGGCATCCTCATCGCCTGGCTCCACGGCTGCCTCGCCGAGGCGATCAGGCCGTTCGGGCTGACCCTTCCGGCATAAACGCCTCTTCCGCGGGCTCCATCACCTCGCCGGCGCAGGCCGGAATCGCGGCCACGCGGCCCTTCGCGTCGGCCCGCACGCGCGCGAACGGCATCTGGGGGTCGTGCGTGAAGAAGAGATACCCGCCCCGCCGCGCGAGTTCGGCAAGCACGGCCTGTTTCTCGTCGATCAGCAGCTCGGGATGCCGGTCGTAGCCCATCGAGACCGCGGCGTTGACCCAGACCGCGCCGGGCATCAGGTCGGCGGCGAACACCACCGGCCCGTTCGGCGCCGCGATCCAGGAAATCAGCATTCCGGGCGTGTGACCGTCCGAGAGGGTGAACGTGACGAGCGGTGCCAGGTCCGACGCGCCCGAGGCCGGAACAATCAGGACGCGGCCTGACCGCTCCAGCAGCTCGTTCAGCAAGGGAACGAACGAGGCCCTGTCGCGCAGATGCGGCTGACAGGCGCGTTTCCACTGGGATTCGGCGACGTAATACCGCGCCTTCGGGAACAGCAGCCGCGGTTCGCCGTCGCCGTACGCCGACAGCAGGCCGCCGGCATGGTCGAAATGGAGATGCGACAGGATCACGCCGTCGATCTCTTCCTCGCGGATGCCGGCCCGCCCGAGGTTTTCCAGGAGCGCGTGGTGCGCCGGGTTCACGCCGTACCGGTCCTGCATCTTCGGGTCGAAGAATGCGCCGATGCCGGCCTCGAACAGCAGGGTGCGCCCGTCATCGGTCCGCACGAGCAGCGAGCGGCAGGCCAGGTCGATCCGGTTCCGGTCGTCGGGGGCCGCCCAGGATTTCCACATGTCGCGGGGCGCATTCCCGAACATCGCGCCGCCGTCGAGCCGCTGCCGGTTGCCCTCGAGGGCCGTCAGGAAGGTGATCCGCGGCATCGCCGTCGCCCTTCCGCCCTCAGACCGACCGGCGGTACTGGCCGCCGACCGTGAACAGCGTCGAGGTGATCTGGCCGAGTGTGGCATAGCGCGCGGTATTCAACAGCTCCTCGAAAATGTTGCCGCCCGACAGCACGACTTCGCGAAGCTGCGCCAGCGCCTCGGCGCACGCGGCCTCGTTCCGGCGCTTGAACGCTTCGACCCGGGCGAGCTGTTCGCTCTTCTCGTCCTGCGTCGCGCGCGCGAGCTGGATCTCGACCGATTTGCCCAGCTCGTCCTGCTGCGGGTTGAGATAGGTGTTGACGCCGATGATCGGCAGCTCGCCGGTGTGCTTGAGCATCTCGTAGTGCATGCTCTCGTCCTGGATCTTCGCGCGCTGATACTGAGTTTCCATGGCCCCGAGCACGCCGCCGCGCGAGCTGATCCGCTCGAACTCGGCCAGAACGGCCTTCTCGACCTCGTCGGTCAGCCACTCGGTGAAGTAGCTGCCCTGCGTCGGGTTCTCGTTCTTCGCCACGCCATACTCGCGGTTGATGATGAGCTGGATCGCCATGCTGCGCCGCACGCTCTCCTCGGTCGGGGTGGTGATCGCCTCGTCATACGCATTCGTATGCAGCGAGTTGGCGTTCTCGTTCACGGCCAGCAGCGCCTGGAGCGTCGTGCGGATGTCGTTGAACTGGATCTCCTGCGCATGCAGCGATCGGCCGCTCGTCTGGCAGTGGTATTTCAGCTTCTGGGACCGCTCGTTCGCGTGATACCGGTTGCGCATCGCGACAGCCCAGATGCGCCGCGCGACCCGGCCGATGACCGAGTATTCGGGGTCCATGCCGTTGCTGAAGAAGAACGACAGGTTCGGCGCGAACTCGTCGATTTTCATGCCGCGGCTCAGGTAATACTCGACGAACGAGAAGCCGTTCGCCAGGGTGAAGGCGAGCTGAGAGACGGGGTTCGCCCCGGCCTCGGCGATGTGGTAGCCCGAGATGCTGATCGAGTAGTAGTTGCGCACCTCGTTCCTGATGAAGAACTCCTGGATGTCGCCCAGCATCTTCAGCGCGAAATCGATCGAGAAAATGCAGGTGTTCTGGGCCTGATCCTCCTTCAGGATGTCGGCCTGGACCGTGCCGCGGACCGTCCTGAGCGTGTCGGCACGCACCTTCGCCCGCTCCTCGCCAGTGAGCGATGAGCCCTTCAAGGCCTCGGCGCGCCGGATCTGCTGTTCGATAGCGTTTGCCATATAAAAGGCCAGCATGATCGGCGCCGGGCCGTTGATCGTCATGCTGACGCTGGTGTTGGGGTCGCACAGGTCGAACCCGTCGAACAGGTCGCGCATGTCCTCGATCGTGGCGATGCTGACGCCGCTCTCGCCGACCTTGCCGAACACGTCGGGCCGCTCCTGCGGATCCTGGCCGTACAGCGTCACGCTGTCGAACGCGGTCGAGAGGCGCTTGGCCGGGTCGTTCGCGGTCAGGAAATGGAAGCGCTTGTTGGTGCGCTTCGGCCCGCCTTCTCCCGCGAACTGGCGCTTGGGATCCTCGTCGGCGCGGCGGAACGGGAACACCCCCGCGGTGTACGGGAACGAGCCCGGAACGTTCTCCTCGCGGATGAACCGCACGAGCGTGGCATACTCCCCGGTATCGGGGAGCGCGACGCGCGGGATCTTCAGGCCGGTCAGGGAAACCGTGTGCGTCGGCACCTCGAACGTCTTTCCGCGCACGGAGTACCGGAACGCGTCACCGCGGTAATTCGCGGCCAGCTCGGGCCAGCCGAGCAGGGCGCTCTGCATGCGGGGCGGGAGTTTGCCCCACGCCTCGTCCCGCTGGCGGCGCAGCTCCTCGCGGGTTTCCTCGCCGGAGACGAGGCCGATCGCGGTTTCGCAGGCCTGCGCCTGTTTCGCCGCAAGGGCTTCGGTGGCGGTCTCCTGGTGATACTCGCGCACCGTGGCGGCGATCTCGGCCAGGTAGTTGGTGCGGTTCTGGGGTATAACTGGAGATATATTACTCGTGCGCCGCGCGCAGTTCAGCTCGAGCAACGGCTTCCAGGCGTCGGCGCCGCCGCGGCGGTTGAGCACCGCCTGGAGCTCGCGGTACAGGCCGTTCGCTCCGTCGTCGTTCCAGGCGCTGGCCATCGTGCCGAACACCGGCATCGTCTCGGGCTCGACCGGCCGCCCCTCGTACCGGGTGCGCCGGAGCTGGCGGCAGACATCCCGCCAGGCATCCTCCGAACCACGCCGGTCGAACTTGTTGATCGCGATCACGTCGGCGAAGTCGAGCATGTCGATCTTCTCAAGCTGCATCGGGGCGCCGAACTCGCTGGTCATGACGTACAGCGCGACATCCGCGATGCCGAGGATGCCGGTATCCCCCTGGCCGATCCCGCTCGTCTCGACGATGATCAGATCGAAGCCGGCCGCCCGCGCCAGGCTCACCGAGTCGGCGATCGCCGCGGAAAGCTCGCTGCCGCTTCCCCGCGTCGCGAGACTGCGCATGAACACGTTCGGGTGGTCGATCGCGTTCATCCGGATCCGGTCGCCGAGCAGCGCGCCGCCCGTCTTCTTCTTCGAGGGATCGATGCTGAGCACGCAGTAGCGCCGGTCGGGATACTCGAGCCGGAACCGGCGGATCAGCTCGTCGGTGAGGCTGCTCTTTCCCGCGCCGCCAGGGCCGGTGACGCCCAACACCAGCGGCGGCTTGCCGACATGACCAGGACCGGCGTTTTCGAGGGTGACGGCGCGCCGGCCGTTCTCGAGCTGGGTTCGGACAGTTTTGGGAAGCCGGTCGCGGGCCGTTTCGAGCAGCGTGAGCGCGCGGGCGAGGCGGAGAGGCTGGTCGGCGGAGATCGGCCCGGTGCCGAGCTCGTCCGGCCAGGCATCGAAGGCGTGGTCACATCGCTGGATGATATCCGATATCATACCCTGGAGGCCCATGCGGCGGCCATCCTCGGGCGAATACAAGCGCGTGACCCCGAGCGCGTGCAGCTGCTCCGCTTCCTGGGGCAGGATGACCCCGCCGCCGCCGCCGAAGATCAGAAGGTCCTTCCGGCCTGCCTCGTCGGCGCAGGTGCGCAGATACGAGAAGAACTCCATGTGACCGCCCTGGTAGGAGCTGACGGCGACGGCCTGGGCATCCTCCTGTACGGCGGCCTCGATGATCTCCCGCACGCTGCGGTTGTGGCCGAGATGGATCACCTCGGCGCCCCCCTGCTGGAGCAGGCGGCGCATGATGTTCACGGAGACGTCGTGGCCGTCGAACAGCGATGTGGCGGTGACGATCCGGATCTGGTTCCGGGGCTTGTACAGGGTCGTGTCTGTCATGGGATGGCCGTTCCTATTCTATATATTCTTTTATTCTATGTGGGCGGATTCTGGCGGACAGAACGAAGCCGCCGGGACGGGATGAGGGGCGATCCCGGGGCGGCGGAGGTTCACCGGATACAGCGTTGCCGGATGGGGCTCACTCAGGCCGCCGGCGGCTGGTAGGAGCCCCAGCGCAGGGCGATGGTTCCCCAGCTCAGCCCGCCGCCGAAGCCGGCGAGCAGGACGAGGTCGCCTTCCTTGATGCGGCCGGCCTGGAGCGCCTCGTGGAGGCAGATGGGAATGGTGGCGGCGACGGTGTTGCCATACTTGTCGAGGTTCACGAAGAACTTGTCCAGCGGGCAGTTGAAGCGGCCCGCAGCCGACTCGATGATGCGGATGTTCGCCTGGTGCGGGATGATCAGCTTCACGTCGTCGAGGGTGAGGTTGTTGCGGGACAGCACCTGTTCGATCATGTCGCCCACGATGCGGGTCGAGAACTTGAAGACTTCCTTGCCGTTGATCTTCACGTAGTGGAGCCGCTTCTCGACCGTCTCGGCGGTGGTCGGCATCTCGGTGCCGCCGGCAGGGATCGTGATGTGTTCCGAACCGCCGCCGTCCGCCCCGAGCAGCGCGTCGAAGATGCCTTCGCCGGGCTTCTGCGAGGGGCCGAGCACCAGCGCGCCGGCGCCGTCGCCGAACAGCACGCAGGTGTTGCGGTCGGTGAAATCGATCACCTTCGAGAGGATGTCGGCGCCGATCACGAGCACGTAATCCATCATGCCGGTGGCGATGAAGTTCGAGGCGATCGTGGTCGTGTAGACGAAGCCCGAGCAGGCGACTTCGATGTCGCAGGCGGCCGCGTTTTTACAGCCGAGCCGGTGCGCGATGACCGCCGAGGTGGCCGAGATCGGCCGGTCGGGGGTGAACGAGGCGAGCAGGACGGCGCCGATCTGCTCGGGCCGGATGCCGCTGTTCCGCAGGGCCATTTCCGCCGCGAGTACCGCGATGTCCGATGTCTTCTGGTGCGGCTCGACCAGCCTGCGCTCGCGGATTCCCGAGCGTGTCACGATCCACTCGTCCGACGTGTCGACCATTTTCTCGAGATCGAAGTTGGTCAGCCGTTTCTCGGGAAGATGGATGCCAGTGCCGAGGATCGTAGCCTGCCGGAGGGTGCGCATGCGGAAGCTCCTGTGGTCGGTGATATCTGTCTGAAAAGCGCTTGAATCTACTTGAACGGGCCGGGCAAAGTCAAGGCACCGATCATCCGTCGGAAGCCGACAACCGGTCCGGTGCGCGAGGTTATGGAGGACAAGCCGATTCGGATGGAAGTCTCTGGCCATTGAGAAGGCATGAGGGGAAAGATGGTGATTTCCGGGTTGGGAATAGAGATTTGAGACGGGATGATTTTTCGACGGATTCAAGGTAAACTAGATCAGAGATATTGTTCGTGGAGTGAGAGCGATGAAGAGGAAGAAGCCGTTTTGTCTTCTGATGATGGGCCTTTGCATGGGGCTTTCCCCGGGATCTCTGGCTGCAGAGCCGGGAAGGGGAAGTCTGCTGTCGGGACACCGGGGCGACGAGCCAGGCACTGTCATCGAGGCCGCTTCCCCCGCCGCGGCCGAGACATCCGAACGGGCGGGAACCCATCCGATCGACCGTCAGGTCGAAACCCTGCTTGCGAAGGATGAATCGACGGCAGGCCAGAATCACGCCTTCGAGGAAGGCGAGCGGCTCTGGGATACCGAGCTGAACAGGCTTTACCGCGAATTGTCGGCCCGGCTGGACGAGGTCGGTCGGAAGCGCCTGCGCGAGGCACAGCGCGCGTGGCTGGCGTTTCGCGATGCCGAGTTCGTGCGGCTCGGAGATCAGTTCGGGCGGAAGGAAGGGACCATGTTCGGACCGATGCTTGCAGCGGCCCGGATGGAACTCGTCAAGGCGCGGGCGCGCGAGATGGCAGACGCGCTCGGCATTCTGGATATGTGAACGCATTCGGAGAGGAAACGGCAATGGCGATTCCGTTGAAATACCGGTTCGATTTTGGACTGGCCCTTGGGCTCATCGTGTTCTGCTGGGTCACCGCGAAAGCGCAACTGCAGATCGAGGATGGGCCGCTGATCTCGATTTATGGGTATCCCTTCTACTGGCACTGGTGGGACCCGGCAGTGTTCAAAACCCGGATCATCAACCCCCTGGCCCTGTTTGCGAACTTCACGGTCATTGTCGGCATCATCGGGGTTGCCGGCAATCTGGTCGCGCTGTGGGGGAGGTATGTATGGCTGATGATCGTGATCCGGATTGTCCTGTGGCTGTGCGCCATCTACTCGATCCTGCATCTGGGCAGCTTTTTTTACAACCAGCCCCTGGAGATCGCGTGGCAGCTCCCTGTCGGGAAGATCTTCAACGAGGTCTGGTATATCGGGCACAGCTATCCTTTCTGATCTCATATTCCCGGGGTAGATGTAAGTAACCCCGAAATCCGGACCACGGATAAGGAGAAAATCTGGCATACTTGAGCGTCGAAAGGAATCAGTCGAGTATGCGGAAATCGAAGTTTTCAGAGCACCAGATCATCAAGATCCTCAAAGAGGTTGAGGCCGGGCCAAGCCTGGCGGACGTCTGCCGCGAT
This sequence comes from Candidatus Ozemibacteraceae bacterium, assembly GCA_035388825.1. GTDB lineage: Bacteria > Muiribacteriota > Ozemobacteria > Ozemobacterales > Ozemobacteraceae > MWAR01. The sequence continues at coordinate 39,766 of DAOOQQ010000042.1, forward strand.
CACGGGTGAGCCCTGCGACGTATTACAACTGGAAGTCGAAGTATGGCGGCATGGAAGCCTCGGACATCAAGCAGCTCAAAGATCTCGAGAAAGAGAACGCCAAACTGAAGAAGATGTTCGCAGAGCTGAGCCTCGAGAACGAAGCTCTGAAGGATGTCATCACAAAATTCTGGATGACTTCAATCGCCAGGCGCTTGGCATAGAGGTCGATACAAATCTGCCGGCGGCCCGGATCATCAGGGTGCTCGACCAGATAGCAGCATGGCGCGGATATCCGAAGCAGATCAGAATGGACAATGGACCGGAGTTCATCTCACTCGCGATGGCGGAGTGGACCGAAAGCCATCGGATTCACCTGGAATTCATCAAGCCTGGGAAGCCCACCCGGAATTCCTTCGTGGAGAGGTTCAATCGCACCTTTCGGGAGGAGATTCTGAACTATTACATTTTCAAAGATCTGAAGGAGGTTCGAGAACTGACCGAGAACTGGCTTTGCGAATACAACACGGAGAGGCCACACGAATCATTGCAAAACAGGACACC
>DAOOQQ010000043.1:0-39123 GCA_035388825.1 Candidatus Ozemibacteraceae bacterium
CGAGATCTGGCTCGTCGGCGGGGCAGTTCGCGACCTGGTGCTCGGTGCGACCGAGATCGCCGACTGCGATCTGGCCGTATCGGTACCGTTCACGGCCCAGGCGAACACCTATGCCCGGAACAAGAAGAGCGGCTTCGTGATGCTCGACGAGGACCACGAGGTCGCCCGGATCGTCCGGTCGATCGAGGGTCGCTCGTTCACCGTCGACATCGCACGGTTCCGGGCCGAGGGCATCGACGGGGACCTGCAGGGGCGCGACTTCACGATCAACGCGATGGCCGTGCGCGTCACATGGCCGCTGCTCGATCCCGTTCTGCCCCTGTATGACCCGCTCGGCGGCCGTGAGGCGCTCGTGGAAAAGCGGCTGAAGATGTGCGCGCCGACGGCGTTTCAGGATGATCCGCTGCGCGTGATGCGGGCGTTCCGGTTCGGGGCCGGCCTCGGCATGCGGTTCGACGAGGAGCTGACCGAGGCGATCCGGCGGGATGCCCCGCTGCTGGAGGGCGTTTCCGGCGAGCGGATCCGGGACGAGCTGTTCAAGATGCTTGCGACGTCCGAAAGCGCCGCCTGGATCGAAACGATGTCGAAACTCGGGGTGCTCGCGCGCATCCTTCCCGAGCTGGAAGAAGCCCGGGGGGTCAGTCAGAACGGTTGGCACCATCTCGACGTGTTCGATCACACGATCGAGGCGCTGCGCCGGTTCGAGGCACTCATCGACCGCAACGACGCGCCTGTCGAGGGCTGGAAGAAGTTCCAGGCGTATCTCGACGAGCCTATTTCGGGGAACCGGACCTTCCGGCAGGTGTTCAAGTTCGCCTGCCTGCTGCATGATGTCGGCAAGCCCGCCTGCCGCCGGGAGCGCGAGGAGGATGGCCGGATCGTCTTCCACGGCCACGAAATGGAAGGCGTGCGGCTGTGCAAGACCGTCGCCGAGCGGTTCCGCCTCTCGACGGCCGAACTCAACTTTCTGATGAACGTGGTGAAAAACCACATGCGGCCCGGGGTGATCCTGCAGGAGGGGCTGTCCGACCGCCGGCTGTTCCGGTATTACACGGAAACCGGCCGTGACGGCGTGGGGATCGCCCTGATGTCGCTGGCAGACCGGTTGGCTGCGCAGGGCCCCGAGAGCCAGGACGACATGGCCGTGTTCGAGAAGGGCATCGAGAGCATCATGTCGGACTTCTACCGGCAGATGGAGTATGCGAAACAGGCGCCGCTGATCAACGGAACCGACCTGATGACGCATTTCCGCCTCCAGCCCGGGCCGAAGTTTCGCGAGATCCTCGATGCCGTGCGCGAGGCGCAGCACCTCGGCCAGGTGCGCGACCGGAACGCCGCACTGCTGTTCGCCGGCCGCCTGCTGAGCGGTCGTCCGTCCGAGGAAGAATAATTACATACAATATATAACATGTGAGGTGTATCGATGAAAACCGGGATGATGTTGAAAAAAGGCCTTGCCGTCGCCGGCCTGGCCGCGGTTCTCGCGGTGACCGGCACGCCCGTGCGGGCGGCCTGCGAGGCCGATGGTGCCTGCGGCTTGTCCGGAGAGGCCGGGGCCGTCGAGGCCGTCGCGATCCCTGGGGACACGGTGTGCGACGCGTCGGGGGCGGCCGTCACGGGCGCCGTGGACGAGCTGGTGAAGCGGGGCCTGATCTCCGAGGCCGTGCGGGTCATCGACGAGTCGGCCGAAATGCAGCGCCGCCAGCACGCCGGGACTCCCTACTCGGTCGGGCCGCTCGTCTGGGCGGCGCGGCTGATGCGCGACATGGACCGGCCGCTCTCGGCCCTCGTGCGGTACCGCTCGATCCTCGGCCGGCTGGAAGCGCACCCGGACACGGCCTGGGCGGCGATCGTCCATGAGGACATCGGCGGCATCCTGGCCTCGCTCGGACGGAACCAGCAGGCGTATGTGTCGTATGCGGCCGCCATCGAGGCGTTCAGAGCCTCGGGCAATGCCGAGGCCGTGCGCCGCGTTTCCCTGAAGATGCCGGCCCTGCTCCAGTAGCAGGGGGTCGGTCATGGGACTCGAATATGTCGTCCCCGTGCTCGCCGGGATCTGCCTCTCGGCGTGCACGGGGTTTCGGGCTTTCCTGCCTCCGCTGCTGATCGGCATCGTCTACAGATTTTTTCCGGGCTGGCTCCACATTGGCCAGGGGCTTGCTTTCCTCGCGCAGACGCCGGTTCTGATCGCGCTTCTCGTGGCTGCGGCCGTCGAAGCGACGGCCGACAAGATTCCGGTGGTCGATCACGCCCTCGATGCGATCGAGCTTCCCGTGAAAATGGTCCTTTCGGCCCTGGTGACCGTGACGATCCTGCCGGATGGCGACCTGAAGAGCATCTTCCTGCTGATCGCCCTCGTTCTCGGCCAGAGCGCGACCGTCTCGGTGCATGCCGGGAAAACCGGCCTCCGCGCCGCTTCGACGGTCACGACGGGCGGCACCGCGAATCCTCTGATCAGCTTCGTGGAAGGCGTGATCGCCGGGGTCGGAACCGTGCTGGCCCTGGTGGTGCCGGTGTTGGCCGTGATCGCGACGGCTTGGATCGTCTGGCGGAGCGTGCGCTATCTGGTCGGTCAGCGTGGCGGCAACGAGGGCAAACTTGCCCAGACGGCCCCGTCGCTGACATTCTACAGGTTCGTCAAAAATATCTGTCATTTCATATTAACCGTTTATAACCGCTGGACGATCGAGGGGCTCGAACACATGCCGGCGAAACCGCCGTATCTCGTGGTGGCGAACCATGCCTCGGTGCTGGACGGGCTGATCCTCGGAAGCGCCCTTCCCCACCCCGTCTACATCATGGTGAAGAAAGAGGCGTTCGACAATCCGATCATCGGATGGTTCCTGCGAAAATCCCTGGCGTTCCCGGTCGACCGGGCGAAGCCCGATCCGACGTCGATCAAGACCTGCCTCCGCGTGCTCGCCGACGGAAAGGTGCTCGGCATCTTCCCCGAGGGAACCCGCAACCCGCGCGGTCTGATCCGGCCCTTCAAGCCGGGCGCGATCAAGTTCGCCGTCCGGCAGAAAGTGCCCGTGCTGCCCGCCTATATCGCGAACAACCACCTGCTCAACCCGCCCGGCTCGCCGGTTCCGCGCCCCGTGACGATCAAGGTGGGTTTCGGCGAGCCGATCGACGTTCCGGGAATGCTGGAACAGGGCCACACCGAACAGGAGATACAGGACCTGGTCTACGAGCGCGTGTGCGAGATCGGAAGCCGCCTGATGGGATGCCCCGTGCGCGACGACTCGGCCGAAGAACCCGAACACGATGGGAACGGCACGCCGGCGCACGACTCGGTGACGACGGTCTGATGCCATGAATCCCGCCCCCCCGTTTGCCACGGGCATTCCGCCATGGGATGCCCCCTGCTGGCTGGTTCTCGACCAGCCGGCCCTTCTGGGAAACGTGCCGGCAGCCGAAGGGAGGGACTGGGTCGCCGATCTGCGTTCCCCGATCCTCGCACGGTCGTGGCGGCAGGTTGCGCCCGAACTGAAACGGCGCGGCGGCTGGGGGTACATCAGCCGGGGGTTCCGCCTCACGGGGCCGGCGGCCGTTGCCGAGGAAGGCTGGATCCGTCTTCTCGCACCCCCCGCCTCCTCGGGAAGCATCGCCGAAGCGGTCCGGAATGGATTCCATGTGACGGTCGGCCAGACGTCCGAGGCGATCGTCGCCTCGAATGCGGCCCAGGCCTGCAACCGCCGGGTTTCCCTGCTGATCCGCGTCCGGTCGGGAGAATTGATGGCCGATCCCGGGCCAACGGGGTGCATGTCGCTGCTCGAGGCGCTTCCGGGCCTTGCGGCCGTTGACATTGCGGGCTTCTGGCTCGACGAGCCGTTTGGCGGCAGGCAGGAGTGTGACCTGTTCATGCGTGCGGCCGGCCGCCTGCTGGGCGATATCCGCGCGCTGGTCATCCTGGGCGCCGGGGCGGGGCCCGTTCCGGCCCGCCTGAAATCCGTCCCCCAGATCGGCCGGGAACTCTTCGGATATGCGAAACAAACGATCGAGCCGATGGGGCTTACCGCCACCCTGACCCTCGAGGGGTGGGCATACCCTCTCCGAACGCGCGGCCGCGGGTTGCTGGCCGGGGTTGATCTGGGGGCTGCCCACGGGCTGCCACGCCAGGCGCGCGGCCAGGTCGTGATCGGCGGGGAGAGCGGCCGGATCGTCGCGATCGAAGAGCGGCGCCTCATCATCGAGCTGGCCCGACGACCGGCCGTCGGCACCCCATGGCGGGCATTACTGCTGGGAAGCCACGACACCCAGACCGTGCCGGCCGACGAGTGGCCGGATCACGAGGAGCTGACGGCGGGCCTCGACCGGCTGGCCAGGGAGTGTCCCCTGTACATCCGCCGCGGGGCCGAGCTCCTGGCGGCCGATCCGTTCCCGGGCGGGGTCTGAGCGGCGTTATTTTCCGATCGAGATGAAGAACAGCAGGGCGCCCACCCCGATGATGAAGTAGAACAGCTGGGTGAGGCAGCCCGAGGCTTCCTCTTCCTGGCCGCCCGAGCTCGACGAGTAGCCGTAATCCTGGGGCTTGCCCGTCTTGCGCTGCTGCTTGCGCTTGGCGGACTCGAGCTCCTGGCCGCAGCCAAGACAGTAGGTATAGTCGGGCAGATTTTTCCGGCTGCAGGCGGGGCAGACGACCGATGAAACCCCGTCGGCGTCGCGCGGCGGTTCTTGAAGCAGGTTCGGCCGCGACTTGTGGAACTTCTTTTTCTTCTGTTCGGCCGCTTCGACCGCCTGTTTCGACTGAGGCTTGACAGGCTCGCGCGCCGGCAGGGAAAGACCGGCCGACAGGTCGGCCAGCGTCGAGGGGGTTGAACCGCTTTCGTCGGTCACCTGGACGGTGATCTGGTCCCCGAGGTCGGACATCGTCGTGTCGAGCGAGGAGGCCATCTTGGAGGTGTCGATGGTGACTCCGGAGATAGGTTTGAAGTCGATGCCGGGAATGGCGGCCAGCGTGATGCCCGAGGTCGAGTCAATCAGGGAGCCGCTGCCGAACGAGGTGTCCGTCACCTCGGGCGTGAAGGTGTCGCCGAAAATCCCGGCCAGACGCCCGCTCAGGTCGTGCCACTCATGCTGCAGCAGGCTCGGAATCGAGAAGACGAAGGGCTTTTCCTCGGACCGGAGGGAGAAGGCCAAGTGTATATCGCCAAGAATACTTTTGGATGCCGTCAGCGACTGCACACCCCGGACGAGGAAATTGGTGACCGGTTCCGGGGTGCCGAGAGGCGGGGCTGAAAAGACGAAGACGGCGGGTGGGGAGACGATGAGCCAGGATGTGCCCGTCGTGCCGTCGAAGGCCGAGGTCGACTCGTAGACGAGAATGTCCTGGGAGCCGGTTCCCGGGGGAAGAATACCGGCCAGCGTCGGGGGAAGCTTGTCGAGAATCACTGCCCTGCTCCTTGCGCGGGGATTCCGAGGCGGGGGAAGATACCGGTGAGGATGACGACATCCGAGGCGATGGCGATGTCACAGGCGGCCGGTGTGCCGGGGCGGATATCGATGCCGAGGCCGTCCGCGAGCCAGCGTTCGATCCATCGATGCCCGATGAGATGGACGAGGCGATCGGGGATCGCGTGTTCGTTGAACCGGATAAGGGCGAGGCGTTGCGGGGCGGTCGGGTTCGCCAGGACGATTTCGAGCGTCAGGCGCCGCTGCCAGAAGCCGGAGCCTTCGAGAACGAAATGGAGCCGGTCGGCGTCGGGGTATGCCCAGGCCCGTGTCAGGGCGAAGCCGGCCGCCGGCCGGGGCTCGGCGCGGCCGAGAAGGGCATTGAACTCGGGCAGGGTGAGATCGAGCCGGAGCGGGCCGCTTCCCGCCTGTTGCACGGCGGCGGCGAGCTTGTCCTGGAGGCTCCAGCGATCCTCGCGTGTGATTTCGGCGGGCCTGGGGAGCGAGGATGAGGCGGGAGGCTCCGTGAGCTGGGGCAACAGGAAGATTGCGGCGACGACCAACCCGGCAAGAAAAATTGCTGGAAATATACATCCGCAACCGAGACAGGAAACGCAGCTGCGGAGACCCGAGCCGGAATTCGAGGCGGCCATTTCAGCCCTTCAGGCCGGCGAGCTGCTTCTGCTCCTCGAAGGAGAGCAGCTTCTCGATGTCGAGCAGGACGATCAGACGCTCTTCGAGCTTCGCGACGCCCTGGATATACTGGGACCCGGCGTTGACGGCGAAGACATCGGGGGTCTTCTCGATCTGGTCGGTGAACAAGCGGATGACTTCGGACACGTTGTCGACGATCATGCCGACCAGGTTCCGGTTGAACTCGACGATCAGGATCTTCGACTGGTGCAGGTCCGCGACGGGGGGGAGATCGAACCGCTTGCGCAGATCGATGATCGGCACGATGTGGCCGCGAAGATTGATCACACCTTCGACGAAGCTCGGCGCCTTGGGCATCTTGCGGATGTCCGTCATCGCCTGGATTTCGCGGACCTTCGCGATGTTGAGGGCATACTCGTCCGAGCCGATGTAGAAGCCGACGACCTGGATCTCCTGCCGTGTCTGAACCTTCTTGGTGCTCATGAGCCCGATTCTAGCATGCAGACCGCATCCGCGCAATCATTCCGGTCGATGACCCGGAGAACGAAACGAAATCCGGAAAAGAACGATCCGCAGATTTCACAGATGACGCAGATGCTCTTCTGCCACACTCCCGATCCCATAGGGATCGCGCACACCAAGACGGCCCATCGCATTCCCCGCCTATTCGTAGGGGCGGATCGCGATCCGCCCGGTCACGGTTGCCCGTTCACGATCCCCTGCCCTGTAGGCAGCGGAGGAAAATTCTGGTATACTGCAAGACACTTTTCCAGACGGGGTGGCCATGGATTATCTGCTGCATGCATATTCGCCGCGATACAAAATCTTCCTCTCGATCGCGGACGTCACCGAAACGGCACGCCAGCTGGAACAGATGCATCTTTCCGGACCGACCGCCGGCCGCTTCCTCGGCGAAGGGCTCGTCGCCGCCGCCCTGCTCTCGACCGAGATCACCGAGGCCGACGAGCGCATCTCGTTCCAGCTCCAGGTCGACGGCCCCGTCGGCGGCTGCATGTTCGACGTCTCGACCACCGGAACGATGCGCGGCTACACCCACAAGAAGCTGTTCAACGAGTTCGACGGCCAGGATACCTGCGACATGAAGAGCATCCTCGGCTCCTACGGCCGCCTCACCGTCATCCGGTCGAACCGGCGCGGCGCGATCGACCAGCAGCAGGTGCAGAGCTGCCCGGCCGATGTGCGTTCGGCCCTGGCCAGCTACTTCAACCTCGTGCTCAGACGGCCCGTGGCGATCGAGCTCGTCTCGAATTCGGCGAACGCCACCGTGGCGCGCGCCTCGGGCGCCCGCATCGAACGGACACGGGATGCCGATGTCGAACAGTTCGTCCCCCTGCTCGAACGGTTCAACGACCGCTCGATCCGCGAGCTGCTCGCCAACTCGGCCGATATCTCGACCTACCAGAAGCTGCTCGGCCTGGACGACCTGCGCGTCGTGATTTCCCGGGAACTGCGCTTCGGCTGCGGCTGCTCCTACGAGAAGGTCGTCGCTTCGGTCGGCATGCTGGGCGTGAACGAGCTGCGCGACATCGTCGAGAAAAAAGAGACCCAGACCGTCACCTGCCACTTCTGCGGAAACACCTATATCGTCTCGCCCGAGGCAATCGCCGGCCTGATCGTGAAACTGTCCCGGAGCGACAACGAGCCGAAGCCGTGACCGACCGCCTCCGGATCTGGACCAACGGCAAACGCCCCGACCTCCCCTGGGAACGGACCATCCGCGAGGAGCGGGGCGAGCTGCACCAGCTTCTCAGCGGCCCCGCCTGCCGCCATATTGCGGTGCTGACCCTCAACGCCCGCGACGGCGCCTGGCGCGGCCGGCATCACCACCGGGTGAAGCGCGAGGAGTTTTTCATCGTCTCGGGCCGGATCGAATTTATCTGGTGCGATATAGAGACGGGCGTGCGCGGACGCGAGACCCTCGGCCCGGGAACGCGCATGACGATCCTCCCCGGCCTCGCCCACGCGCTGCGGGCGATCGAGGATGCGGTGATGATCGAGTTTGCCGATACGCCCCACGACCCCGCCGACACCGTCCCGTTCGATCTCTGAACGGGGGCCGGCCGGTCACTCGCCCCCGCCCTTGCCCACCTCGACGTGCTTTTTCGTGCCGCTGAAGGCATGGAAATACACGTCGACCGCCGTGTTGTAGCCGTTGGTGAAGCCCCGGAAACCTTCTTTCAGCTTGGCGTTGACGTCCACCCCGAGGATCTTCACGCGCGGGAGCTGGTCGAACACCTTCGTCAGATTCTCCTTGATCTTGCCACCGTAATCCGTGTTATCACCGTCGCCGCCGCCGCCCTCCTCCATGCGTTCGAGCGCTTCGTCGGCCTGTTCCTCGAGCTCGCCGATCTTGTCGTAATACTCCTTCGCCTTGCCCAGATTGTCCTGGAACTCGGCGAGCGTGGCCCCGATCTTCAGCGCCAGCGCCTTGGCCTCGGTGAAGATCTGGCCCTTCTCCTGGGTTTTCAGGGCGATGCTTCCGACCGACCAGACCGACATGTTGATCCCGAGCCAGGTGCCCTTCACGAACTCCCGCGTGTCCTCGCCGAGCGAGGTGGTAAGCATCGAGAACTCGGCCGTGCCGCCATGGAGCCCGTTGTCCAGCACCGACAGCGTCTCGAAGGTGAGCGGATCGATCTCGAGCCAGGCGAACCGGTCCTTCCCGGCCAGCGAGGCGGGCTTCGACGGGAAGAACAGGACTTTCCGGTTCTCCTTCACCGCCTCGAGAAGCTTCGCCGGATACGATCCGGCCTTCACCATCTGCTTGTGCAGCGCAAGACGGTCGCCGCCGACCGCCATGGCCAGCAGCTCCGCGTCTTTCGGAAGGTTCCGCCACACGTCGAGGTACCCCATCCTGGTGCTTTCCGGCAGGATCCGAGACTCCAGGCCCGACTGGTACAGACCGTTCAGCAGAAAATAGGCTCTCCGAAGGTTCTCGTCCCCCGCGTGAACTTCGTTGAATGGCTGGAGCAGGTCGATCGAGGTGGTCAGCAGGCCGTCGCCCCCGCGCTCCGAGACCACGGCGATGCAGCGCGGCTTCCGGATCCGGCCCAGGAGGATCTGGCCGGCCGGTACCATCCGGGTGTCGAAGAACGTCTGGCCGGCGATCAGCCGGTACAGCACCTGGCGATGATGCCAGCGCGCGACGGTGAACGGCTCCGGCTTCTTCACGCCGTCATACGCCGCCCGGAACGCATCGGTCAGCGCCGCCGCAGATGAGGCGGGCAGATCGGGCAGGTTGATCCCGAGGGTGATGAGGAAGGCATCCGGTTTCCGGTCCCCCGCCAGGTCGATCGTGTGGATGCAGGGCCGGTCGAGACCGCTGACCTCGACCCGTATCGCGAGGATCCGGCGGTACTGCTCGAGCATCGACTCCCCGGCGACGACCCCTAACGGGGTCGTGAGAACCGCTCCATAAGCGGTTCTTCCGCCGGCCGTGACGGGCGCGAAGGCGAGGTCGATGGCATCCCGGCTCAGGGCGTCGAGACGCAGGCTCGTCTGCAGCAGCCGCAGCTCCGCTGTCTTTTTTCCGCCGCCCCCGCCGAGAGCTGCGCCGGCATCCCCTGTCGAAGCCTTGGCGGAGCCGTCGGAGCCGGGCTCATACACCGCCGTGACGGTGATCATGGCCGAACGGCCGCCGGGAACGCCGTCGATTTTCGACGGATCCCCAGGTCGGAAGACGAAGCCGGAAAGTTCGGAAAGATCCGTCATGAAGGGAACGACGAACGTCTTGCGCCCGTTCCCGTCGGTGTCATACGAGATGCCGACCGGCACCGCCTTCTCTTTCTTCACGTCGATCCCGTGATATGCGAGCAGGGCGCCGGCTCCCGCATCGGTGAACGCGAGTGCCTCGAGCCGCGGGGAAAGGCCGAGCTTCGACAGAAGCCCCATCGCGAGATTGGCCGTGGCCCCGATGTCGCCGAATCCCTGGGTGACCACGCTTTCCGGGCTCATTTCGCAGACGTTTCCCTTGTCGCCGTAGGACAGCTTCGGAATGCAGGTGAGCGACCCCATCAGGTCGAGGAACTGCCGCTCGTTCATCACGGCGGCCATCGCCCGGATGCCGGCCGTATTGACCGGCGGGATGACCAGCTGTTCGAACCCGTCGTTCTGTTCGAGCCGGACGGCCGGGGTGTACCGCCGGTTGGGCTCGAGGGCCGCCCGACGCTGGACGGCGGCATCGACGGCCGCGTCGAGGAGCTTGTGAAACGGGGATTCCCGGGTGGGCAGGTTCGTCCGGAAGGCGATCAGTTCGGGGGACGCGAAGGCCCCGCGGCTCACGGCCACCTGGAGTTTGTCGTTGTACGGCGACTGGAGCGTCCAGTTCGCGAGATCCCCGCCGGGAGCGTCGAACACGAGGATCGCGCGCCGCTGCTGTCCCTCGAACACGCCGAACCGGCTTCCGAGGCCGAAGATCAGTCTCTCGCCGGCTCTTGACGGATTCAGCAGGTCTTTTCCCGATGCCCCTCCCCCGCCGAGGCCGAGGCGGCCCGCGCTTCCCTTTGCGCCCGGCTTGTACGACCGGTTGACCAGCGCGAAATAATTCGCCGGGATGAGCGTGCCGTCGTTGCCGGGCTTGTCGATGAAGGTCACGTCGAGCAGGACGCTGCCTTTCAGCAGCGTGTGCGTGTCGCTGGCCTCGTCGGTGACGGTCACCCCGTCGGCCACCTGGGTGAGCTGGTTGATCCTGAGCGAGAACAGCTCCCCGTCGATCTCGGCGACCGGGGCCGGGGCGCCGAACACCCTGCCGGCCGTGACCGGGACGACGGCACGGCCTTTCGCCAGGTCGAAATACAATTCAGACTGATATACATCAAGCGCCGTCGGAACCTCGTAGGCCAGCCGGACCACGTTGTCCGACGAGGGGGCCAGCATCACGGGGTCGCGGAACCCGAGTGGGATGAAGCCGGTGACGTCGCTGAGGCGGGCCATCAGATCCCCCGATGTGGTGGGGTATCGCAGCCAGATCCGCTGGGCGGGATCGATGTTCAGCAGCGCCTGGACGCGGGACTCGAACACACCCTCGATCATCCGGAAGCGGGCCCCGTCTTCCGCGGTGTACCGGTCGAGCTTCTGCTCGACCGCGGTCGCCGTGACGGAAAGCCTGAACGTGTCGGAAAGATCGGCCGGCCTGGCGGTCGGCAGCTTCTCCAGCTCGAGCCACTTGTCCGGCACTGTGCCCGCGATCGGCATCTGGATGTGGCCATACCCGGTGTCGTAGAAGTGGAGCGACTGCTGGACGAACCCGTCGCTGTGCGCCGGAACCAGGAACACCAACGTGCCCGTCACGGTTCCGCCTGCCGGCAGCTCGATGGACGGCTCGCCGATCCGCGTGACGGGAGACTCCGCGAGCCACGTCGCTTTCGAGGCGGGGTACAGCCCCTTCGCGTCGAGACCGAGATAAAAATGCTTGAATATACTCGGGATGATATAGGGAATGTTCTTCTCGGTGCGGTTGCGCAGCTCGATTTCGAAGGCGGCGAACTGGAAATCGCTCCGCCGCGCGTCGAGCCCCAGCAGCCGGTCGAAGTAGACGGCCCGCTTCACCGTCAGATCCATCGCCCGGTTGCTCATCGTCCGGCCGATCTCGGTCCGGGCGCAGATTGCGTTGTCGAGGCCCTCGACGGCCGTGCCGCCGACGGCCCGGGCGGTCGGGGCATCGTTCAGGGGCGCCTTCTCCCCCGTCGCGACGGTGACGACGTCCGGCTCCATCGGCGTCCCGGCCTTCGCGGGCGGCGTGAACTCGGCCTGGTCCTGGGCCTTGTACTGGAGCGCCTCGCCTTGCGCCGAGGTGTAGCCGATCTCGACCGCGACCGTCACGAGCTTCGACTCGACGGGCTTCTCGAGCCGTTCCAGCAGCGCGGCCAGCTTCTTCGCGATCTCCTCCGTCGACTCGCTGACGACATACTCGCCGTCGGTCGCCTTCGCCGCGTCGGCGAACACCTTCTCCTTCTCGGGCGTCGAGATGCCCATGCCGATCCAGAGCACGAAGATGCCCTTCTGCCGGATCTTTTCGAGAATCTTCCGGTATTCGCTCTCCTGCGACTTCTGAACTTCCAGCCCGCTGTCGGTGTGGAACACGATGACCTTGCGCCGGCTGGGGATCGGCACGAGGTTCTCATACGCCGACGTCAGCGCGGACACGATGGGCGTCCCGTCGTCGGCGACCATCTCGCCGAGCGCTTTGAGAAGCTCCACGCGGCCGGTGGTCGAGACCTGGCGCCGGTTCACCTCGATCCGCTTGGCCCCGCCGCCCTGGAACGTCGTGAGCTGGGCCACCGCGGCCGGCGGCAGCTTCCCGATGAACTCACGCAGCATCCGCTTCGTCTTCTCCATCCGGAAGTTGCCGTCCTTCGCGTTCGGCTTCTTCGGGTCGGCGTTCATCGAGCCGGAGTTGTCGACGACCATCGATACGACCGGGGTGTTGCCGGCGTTGTTCTCGGTCGGCCGCCGGTAGGTGATGACGAAGTTGTTGCCGAGCCGTGACCCGATCGCGGCGAACACCGAGCGCAGTGCCTCGGGGTCTTTCGCTGGGTAATACTGGCCGTTGGAAACGGCCGCGAACTCGGTCAGACACGCGATGTCCGGGGCCCCGTCGACGCCGGTGACGGTCTCGTCGGCGTTCAGCCGCTTGCCGAACCCGATCGTGTAGACGGGGATCTCGGCCTCGGTGATCCGCTTCACGACCTGCTCCCGGCTGTTCGTGCTGCCCGTGCCTTTCTTGTCCTCGCGCGAGTCGACGCCGTCGGTGAACACCACGACGGCCGGCCGCGTCTTCCCTTTCACCAGCTCGAGGCCCTTGACCGTCGCGTCATACAGCCTGGTCGAGCCCTCGGCCCTGATCGCGGAAAGGGCTTTCACGGCTTCCTTGCCCGTCGTGCCCTTCAGATCGCGCACCGTGCCGTCGAAATCGATGAGCTTCACGAAGCTCCCCTCGGGCAGCGAGTCGAGGAATGTCCTGGCCGCCGCGATCGTCGCCTTCATGTCGCGTTTCATCGAGCCCGAGGAGTCGATGGCGAGCGCGATACTGCATGGGGCGATCTCGCGCCGGATATCGAGGATCTCGGTCTTGGCGCCGCTTTCGGTGATGACGGTGTTCTCTTTCGTCGGGAAGATGTCCCGCTCCTGCGGGTCACTCACCGAGATGGCGATCTCGGCCGTCTGGCCGAGGTCTTTCTTGGCATTGAACGTGATCTCGCCGGTCACCTGCCGGTCGTCGCCGCGCGCCGCCAGGACGGCGTTCGCCGCGACCGTGCTCTCGGGCAGCCGGACGGTCGTGCGTTCGCCGGCCGAAACCGGCACGAGCTGGGTCTTCGCGTCGGAGAACTCGCCGTTCAGGGCACAGCCGACGGTGTAATACCCGGCCGGCAGCCGGAACGTGACGTCGTTCCCGCACGCCGCGCCGAAATCACGCGTGACGCCGCCCGCGAGCGAGCAGCCGGCCTGACGGATATCGACAAACGGCTGGGGCGTGGCATACACCTTCCCGGCGGGGGCGTTCTTCACGACCAGCAGGCCCATTCCGCCCGCCTTGTACCCCGGCAGCGCATGGGGCGTCTCGACCAGCTTCAGCGTGACCTCGTCGGGCAGCGCGCTTCCCCGCTTCTCGAGGGTGATCTCGTAGATACCGGGGTCCTGAGGGAAGTCGTGATACGTGTAGCTCGGGTACTCCGCGGCGTCGGGATATTTGCGGAACCGGATCAGGGTCATCCCATCGCGCGTGTATTGATCGTTGTTCGCGGCCAGGGTGATTGCCCCATTGGAGAGGCTGCACTCGAGGAGCAGGAAGGTGCGGCCCGGGACGTTTGCGACGCATCGGAACACGCCGTCGGGGCCGAACTGGGCTTTGGGGACCTTGAGCTCGGTATTGAGCGGCAGAACCGGCTGTCGGAGGATCCGGAGGTCGGCGCGGTCACGCGACTCGGCGCTGACGTCGCACCACCAGACGCCGTCCGGCTTCGTCACGCGGAAGGCGAAGCCGTCGTCGGAGAGGCCGGGAAGCAGCTCGCCGCCGATCTTCTGCGCATACTCCTTCAGGAACGGCAGGACGTCGCCCTGCTTCACGGCGAACGACAGCGTCCACGACTCGCCGGAAAGGGATCTCTGGATCAAGGTGCCGTTCTCGGCGAAGGAGAGCTTCAGGCCGCCGGCCTTCTTGTAGCCCGTTCCTTTGGTGTAGAGCTTCTGGGCGCCCAGGGGGTTGATCTCGGGCACAGGGATCGACCAGGTGCCGCGCTCGCCGCGGGGGCTGGTTCCCGAACCCCCCGAAACGGGCGAGCGCGGCGTGAGGCCGGCAGCGGTCGCCTGCTTCCGGCGCTCGGCGAACCAGAGGGAGAAGGCCGGTTTCGGTTCTGTCGCAGCCGCATCGGCCGTCGCCTGACCCGTTGTCGTCGAAACGATAGCGGCGGTCGTCGCAACCGTCGTGTCCGGGCCCGCGGCCCCCGCCGCCATGGCGAACATCCCCAGCAAGACGCAGAGAACCAACCCGACCCGGTGTTTCATGACAACCCTCTCTTCTAAAATATGTTTCTATATATAATGTAGGGGCGGGTTTGAAACCCGCCCCTACGCCTGCATGTTCATGGGATCGAACCGGTCAATGCCCTTCGCCGTGGACCTCGGCGTGGTGCTCGAGGTCTTCCGAACCGAAGGCGAGCGGCAGGAGGGCCTTGACGGTGGTTTTCTTGACCTTGCGGTGCTTGTTCACGAGAAGCACGGTCGCGTTCGGCGCGAGCTCGGCGAGCACCTGGCGGCAGGCGCCGCAGGGCGAGGTGAACTCGTCTGTGTCAACGAAGACGGCGATGCGCTTGAACTCGCGCTTCCCCTGGACGATAGCCGAGAACAGGGCCGTCCGTTCGGCGCAGTTGGTGAGGCCGTAGCTGGCGTTCTCGACGTTGCAGCCCAGGATGACCTCTCCGTCGGCGCATTCGAGGGCAGCCCCGACCTGGAATTTCGAATACGGCGCATACGCCTTCCGGCTGGCTTCGATGGCTTTCTCGACCAGGACCGCATCTTGCTGGTTCTTCATTCACTCACTCCCGTAAAAATATCTGAGGCTCATAGTATCACAAAAGCTTCAGCACAGAGAACACAACGGACACAAAGGAATCACAGAGACGGATATAATATATAATATACAATCTCTCTGTGTGAAATTCTCCGTGTCCTCCGTGCTCTCTGTGATTCCGTTCTGCTTCTGATTCTGATTTCGTTCTGAAAGCGAACGCCAATTCGTGAGGGGGCAAAAAAGGGGGTCGGAATCCGACCCCCTTTTGGGAAACGCTGGTAAGATCAGCGCTTGGAGAACTGCGGCCGTTTGCGGGCTTTCTTGAGGCCGTATTTCTTGCGCTCCCGCATGCGGGGGTCGCGGGTCAGGAGGCCGTTCTTGCGCAGCGGGCTGCGGAACTCCTCATTGAACTTCACGAGCGCGCGGGCGATCCCGTGGCGCAGGGCGCCGGCCTGGCCGGAGCTGCCGCCGCCGCGGATGTTGGCGATGACGTTGAATCTGCCCTGGGTTTCGGTGACCGTCATGGGCTGCATGATGATCTTGCGGGTCAGGGGCAGCGGGAAGTAGGTCTCGAACGGGCGGGCGTTGACGACGATCTTGCCGTCACCCTTCACGATGCGAACGCGGGCCGTGGCGGTCTTGCGGCGGCCGGTTCCCCAGAAATTGGCTTCAGCCATTGATCAATTCCTCCTCATTCCTTCGGCAGAGCAGCCGCCTTGGGCTGCTGCGCGGCGTGCGGATGCTCGGCCCCACCATACACCTTGAGCTTGCGCAGGTAGATCTTGCGCAGCTTGTTGCGGGGGAGCATGTTCTTGACGGCGATCCAGAGCATGCGGCTCGGATCTGTCTCACGCAACTGGCCGTAAGAAACGGATTTGATGCCGCCCGGATACCCGGTGTGCCAGAAGTACTTCTTCTCGACAGCCTTGGAACCGGTCAGCTGGATTTCGCCGGCGTTCACGACGACGACGAAGTCGCCCATGTCCACATTGGGGGTGAACGTAGGCTTGTTCTTGCCGCGGAGCATGGCAGCGATCTGGGACGCGAGGCGACCCAGGACCTTGCCCTTGGCATCCACGAGGACCCACTCCCGCTTGATCTGGGAAGTGGCTTTGGGGATGAACGTCTTCACCGAATGTTCCTCCTTCATTGGGTTTCGGTTAGTACATGACCTTCATCAGATAGAGCCCAGACGCCGGAGCGGGCGGCCCGAGACGTCGTCTGTCCTGATTACGGTACAGTTCTACGATTTCCAGCGGCTCCATTTCGTGCCGGCCTATCAACAGCAGAGCGCGCGCCATGTTCCGCACCATGTTGTGCAGGAATCCGTTGCCGGTGACCTCGAAGACGATTTCATCGCCGTTTTCGGTCACGTCGGCGCTCATGATCTTCCGGACGGGGTTATCCTTGGTGTCGGGCGATCGCGTGAACGAGGAAAAATCATGTTCGCCGATGAACATGGCTGCCCCTTCCCGCATCCTGCCGACGTCGATTTCACCTTCGACCTGGCAGGTATACCGCTCGAGAAAGGGGGATCTTTCCTGCACCCGTCGAAACAGGTAGCGATAGGATTTTCCCACGGCCGAGAAGCGCGGATGGAACTCCGGTGAAGCCTCTTCCACGCTGGTCACGTGGATGGCCGGGGGAAGGACCCCGTTGAGAGCCTTGATGAACTTGTCAACCGGGAACGGGCTGGCCGTGCGTATCAGCGCTACCTGCCCGAGGGCGTGAACCCCCGTATCCGTTCTCCCGGACCCGTGGACCCGGACCTGTTCCTTCAGGATCAGCCCCAGCGCCTTCTCCAGGTCTCCCTGGATCGTCGGCACATCGGGCTGCAGCTGAAAGCCGAAGTATCCGCTTCCGTCGTAGGTGACGATCAGTTTAAGATGTCGCAAAGGATTTGTCAAGGGGAAACTCTTCACTCCGGAGTGGATTCACCACAGAGACACCGAGGCCTGGAGCGGATTCCTCCCGAGGTCGAGCCCCTCCATAGGGGCGATCTCCTCCAAAAGGTCGATCCCCTCCATCATGGAGGGCCGGGTTTCAAACCCGCCTCACTTCGACGCCGACACGCAAAGACCTCCCTCTGTGTCGCTGAGCCTCTGTGGTTTCTCCGGTGTCGTGGTCACTTCGGTTCGGTTTCGAGGTGGAGGCGGACGAGCTTGGCGTTGACGCCCTTGAGCAGCGACAGCTTGCGGAGCAGCTCGTCATGCTTCTCGTCCTCGCCGACCAGTTCGAGCATGATGAGGCCGCTCTGGGTGCAGCCTTCGAGCACGCCGTCGTGGATGCCGAGGCGGGTCTTGATGAGACATCCCCACCCCGTCAGGATCTTCTGGACGTTGACGGCCGTCTCGTTCCGGTTGTCGAGCATGATCAGCATCACGGTTCGTTTCATCTGCTGGTCGTCTCCTTCGTGGTATCCGCGCAGAGGCATCGCCCGCGCCTTCGAAGGATACCTCGGAATGGGTGACCCCGTCCATTATCCGGAACGCCCTCCGGTCGGTCCACGATGCCTGGCCATTACTCCGCCTCCGCGCGTGATCCCCGCCGGCCTGAATTTTGACTGGAATCATATACAAACCTATAATTGATCGACCGGACCATGTGATGATTTGTCCTGTCCGATAGAGAGAGCGGCCTGACGGGAGGTCAGAGAAAGGGATGTTGCCGGCGTATTTCGCGGATGGCCTGGCGCATGCTCTGATGGGTCCGGCTGAACTGCGCCATCCGGGCGCCGCCGGCCCACTTCCCGCCTCGTGCGGGTCGGGTGCAGTATTTTTCGTCGCGCTCAGTCAGATCCGGTGCTACCGGGCACCGGCATCGGTGTCGCTGGTTGCAGGTCTGCTCCTGACCAGCTCGGCCCTGTTCTTCCTGCCGGCCCACCTCCCATGGCGAGGCGGATCCCTCGATGCCGCCTGGCAGTTCCTGCACTATCCGCTCAGCGATTGGGACATCCTGCTGCTGGGAATGCCGTATCACCGGAGTCTCCTGACCCACTCCGTGGCGCCCGTGCTCCTGGTTCTCCCCCTCGCGTCGGGCAGATCCTTCGTGGCCGGCATCATCCTCGGCCTCGCCAGCCACCTCTTGGCGTTATATGTTTCAGGAATAATCGTCAGCCTTGACTTCAGTATATGTTGGTCATATATTGTCAATATGACAAGGCCAACAATTAAACAGCTTTTTCCAGAGCCGATCGAGTTCGACTGGGATGAAGGAAATGCTCAGAAACACTGGGATCGACATCACGTTTCACAAGGCGAGTCAGAATCAATATTTTTCAACGAACCAAAGTTTGTTTGTAATGATTCGACTCATACCATAAATGAACTAAGATACATTTGTTTAGGTAAAACCAAACAAGGTCGATATCTTTTCATTTCCTTCACTTTGCGAAATGACAAGGTTCGCGTCATATCAGCAAGAGATATGACTGACCGTGAGCACCAGGAGTTCAGAAAATATGAAAAAGAAAATTCCTAATTTTAAAACCGAAGATGAAGAGCGTGAGTTTTGGGCAACACACGATTCTTGCGATTATGTCGATTGGTCAACCGCCCAAATTGCTGTATTTCCTAATTTAAAGCCATCCTTAAAGACTATCTCCCTAAGATTGCCCGAAGAAATGATAAATGATTTAAAAGTCTTGGCTAATCTTCGCGATGTTCCCTATCAATCTTTAATGAAAATTCTTCTGGCTGAAAAAATTCAAGAAATGAAAAGAAAAAAGGCCGCGTAAAACATATAACTATGCGATTGAGCGGACCGCCGATGCTGGTCACAAAGCTTGCGGAGCAAGCTTTGCGCCCAAAGCGCATCGGTTCCCTCACTCTGCCGTTGGCTTCGTTCGGCGATCCGCTCATCGCGGGCGTACGCTTGCTAACCGGTGAAGAATCTCAACACAACGGCATTTAGCCATGATGTTGAACGATCATGGTCTTTTTATGGTATCATATAAAGACCGGAGGTAAAAAACATGCCAAATCCATCTGACATCAAGCCAATATCATATCTAAAGGCTCGCGCAGCAGATCTTCTTAAGTATATTAATGAAACCCATCGACCTGTAATCATCACACAAAATGGTGAGGCAAAAGCAGTCCTGCAGGACCCTGAATCTTACGAGTTAATGCGCAATACAATTGGAATAATGAAACTCGTAGCCATGGGTGAGGAAGACATTCGGAATGGTCATTTTGTAAGCAATGAAGATGTATTCATAAACATTGAAAAGCAAATTTCAAATAATGACTAATCGGCATACTATTTACTGGACACACATTGCAGCCATAGACTTAGAAGAAATAATCAGATACATTTCAATCAATAATCCAAAAACTGCAAAATTAATCCTTTCAAGAATTCGTAAATCCGTAATACCACTCAATGAGCACCCATTATATGGCCGAGTTGTTCCAGAGCTCGAATTCGAAGGGATTCATCTCTATAGAGAAATCATATTTCATCCATGGCGAATTATTTATCGGGTATCAAAAGATTCCATATACATCCTCGCTGTAATTGATTCCCGCAAAAATATTGAAGATGTTCTATTAAATAGACTTTTGAGAGACGTGAAAGATAGCATATAACTATGCGATTGAGCGGACCGCCGATGCTGGTCACAAAGCTTGCGGAGCAAGCTTTACGCCCAAAGCGCATCGGTCCCTCTCTCAGCCGTTGGCGTCGTTCGACGACCATCTCATCGCTGGCGGTATCCAATAAATTCGCAATGATGATTCTTGCCATTTAGAGAGTAATACGAATGTCGTTAACAACTGATGGAGGTAGACAATGAAGGTCATGGCGTTCAACGGCAGTCCACGGAAGAAGAATTGGAATACGGTCACGTTGTTGAATAATGCCCTGCAAGGCGCTTAGTCAGCCGGTGCGGAAACTGAACTGGTCCAACTATACGATCTTAACTTTTCTGGCTGCATCAGTTGCTTCTCGTGCAAGCGCCTAAGCCGAAAGATGGACGGGATATGCTCAGTACAGGATGATTTGACCGAGGTGCTGGATCTTGTAAAGCAGGCCGATGCCCTGATCATTGGCTCGCCTGTCTATTATGGCGCCGAATCTGCTGCCACACGCGCTTTTCTAGAGCGACTCTGCTTCCCGTATTTAAAATATTCCAAGGTTGTACCCTCGCTATTTCCGCGACGCATCAACACAGCCATGATCTATACGATGAATGCTCCTGATCAGATCCTCCAACGTATAGGGTATGACCGAATGTTCGCTATGACGCAAATGATGCTGGGGATGCATTTCGGCGCATGCGAGTTGTTTCTATCATCCGACACTCTGCAGTACAGCGATTACGACAAGTACGAGGCGGAGGCTTTTGATAAGAACGCAAAGCTCCAGCGTCATACAAAAGTTTTTCCCGACGATTGCAAACGCGCCTTTGCGTTAGGTGTGAGAATGGCCTCCGGTAAGGTTCCCGATCCGACGCCAATGCCATGGCAGGAATCCTGACGGCTAACCAAGGTGTCAACGCTGATGCTGCGCATCGGTTACACCCGCCTCTGGTGCTCTGAAAACTTCGATTTCCGCATACTGACTGATTCCTTTCGACGCTCAAGTATGCCAGATTTTCTACTTATCCGTGGTCCGGATTTCGGGGATACTTACATACACCCCCTTCAGGAGGTGGAGCATGATTCGTGAACTGCTACGAATGCCGGTCCGGGATCTCCGGAGCCGGGTTTCGGGCCGGATCGATCACGTACCCGTTCTCGAAGGGCGGCCTTCGGGGCCAGTCGCAGATGAGACCGCCCGGGTGATCCTGTTGCACGGGCTGTCGGCTTCGTCCGAGACCATGATCCCCGAAATGGACCAGCTCTCGGCGTCGGGTTTCGTCTGCCTGGCCCCCGATGCGCCTCACCACGGGGAGCGGGCCGATGGCTTCCTGGATCGCATGAGGGGGACCGCCCCGACCCAGGCCCATGCCTGTCTGCTCGACATCATCATCCCCTGGATCGAGGAGCTGACAGGCCTGATGGCAGAGCTGCGGGCCCAAGGGATGCGGCGGCTGGCGGTGGTGGGCGTCTCGATGGGGGGCCACGCCGCCCTGGGCAGCATGCTGCATGACCCGCGCCCGGATGTCTGCATTCCCCTTATCTCGACCCCTTGCTGGGAACCCCGTCGGAACGAGGGGGCGCGCGATCCGCGCGATACCGGGGCTCCGCGGTACTTCCCGGAGCGATTTCCCCCGACCCCCCTCCTGGCGATCACGGCCGGCCGCGACAGTATCGTTCCGCCGGAGCCCATGCGGCAGTTCGTCGAGTCCTTGCGGCCCCGGTATGCAGATTTCCCCGAACGACTCCGGTATCTGGAGTTCCCCGAATCAGACCACTGCATGCGCCAGGAGGATTGGCAGCAGGCCTGGCGTGAAGTGGCCGCCTGGCTCGACCGCTGGCTTTAGAGTTTAGGACTCAAATCGTCAGGGAGCTGTTGGGTTGGGAAAGGGCCCCCATTCAATGTTTCGAATAAATAGCTCTCGACGGCCGGATAATGACATGCGGAAGAATATACAAGGAGTGACCTCACCGGTTGAGGCAGGAACGGGCTTCAATAGCCGTTTTTCCGGGGGCAGGCCTTTCGGCAGAGGCAGCAGTCATACAGAGTGAATCCGCGTTGATTCGTATGGAACGACCTGGGCCGGCAGAGCTGCTGGTCGACAGTCTGGCCGTCCAATGCCCGGACGGGGCACGCGTCGAGGCAGATCCGACAGCCGCTCGGGCAGGCATCGGTGATGATGGGATCCTGCTCGAACGTCCGGTCGGCCAGAACGGCTCCGATATACACCATGTTGCCGAAGGATTTGTTGATCAGGAGCGTGCTCTTGGCGATATACCCGAGGCCGGCGAGGTGAGCCGCATGCCGCATCGACAGGATGCCCTGCCCGCGCAGTTTTTCGGGCTCCCAATGGAGATAGGGGGTGTCGCACGGGATGGGCACCGCGCGGATCTTGAGCGTGTTGAGATACCGGACGAGCGCGAGGCCGAGGCGGTCGATCTCCTGATAGATGAGGAACGCCGCGCCCGTATAGCGGACTTTCCCGAGTTTAGCTGTACACATGACATGAATTATTCTCGTAGATATTTTCAAGATTCAATAAGGTGAGAACTTCTTGATGATCTTTGTCGAACAAGTGAAGTATTCGATGCCACACCCCATCGATTCTGATCTGCGTGGCGCGAATCGCGTCGAAAAGAGTCAGAATCGAGTTCCAGGTAGGGGCATCCGTTCGCTTGTGGCCAAGGTAGGCTACAGTCCCGCCTCGCTTGCGCAGGGACTTCCGAAGATCTCGCTGTATCAGAGCCCCTGTCAGCAGCGCCAGAAGGAAAATGAACCCCATCGCCTGAATTCGTTCAGGGGTCTTCAAAAAGATCGGCCCCATCGCCATCGGGCCTTTCAGCCAGTGAAACCCGATCTCCACCGTTTTCTGCTCTTTGTAGAGTGCCAGCATCTGAACGTCAGACATCTTGCGCCTGTCGGTGACGGTCGTCAGCAGAACGAAAAAACCATCAGGATCCAGTCCTTCTGCGGAGGTCGAACCTTGGCCCGATACATTCAATCGCACTCGCCAGATGGGCGTGGATTTGGCAGAAGCCCCCTTGGCGGGGCGGCCGGGCCTTCGTTTTTCCGGCTTTTCATCCTGAATGATATCGAAGCTCATCGAATGATACTGGGCCTTGGTGGCTTTCCATTCATGAGACACTATTTTCCTGGCATCGGCCTCGCAGGCGAACTCGCGTGCCTCCAGCTTCTGTGCCCACGTTTTCAACCGTTCTTCTTCCTTCTTTCTGGCATGAAGCCGGCCAGCCGCTTTTTGTTTCGACAGTTGAGAAGAGTAGACGGCCATCACCCGAAGCCACACCGAGCGGCCGGGCTTCCCCGGTTCCTCGATCAGCACGGGAATGTCCCAGCTTGCTCCACGATACTCCTCGCCCTCCTCGGTAGCTCCCAGGACGGGAAGATCCTTTTGTTTGCAGGCATGATCAATGGCTTCGGCGCGAAGATTCCATGTCTCCGGAATCAAAGTCAGAATGGGCATCTTCAGATCGGCTGCCTGCGCCATGGTTGCAATGGAGCAGAGCTTGGAATCTCCGATCATGACGGCCTCATCGGAGCGCAGATCTTCAAGCATTCCCGCCAACTGGACCATCTGCTTCCGAAACAGCTCGGGTTCGGCGGCATTTCCATTTTCAAAGTTGCCAATGAGCGGAACACCTTCTTCGGACATGACCAGCCCCCAGACAAGCTGCAGCAAGTCTGGCCGATGATCCTTGCTGAAACCTCGTGCCGGAACTGGTGGCTGGGGCAGACCGGACAGGGGAGACTCGGAGCCCGGGTAGGCCCCGTGCAATACGATACTGGTGAAATCCGCATGGAAGCGCTTGATCTTCAAGCCAAAGGTCTTGATCGCTGCGAAAATAACAGCGGCGTAGAGCCGAGCCGTGTTCCCATACAGCGCATCAAGCGACCAGCCCAGCCGATTATCGGTGAACTGGTCGGCGGTAAGCCCTGGATGCCGAAGAAGACCGGCAAGATCGATATCCTTCAGACGGTCGTCGACCTGGTAGAGCCGATGTTCCCTCAAAAACATAGCCAGAAGCATCGCGATAACGCTTTCCCCGTGCGAAACATGAGCCTGACCCGCGACGGGAAGTGCCTGATCGACGGTGTCCTTGATGTGCAGACGATCGAAGTAGGACATCAGCAGGGGAATCGCCCCGAGATACTCCTGACGAGTTTCAGGGACCTGGGTGTTCGAAGCCATAGCCGCCTCCGCAGGATGGTGATGAAACCAGCCTACGGCAGAATCTCGGTTCGTACAAGTCCCTCTGAAAGCAGGATCAGAAGCCATCAAGAAAAATATCTCTCCTCAAAATCGGTACGTCGGGAAAGTGAGGTATAGGGAACGGGATTCGCGCAGTCCAGGATCTCCGAGGGGATGACCCGCAAAAACACGATGACGGATTGCGCCGGCGTGAAAATATCCTGAGGCTTGAACCCGCCCGGAGCAGCCTCGAACCGGTCGACGCCGGCAATGCCGCAGGCATCGGCACCGAGGGAAAGCGCTTCCCGCTTGATGATCCCGCTCGTCATGGGCGTATGCTCCTCATCTTTTGATGGGCCAGGAGAATTTCTGACCGAAAGAACAGGATAAAAGAAGGGCCACTGTCCTGCAAGGCGCACCAACGCCACTCCCCCACCCTGATAAAGAAGAGCTGCAACCAATGACAGACGTCGTACACCGATCACGTTCGATCCAACGTCATCCCGAAACTGCGCACTTCTGTTGAGCACGGGGTTCAGCACTATTTTGGCACCCGTTGTAGATACGCCAGGAATGTTCTGATATGCTGCACGAGAGACGCTCGTATCTGCGCGATAATCTCTGATAGAGACAGGGGCAGCATATAACAAAGAAGCAAATATAATATGCGAGTCACCGAGGCCCATTGTTGGCTTGAATACTCTTGATGTTCGGAGATTGCGATGAAAATTGAATTTCACCACGTTTGCATTGAGACGAACTCGTATGCGGAGAGTATTGCTTTTTATAGAGACCTGTTCGGGTTCGAAATTCTGCATGAAACAAAAGACTTTCATGGGCGTGATTACAACACCTGGCTGCAACAGGGAAAGATCATTATCGAACTCCAAACCAGGAAAAGAAACAGCCAGGAACAGGAAACAATCGGCAATATCGGATTGATGCATATCTGTTTCAGCGTTGAAAACCTGGATGCGTTCATTCTTGAGCTTGAAAGAAAGGGGTTCACCGGCTTCCTCGACGGAAAGAAGAAATACAGGGTCATGGATGGCTATCTGAGCAAATTGAGGGCACCAGAAGGGACCATCATCGAATTGCGTGAATGAGGTTCCTTCCACCCGTCACTCTCCTCGTGCCGCGATTCTGGCGGAAAAATCCGATGCACGGTACGAGCTGGTGAACTATTCATCGCGGGTCTGTACAAGGAGTTGAAACGGCATGAAGATCCTCTACTTCACCTCCACGGGAAATTGCCTGTGGATTGCGAAGGAACTCGGTGGGGAACTGCTTTCCATTCCGAGAATGATCAAGGAAAACCGGTATGAATTCGAAGACGACGCTGTCGGAATCGTTTTTCCCTGCTATTACCTGGGGACTCCGAGAATCGTCGAAGAGTTTCTCCGCAAGGCGAAGATTCGCGCGAACTACCTGTTTGCCGTCATGTCGTATGGCAACATGTCTGCCGGCGGGCTGTATCATTTTTCTCGAACGGCCAGGAAATACGGCATGCAGTTCTCCTACCTCAACGAAATCCTCATGATCGACAACTACCTGCCCGTCTTCGATATGAACGAACAGAAAGCACAGGCGCCAGGCAAAAATATTAAAGAACATATTACAAATATCGTTGGCGACATTTCCGCGAGAACCTCATACATCAGAAAATCCGGATTTCTCGCGCGGCTCGGCTCGTATCTGCTGCAGTTTTATTACCGATACACCCATGGAAAAGCGGATACGAAATTTCTCGTGAATGACCAGTGCAACGGATGTAAAATCTGTGAACGGGTTTGCCCCGTCAACAATATCAAGGTCGATCAGCGACCCACCTTTTTTCATCAGTGCGAAGAGTGCCTGGCTTGCGTGCATCACTGCAGCCAGAACGCAATTCGAATGACCAATGAAAAAAGTTCGGAAAGATATATCAACGAACATGTCACATTGCGTGAAATCCTTCATGCAAGCGGGAATCAATAGGCGGATGGGCGCGATGAAGAGCGAGAAAGAGAAGATGCTGGCCGGGGAGTTGTTCGATCCCCGGGATCCAGAGCTGAGCCGCGAGAGAGAACGGTGCCGGGAGATTTTCCGGCGGTTCAATGCTACGCCTGAGAGCCAGAAAGACGAAACGCAGCGGCTGCTGGGCGAGCTGTTCGGCAAGGCTACGGATGCCTGGATCCAGCAGCCGTTTTTCTGTGACTACGGCACCAACATCACGCTGGGAACGGGCGTGTTCTTCAACTTCAACTGCGTCGTGCTCGATGTCGCGCCGGTGACCATCGGTGACCACGTGCTGGTCGGGCCCGCGGTGCAGATCTACACGGCGACCCACCCGGTCGATCCTGTCGAGCGCCGGTCAGGCCTCGAGTCGGGCAAGCCGGTGTCCATCGGCTCGGATGTCTGGCTGGGCGGCGGGGTGATCATCTGCCCCGGCGTCACCATCGGCGATCGCGCCGTGATCGGCGCCGGGAGCGTCGTTGTTCGCGATATCCCCGCCGATGCCGTCGCGGCCGGCAATCCAGCGCGTGTCATCCGCATGCTTGCCCCAGCATCAGAGAATGCCCCGGCGATCACCATCCGAACCGAAACCCCGGCTGACCATGCCGCGATCACCGCGGTCACGGTCGAGGCGTTCAAGACGCTCGAGCTCAGCGGCCACACCGAACAGTTCATCATCGCGGCACTCAGAGCGGCGAGCGCCCTTTCCGTCTCCCTCGTCGCCGAACTGGGCGGAAAGGTCGTCGGACATATCGCCTTCTCCCCCATCGCGATCTCGGACGGCACGACGAACTGGTATGGGCTCGGCCCCGTGTCGGTGCTGCCCGAACTCCATCGCAGGGGCATCGGCAAGGCCCTGGTCCGGGAAGGCCTGGCGCGCCTCCGGGCAATGAATGCAGGCGGCTGCTGCCTCGTCGGGCATCCGGAGTACTATACGAAGTTCGGGTTCCGGAACGCGCCGGAACTCGTGCTCGAAGGCGTCCCGCCGGAGGTGTTCTTCGCCCTCCCTCTCGACGGCCGGATGCCGCGCGGCACCGTCACCTTCCACGAGGCCTTCACGGCTGACCACTGAGCGCGGTCCCTACCCCGACAACGGGAAGGATCCCGCAAGGAGAGGATGAACAAAATGAACGAGGGACACGCCACGGATCCGGTCGACCTCCTGAACAGGCTGCTCGAAGCGGAGCGGGCCGGGGTGAAGGTGCTCGGCGCGCTCATTCCCGGCATTGCCGACCCGGCGGTTCAGGCGATGGCAAAACGCTTTCTGCGGGATGAGGGGATGAACTGCCAGATCCTCAAGACGATGATCGAGAACGCCGGCGCCCCGGTCTCGCAACGGACGGGCGATTTCGTCGGGAAGATCGAGGCGCTGCCGACCCTCGGGGAGAAGCTCGAACTGCTCGTCAAAGGCCAGGAATGGGTCGCGAAGCAGATCCGCCGTTCCCGGGCGCCCGGCATGAAGGTCTCGGATCGATTCCTCCTCGAATCGATCCGGATCCAGCACGAGGAGAACGTCGACGCGCTGAAAGACCTGCTCTCCCCAAGCCGCTGATCGGCACGCGATGAAGATTTCCGGTTCCCATCATCATGGCGCCAGATTCCGCCTGGAGCGTTTTCATTCATGCTATCGTGGACACACCGGGCGAACGGAGCATGAGCGATGAAAGATCTGAAGCGGCTGTTCCAGAACAACAGGCGGTGGGCGGAAGCGGTGGAGCGGGAGTCGCCGGGGTTTTTCCGGGAGCTCTCGGGCATCCACGAGCCGAAGTATCTCTGGATCGGCTGCTCGGACAGCCGGGTGCCGGCGAACGAGATCGTCGGGCTGCTTCCCGGGGAGTTGTTCGTCCACCGGAACATCGCGAACCAGGTCATCCACACCGACATCAACTGCCTCTCGGTCATCCAGTATGCGGTGGACAACCTGAAAATAGAGCACATTATTGTTTGCGGCCATTACGGCTGCGGCGGTGTGCGGGCCGCCCTCGAGAACAAGTATCACGGCTTCATCGACAACTGGCTCCGAAGCCTCCAGGAGATCATCCGGATCAAGCGGGGGCTGCTGGCCGGTCGGAAGAGCCACGCGGCCAGGCTTGACCTGCTGGCGGAGTTGAACGTGTCGCGCCAGGCGCTCAACGTCGGGGACACCACGATCGTCCAGGATGCCTGGCGGCGCGGCCAGCCGCTGACGATCCATGGCTGGATCTACGCGCTCGACGACGGGCTGTTGAAGGACCTCGGCGTGCGCGTCTCTTCGCTGGCCGAGCTGCGGCGGCTCGAAGCCGGGTATTTCGAGGAGCTGTGAGCGTTTCGGCGACGACGTTTATCGCAGACGGCAGCCAGGCCGTTCGAAGAAGGCCCGTGCGTGGGGCAGCAGCGTCTCGACCGGCCCCTGCCGGAACGGCGCGGGCGGCAGCGACTCGAGGAAGTAGGCCCCGTAGCTTTTCGTGACGAGCCGGCGGTCGAGGATCCAGACGGTTCCCCGGTCCTCGCGGTGCCGGATCAGCCGGCCGAAGCCCTGTTTGAGCTTGATGGCGGCCATGGGAAGCTGATACTCCGAGAAGGCGTTCTTGCCCTCGGCTTTCAGCATCTCCTGGCGCGCCTCGAGGATCGGGTCGTCGGGGATCGCGAACGGCAGCTTGGCGATGACGAGGTTGCGCAGCGCGTTTCCCGGCACGTCGATGCCCTCCCAGAAGCTCTCGGTCGCGAACAGCACGGCGTTGCCGTCCTCGCGGAACCGGCGCAGCAGCTCGTCGCGCGAGGCATCGCCCTGTTTCATGCACAGCAGGCCCTCGTTTTCCAGATCGGGGGAGAGTTTATCGGAGAGGTGCTTCAGGTGGCGGTACGAGGTGCACAGCACCAGCGCGCCCCCCTGCGAGGTGCGCACGATCTCGCCGACGGGCTCGACGGTGCGCTCGATGAAGTCGGGCGAGGCCGGGTCGGGCAGGTCGATCGGGATGAACAGCCGGGCCTGGTCCTTGTAATCGAACGGTGAAGGGAACCGGCCTTCGATCGGCTCGGGAAGCAGCTCTTCGCTGTCGAGGCCGAGCCGCGACTTCATGAACTCGAAGGATTTGCGGGCCGTGAGCGTGGCCGAGACCAGCACGGCGGTCGGGATGCAGGAAAAACAGTTCTCGACCATCACATCCGAAACGACGATCGGGAACGAGTTCATCGAGGGGTATTTCCCGCTTTGACGCACGGCGACCGAGAAAAAGTGGACGTACCGGTCGCGGTTCGGCGTCTCGGGGTTGAACAGCAAATCGAGCGCGTCCTGGATCTTCTGGAACTTGCCGCCGAAGCCGTTCAGCTCGGTAAGGGGCATCTCGAATTCGCGACCGCCTTTGGCTTCTTCTTCCGGGGCCACCTCGCCGGCCGCGGTCAGGGCGTCGGTCAGCCGCTTGTGGAGCCGGCGCAGCAGCCTCGCGAGATCGCCGAGATCGTCGCGGAGCCGGAACGCGCGTTCGGCGAGGTCGGCGAAGGCGGGCATCTGGGCCTGGCGCGGGGTGAGCCGTATGCGGTGTTCCCCGAAATACGGCTGTTTCTCGCCGATCACGAAGGCCTGGATCCCGTCGAACAGCTCGCGGGAGCGGTCGGCCACCTCGGTGCGGAGCGGCAGGATTTTCTCCTGGATATCGTTGGCGACGGTTTCGCGCAGCTTCGTGGCGAACGGCCCGGCGCCGAGCAGAAGGCGGGAGAGGAGCACGGAAAGCACCCCACCCTCGCGGCGGCCCCGCTTGTGATACAGGCGGCCGAGCATGCGCTGCATGCCGAAGCCGGTGACCTGGTGGCCGAAGTGGCGCGTCGCGATTTCCTCGAGATTGTGCGCCTCGTCGAGCACGACGGCCTTGTAGGCCGGCAGCACCGCCACCTGGGAATACTCGCGGCTCTCGGCCCGGAAGGCGAGATCCGAGAAGAGCAGGTTGTGGTTCACGACGAGCAGATCCGCCTCGGCAGCCTTTCGGCGCGACTCGAAGAAGAAGCAGTGCTTGAACTCGCTGCAGCGGATGTGGAGGCACGCGTCCTTGTCGGCGCACACCTTTTCCCAGAGCGAGTCTTTCGGCTCCCAGGTGAGATCGCCGAGCGAGCCGTCGGAGGTCTTTTTCGCCCAGGCGCGCAGCTTGAGATACTCGTCGAGCTCGTCGGCATCGAGCAGCACCTCGCCCTCCATCGGGCTCTCCATCTCGGCCATGCGGCGCCGGCACAGGTAGTTCGACCGGCCCTTCATCAGGGCGAAGGTGAACGGGAACGGCATGTGCTTCAGCAGGAACGGCAGATCCTTGCCGCAGAGCTGGCTTTGGAGGTTGAGCGTGTTCGTCGAGACGGCGACCCGGCACTTGCGCTGGTGGGCGAAGAACAGCGCGGGGATCAGGTAGGCGAGGCTCTTGCCGACGCCCGTCTCGCCTTCGAGGATCGCGTGGCACGGGGTGTTCAGCGCGTCGATCACCGACTCCATCAGCCCGATCTGGCCCGGCCGCTCCTCGTGGCCTTCGAGCTTCTGGAAAATGGCGCCGCGGGGGTGGAGCAGCGAGACGATCGCGTCGCGGTCGAGCGGATCGAACCCTTCGGGGGCGGGCGGTTCGACGACGACGTAGGCGGTGGTGCAGGCATTGTCGTGGATGGCGAAGCCGATGCCGGACTGGCCGCACAGGTAGGCCACGCCGAGGTCGGCCTCGGACGGTTGAAGCCTGCCGTCGGGGTGGTTGTGGAGCAGGATGTCGCCGGCGCGCAGCCCGCGCAGAACGGCCGGTGCCGCATCGGCGGTGCCGCGGGCGAGCACGCGCAGATCGACCCAGCGTCCGCCCTCGCCCAGGGTTGCGGCCGAGAGCACTTCGGCGCCCCCCGTGGCCGCGATCTCGTCGACGAGCATCTCACGGTCTTCGCTGGTGATGGGAAACGGCGGCTTGCGTTTGGCGCCCCCGCGTGGTCTGCTTTTCTTCGTCTCTTCGGTCATTGAGCGGCCATTCTACGGGCACCGCAACGGGGTGTCAATACGGGAGTCCCCTGATATGAGCGGCCCGATTGCTCGAAATGTGTGATGAACAACGGGTTTTGACTTGGGATGGGCTTCGGGGCATAGTGAGTGAAACTCGTGCAGGGAAGAACGCGGTCGGAAGGAACGAGGACGAGATGGAGCTGAAGGGTGACCCCGAGGATCTGAAGAACGTGCTCGACGAGGAGTATTTCGTTCGGTATGAAGCCTACAACAGGCTTCTCCGGGCGAACGGCATACCGCTCGAGATTCCCGATTTGCGGCGGGTGTTTGCGGGCATGATGAACGTTTCAGGGCCGCTGAACGAAAAGAAACGGGGGAAGCTGCAGGAAGCGTTCGACCGGTTCGCCCGGTTCGTTCAGGAATACGGCAGGCCGTTCGATTTCCCGGCGATGACGCCGGAAGAAATCACCGAGCGGTTTCTCGATGCATGCAGCCGGACGTCGACGCCGCCCGATCTCCGGGAGCTGCGCGAGCTGTGCGCGCACGGGGCCGACGTTCATGCCCATGATGCGCTGGGATTTTCCGCCCTGAAGCTCGCGACGCGGGTGTACAACCGGGAGGTGACGGCGTTCCTTCTCGGGCGGGGTGTCGATATCAACGAGCCGATCCGGTACAAGGATGGAAACGTCTCGACGGTGTGGATCGAGAAGGCCGGTTATGCGGAGGTGGAAGATCTGCGCCTGATGCTGGATGCCGGGGCACGACCGAACGACCGGGACTCGGCGGGGAACACGGCGCTGATGACGTACTGCGCCGGCAACCCGGTTCCCGAAGGAGTCGCGCTCCTGATCTCACGCGGGGCGGATCCCACCCTGATGAATAATGAAAAATATACATCTCTTCATTTCCTGGCGCGAGCGAACGTCGACGGTGCCGCCGTTTCCCTGCTGATGGAACATGGCGCCCCCGTCGATGCCCGGAACGATCTCGGGGAAACGGCTCTCCATGTGAATGCGAAATTCACGCTCGCGGGGGACGAACGCGGGACGCGGGCGCTTCTGGCGGGCGGGGCGAATCCTGATGTCCGCACGCCCGAGGGCGAGACGCCGCTTCTGATGGCCGTGCGTTGCGAAAAGGAACGCGTGGTCCGGGTGCTGATCGAGACGGGCGCAAACAAAGCGATCAAAGGCCCCGACGGGAAAAAGCCCTTCGCCGTCGCGATGGAGAAGCGGTTTCATGCCATTGCCCGCATCATCGATCCGGCGGCATACGCGGAGTACGAGCAGCGAGGCGACCGATCGGGGACGCGAATAATACGAAACGATATTATAGACGCACTTCGGGCCGGCAAGAAACAGTATCGCTCGGATAAGGAAGGATACTCCTGGTTCTCGCGCCGGGGGGATGTCTATCTCTTCGAGCGGTTCGAGAATGGGGCCTCGCCCCCGATCGTCACGACGATCGAGGGGGATGACGACGCACTGAGGTATCTCTACGACTCGAACCGCACCGGCGCTGCCGCCGAGACCGAGCTCTCGGTCTACCGCAGCATTCTCCAGTCGCTGGTTGGCTGAGCGGGCGGCCGTGTTCGAACGGACTAGGCCATGCTCCAGTGGGGTGTCGAAACCAGTGACCAGTCTGAGCTTCCGATTGAGAGGATGGTTTCGTAGGTGTAAGAGCCGGTGAAGAAGTGGCTGTATTCGGCCACGGCCGCTTTCGGGTCGACGGCGTAGCGTGCCTGGAACGCGGTGGATTCCCGGCCGATCTCGATCAGGCTTTTGGTCGAGGTGATGCCCACGAAGAGGTTGCGCAGCTCGCCATTGTCGTTGATGAACGACTCGATCCGCGCCTTGTCGGGATGATCGGCCTGGGTGACGACCCGGCCGTCAGAGGCGACGGAGAGCTGGATCGGTGGCGTGGTTGCGACTCCCTCCCGGGACATCCAGGAGCCGAAATGGCGCCGAAAGATATCGGTGGCTTTATCCAGATTCGATGTCATAAGATCACCGGTGATGACCTTGCCGGATGCTCCTGAAAGCATCCAGGGCATCAGGGGCTTGTCGCTGAGAATCGAAAGTTCTCCCGGAGCCGGCTGGGGTAGATGAAAGGTTCTGTGGATATCGGCATACACGGCCCGGTCGACATCGGTCAGGCGGCGTGTTCCGATGAATTCCGGCGCCTGAGGCGCGATTGAAGGGGTCGAAGTCGCATGTTCCGCATCGGTCGTCTGCGTCTCTGCCCGACCGCTCGTCACCGAGGCGAGGATGGCACCGAACTCGTTCTGTTCCGTGCCGGTTCCGAGCATTCGGGAGCGCCTCGGATCATGAAGATTCGACCGGCTGAGCGCATACAGTGAACCCGTCGACGTCATGGCAAGCCTCCTGCCCGTCCTTGGGGGAAGGTGTCGCGACTATCCCTGTCTCTCTCGGTACATCGGCATTTCCGCGCGATTTCCGAAGGCTGCGGTAAACAGACGGAGAGAAGACGGTGTTCAGCTTTCCTGATCGAGCCGTTCGATTTCCTGTTCGGAGAGACCGGTCGAGGCGGCAATTGTCGCTATCGGAATGCCAAGTCTGAGCATCCTCTGGGCAACCGCATAACAGCCTTTCACAATTCCTTCTTCGCGGCCTTTTGCGAGGCCTTCGTTGTGGGCGGATTCGAGGCGGGTGATGAGGATGCGTTCTTCTTTGTCGCGTTGTTCGAGAATGGCGCGCATCTGGTCGTCGGCGTTCACTTTCCGTAGCTCCCTGATCGCCATGGCCAGTTCCTTTCTTACTCTTCTGACTCTCGCTTGAGCTTTTCAATCTCCTGTTCGGAGAGACCGGTCGAGGCGGCAATTGTCGCTATCGGAATGCCAAGTCTGAGCATCCTCTGGGCAACCGCATAACAGCCTTTCACAATTCCTTCTTCGCGGCCCTTCGTGATACCTTCCTCGCGACCCTTCGCGATGCCTTCCTCGCGGCCCTTCGCGATGCCTTTTACGAGACCTTCGTTGAGGGCGGATTCGAGGCGGGTGATGAGGATGCGTTCTTCTTTGTCGCGTTGTTCGAGAATGGCGCGCATCTGGTCGTCGGCGTTCACCTTCCGAAGCTCCCTGATCGCCATGGCCAGTTCCTTATCGTGTTCGAGATCGGCCGGAAGCGGCCGGTCGGCGGCGTAGAGCTCGCCGAACTTCAATACATATAACCATTTCTCGAGCCTGCTCCGCAAGGCCCGGCGACGCACCCGATATTTTGGGAGCTCGACGAAGTGGAGTTCCATCAGGTCGGGCAACGCTTCTCCGGTCTCGCGTTCGCGGAACAGGTAGCCCGACTGGAGACGATCGTGGCCGGGGAACATGATGAAATCGAGAATCGCGATGCCGTAGGTCGGGCAGAGCTTCGTGAAACTCTCTTTTTCGCGGAGCTGCCCGGCGTAGAACAGCGCCAGGTAATACGTCATGCGCTTTTCGAACCCCGGCTCGGCGCTCACCTGCATCTCGATCGAGAACCGCCGCCCGGCCCGGTCGACGGCCCGCACATCGACGATCGTGAACTTGTCGTCGTTGAACGCCTTCAAATTCAGCGGGCTGAGCAGGTCGAGCGTCTCGATGCACCGCTCGCCCTCGAAGTGCATCAGCGCGTCGATCAGCCTCGCAAGAATCTCCTCGTTCCCCGGCTTGCCGAACACGAACTTGAACACGAAATCATTCCGGAACGGGTAGATCTTTCTCGACTTTCCGCCTGCCTGAACCATGGGGCCTCCCTCGATGCGGATTCGGTATGACCGTTCGCAGCTCATACCAATCAGACATCACCGGAAAACCGCCATCGGGGAAAACATAGATATATAATATACAAATAGAAATATCCGTAGTGAACGGTGGAATCAGCAAGACCGGCCAGCCTCGTTCATGCTCTTCCAGAAGTTGACAGCCATTTCCGGGAAAATTATTGCACTCGTCAAGCAGGCTGTGGAGATGAGTGGTAAAGGTGCCGCGTTCGACCAGCTCGGCATCCTCGGCGAACATCGTGAACAGGCACCGAGGGTGTGATAGAATCACATAGACAACGGTATTCAAACGGTTCGGAGCGGAACGCATGAATGGGGAAACGGGAACGAACGGGATCGTCATACTCGAGGTCATCCACGGCAGCCGGGCATTCGGCTTGAACGAGCCGGATTCGGACACCGACCTGAAGGGAATTCTCGTCGGCCCGTCGGAATGGTACGGCGGCTTTCTGCCTTCCCCCGAGCAGATCGAGGTGTCGAAGGACCACGTGAGATACGACATCCGGAAATGCTTCCGGCTTGCCTCTGAAGCGAATCCGACGGCTCTCGAACTGATCTGGGCGCCGGCTGACTGCATCAGAGTGTGCACGAAGGCAGGCAGCCGGATCATCGAGGCACGCCGTTCGTTCCTCTCGCGGCGTGTTTCGGACAGTTTCGGCAATTATGCGATTTCCCAGTTGAAACGCATCAAGACCCACCGGCGATGGCTTCTTTCCCCGCCGAAGATGGAGCCGGTCAGGTCGGCATTCGGCCTCCCCGAACGGAGCGTGATCTCGAATGATCAGATCGGAGCCGCGGACATCCTGAGCCGCCGGGGCGATCTATCAGACGAAATGATGATGCCGAATTTCCTGCTGATGCTCGATCGGGAGCGAAGCTACCGGGCGGCACGCCGTGAGTGGCAGCAGTATCACACGTGGAAGCAGGAACGGAATCCAAAGCGGGCGGAGCTGGAGGAACGGTACGGGTATGACACGAAGCACGCCCTGCACCTCGTCAGACTGCTCCGCATGAGCCTGGAGATCCTGACAACCGGCGTCGTCGTCGTTCGCCGCCCAGACCGGGAGGAGCTTCTGGCCATCAAGCGGGGCGACTGGCCGTTCGAGCGGTTGATCGAGTATGCAGAATCGATGCAGGCGCGCATCAAATCGGCGCGTGACGGAAGCATTCTTCCGGAGGAGCCGGATCGCGTCGCGTTGAACACGCTTTGCACCGATATCGTGAGGGAGGTCTCGCATGGATGCTGAAATCCGGATTGCACGTTCCTATATCGAAGGCGCCAGGCCTGCAGGGCGGATTCTGCAGTGTGGAATAACCGGCAGTCATTATTACGGTTTTCCCGCGCCGGACAGCGACCTCGACCTGAAGGGAATCCATGCGGCACCTCTCGAACGGGTGCTGGCACTCGACAAGCCCGAGCCCGCCCTCAATGCCGAGGGAATGAGCGGCGGCATTCTCTGCGATTACACGAGCAACGAGGTCGAGCAGGCCCTCAAGCTCCTGCTGAAAGGCAATGGAAATATGCTGGAGCGAATATATTCTCCGTTCCAGGTGTTCGAGACGCGAGAACTCGGCGAGCTGCGTGCGCTGGCCCCCTGTTATCTCTCGAAGCGCGCCTTCCACCATTACAAAGGGTTTTTCCTGCAGGTATGCGATGAGCATGTGAAAGCCGGGGCTTGCCGGGTCAAATCATTGTTGTATGCCTATCGCACGGCGTTGACCGGCGTTCACCTGCTTCTGACGGGGGAAACCGTCGGTGACCTTTCCGTGCTGATATCGCTCTACGGCTTTCGCCAGGCAGAAGAACTGATCCATATCTACGGTTCTTCGACGGAAAAGAAATCCCTCTCACCCGAGGACGATGCGAAGCATCGGGGCCAGTGGCCGGTGCTCCTCGAACGTCTCACGGCAGCCTTCGAGGCGAGTTGCCTGCCGGATGAGCCGAAGGATCCAGGGGCATGCTCTGACTGGCTCGTCGACCTTCGCCTGAGGGTTGAAGAGGGTGGGCGGGCAGGCTGAGGCGGCGATTCACCTCAACCCCCTATGGGCTGAGAGATCGCCAGGAGCGCATCCTGGAACTTCCAGGTTGCTCTGCTTGACCGGAGAGCGGGGGCTGGTGCATAGTGGAGCTCGTTTTGAGATGTCGAATCATCACCAGGAACGAGGAGAAACACGAATGGCAAAGCTCGTCGGAAACGTTCTGATCGCGCAGGGCGGCGGACCCACGGCCGTCATCAACCAGAGTCTGGTCGGCGCGGTCCTCGAGTCGCGCAAATTCCCCGAGGTGCAGCGCGTGTACGGCGCCCTCCATGGCGTGCGGGGCATCATCGAGGAGAATTTCGTCGACCTGACCCAGGCCACGACGCACAACCTCGAACGCATCGCCTGCACCCCCAGCTCGGCGCTTCTCTCGACCCGCGACAAGCCCGATGCCGAGTATTGCGCGAAGATTTTCAAGGTGTGCATGAAACATAACGTTCGCTATTTCTTTTACTGCGGCGGCAACGATTCGGCCGACGCCGTGCGCATCGTGAACGACAACGCCCGCAACGCCGGCTACGAGCTGCGCTGCATCCACATTCCCAAAACGATCGACAACGATCTGCGCGTGACCGACCACTGCCCGGGCTACGGCTCGGCGGCCAAGTTCGTCGCGCTCGCCTTCGCCGGTGCCAACCTCGACAATCGCTCGCTGCCCGGCGTCTACATCGCCGTCGTCATGGGCCGCAACGCCGGCTTCCTCACCGCCGCCTCGGCCTTCGCCCGCAAATACGAGGATGACGGCCCGCACCTGATCTACCTTCCCGAGCGCCAGTTCCGCAAGGAGTCGTTCGTGAAAGACGTCGAGCAGGTGTACAAGAAGTTCGGCCGGTGCATCGTCGCCGTCTCCGAAGGCATTCTCGGCGAGGACAACAAGCCGGTCATCACGCAGCTCATGCAGAACGCCGAAACCGACGCGCACGGCAACGTGCAGCTTTCGGGCACCGGCGCCCTGGGCGATCTGCTGGCCGACCTGATCAAGAAGGAGCTGAAGATCAAACGCGTGCGCGCCGACACCTTCGGCTACCTCCAGCGCAGCTTCGTCGGCATCGTTTCGGAAGTCGACCAGGCCGAGGCCCGCGAGGTCGGGGAAAAGGCCGCCCAGTTCGCGATCTGGAACGAGGTCGACGGCTCCGTCGCGATCCGGCGCACCGGCGACTATTCGGTCGAGTATTTCCTCACCCCGCTCGAGACCGTCGCGAAGGAGACCAAGGGCATGCCCGACAAGTTCATCGCCCCGCTGGGAACCGACGTCACCGACGAGTTCATGAAGTATGCCCGCCCCCTGCTCGGCACGATGCCCGACTACGAGCGTCTGATGGCCCCGGCGGTGAAAAAATGACCCCAGCACAGGCCGGAGAACGGCGCCGCGCCGTCGTTTCGCGATTCGATGCCCGCGGCCGCGGGGTTGCCGTGATCGACGGGGACGAGGTGGCCGTTCCCGGCCTGTTTCCGGGCGACGAGGTCGAATTCGCCCGGGAGACCGGCTCGCGCGGCCGGGCGAACTGGGACCCACAGGAACTGGTGAAACCGTCGCCCGACCGGATCAAGCCCGATTGCCCGTTCCATGGTCCCTGCGGCGGTTGTGACTGGCTCGAACTCTCGGAGAAGGGGCGCCGCAAGGGCAAGCAGCAGATGCTCCTGGCTGCCCTCGAAGGAGTCCCGGATGCCGAAAAAGTTGTGGTCGTGCCGTTCGCCGCGGCCCGTGAAGGCGAGACGATCCGGTACATGCCCCGCGTGCGGCTGCACCAGTGCCGCCATCGGGAGATGAAAGACGCGGGATTTCTTCCTGCCGAAGGCCACGAAGGCGAGACGGAAGGCGGCATCGTGCCCGTCACCGCCTGCGCCCTGCTGACAAAGCCTCTTGGCAAGCGGCTCGTCGCCGCGCGTCGCGCGATGGGGGATCTGCCCTTCCGCGTCGACGGGCTGGTGCTGATTGCGGCGAATGCCGGCCCCGAAACCGTGACGGGGCATCTCACCCTGAGTGCCGGGTCCTCGCCCGGCCGCGTCCGGCCCGATCTCTGGAAACTGCTCCGGGGAGCGGGACTGGCCGGACTCAGCTATGGCAGGCCCGACAAGGGCGTCGAGGGCGTTCTCGAGGATGTCTCGGTCGCCGGACTTCTCGCCCACGGCGTCGAGGGCGGCCCTTTCTACACCGAGCCCGGTTTTTTCAGCCAGGGAAACGTGTTCCAGAACAAGCTTCTGGTGCGTGAAGTCGTGCGGCTCTCGGGAGCTGCCGAGGGGAAGCGCATCGTCGAGGGGTTCGCCGGCGCGGGCAATTTCACGGTTCCCCTCGCGGCTGCGGGTGCGGCGGTCGAGGCCGTCGAGTCGCATCCCGGCGCCGTGCGTATGGCGATCCGGAACAGGCAGCGGTCGAAATGCGCCGAACGGATCACCCTCATCGAGGGCGATGCGATGAAACAGCTCGGCAAGCTCGAGGCCGGACCGGACACGCTCGTCATCGACCCGCCCCGCACGGGGATGCCAACGATCGCCGCGGCGGTGGCGAAGCTCGCCCCC
>DAOOQQ010000044.1:0-39026 GCA_035388825.1 Candidatus Ozemibacteraceae bacterium
GGTTGATGCCAGGGTTATGAACCGCCTGGGGCCAAAAGCCCCGGGCGGTTCTGTCATTTCCGGGAAAAAACAGACAACGCACCACAGAGACACCGAGGCACAGAGAGGGCATCCGCAGATGACACAGATGCCGCAGATCCTCCACCAACATGCCGCGGATGATTCACCACAAACCGTATGGGCGGTTCGCGAACCGCCCCATACGATATCACCCACGATAGGATGTACGGGCGGGCTTCAAACCCGCCCGACGTGCATCGTCATGTTTCGTGCCGTTGCGCTGCCGTACATCTGTGTCATCTGCGTCATCTGTGGATCGTTCTTCCTGTTCCATCTGCGGGGATCGTCGTTCTGATCCGTTCGGGAATGATGCGTGATATCATGGGGTATCCCATCAGATCCAACGGAGGCAGGATTATGCGATGTTCCCTCATGACGGCCCTATTCATGGTGTGGGCAATGACGGCCGTTTCGGCGCAGACCCCCGAATCCATCAAACTGCCGGCGCCGGCCCTGAACCCCGACAAACCTCTCATGCAGGCCCTGAAAGAGCGCCAGACGCGTCGCGAATTCGCCGACAGGCCCGTTTCCCTGCAGGATCTTTCGAACATCCTCTGGTGCGCGAACGGAATCAACCGTCCCGAGTCTGGCAAGCGAACCAGCCCGTCCGCGAAAAACGCGCAGGATATCGATATCTATATTATCAAGAGGGACGGCGCCTATCTCTATGATGCGCCAAAGCACCAGCTTACGCTCATCGCTTCCGGCGACCATGTGCTCGATGCCGGCACCCAGCCCTACGTGGCCTCGGCCCCTCTCAACCTCCTCTATGTCTCCGACCTCGCGAAGTTCGAGTTCATGAAGGAGCGCGAGGACCAACTCGTCGCCGCTGCCATTGATGCGGGCCACTGTTCCCAGAATGTGTATCTGTACGGTGCCGCTGCGAACATGGCCGTCGTCACCCGGATGTCGGTGCCGAAGCCCAGGGCAGCGGAAACCCTCAGGCTCCGGCCGCAGCAGTACATCGTGATCGGTCAGACGATCGGGTATGCAAAATGAGAGTGAATCGGTAAACCGTCGTTGCCGGCCTGCGTAATACAGGTATCAAGCAGTACAGGAGACTGATATGTCGCGTTTGCGATCGATCTTCGTCGTGGCGGCTTTTGCAAGCCTGATGTTCGCACCGGATGCGGCTCTTGCCGCTGGTCCGTCAACGAATGGGCAGAAGATTCTCGGCCAGGCACCCGTGAACTACGGGAGTGGAAAAACGGTCCGCAAAACCCACAACGAGGATGCGGTCGTCACTCGAATCTGGGCGCCGGGCCTCGATGACAAATTTGTTCCCCAGGGGCTCACCTGGGCCTCCCCCTACGTGCTTGTCGGCGGCTACATCTGGGATGGCACCGCGGACGACAAGGCCGTCGAATGCCGTGTCTACCGGATCGACCCCGCGACCGGGGAAACGCGCGGGATGTTCACGCTCGGACCCATCGCCAAAGGCGCCCTCTGTAAGCATGCGGGCGGTCTCGCCTACGCCGGCAGAGGGATTCTCTTCGTGTCCGACACTCACCACGTGTTCAAGATCGATCTCGAGAAGGCGTTCGAACTTGGATCGGCGTTCGACAACGAGGCTCTTCTTGCCCGTGTCGAGCTCGGCGGAAGCGGGGATGACGAGGTCGTCGGCTCGTTCGCGGCATGGTCGCGGAAGTCGTCTGTCCGTGCAGCCAGCGTTCCCGTGGTCCCATCGGCGAAGCCCGGAGCGGCCGGGGCGGCGGCGAATCCCTTCCTTGGCGGTCTTGTCGACTCCGCAGAAAACGATACGGGGGCATCGTCCCATGATACCCCGGTCCTGGCCGGCAAAGAGACGCCTGTGTCGGTATCCGCCGCCTTGTCAGGAACTCTGTGGCTCGGCCGGTATACAGGCGGTGAAGACCGCGAAAAAAATACCAGGATCTATGAATTCCCTGCCTCGCTGATCGACTGGGCCAACCCGGCAACGCGCCAGGTGCGCACGCTGACGGCGGCAGACGCTTCGACCAGTCTCTGGATCAGCGCGGGTGCGCAGGGCGGGGCCTTCGATCGCGACGGCAATCTCTGGATCAGCCGTACCGTGACCCGCTGGTTCGAAAAGACCAGCGTGTTGCACAAGAAGGATCCGAAAACCGGCGACATCATTGCGAAATACGATATCCTGCACGGGCTCGAGGATTTCGCGTTCGACGACAAGGGGTATTTGTGGATCGTCTCCGAGAGCGGCACCTGGAAATACAAGGACTGGCGCGTGTTTTCCCGCTTTCGGGTGATTGAC
This sequence comes from Candidatus Ozemibacteraceae bacterium, assembly GCA_035388825.1. GTDB lineage: Bacteria > Muiribacteriota > Ozemobacteria > Ozemobacterales > Ozemobacteraceae > MWAR01. The sequence continues at coordinate 2,309 of DAOOQQ010000044.1, forward strand.
GACTTTTACCCGCTCCTGATCCGGATCGACGTGAAGCGCCTGAAGGCGTATGACTGACCGCTGAAGGATTTCGACGGCGGGTTCCTCGCAGGGAATGCCGTTCGAAGTCGAGGAGAAAGCACGAAGCCCGGGAAAACCTCTTCCCGGGCTTCGGATTATTTCAGGGGTGTATCAGCGGCGGGTGTTCTTCGGGGTCTCGCCGATGGTCTGCTCACGGAGCTCCGGCGTCTCGATGGTGTGGAGGCGGTTCAGCGTTTCCTGCCAGATCGCGGCGATGCGGCTGGCCAGGATGTGATGATTCCGCTGGTACCCGGTGACCAGGGTGTCCAGGTTGACCGGCGTGCCTGGCTCGCGAACGGCGCGGATGAGCTCGTCATTGAGATCGAGGAAGAATTTCACCGTGATGGCGATCGTTTCCTGATTGATCTTGAACAGCTCGTCGCGGTTGATCACGGTGTTGATCGGGTGATTCTTCAGCGGCTGATTCGCGATCGCCTGCTCGAGGGTTTCACGGGTGGTGTTGATGATCGTCTCGAGGGCCGTCTGGTGGATGCGGCGATACTCTTCGCAGGTGTGGGTCAGGGTCTCGATGTGGTTGCGGACGGTCTCGGGCCGGTCGAGGTGGGCGACGATGTCGAGGATGTTCGTGTTCAGCTCGACGAAGAACCGCACGGTGTGATCGATCACTTCGCGGTTGGTGCGGACGATCTCGGCGATGTCGAGGGGGCGGTTGAGCGGCTCATTCACCGGCTGTTCCGTGGTGGTCGGCCGGTTCAGGTTGATGGCGCGGCGCAGGGTGGTCTCGATCTGCTGCACCAGTTCCTGGTGGCGGCGGACATACTCGTCGCGGGTGCGGTTCAGCAGGTCGGCAACGGTCTGGGGCGTCGTGACCGGGTGCTGCGGATCGAAGGCCTTGAACATCTGTTCGCCGGCCTTCGTGAAGAAGCCGATGGTCGTGTTCATGACATCGCGGTTGTAGCGCAGCAGCTCGTTCGGATCGAAGATGTTGTTGATCGGGGTGACGGTTGTGTCGGTGGTGGGGCGGTTCTTCGGATCCGTGACGGTGGCAAAGGTTTCGCGCCAGACGTTTTCGGCGCGGGTGAGAAGCTGACGGTGCTCGTTGAGGAAGGTTTCGCAGACCTTGTTGGTTTCTTCGACCAGTCGGGGAAGCGGCATGTCGGGCCGCACATCCTTCGTGATCTCGATCAGCCGCTCGTTGATGACGTCGAAGAAGGTGAGCGAGTGTTCGATGGTCTCACGGGTGATGCGGGCGACGGCTTCATGATTGAACTGGTTGATCATGGTCTGGAGAACTCCCTTTTTTCAGATGTGCATCGCCGGCCGGGTGGCGGAGCGATGATGAAAAAAGTATACGGATAATTTCCAAACCCGGAAGGGGCTGCCGGAAAAAAGATGCGTCACCGGTCTTTCGGGCGCTTCGATTTCGGGGATGCCCAGCCGGTTTTTCCGTCGGCCGCTTTCCGCCTGGTTTCTGCATGGAAGGGGGCTTTCGATGGCCGTGTGCCGGTTTCGGCGCTGCGATCGTGCTTGCCCGGCCGCGTATCCCGGTATGAGCCGTAGGGCTTTTTCTCCGCAGATCGGGTGCGGAAGGGGGACGTCGGTCGATCGGCCTGCCCGGTCCGCTCCTCCGTCCGTTCACGTCGGGGGTGGTCGGCAGCCTTTTCGCCGGCATCGTGTCGATCCCGCTTGTGATGGTGGCGGGGCCGGTCGGTCTCTTCCGGTGTTGTGCGGTCGTGTTCCTCGCGTGCCGGGTGGCTCGTACGGGGGGCGGCGGGATCGAAGCGCGAGATGCGCAGCCGCTGGCCGGCGACCCAGGTCTTGCTCAGGATGCCGAACGAGGAGGCGAACACCTCTTCGGGGAGATCGACGGTGGAAAACTCGTCGTGCAGGACGATACGGCCGATGTGGCTGCTGTCGATGCCGGTCTCGCCCGCGATGGCGCCGACGATCTGGCCCGGTTTCACCATGTGGCGGCGGCCGACCTCGATGCGGTACCGGGTCATGCCGGGTTCGACTTCCTCGTTGTCGCGGTGGATGCGAGGCTTGCGCTCCTCGGTGGGGCGTTCGCGACGGGGCCGCTCACGTTGGGGACGCTCGGGTTTGCCCAGCAGTTCGGCCGATGCGGCCCGGATCTCGCGGTATTCCTTGCCCTCGGAGAGGCGTTTCCGCCGTTCCTCCTTCAGCCGGGAGGCTTTCTCGAACGCTTCGGTGGCCGACTCCTCCTCGGCTTTGGTGGTCAGCAGGAAGGAACGGCCGTTCTGGCTCATGAGCGCGAGCGCCGCGGCAACATCGAGGGGCGGGACCCCGGCCTCTTTCGAAAACTCGGTGACGATCGGGAGGTAGGCATTCCATGCATCGTCGTTGAGGGTGGCCGCAATGCGCGTCTTGAAGCCCGAGATCCGCTTTTCGTTGATCGCTTCGATCGTCGGCAGTTCGAGCAGTTCAATCTTCTGACGGGTGGCCTGCTCGATGACGCGCAGCAGATGCCGTTCGCGGGGCGCGACGAACAGGATGGCATCACCGCTGCGGCCCGCACGGCCGGTCCGGCCGATGCGATGAATATATGACTCGGTATCATAGGGCAGATCATAGTTGATGACGTGGCTGATCCGGTCCACGTCGAGGCCGCGCGCCGCGACATCCGTCGCGATCACGATGTTCACCTTGCCCGACCGGAGCTGTTCGACGGTGCGTTCCCGCTGGTTCTGCGGGATGTCCCCGTTGAGGGGCACCGAGGCGAAGCCGCGCGCGGCGAGCTGTTCGCTGAGTTCGATCGTCTCGATCTTGGTGCGAACGAAGATCAGCATCGCGTCGAACGGTTCCATCTCGATGATCCGGGAAAGCGCATCCAGCTTGTGATACCGGTTGACGAGCCAGTACCGCTGACGGGTCGTCTCGACGGTCGTCGTGCGGCTCTTGATCGTCACTTCCTCGGGCTCGTTCATGTAGGTCTTCGCGAGGGTACGGATCGTGCCGGGCAGCGTGGCGGAGAACAGGGCGATCTGGCGCTGGCCCGGCGTCTCCTGCAGAATGAGTTCGACGTCCTCTTTGAAGCCCATTTTCAGCATCTCGTCGGCTTCATCGAGCACGAGGCCGGTAAGCGCATCGAGGGCAAGCGTTCCCCGCTCGATGTGATCGATCACGCGGCCGGGTGTTCCGATGACGACGTGAGCGCCGCGCGCGAGCTGCCGCAACTGGGGGCCATACTCCTGGCCGCCGTAGATCGGCACGACACGGAGATCCGGCAGGTGGGCGCCGTATTTCGCGAACGCCTCGGCCACCTGCCCCGCGAGCTCCCGGGTCGGCGCAAGCACGAGAATCTGGGGGACGCACCGCGAGAGATCGATCTTCGAGAGCAGGGGCAGCGCGAACGCGGCCGTTTTCCCGGTGCCCGTCTGGGCCTGGCCCAGGACGTCGCGGCCGGAGAGAATCAGCGGAATGATGCGTGCCTGGATCGGCGTGGGGGTCTCGTACCCCACATCCTCGAGGGAGCGAAGCACCTGCTGGTGTAGGCCGAGATCGGCAAAGCGAACGACGGTTTCTTCGGTGGAGCTCATATCAGATACCTTCCTTTTCCCATACAGCCGATCAATCCGGAGTCATCATCACACAGGAGTATATCTGAATGAGTCGCACGCAGATTCATGACGGCAGGCAAACCGTTCGGTATGAAATATATCGTGAAATATAGTGTGGTTCCCGAACGGTGCGGATCCGGCGCGTCAACCGCGTGGATCCGACGGATACAGGATACCACGGAATGCGGCCGATGTCATTCCCGTTCGGCGAGTTCGGTCCAGCGCTCGAGATCGGTGTCGAGCGTCTGCGTGAGCAGTTCGAGCTCGTCGGAAAGGGCTTTCATCGTTTCGAATCCGCCGCTCGGCGCGGCCAGCAGTCCCTCGATTTCGGCTTTGCGGGCTTCGGATGCGGCGATCCGGGTGACAATCTCGTCGAGTTCCCGGCGCTCCTTGAACGAGAGCTTCTGCCGTGCGGGACGCTCGCTTCGGGATGGTGCAGACTCTGCGACGGGCGTGGCCTGCGCGGGCAGAGCGGGGGCTTCCGGGGGTGTCTCGGCGGCTGCGAGTTCGAGATAGGTGGTGAAGTTTCCCGGGTAGCCCTTGAGGCGGCCTCCCGGGCCGATCCTGAAGATCTGGTCGATCGTCCGGTCGAGGAAGGCGCGGTCGTGCGATGCCACGATCAGACAGCCTGGGAAGGACTCGAGATACGTTTCGAGGGCGACCAGGGTGGCGATGTCGAAGTCGTTCGTCGGCTCGTCGAGCAGCAGGACGTTCGGCGCACCCATCAGCAGCTTGAGGAGCGCCAGCCGGCGGCGCTCGCCCCCTGACAGGCGGGCGACGGGGCTGTACTGCATCTGGGGGGAGAACAGGAAGCGTTCAAGCATCTGGCTTGCCGAGATCACGCCGCCGTCCGCTGTGGGAATCTGCTCGGCGATCGCCTTGACGAAATCGATCACTCGCAACTCCTCGTCGGGGCGTTTTCCGGTGCCGGCATACAGATCCGGTTCCTGCTCGAAATACCCGATGACGGCCGTGTCGCCCCTGGCGATCGTGCCGGAGTCGGGGTGGAGCTTCCCGGAGATGATATGAAGCAGCGTCGTCTTGCCCGAGCCGTTCGGGCCGATGATCCCGATCCGATCGCCCGCCTTCAGGCGGTAGGAGAACCCGTCGAGAACGCGGTTGCCGCCGTAGGATTTGCCGATGCCGTCGAGCTCGAGGATCTTGTTGCCGAGCCGGGAAGAGGCCGACGAGAGCTCGATCTGTCGCTCGGCTTTGGGCTTCGGCCCTGTGACGACGGCTTTCGCCCGCTCGACGTGAGCCTTCTGCTTCGTCGACCGGGCTTTCGCCCCCTGCCGGAGCCAGGCGAGTTCGCGGCGGATCAGATTCTCATGCTTGCGCGCTTCCGCATCACGCTGGGCTTCCTGCTCGGCCTTCTTTTCGAGGTAGTACGAGTAACACCCTTCGAACCGCTGGATGCGGCCGCCCTCGATCTCGAGAATGCGGTTCGTCACGCGGTCGAGGAAATACCGGTCGTGCGTCACCAGGAGCAGCGCGCCTTTGTATTCCGATAAATATTCTTCAAGCCACTCGATCGTGTCGGCATCGAGATGGTTCGTCGGCTCGTCGAGAATCAGCAGATCGGGACGCAGGATCAGACCACGCGCGAGAGCCACGCGCCGCCGGAGACCGCCCGAAAGGCTCGCCGTGTCGGCCGCGGTGTCCGTGATGCCCAGCCGGCCGAGGATGCTTCTCGCAAGCGCTTCGAGCGCCCAGCCGCCGGTCGCATCGAGCCGGTGCGACAGCTCCGCGACCCGTTCCATCTGCTTGTCATGAGAATCCCCGCCCGAGGCCAGGGCGGCGCAGGCCGCTTCATACTCGCGCAGGAGGCGGAGTTCCGGACTGGCCTGGTCGAACAGGGCATCGAGCACCGACTGGCCGCGCCGGAACTCGGGGTTCTGGGCCACGAAGGCGACGGTCTTCCCGTTCGCGAGCGTGACGCGGCCGGTATCCGGCTGCTCGGTCCCCGCGATGAGTCGCAGAAGCGTGGTCTTGCCGCACCCGTTCCGGCCGATGACGCCCATCTTCTCGTCATGCGCGAGGCCGAAGCTGACCCCGTCGAGAAGCGTGCCGGAACCGAAGGCCTTGCTGACCGATTCGAGAGAGAGAATATTCATGGGTGCCTGAGTATAGCAGGTCGGGCCATCCGGCATCATGCCTTCCTTTCGGCATGACGTGCGGGTGGCCCGTGCCTGCCCGGTGCCCCCCGGCTGCCGGGCCGTCGTTGGCGCCGTTCTTACGGGGTCACGAACGAGCGGATCTCGGAGTAGGCATTCACGTCGGAGCTGGTGAAGGCGCGGATCTGGAAGGAGTAGGTCGTGTTCGCGAGCGGCGCTCCCGTCAGATAGATCGTGGCCGAGTGGTTCGTTCCCCACGGCAGGCTGTCTTCCGTCGTCAGGAAGTCGGCGGGAAGCACGGTGCCGTGGCGCAGGTAGCAGGCAGCGCCGATGTTCGTCGTCCAGGTGATGACGGCCGAGTTCTGGTTGATGTAGGTCACCTTCACGTTCTGCACCAGCAGCGTTTCCCGGGTGACGAAATGGTAGTCGCCCGAGATCGTTTCGTTGCCGGCCGCATCCGTCGACCGGACGCGGAAGTGGTAGGTCGTGAACGGCGTCAGGCCGTTGATGGTCACGCTGTGCGTGGCCGAGAGCGCCTCGGTGACGGTCGCGACCGAGCCGTAGGCCGTCGTGAGACCGTATTCGATACGCGAGTTGGCCGCCTCGTCGGTGGTCCAGGTGATCGTGGCGCCATTCTCGAGCACGGTCGGGGTGGCGACGCCCGAGATGACCGGGGCGGTCAGATCCATCGTCGTGAACACCATGTCCTCCGAATCGGTCTGGTTGCCTGCCGCATCCTTCGTGCGGATGAGGAAATGGTAGGTGGTGTTCTCGGCGAGGTTGTACAGCGTGACCGCGTGGTCCTTCGCCAGCGCTGTGTTCGTCTTGGGGGAACCGGCCTCGAGATACGCGGTGGTCGGCCCGAAATACACGGCCGAGTCGGCCGCCTCGTCGGTTTTCCAGACGATCGTGGCCGAAGTGTTCGTGATGTTCTGCACGACAATGCCGCTGATGACGGGCACGGTCTTGTCGGTGGTCGTGAAAACGAAGTCGCGCGAGATGTTCAGGTTGCCGGCCGCATCCGTCGACCGGACGCGGAAGTGATACGTCGCCGGGTTGGCGAGGCCGCTCAGAATGACCGAGTGCGTGATCGTGGCCGTCGAGGGATACGGGAACTGGGGCATCAGCGAGCCGTAGGTCGTGGTCAGGCCATACTCGACCTGGGACGTGGCGGCCTCGTTGGTCACCCAGGTGACGACGGCTTCGGTCGCGGTCAGCGGGGTCAGATTGACGTCGCTGATGACGGGGCCGGTGCGGTCGAGGGTGGCGAACGTCGTCGAGAGCGAGCCGACGTTGTTGAACCCGTCCTTCGATACGGCGTTGACCGTGTAGGTCGTGCTCGAGGTCAGGCCGGTGAGCAGCACCGCGTGGTTCTTGCTCATCAAGGAATTGATGCCGGCGATGCCGGTGAGGGGCAGCGTGGTGCCGTATTCGAGCTTCGAATCGCTGTTCTCGTCGGTCTTCCAGATGATCGTGGCCGAGGTGCCGGTGATGTTCTGGACGATCAGGTCATAGATGACGGGGGCGCTCTGGTCGGGCGTGAGGAAGCTGCCGTCGGTGGAAACGGCCTCGAGGCCCTGGGCGTTCCGCGACCGGACGCGGAAGTGGTACAGCCGCGAGGTGCTCAGCTGTGTCAGCGTGACGGCGTGCGTCGTCGTGGCCGTCGCATCGAACGGGCTCGCGAGATTGTAGCTGGTCGTGATGCCGTACTGGACCTGGCTGGAGCTGGGCTGATCCGTCTTCCAGGTGATGACGGCCGAGCTGCTGGCGAGGTCGGTCACCTGGATCGCCGTGATCTGGGGCGAGGTCAGGCCCGGGGTGAGGAACGAATACTCGCCGGAAAGGGTTTCCAGGGCTTCGGCATCGGTGCATCGGACGCGGTAGTAATACGTCCGGCCGGCCAGAAGGTTCTGCAGGGAAACGGCGTGCGAGGTCGACCAGGCCGCCGTCGAGGCTGCCTGCATTGTGTACAGCCCCGTGGTCGTGCCGTATTCGACGATGGCCGACGTGTTCTTGTCTGTCTGCCACGCGATCTGAACGGTGGTGGGGGTGATGTTCCGCGCCGCGAGGTTCGTGATCACGGGCGCGTTGCCCGAGGCCGGCGTCGAGAATGTCTGGTCGGCCGAGACCGTCTCGCGGCCCGTCTGGTCGACCGACCGGATCCGGTAGTGATACGTCGAGAGGGGCACGAGGCCGCTCAGGGCGACGGTGTGGGCGGTTCCATACGGTGCCGGGATCGGGGTCATGGCCGTCCGGCTTCCATACTGGGCCGTCATTCCATACTCGATGACCGAGGTGGTGGGCAGATTGGTCGTGCAGGTGACGTTTGCCGAGGTCGGGAGAATTCCGGCGGTCGCGATGGTATTGATGACGGGCAGCAGGAAGAACCGCTGGTTCCCGGAGTTGGTGACGTTGCCCGAACTGTCGGTGGCCATGATCGAGAAGTGCTTTTCGGCCGCTGTCGGATCGATCAGCCAGGAGATCCTGAATGAGTGCGAGAAGGTGAGTGCCTGGTCGAGTCGCTGGCCGTCGGAATACACTCCGGCGGCGGGACCCCAGTCGAGTTGGGCCGTGGTCACCTTGTCGGTCGTCCAGGAGATGACGGCCGTCGAACTTGTCAGGCCGGAAACGGTGATGTTGGATAGAATTGGCGGTATAATATCAAGCGTTGTAAAACTGAAGATGGCCGACACGACGCTGTTCCCGGCCTGATCGGAGATCCGGACCCGGTATTTGTAATTCTTCTGGGAAGCGAGGCCGGTCAGGGGGATCGCGAACGTCGTCGAGGCCGTTACCGGTGAGCGGGCCACGAGGCCGTAATCCGTCAGGCCGTATTCGACCTGGGCCGTGCAGGGCTCGTTCGTCACGAATGTGATCGTCGCCGAGGTGCCGGTGATTGCCGTGGTGAACACGTTCGAGAGAGCCGGCGGAAGGGTGTCGACCGTCAGGAACGAGCCGGTGGCGATCGATTCATTGCCATCGATATCTTTCGACCGGACCCGGAAATAGTAGGTTCTCGAGGCGATCAGGCTGTTCAGGACCACCTTGTGCGTCTCGAGGAGTGTCGTATTGAGCGGCGAGATCCAGCCGTAGGCGTCGGTGAGGCCGTATTCCACCTGGGTCGTGGAGGGCTCGTTCGTCAGCCAGACGATCGTGGCCGTCGTTCCCGTAACGAGGGCGGCCGAGGGGGACGAGATGACCGGGGCGGTCGGATCGACGGACGGGGCCGTATCGGCTGGCGTCGTGAACGAGGGAACCGCGGCCGTGGCCGAGGCTTCGTTGCCCCGGGCGTCGCGCGAGCGGACGCGGTAGTAGTAGGTCTGATTCGAGGCCAGCCCGGAGAGATTCACGAGATGGCCATACGAGAGAACGGTGTTGACAGGGGTCACGAGCCCGTAGGCCGGCGTGGTGCCGTACTCGACCTGGGAGGTCGCCGGCGTGTCGGTGAGCCAGACGATCTGGGCCGAAGTCTTGAGGATACCCGTGGCCGAGGCTTCGGTGATCTGCGGCACCGTGGCCTCGAGCGCCGGAAGATTCGCCAGGGTGAGGAACGGGGCGGCCGTGGCCGAGGCTTCGGCGTTCTGCGCATCCCGTGACCGCACTCGGAAGTAGTAGGTCTGGGACGGTTCGAGACCGGAAATCGTGATCAGATGCCCGTAGGAAAGGGTCGAGACGAGCGGGGTCGTCAGGCCGAAGGCGGGCGTGGAGCCATACTCGACCTGGCCGGTCGTCATCCGGTCGGTGAGCCAGACGATCTGGGCGGAGGATTTCGTGATCGCCGTTGCCGAGGCATTGGTGATCACCGGCAGGCTTGCATCGACGACGGGCACCGGGCTTGGTAGCGTGGTGAAAGATGCTATGGTATTATATGATTCTCTATTTGCGGCGTCTTTCGACCGGACACGGTAATAGTAGGTCTGGGCCGGACTCAGGCCGGACAGATTGACGAGATGACCATAGGAAAGCGCCGAAACGAGGGGAGTGACCAGGCCCAGGGCCGGCGTGGTGCCGTACTCGACCTGGCTGGTCGTCAGCCGGTCGGTCAGCCAGACGACTTGCGCCGTCGCGTAGGTGATGGCCGTGGCCGATGCGTTGGTGATCTGGGGCAGGCTCGCGTCGATGACGGTCGCCGGGCTCGGGAGGGTCCGGAACGAGGTGATGACCGAGGCGGCTTCGATGCTTTTCGCGTCTTTCGACCGGACCCGGTAGTAGTAGGTCTGGGACGCCGTGAGCCCCGACAGGTTCACGAGATGGCCGTAGGAAAGCGTCGAAACGATGGGGGTCGTCAAACCGAGCGCCGGGGTGGTGCCATACTCGACCTGGGCCGTCGACAGCCGGTCGGTCAGCCAGACGATCTGGGCGGTCGCATGGGTGACGGCCGTGGCCGAGGCATCGGTGATCGTCAGCGGCGTCGCGTCAATCGGAGCGACGGTATCGGCCAGCGTCGTGAAGGGCACCGGGCCGGCCTGGGCGGATTCGTTCTGGTTCGCATCCTTCGACCGGACGCGGTAGTAATACGGCGTTGCCGGTGCGAGGCCCGTCAGGACGACCTGGTGCCCGTAGCTCGGAACGGCAACGAGGTTCGTGACCAGCCCGTAGGCCGTCGTTTTCCCATACTCGACCTGGGAGGTCGAGAGCTCGTTGGTTTTCCAGACCACCGTCGCCGAGTTCTTCGTGATGGTGTGGGCAGAGACCTCGGTGATGAGGGGGGGCACCGCATCCTGCGTGGTGAAGATGGCGGGCTCGGAGGTCGCGACCTGGGCGTCGATCGCCGAGGAAACGACGACGTCATACCGCGTGCCGGGAGTGAGATACCGGAGGGTCATCGCGTGCGAGGTCACGATCCGCAGATCCGTGGTCGTCGAGGCGTAGGTCGTCGTCGAATACCGCACGCTGCTCGTCGAACCCTTGTCTGTCTTCCAGGAGACGACGGCCGAATCCTTCGTGACGTTGCTGACGAGCACGTCGTAGATGATCGGGGTCGGCGAGGCCGTGGCGGTCGAGGCGAGGGTCGCAAACATCCGCGTCGACGAGAGCGGAACGGTGCCGTCGTCGGTCTGGGCCGAAACCCGGAACCGGTAGTCCGTCGCCTCCGACAGGTTGGCGAGCCGCACGGCGTGGCGGGTTGCAGGCGCCGCCTCGGTGACTGCCTCGGAGAGGGTGGCCCCGGTTCCATACTCGACCCGGGCCGTCACCTCTTCATGGGTCGTCCAGCAGACGACGGCCGAGGTGGCCGTCACATCTGAAATATATGGCTCAATATTCAGCATCGCCGCCGCAGCGCCGGCCGGTTCGTCGCCGGAAAGGGCCGCTTCGGTTTCATCCGGCGAGCCGGTCTGGCTGTTCTGCTGATTTCCGGTGATGGCGAGCTGGAGGCCGACATCGTTGAGCTGGCCGTACCGGATGCGGAAAAAGCCGTTCTCGCCCCAGGCGGCCGACCAGGAGTTCTGGGCGATCCAGCAGCTCGTGTCGTCGTCGAAGCCGACCAGCAGGATCGCATGATCCCCGATCTCGGGCCCCGCGATGGCTTCGTAGATGCCGCCCCGATAAAAGAAGAAGTCAGCGCATACGCGCATCGACGAGATGACCGGCCCGTTCAGGAGGGCCTGTTTGAGACTTTCCCGGCCGGCGACCAGCGACCAGCCCGTGATTTTTGCCCGCTCAGCCGAAGCCGGAATAGCGGGAGATGCGTCCATGATCCCGTAGGGGCTGAACTCTTCAGCCGGAACGCCCGTTTCCACGAGATAGGCGGCGGCGGCGGACGGATACCATCCGCCCGGAAGCGGCTGCTTGCCGCGGGTTCCGTTCAGCCACAGGTCCCATTCGGACAAGTCCAGGGAAGCCGTGGCCTGGTTCCGGGAAATGCGCAGCCCTGTCTCCAGCGCGGCGATGGTCGCGAACGCGACGCATGTGCCGTATTTTCCCTGCGTCCTGGCGGGGGAGGTCCAGTTCCGGCCATCCTTGTCGAGCCAGGAGAAGCGGCGGGGAAGGGTCGAGGCATCGGGGGCAAGGTGGGCGGCCGAAACGGCCGAGGTCATGCCGGTGCGAAGAGTGGTGGAGAAGCTCGAAAGCAACGGATCGGGGATGAGTCCGCACAGCGCGACGGCTTCTTCCTGCGAGAGTTCGAGGGTGATCGCGGTTTCGTCGGCCGCCCAGGCGCTTCCCGAGGCAGTCAACAAGGCCTGGCGCACCTGGTCGAGGCCGATCGACCAGGACGTCTGGCCGCCCAGCGAGGGGCCGACCGGTGACGAGCCGCCTCCGCCTCCGCAGCCGATCAGAGCCAGGGCGGCGGCAAGAAGGCCGCACAACAAAGACCTTGTGATGAATGCCCGGAGCGCTCGGCTCATGCGGAAAACCCCCGATGCGAATATCCCCGACCGAAAAAACGATTCAGTCAATCAGATATCGGCAGAATTCCCCCGGGAGTTTCGGGCGAATCTCTTCGGGCTTCGACCCTGGGCTCGAGCCGCGATTTGATCGGGAGCCGCTTGTCATTCCCTGCCGGTCGTGCGACACTTTGTCACCTTCCGGAACGGAGAGGGAAGTATCCGAAGATGGGGACGATGGAACCACTCGAAATCCTTTACCAGGACGAATGGTATGTGGCGGTCCATAAGCCCGTCGGTCTGCTCGTCCACCCGACGCGCATCGCCGAGGCCACGGCCGAAACCCTGCTGCCGATCATCTGCGAGCAGCTCGGGCGGCGCGTGCTGCCGGTGCACCGGCTGGACCGGGCGACGTCGGGGGCTCTCGTCATGGCGCTCAGCTCGGAAGCGGCCGGAAAACTCTCTGCGCAGTTCGAGTCGCGCAATGTCGAAAAAACGTATCTGGCCGTGGTGCGGGGCTGGTTCCAGCCGCCGGATGGCGTGATCGACCGCCGGATGCATCAGTGGCCCGGCGAGCCCCTCCAGGAAGCGATCACGCGGTATCGCACGCTGGAGACGGTGGAGCTGCCGGTTCCCGTGGGGCCGCATGCCACGAGTCGGTATTCCCTCGTCGAGGTGAAGCCCGAAACCGGCCGCAGGCAGCAGATCCGGCGGCATTTCTCGGGGGTGGCGCATCCGATCGTGGGGGACACCTCACAGGGGGACCGGGCGCACAATCTCTCGGTGCGGGACCGGTTCGGCTGTGACCGCATGTTGCTGATGGCGGTCGAAATCCGGTTCGATCATCCCTGGCTCGGCCGGCGACTCCGGGTCGTCTGTCCGCCGGATGCGAAGACGATCGGAATTCTGGATGCCCTGTTTCCCGGCGGCTGTCCGTTTCGCGGTGCTCCCTCAGCCGGCTTTCTTGTCTGAGCTGCCCGACTCGATCGCCTCACGCACTTTCGCGCACAACTGGTCGGGAGTGAAGGGTTTCTGCAGGAAATGCAGCCCCTCTTCGAGAATGCCGTGCCGGGCGATGACGTTCGAGTCGTATCCCGAAATGAACATCGCGCGGAGCGGGGAAATGCGCTTTGAAAGCTCATCGTAGAGTTCTCTGCCGTTCATGCCCGGCATGATGACGTCGGTCAGGAGCAGGTCGATCCTGTCCGTCAGGCGGCCGATCAGTTCGAGGCACTCGGGGCCGTTCGAGGCCGTCAGTACCTTGTAGCCCTGGCGCTGGAGGATCAATTGGATCATGCTGCGGACCATCTCGTCGTCTTCGACGACCAGAACGGTTTCATTCCCACCCGCCACCGATTCGGTGCTTGAACGGGGTTCGTTCTCCTGCACCGAAACATCGGCGAGCACCGGCAGATAGATGATGAACGTCGTTCCCTCGCCCGGCGTCGAGTCGGCCTGGATATACCCTCCGTGCTGACGAACGATGCCATAAACCATCGACAGGCCGAGCCCGGTGCCTTTTCCCCGTTCCTTGGTCGTGAAGAAGGGCTCGAACAGATGCTGCAGGACGGCTTTCTCCATGCCGCAGCCGGAGTCGCTGACCGACAGCATGACATGGGGCGAGGCGGCCGTGTCGACGGGGGCCTCGGGGCCGACCGGGCGATACATGGTCTCGTCGAGGCCCAGGCGCAGGGTACCGCCTTTGGGCATGGCATCCTGCGCATTCAGGGCCAGATTCATCAGGATCTGCTCGAGCTGCCCGACGTCGGCCCGTACGATGCCGACGCGCGGCTTGATCGACACCTCGATGCTGATATCCTCCCGGATCGTCCGGCGCAGGATACGTTCCATATCTCTCAATACAGTTTCCAGAGATATTGGCTTGAGGACCAGCACCTGTTTCCGGCTGAAGGCAAGGAGCTGCCGGGTCAGGTCGCGGGCCCTGCTTGCCGACTTCTGGATCGATTCCAGCCATTCCCGGTGGCGTTCGTCCGTGGGCAATGATTTGCCCAGCAGATCCGAAAAGCCGATGATCGGCGACAGCATGTTGTTGAAATCGTGGGCGATTCCGCCGGCGAGACGGCCGATCGATTCCATTTTCTGGGCCTGCTGGAGCTGTTCCTCGAGTTTGAATCGGAACGAGATATCGCGGATGGCCGCCAGGTGCACCCGCCTGCCGCCCAGGGTGAAATGCCCTGCCGTGATCTCGACGGGGATCACCGTTCCGTCTGCTTTGCGGTGATGGCGAATCGGGATGAGAAGCCCCTCGGTCTTGGTCTGGTGTACCGTTTGGTCGGGCTCGGCCGAGAGATCCGTGTTCCGCATCAGTAGAAGTTCTTCCCGCGTGTAGCCGTAGAGGGCGCAGGCTGCCGAGTTCACTTCGAGGATGCGCCCGGTTTCCTTGTCGATGAGGAACAGGGCGTCCGACTCCATCTCGAATACCTGTCTATATCTTTCCTCGCTTTCGCGAAGAGCCTCTTCCACGGCCTTGCGAGCCGTGATATCGCGCAGGGCGATGATCACGACGTCCCGCTCACCGATCCGGACGCGTTTCATGTCCCCGTCGACCCAGAGCAAGCTTCCGTCCTTTCGGCGCACATGCCAGTCGAGGGCCGAGAACCCTTCACGGATCGCCTGCTGGAACTTTTCCGCGATGCCGTCCCGTGTGTAGGGAGGGGTGCCGGCGCTCAGGAACCCGAGCGGCTTGTCGAGCACTTCGTCGCGGGTGTACCCGAACATCTCGCAGACACGCTGGTTGACGTCGATGACCTCGCCGGTCTCTGCATCCCGGATGAACAGGGCATCGCTGACCCCATCGAAAATGGCGGTGAACCAGGCCTGTTTTTCCATGACCGTGACTTCCGCCGGGGTATACAGAACCACGAACAGGAGCGTGGCGAGAATGAGACAGGAAAGGCTGTACAGCCATGAGCTGGGTGCATACACGTAAGAGACCGGGTCCACCGTCACCGTCAGGCGGTGCGACGTGAACAGAAAGGCGAAGAGGGCGATGACGAGCGTCATGTAACCGACACCGACCCAGGCGGCCCGCTTCCCATACCCGATCCGCAGGAGAATCGGGATGAAAGGGAGCAGCAGGAGATTCACGCTCAGCATTCCGAGGTGAATGAAGCCCATGGGAAGGGCCACCATCGATACGCCCATGGTTGCCAGAAACAGGCGGTCCGGGCTGATGCGTGTCCTGATGAGATACAGGGCGCTGAGGGCGACGAAGGCAAGGAAGTGAGAAAGATTGCCCAGCACCGGCCCCAGTTGGATCATCCGGTAGAAGGAAAAGGGGAGGGAAAGGCCGAGACAGGCGCAGATCGTTCCGAGGAAACGATACGCATGATGAGGTTTCAGACGAAAAATCGAGTCTTGCATACTCGTCGTCAGCATACCACGATCCGATTCCCGCCGTTCATCTCGGATGGAGAGTTGGAGCCTGCCTGGGCAAAAAGAAAGGGCCCGGGTTGTCCCGGGCCCCTGGGGCAATCGGATGGAATTCAGTTTCAATTGTCGGCGTAAGCCGTTTTGAAGAGCTCTCTGATCTCGCTGATCAGCGGGAACCGGGGATTTCCTTCGGTGCACTGGTCGTCGAAGGCCATTTCCGAAAGCTCGTCGAGCCGGGCGGCGAACTCCGACTCGTTCACGCCCGCTTCCCGGATCGTCAGCGGCAGCTCGAGCTCCTTCTTCAGCTCCTCGATCTTCGCGACGAGGCCCTGGACCTTTTCGTCCGCCGTGGCGCCGGTGACGCCCAGATACTCGGCGATCCGCACGTAGCGATCCTTCGCGACCGGGTACTTGTACTGCGGGAAGGAGGCCTGCTTGCGGGGGGCGTCGGTCGAGTTGTACAGGATCACGTGGGAGATCATCAGCGCGTTCGCCACCCCGTGCGGGATGTGGAACATGGCGCCGAGCTTGTGGGCCATCGAGTGGCAGAGGCCGAGGAACGCGTTGGCGAAGGCCATGCCGGCGAGCGTCGAGGCGTAATGCACTTTTTCGCGGGCCTTCGGGTCGTTCGCGCCGTTGTGGTAGGCCGAGGGCAGGTATTTGAACAGCAGCCGCAGCGACTCGAGCGCCATGCCGTTCGTGTATTCGGTCGCGAACACCGAGGCGAACGCTTCGAGTGCGTGTGTGACGGCATCGATGCCGGACGAGGCAGTCAGCTTTTTGGGCATGTTCATGACCAGGTCGGGGTCGACGATCGCCATGTGCGGCGTCAGGGCGTAATCGGCGATCGGGTATTTCACCCCGGTCGCGGCATCCGTCACGACGGCGAACGGGGTGACTTCCGAGCCGGTGCCCGAGGTGGTCGGAATCGCGATCATCGTCGCCTTCTGGCCGATGTTCGGGAACGAGTAGATGCGCTTGCGGATATCCATGAACCGCATCGCGAGGCCCTCGAAGCTCACCTCGGGGTGTTCGTACATCAGCCACATGATCTTGGCCGCATCCATCGGCGAGCCTCCGCCGAGGGCGATGATGATGTCGGGATTGAAGCTGTTCATGCGCTGCAGGCCGCGCGAGACCGTCTCGGTCGACGGGTCGGGCTCGACATCCGCGAACACGGTGCTTTCGATGCCGATACGATCGAGCACGGCGGTGACCCGCTCGGTGTATTTCAGGTCGTAGAGCGGCTTGTCGGTGACGATGAACGCGCGGCGGCGGCCGGCGAGCTCCTCGAGGGCGAGCGAGAGGCAGCCCTGCTTGAAGTAGACCTTGGGCGGAACCCGGAACCACAGCATGTTTTCCCTGCGTTCTGCGACGGTTTTCGTATTCATCAGGTGTTTGATCCCCACGTTTTCACTGACGGAGTTGCCGCCCCAGGAGCCGCAACCGAGGGTGAGCGACGGTTCGAGCCGGAAGTTGTAGATGTCGCCGATCGCGCCATGCGAGGCGGGCATGTTCACCAGGATGCGGCCGGTTTTCAGGCTTTCCCCGTAGAGGGCGATGCGGTCGTGATTCCGCGGATCGGTGTAGAGCACCGAGGTATGGCCCCGGCCGCCCAGTTCGACGAGCTGGGCCGCCTTGGCAACGGCATCCGAGAACACCGTGGCGCGGTACAGTCCCAGCACCGGGGAAAGCTTTTCATGGGCGAACGGCTCGGCTTCGGTGATCTCCTGGGCTTCGCCGATCAGCACCTTGGTCGACTCGGGAACCGTGATGCCGGCCATGGCGGCGATCTTCGCAGCCGGCTGGCCCACGATCGAGGCGTTGATCCCGCCGTCGACGAGCAGCACCGCGCCCAGCTTTTCCTTCTCCTCGGGGGTCAGGATATAGGCGCCGCGGGCGAGGAACTCCTGCTTCACGGCTTCATACCGGCTGTCGACCACGACGACCGACTGCTCCGAGGCGCAGATCACGCCGTTGTCGAAGGTTTTGCTCATGAGGATCGAGTTCACGGCCATCTTCAGGTGGGCCGTCTCGTCGATCACGGCGGGGGTGTTCCCGGCGCCGACGCCGATGGCCGGCTTGCCCGACGAGTAGGCGGCTTTCACCATGCCGGGACCGCCGGTGGCGAGAATCAGATTGATGTCGGGGTGGCGCATCAGATGCTGGGAAAGGGCGAGCGTGGGCTCGTCGATCCAGGCGATGACGAACTCCGGCAGCCCCTCTTTCATCGCGGCTTCCAGCATGATCTGGGCGGCCAGCACCGTGCTCCGTTTGGCGCGCGGATGCGGCGAAAAGATGATCGCGTTGCGTGTTTTGAGCGCCAGAAGGGTTTTGAAAATCGCGGTGGAGGTGGGGTTCGTCGTCGGAATGACCCCGGCCACGATTCCGATCGGCTCGGCCACTTTCTGGATGCCGTTCGCGCGGTCCTCGGAAATGATGCCGCACGTCCGTTCGTCCTTGTACTTGTGGAAAATGTACTCGGCCGCGAAGTGATTCTTGATCACCTTGTCCTCGACGACGCCCATGCCCGTCTCGGCGACCGCTTCTTTCGCGAGGCGGATGCGGTTCAGGTTGGCGGCCATCGAAGCGGCGCGGAAAATCGCGTCGACTTTTTCCTGGGAAAACGTCGCGTAGATCTTCTGGGCTTCCTTTACTTTCTGGATCAGCGTTTCGAGCTCTTCAACATTCCGGATCTTCATGAAATCCATACCCGTTCCCCTTTCAGGAATTGAATTAGACAGAATAGTGATTTGTAATGCTCTTCAATAAAGCAACAATGAATAAGGATCAGATGGAGCATAATGCTCCAGCAATCTGGTGATCAATCAAACGACGGTATTATCAACGATCATTCACTGCTTCAAACTGTGTTGTGAATAATTTCACTTGCCTATGCCATTTATATATCCGAAAATCCGGGGATTGGCAAGTGCTTTTTTTCACAATTTTCAAAAAATGCTGAAACACGCATGGGATATGGTTTTTGCTGTTGAAGCATCTGGTTCGTCTGAAGAATGCGGATTCACGGAGTGATTCCGGAGAATTCGAGGAGATTTTCTTCTGTTTCCAGGGAGAAACAAGGGACCACGAGGGAAAAAAGGCCAGCCGGCAAAGGCTTTTTGCTGGCTGGTCTTCGGGGTAAATCCTGGGGGGGTGACCTCCGGATGAAGGATGTCTGTCGGAGGATCTTGCAGAAAATTTCCGGCTGCCGGTTCCCCCTCGTCTCTTCTTTCTGCAAGTGAAAAAAATCGCATTTCTGGACTGATGCTGAAAAAGATCTTGACAAAGGCAAAATTCGGGTTTATTTCGATATCAGAATATCGAGAAATAAATCTCGAAACCAGGAGGTCAGTCATGGCAATCGTCACGGCAAAGGCGGGGCCGAAACTCCAGTCGGTTCAGCGGCTTCCCGCCTACCTCGGAATCCTTCGCGGGATGCTCGCCGAAGGGCGTGAATTCGTTTCGACGAGTCACCTGGCCGAGGTGCTGAAGCTCCCCGCCATCGTGATCCGCAAGGATCTCCAGATGACAGGCATCACCGGCACGCCCCGGGTCGGGTTCGATCTGCGGTTCCTCGTGGCGGCGATCGAGCAGTTCCTCGGCTGGAACAACACGAAGGACGTCTTTCTGGTCGGGGTGCGCGGGTTCGGCGAGGCGCTCCTGGCGTTCGACGGATTCGGAACGGCGGGCATGGATGTCGTCGCCGGGTTCGACCGGCAGCCGGAACTGTTTCCCGGAGGTGTCCGGGGAAAGCCGGTGTTTCCGATCGCCCGACTCGGGGAGCTTGCCCGGCGGATGCATATAGCAATAGCTATTCTTACTGTTCCGGATACCGACGCCCAGGAGACGGCGGATGTGCTCGTCACTGCCGGCATCCGCGCGATCTGGGATTTCACGACCCCCCGGCTGTGCCTCCCGGATGATGTCATCGTCCAGAAGGCCGGCCTGATCTCCGAACTGGCCGTTCTCTCGAAGAGGCTTCGGGAGCGCGGGCTCACGGCAACTGCCGAGGAAGGAAACAGCATATGAGAAAGATCGTCGTCTGCATGGGAAGTTCCTGCTTCAGTCGCGGCAATCAGGGAAATCTCGAGTACATCCTCGACTTTCTCGTCCGGCACGACCTCTCGATGAAGGTCGAGCTGCGGGGCAGCCGCTGTGAGAACAAGTGCTCGAAGGGCCCCCTGATCAACATCGATGGGAAACCCTTCGTCGCCCGCGATCACGAGACGCTCGAGATGATCCTGCGCCACGAGCTTCTCGACCAGATGGCCGCCTGAGTCGCGATTTGGAGGGAGGTGGACCATGAACGCCGGATTTCCGGTCTATACGTCGCAGAACGAATGCCAGGACTGCTACAAGTGCGTGCGGCACTGTGCGGTGAAGGCGATCAAGATCGAAGGCGGCCGCGCCGCGGTGGTGCCGGAGCTCTGTATCTCCTGCGGCCACTGCGTGCGGGTCTGCCCCGCGAAAGCCAAACACATCCGCAACGACCTGCCGCGGGTGCGGGAGATGATCGCCTCGGGCCAGCCGGTTCACCTCTCGCTCGCCCCGTCCTGGATCGCCGAGTTCCCCGACTGGCCCGCCGAAGGGCTGATCCATGTCCTGCGCGGCCTGGGCTTCGCCGCCGTGAGTGAGACGGCGCTTGGCGCGGAAATGGTCAATGCCGCCCTCGCAGAGCGGCTGGCCCGGCCGGATGCCCCCCGGCTGACGATCTCGACCGCCTGTCCCGCCGTCGTGGAATATATCCATAAATATATCCCGGCGCTGGTGCCGGCGCTGGCCTCGATGCCTTCGCCCCTCCTGGCCCATGCCGGGCTGCTCAGAACCAGGCTGCCGGCTGGGGCGCGGATCGTCTTCGCGGGGCCCTGCGCCGCGAAGAAACGCGAGGCGGATGCGCATCCGGAGCTGCTCGACGCAGCCATCACCTTCGCGGACCTCCGCCAGATGCTCCGTGAGGCCGGCCTGGAACAGCCCCCGGAAGCGTCCGCCGCGACGGAGGACGACCGGTTCTTTCCCCACGCGGCGCGTGAAGGCCGCCTCTATCCGGTGCCGCATGGCATGATCGGATCCCTCGAACGCCTGCCGGGGCTGGAGAATGTCGAGTGTGTCTCCCTGAGTGGGATTCCGGAACTCGAGGAAACCCTTCGTCACCCGGCATCCGGGCTGCCCGACCGGCCGGTGTTCATCGAGGCGCTGGCCTGTCCCGGCGGGTGCGTGAACGGCCCTGGCTGCGTCCGAAGCTCCGGCGGCCTCGCCGGACGCCTGAAGGTCGTGGGCCAGGTCGGCCGGAGCGATCCCCCGGCGCAGGCTTCTGTCCCGCCCGCGTTCCTGCCCGTCACGGGGACCGCCGTGCGGCTTCCGGCCCACGCCGAAGAACGGATCACCGAGGCGCTCGGCCGCGTCGGCAAGCGCAACTCGGCCGATGAACTGAACTGCGGCGGCTGCGGCTACAACACCTGTCGCGAGTTTGCCGGCGCCCTGCTGGACGGCCGCGCCGAACCCAACATGTGTCTTTCCTGGCTCCGGCGCCAGGCCCAGAAAAAAGCGAACGCCCTGCTCAAGTGCATCCCCTGCGGCGTCGTCATCGCCGATGCCGAAAGCCGCGTCATCGAGTGCAACGAACATTTTGCCCACATGTTCGGCCAGGACGCCGAGCGCGTGTTCGAGGTCGTTCCGGGCATGGAGGGGGCCCACCTCGACCGCCTGATCCCCTTCCCCGAGCTGTTCCGGGCGGTGCTGCGCAGCGGCCACGAACTGCACAAGGACACGCTCCAGGTCGAGGAGAAGGTGCTGAACGTCACGATCTTCACGATCGAGCCCCACCAGGTCGTCGGCGGCATCATCCTCGACGTGACGCGGGCCGAGACGCATCGCGAGGAGATCTCCCGCAGGGCCGAGGAGGTCATTCGCAAGAACCTGACGACGGTCCAGGAAATCGCGGCGCTGCTCGGGGAGAACATGGCCGAGACCGAGATCCTTCTTCGCCGTCTGGCCGACGACTTTTCGAACCGCCAGGAAGACACGGAGCCGGAGGAGCCTTCCGATCCGCGTCTTCCCAACTGGAGGAAACCGGAATGAACGGCGCGCTGTTCCTCGATGTCGGCCAGGCCCAGTGCCCGAAAAAGGGCGAGCGGGTCTGTGGCGATGCGTTCCGGTCGCGCAAACTCCCGGCCGAGAACCGGGTCATCTCGGTGCTCGCAGACGGCCTCGGCAGCGGTCTGAAAGCGAACGTGCTCGCGACGATGACGGCGACCATGGGGCTGAAGTTCGTCTCGGCCGACGCCCAGATTCTTCCGGCCGCCGAGATCATGATGGAGGCGCTGCCCGTCTGCCGGGTGCGGAAGATCAGCTATGCCACCTTCACGATCATCGACTGCCGCATGGAGTCCCGGACCCGCGTCATCGAGCTCGACAACCCGCCCTTCATCCTGATCCGGAAGGGAGAGCCGGTTGACGTGCCGCACCGGGAGCTGGTCTCGCCGAAGCACCGGGACCGCGTGCTGCGCGTCTCGGAGTTCGAGATGCAGCCCGAGGACCGTATCGTCGCTTTCACCGACGGCATCAGCCAGGCCGGCCTCGGCACCGACCGGCATCACCTGGGCTGGAAGCGCGCCGGCGTGGCCGAATTCCTCTGCCGACGCATTGCCGCCGCCCCGACGGTTTCGGCCCAGCATCTTGCCGAGCAGCTGTTGCGGGAAGCCCTGAGCCAGGAGGCCGACGGCTGCGCCGGGGACGACATGACCGCCACGGTGCTGTATTTCCGCCAGCCCCGCCGGCTTCTCGTGCTTTCGGGGCCGCCCTACGACCAGGCCCGGGATACCGAATACGCCCGCCTGATCGACGAGTTCCCCGGCCGGCGGGTCATCTGCGGCGGCACGACGGCCAACATCGTCGCCCGGATCCTGCATCGCGAGATCGAGACGGTGATCGACTCGGGAAGCCGCACCCTGCCGGCCTTTTCGAGGATGCCGGGGACGGATCTCGTCACCGAGGGCATTCTCACCCTGACCCGCACGGCCCAGCTGCTCGAGGGCGATCTGCAGCCAGGCGAGCGGAACGCGGCGACCTCGCTCGTCGAACTGTTCCGTGAAAGCGATCTGATCGAGTTCGTCGTGGGAACGCGCATCAACGAGGCTCACCAGGATCCGACCCTGCCCGTCGACCTCGAGATCCGGCGCAATATCATCCGGCGCATCGCCGCGGCGCTTCGGGACCGGCTGTTCAAGGAAGTCTCGGTCCGGTTCATCTGAATCCGAAAGGATATATATGAAAAAATATATCGTTTGCATCTGCTCCGGGACGACCTGCTTCGTCATGGGGTCGGCCGAGCTCCAGACGCTTGCTGACCACCTGCCGCCCGAGCTGAAGGACCGGGTCGAGATCCGGTTTTCCCACTGTCTCGGGCTGTGCAACGACCGGAATTTCAGCCGCGCGCCGTTCGTCACGATCGAGGGCGAACCGATGGGCGGAGCGACGATTCCGGCGATCATCGAGCGGCTCGGCAAGCTCGTGTCCGGGAATGCCTAAGGAGCGGGGATATGCTGTTCGAAAATGATGCGACGCGGATCCGGAGGGAAGTGCTGGTCCGGATCGCCCGCGCCTATCTCGAAGGGAATCTCATCCGGGAGATCGACCGCATTCCGTTGGAAATGCGGCCCCGGAATGCGGAAACGGTGTCGCGCTGCTGCGTCTACAAGGATCGCGCCGTGATCCGGTATCGGTGTCTGGCGGCCCTGGGAGTCGGCTTCGACGAGGAAAAGGACGAGCTGACGCCCCTGTCCGCGTTCGCACAGCAGGCGCTCGACCGGAAAAAGGTCGAGGGGCCGGTACTGTCGGTTCTGGAGATCGCCTGCCACGCCTGCGTCAAGGCTCACCACAAGGTGACGGATGCCTGCCAGGGATGCATTGCCCGACCGTGCGTCGTCAACTGCCCGAAAAAGGCGGTTTCGGTCGTGGACGGCGTGTCCCGCATCGACCCGAAGGCCTGCGTGAACTGCGGCAAATGCCAGAAGGTCTGCCCTTTCAACGCCATCGTGAAGATTCCCGTTCCGTGCGAACAGGCCTGTCCCGTCGGGGCGATCGCGAAAGACGCGCAGAATCGCAGTGTCATCGATTTCGACAAGTGCATCTCCTGCGGGCGGTGCATGCGGGCCTGTCCCTTCGGCGCCGTGCTCGAACGCTCCGAGCTGCTCGACGTGCTCAAGGCCCTGCGCGGGCCGCGGCCGGTCGTGGCGATTCTCGCCCCCGCCGTCGTGGGCCAGTTCCCGGGCTCGCTCGAACAGATCGTGGCCGGCATGAAGCGGCTCGGCTTCGCCGGAGTCGTCGAGGTTGCGCATGGGGCCGACCTCGTCGCCCGCGCCGAAGCGGCCGAATTCACCCATCGGATGCGCGGGGGGGCGACCTTCATGACCTCATCCTGCTGCCCCGCCTATGTGCAGGCCGCGAAGCGGCATGTTCCGGGCCTGATGGCCCACGTTTCGGACACCCCGACCCCGATGCATGTTTCTGCCGAAGAGGTGCGGAAGCAGAACCCCGAGGCCTTCGTGACCTTCGTGGGCCCCTGCGTCGCAAAGCGGTTCGAGGGCCGGAACGATCCGATGATCGATGCCGTACTCACGTTCGAGGAGCTCGGCGCCCTGTTCATCGCCGGCCAGGTCGACGTCGCGGCCTGCCCGGAAGAGCCGCTGGAGCGGCCGGCTTCGGCCGAGGGCCGGGGCTTCGCCATCCAGGGCGGTGTCACGAAGGCGGTACAGGCGTATGCCTCACCCGAAACGCCCCTGAAGCCTGTCTCCATCAACGGGCTGACGCGCACGACCCTCTTGCAGCTGAAGGCCTTCCTCACCAGCTGCCCCGGCAACTTCGTCGAAGTGATGGTCTGCGAGGGCGGCTGCGTTGCCGGCGCCGGCGTCGTCGGCCAGGCCCAGGCCTCGGCTCAGAAGATCCGCCTCCTGACCGGCTGCGGATCATCGTGACGAAAGCCGTTTCACCACAACGATCCTCCGTTGAACTATTCCTCGGTTTCAAGAGCGCATCCGCAGATGCATCTGCGCTATCTGCGTCATCAGCGGATCGGTTCTTGTAGCGAAATCAACATGCCAGGCACAAAGACACGGAGTCTGAACCGAATCTCCCCAACCGTAGCGGCGGGTTTCAAACCCGCCCGAGACGTCCTACTCCATGCATTTCCCGGTTGCCGAAACACCCCGGCGCGGGTGATATTCGGATTGAGCAAAATCCGAGCGGAAAAACGGGGGCGAACGGATGTCGTCGAAAATCTCGCGTGTGACGTTGCCGTGGCTGGCGCTGCATGTCGTGTGTGGCTATCTCGCGCCGATCGCTGCAGCGTCGGCCGGACCTGTCCAGGCTCCTCTCCGGGCGAATCCGCTGCCTTCGATGGACGCCCTGTTCCGGTCGAATGCCGGCTGGATCGGCGGGGATGGAGTGTTTTCGGTGCCGCTCGGCAACGGGCGCATCCTGTGGTTGTTCAGCGACAGTTTCGTCGGCCGCGTCTCTGGCGGGAAGCGGCGGGACGCCACGATGATCCACAACGCCGTCGCTGTCCAGGATTCCGCCGCGGCCCGGCCGCGCATCGTCGTGCGACGGGCAGCCGATGGCGCCCCCGTCTCGTTTTTCGAGCCGCCGGATCACCGGGGATACTTCTGGCTTTTCCATGGCCTGACCACGGAGCGCGGGCTGTGGCTGTTCCTGCTCCAGGTGGAGACGACGGATGCCGCATCGACCTTCGGCTTCCGGAGCGTCGGCACCTGGCTTGCCCACGTCTCCAATCCCGCCGATGACCCGCTGTCGTGGCGGGTGTCGATGAGAAAAATACCATGGAGTATATTCGAAAACGCCCGACAGCCCGACCGGACCCTGTTTTTCGGCTCGTGGGTGCTGCGGAGCGGAAACGATGTCTACATCTATGGTGTGGATGAACGGCCCGGCGACCGCCGGATGATCGTGGCGGCCGTTTCCGCCGATCGCATCGGCCGGTTCGGCGACTGGCGTTTTCTCGGGCCGGACGGCTGGACGAGGGATTTCTGCCGCTGTCGCGGGCTTGTCGACGGGATCACGACGGAGTTCTCCGTGACCCCGACCGGATCTGTCTTGGGAAGCGGCAGCGCGCGGTTTCTGCTGATCCAGTCCGCCGGAAATCTTGCGCCGGATATCCTCGCCCGGGAGGCGGACTCCCCCTTCGGTCCCTGGAGCGACGCCCGGACCGTCTTCACCTGCCTCGAGCCCGCACGGCGGCCGGGCGTGTTCACCTACGCGGCGAAGGCCCATCCCGAGCTTTCCGGGCCGGCTGGAACGATCATTTCGTATGTGGCGAACACCTCGAGATTCGAAGACCTTTTCGGCCACGCCTGGCTCTACTGGCCCACGTTCATCCGCCTTTCCGGCGAGCCTTGATCCGTCCTGCCGCCTGTACTATGATGGCGGCGGGCCGATGATTTTCAGCGAACGATCGGAGCGAGACGAATGGTGCAGCGCATGTCGATGGAAGCCTGGGAAGAGGCGTTCGAAAAGATCTGCGAGGAGAAGCTCGAGGAAGACCCCCTGTATGATTATATTCACCTGTATAAAAAAGGGCTCTCCCCCGAAAAGGCGTTCATCGCCTATCTGAAGGAGAATCCCGACTACCAGGAGAAAATGCAGGAGTTGATGGAGGAGAAGAACGAGCAGGAGGCCACGAAGTCGGACCCGGCCGAGCAGGCCCGGATCGAGGCCCAGGAAAAGCTGCGCCGGGAGGCCCTGGAGCGGCTGAGCCGCTACTGCCCCGAGTGCGCCCGCGACATGACCGGCAAAAAAGTCTGCAAGTGCGGCTACAAGAAGAAAAAAACCGCGGCCCTCTGAACCGCCCCGGAAAAGCTGATTTGCAGATGAAGCAGATGACGCAAACGATGGTTTGCCCCTCGCCGAATAACACGGAGGGGCGGGTTTGAAACCCGCCCCTACACCAGAATGTCCCCATTTCAACGAACTATAGAAGAACGTTTATATCGTTTCTCTGTGTCTCCGTGCCTCTGTGGTTCGTTCTCTTTTGTGCCTTCGTGTCTTTGTGGTGAACGTATCCCCCGACTTCAGTCGAGCGAGCGGGTCGAGCCGTCCGCGAAGGTGATGCTGAGGATGCGGTTTTCCTCGACCGGCCGCATGCTGTAGAAAACCACGTTGATCTGCGGGGAGACCAGCTTGCCGCCGAGCAGGTGCTTCTCGTAGGCCTTCGGCTTCGCGGTCTTGAATTCGGTCCAGAGAGCGTTGTCCGACTTGCCCTTGATCGCGGCGACGGCGTTGCGGATGTTCGGGAACTTTTTCGTCAGAACCGTCGAGACTTCGCTTTCGCCGGCCTGCGGGTCACCCTTGCTGGTGTAGGTGAACTGGGCCACGACGTCTTTCACGAAATCGCCTTCATACGGACCGCTCGAAAGAAACGCCGAGACGTCCTTCTCGAGGCCGGCGAACACCATGGTCACCGTGTATTTCTTGAAGAAGACGATGCCGTTGGCGACCTTGTGCTTGAACAGCAGCTCGCCTTTGTCCCAGCCCTTGATGAGCCGCTCGATCGTCGAAACTTCGCGGTCGAGAGCCTCTTCGCTCTTCCCCTTCACGACCACATAGCCGTAGGTGGCCGCGTGGGCGGCGCCGGCGACGAACAGGACGAGAAGCAGAACGGCGACGGAACGGAGGAGCGATCTGATCTTCATGCAACTTCTCCCTTGATGTCAGATGATTCTTGCGCCAATTGTACGGAAAAATCCCCTGACCGGCAAGGCGTCCTTCCGGCGCGGCCCGGACATCGATTCTTTCCCCGCTGGTTAGGAACGCCCACGAGAAAGAACGTTTTACCGCAGAGGCACAGAGGGACGGAGAATTCTTCACCACGAAGAAACTCCGGTGAAAGAAGCCTCCATTGCAGGAACGCATCCGCAGATGGAGGGCAGATGAACGCAGAAGAAAAACCGAGAGGAACGAGCGCCTGGGTCCGGCTGGACTGCGCCATCACTGGACTGCGCCATCAGCGGATCGGTTCTCGTGGCGAAATCCACAGACCAGTTACTCCCTCGTAGAGGTTGGTGAAAACCTCCCTCTGTGTCTCTGTGACTCTGTGGTGCGTCGTTTATCTCCTGCTCCTCATGCTTAGAGAGGTGAAGGGATATTGGGGAAATCGAGCTGCCCCGGATGCGGTAGTTTTGACATTCCGGATGGGGAAAGTACGTTTACATCGAAGAGGCTTTTTTTCCGTCCCCCGGAAATCAGAGAGCTGGTTCGTGCATTGAGAGGAGACAGGTATGGAGAAAAAAGTCGGTGTGTGGGTGGATCACAGGAAGGCTGTCATCGTGACCCTGACCCAGGATCAGGAGACGGTCCACGTCATTTCCTCAGAGGCCGAAACGGGCGCCCATGCGTCTGCAGGAGACGGACCGCGCGCCCAGTATGGAGCGCAGGCGATGTATGCCGACGACACCCTCCAGAACAAGTCGTCGATTCATCTGAAAAAATACTACAATGACATCGTCGCCCATCTGAACAACGCTGATTCCATCATGCTGATGGGGCCGGGCGAAGCCAAGCTCGAGCTCCAGCGGAACCTCGTGCGGCATATGATGGGCGGGAAGATCCTCGACGTCAGGCCGGCCGACCGGATGACCGTCCGGGAAGTCACCCTCGATGTTCGTGCCTGGTACGCGAAATCCTGAGAGACTCCGTCCGCATTTTCGGGGGGCGGTCCTTTCGCGTCAGAAACGGATCGGGTTTTTGTACGGCAGCAGCACCTGTTCGTCGACGGCGATGAAACGGTGGGGAACGGCGCGGCTCACCGTCCAGGTGATGCGCTGAATGCCGATCCACTCGTTGAATACGAGATACTCCACGCGCGCTCGTTCCCGATCCAGGGTGACGCGCGGCCGGAACTCGATCGCGCGGCCTTTCTCCCGCTCCTCTGGCTTGTAGGCTTTCAGCACGTCTTCGAAGGTTGCCTGGTCGAGAATCGGCAGGTGGAGATAATAGACGGCATGCCAGTGCGCATAGAACTGCTCGCTTGTCAGCACCAGCAGAGCAAGCTGGAGGAACCCGTCGGTCGTGCCATCGGTCGTGATGCTGCCCAGGTAGGCGGGGTCATACCGGACCCGGTCGCCGAGAAAATATCGTCTCGGATATTCTTTTTTGAACGAGGCGAGATCGGAAAAGGCCGCCTGGTCTTTTGCCCGCGCGTAGACGACGGGGTGCCCGCCGAGGTCCTGGAAATCGTAAACGAAGTCCAGCGCCTGGCCCGATGCGATTCCCAGCCTTGGGAACAGCGCCAGAAAGCCGTTGGGGTCATACCCGCCCTTGTCGAGCGCGGCGCCTTTCGTCGTCAGCGCCTTCGGCGTCGGCTTCGCCTGGAATTCCTGTGCCGCGGCCAGGATCTTCGCAGCCCCGTCGAGATCAAGCGCCTCTTCCGCACACAGGGTTTGAGAGCTGAAGAACGAGAACGATACGATGAAGGCAAGCAGAACTCGAATGATCATGGTGCAACCTCTCGCGGGGGGCGAGCTCCCGCCTCATGTGGATCAGGTCTTCTTCCGGCGATGATACCATGGCTTATGGCTTGCGATAAGGCGGCTCGGAGAAGTATCTTGGAAGCCTGCCAGCTCATCTGATCAGATATGGAATGATATGAACGATCGCATCAACGATACCGCACTGCCGCGCGAAGGAATGATGGCCGTCGTCCGCAACCGTCGCGCCCTGGTCACGGGGGTTCAGCCCTTCGATGCCGACGAAGGCGGCCGCCTGCACCTCGTCGAAGTCGAGTATACCGACGGCCTCGGCTCCGAAACGGACCAACTGCTCTGGGAAGTCGAGCCCTCGACGCAGGTGCTCGAGCCTTCCGCTCTCCCCCGTGTCGATGCGACCCCACCCATGGTGGCCGAGGAATACGATGCCATGGTCCGGGCGGCCCGCTGGGCGGCTCTGACGCCATCCCTGCCGTTTTCCGGGCTGTCCGAAGACCGGCCGCCGCTGGCCGCGCCCCTGTTCGGCGCGATCAACCCCGAGGCATACCAGCTCGTGCCCGTTCTGCGCGCCCTGGAGATGCCGCGTGTCGCCCTGCTCCTGGCCGATGCCGTCGGTCTCGGGAAAACGATCCAGGCCGGCATGATCCTCCGGGAACTGATGCTCCGTCGCCGTATCCGCCGAATTCTGATCCTGTGCCCCGCCTCGCTCCGGACCCAGTGGCGCGACGAGATGAACGAGAAATTCGCTCTGCCTTTCGACGTGATCGACCGGCCGCACACCCTGCGCCTGCAACGCGAGCTCGGCATCGATGCGAATCCGTGGCGCGTTCACGAGCGCGCGATCGCCAGCTATCATTATCTGAAGCAGGCCGACGTGCTCGAGCAGTTCAGAAGCACGGCCGAACCCGGCGCCGACGGCCGTCTCAAGTGGGACCTCCTGATCGTCGATGAAGCGCACAACTGCGCGCCCGCGAGTTTCGGCCCTGATTCGGACCTCTCGAAACTCCTTCAGCGCATCTCGCCGTGGTTCGAGCATCGGCTGTTCCTGACCGCGACCCCGCACAACGGCCATACGCGCTCGTTTTCCGGGCTTCTCGAAGCCCTCGACCCGGTTCGTTTCACCAGGAAATCCCAACTCGACGAGGAAGATCGCCGCCGTGTCGGTGAAACCGTCGTGCGCCGCCTCAAAAGCGAAATCAACGGCTGTTACCAGAATCGCGGCGAACCGCCCCGTTTCTCGGATCGCATCGTCGATGCCCTGCCCGTTCTCCGGTTCGGGGCCGCCGAACGCGCCGCGAGCGAGGCGTTCCATGATTTTCGCCGGGCGTTGCGCAAGGCGTCCGCGACGGCATCCCCGGCCGACCGCACGGCCGTCGCCTTCGCCGTCGAGGTGCTCCAGAAGCGCCTCCTGTCCGGACCCTGGGCGTTCGGTCAGAGCTGGCTGCAGCTTCTCGAAGGACTCGATGAGCCGGCCGCGGCGGCCGATGCCCCCGACCCGGCCTTTCCGGCGAGCGCCGCCGGCCTTTCCCGGCTCCGCGCAGCCCATGCCGAAGACGTCGATGATGATGCCGAGCGCGAAAGCCGATACCGCCAGACCGCCCGGTCGGTCGGAGCCTGGCTTCGAGCCTGGCGGACCGCCGTGGCCTCCGAGCTGGCCGCGGTGACGGCGGCGGTCGAGAACCTCGGCATCGGGCGCATCGAGCCCGGGCTCGACCCGGCCAGGCGGCGGAAAGCCGTAGCCGACGCTGCGGCTCATGCCCGCGCCGATGCCCGTCTGAAACAGCTCAAAGCCTTCATCGACGAGCGGCTGCGTGTCGACGGCGAATGGCGGTCTGATGAACGCCTGGTCATCTTCACCGAGTATCTGGCCACCCTCGACTACCTGTACGCCCGGCTTGCCGCCCGCTACGGCGACGACGACCGCCTCCTCGCGTTCTACGGCGGCATGACCGACGACGAGCGCGACGCCGTGAAGCGCGCGTTCAATGACCCGGCCAGCCGCGCCCGCATCCTCATCGCGACCGACGCCGCGGGCGAAGGGCTCAACCTCCAGCGTTCCTGCCGCCTCCTCCTGCATTGGGACATCCCCTGGAACCCCGCGCGGATGGAACAGCGCAACGGCCGTCTCGACCGCCACGGCCAGGAGCGCGACGTTCTCATTTTCCATTTCGATGCCACCGACGACACGTCCCTGACGTTCCTGGGAAAAGTCCTGCGAAAGCGCAGCCAGACCCGCGAAGATCTCGTCGTGACGGACGATATTTTCTCCCGCGCCCTGCTGGGCCATTTCGAGCATGACGAAGACCCCGAGGCGAGCGAAGCCCGTCTCGACCGCATCATCGACGATGTGCGCCGCCGAAAAGGCGACGTCGAAAACGAGCTCCCCGAGGCCGCTCCCCTGCCCGGTGACGACGACCGGCGGCGCCTCGAGGAGATGAAAGCCGAACTTGACCTCTCGCCGGACACCCTGCGCGAAACGCTCGAAACGGCGATGGCCGTCCAGGCCGGCCGGCCCAGACTCCGCGCCGACGGCCCCGGCCGCGACCGGTTCGTCCCCCCCGTTCCCGGCATGTGGCAGGAGATCGTCGATCACACCCTCCGGCACGGCGACGCGACGGGACCGATGATGGCCCTGGTCTTCGATCCCGAAACATACGTCTTGAACCGGTCGGGCCGGCCCGTGTTCCTTCCCGAGCCCGATTCCCGCCTTCTCCACCTGGGCCATGCCCTGTACCATCGCGTCATGTCGGTCTTCGCGAGGTATCGCTTCCCCGGCGGACCGGCCGGGGCAACCCGCTGGATCGCGCGCACGGGGGAAATCCCCGAAGGCTGTGAGGCCCTCGTCCTGCTGACCGTCGAGGAGCTCGCCGTCAACGAGCTTCGCGAACCCTGCCATCACTGGGTCCGCACGATGGCGTTCCCCGTCTCGGCCGGCAGCCTCGGCGCGTCCCTGCCGCATCGGCCCGTCGCCGAATGGGGGGGGAGCCGGTGTCTTCCCGATACGAACCGGGCAAAAAATATATTTGACGATATAGAAAGCGATCTCGCGGCGCGCGTGCGCGACTGCCGCGGCCGGCTGACCGACTCGCTGAAGGTCCGGCTCACGGAAGCGGGAAAACTCGTCAAAGATCGCGAAAAGAAGCGGCTCGCCCGCCGGCGGGCTGAGCTCGAAAAGGCCGTCCGGGAAACCCAGATAGAGAGACTGCGCCAGGAAGCCGAGGAGCTGCGGGAACGAGCCCGCCAGCGCCACCTGTTCGCCGAGATCGACGAGGAGCTGGCCCGCCGCATCGCCGATCTCGACGCGGAAATCGGCCTCCGCCGGAGTCACTACGAGTCGGTCATGCAGCTTCTCGCCGCCGAAGAGACCCGGACGCTCGAGCGCATCCTGCCCGCCCGGTACAGCCTGCGCGGCGAAGCCCAGGTCTATCCGCTCGCCGTCGAAATCCGCCTGCCGGAGGACCGTGCATGAACGGCCTTTTCGATGCCTGGATCGGTCTGAACCAGTCCGGCCGCCTGCTTGACCGGAAAACCTTCGACGCCCTTCCCGACGCGCCCGCGCTGCCCCGCTCCTTCCCGGACCGACTTCGCGATGCCCTCTTGCCCGTTGTCGGCGATGCCGAACCCTCGACCGGTGAAATGGGCGACCTTCTCGACCTCGTCCTCGAAACCGGCTGCGGCCTGAAGACCGGCTGGCGGAAAGGCACGGCGATCGGGGCGGCCGACGCCGAGAAACTCCTCGACGGGACGAGGCACCAGCCGCGCCGGCTGTTCGAAACGCCCGATCGCGTCGCGCGACTGGCCGTCTTCACCTCGGACGACGAGCGGCTCGGCGTTCATCGCGGCCGTCGCGCCGTCACCCGCGCCGTCGAGTGGCTGCGGCGACGCGCCCTGCCGATCGGCCTTCTCACGAACGGCCGCGAATGGCGCCTGATCTTCACCGATACAGACAACCTCGCCTGGGCCGAATGGTCGGCCGATCGCTGGCTCGACGGCGACCTGATCCAGCCGGTCTTCGAACTGCTCCGCCGCATTCTCTCCCCCCAGGCGCTCGTGCCCGGTTCATCCGAAGGCGTTTCGCCCCTCCTTTCGGCGATCGCAAAGACCCGCGCAGGCCAGGCGCGGCTGTCGAAAGAGCTGGGGGAGCGGGTGCGCGAGGCCGTCGAACTCCTGCTCCATGCCCGGAAGCCCGTTCTCGACCCGATCTGGGACAACCGCCGGGCGAAGCCTCTCTATGCCGCCGCCTGCCACTTCGTGATGCGCCTCGTCGTCTGCCTCTTCGCCGAGTCGCGCGAGCTCCTGCCGACCGACAATGCCGTCTACCACCAGGCCTACGGCCTGAGGGGGCTGATCGAGGCCCTCGACCGCGCCGGCCCCGACCGCCGCCGCGGCCGTCACGGCGCCTGGCCCCGCCTTCTCGCCCTGTTCGGCCTCCTGCACCGGGGCTCGCTCCACCCGCAACTGCTCGTGCCCGCCTACGGGGGCGATCTCTTCCGGAGCGGGGATGCCGCGGGCGACGCGGTTGCCCGCGCCCTTCACATCATCGAGCAGAACCTCGAGCCGCCGTCGGATGAAATCATATATCGTTTGATATGTCTGCTGTCGAGAACGACCGAGGTCGTCCGCTCTGGCACGGTCCGTCAGAAGGTCTCGGTGCCCGTCGATTTCACGGAGCTGACGAGCGAATACATCGGCATCCTGTATGAGGGCCTGCTCGATTACGAACTGCACCGGGTCGAGACCCAGCCGATCATCTTTCTGAATCTCGGCGACCAGCCGGCCCTGCCGCTCGACCGCCTCGAAACGATGGATGACAGGCGACTCGCCCAGCTCGTCGAAAAGGCGAAGGTGAAAAAAACCGCCGCCCTCGATGCCGGCGACGGAGACGAAGCCGCCGGGGACGACGAAGAACCGGATGACGAGGCCGAAGACGCCGAACCCGACGAGCCCGGCGACGGTGATGAACCCGACGACGACGATCCCCCCGAAACGGTCGGGGAAGAGACACTGCCCGCCGATGACGGCCTCGCCGACGCCCGTGCCGCGGCCCTGGCCCGTGCCCGAGCCTGGGCCGAACGGGCGGCGCTGGCCGGGAAACTCATCGCGGCTCCGCGCGGCAGACGGGGCAGGGAAGACCCTGCATGGCAGGAAGCCGCGAAGAAAGCCGCGGAGTCGCTCATTGCCGACCTCCGCCTGCCCGGTGAGCTGTATCTGGTCCGGTGGGGCGGCACCCGCAAGGGTGCGGGCACCTTCTATACCCGGCCGCAGCTCACCCAGCCGACGGTCAGGCGCACCCTCGAGCCTCTGCTGAACGATGCCGACGGCAGGCCGTTCCCGCCCGAGAGGCTCCTTTCCCTCAAAATCTGCGATCCGGCCATGGGGTCCGGCTCCTTCCTCATCGCCGCCCTGCGCGTCCTGACCGATGCCGTGATCCGCTCCCTGCACGAACACGGCCGCATACGACGCGACGGGGAACGGGTATGCGCCGTCTGCGACCTCCTGCCCGATGCCGACGTAAGCCAGCCGGAAGAACGCCTCGAAGCCGTCGTCCGCCGGGCCGTCGTCGAGCATTGCGTGTACGGGGTCGACATCGACCCCCTGGCGGTTGAGCTGGCCCGGGTCGCCCTGTGGGTCGAGACGCTCGACAGGCGACTGCCCTTCACCTTCCTCGACCACAAACTGCGTTGCGGAGACGCCCTGCTGGGAACCTGGCTCGACCGGTTCCGCGACTACCCGCTGACTGCGTGGTGGCGGCAGAGCCCCGATGAGAAATGGCGCGGCGTGACCCACGAGGCCGACCGCTGGGCGAGAGCGCTGAAACTGCGTCGGGATGGAATCGTCACCGACCAGGCCGAGCTGGTGTCGGGCCAGAAGAAGCTGGCGTTCGCCGAGGTCTCCGAAAGCGACCTGAAGGCCGCGATCGACCGGGTGCGGGAGCTGTACCGGCGTCTGCGTCGCATTCCGGCCGGCCGACCGGATGAACGGGCGCGGGTCTGGCGGGAACAGATCGCCGTGGACCCGGCTCTCGCCAGGGTTCGCGAGGTGTTCGACACCTGGTGCGCCCTGTGGTTCTGGCCGCTCGACCGGCTCGAACTTGCCCCTGGGCCGCTGGAGTTGCGTTCGCCTTCAGAGTCGGCCCGGGCAATCGTGCGGGAGATCGCCGAACGAAAGCGGTTCTTCCACTGGGAACTGGAGTTCCCCGACGTTTTCACCGAGCCCGGCGCCGGTTTCGACGGCATCGTCGCGAACCCGCCCTGGGAGGTGAGAAAACCCAGCAGTAAAGAGTTTTTCAGCGATCTCGATCCCTTATACCGGTCGTATGGCAAGCAGGAGGCGCTGGCGCGCCAGCGCGAACTGTTCGCCGCCGATCCGGAGGTCGAGCGCCGGTGGCTCGAGTACAAGGCCGGCTTCAAGGATGCGGGAAACTTCGTCCGCAATGCCGCGGCGCCTTTCGGCGACACGGAAGAGAAGGAAGGAAAGCCGCAGGTCATGCTCGTGCCGCGGCGGCCGGCCGATTCGAAGGTCCTGCATGCCGCATGGGCGGCGCAGAGAGCGAAAAAGACGGGATTGAGCGACCCGGAGCACCCCTTCAGGCACCAGGGTTCGGCGGATCTCAACAGCTACAAGCTGTTCGTCGAACAGGCCTGCGCCCTGTTGAAAACCGGCGGCCGGCTCGGCCTGGTCACGCCGAGCGGTTTGTACACCGACAAGGGCTCGGGCAGTCTGCGGCAACTGTTGATCGACCGTTGTACCTGGAACTGGCTCTACGGCTTTGAAAACCGCGATCGCATTTTCGATATTCATCGCAGTTTCAAATTCGCCGTCACGATCGCGGCGAAGGGCGGCAGTACGGAGTCGATCAAGGCGGCGTTCATGCGCCACGATCTCGACGACTGGGCCGCCGCGCGGGGGATTCTCGACTACCCCGCAGAGCGTATCCGCGCGTTCAGCCCCAAAAGCCTCTCGATTCTCGAGATCCGCACCGGCCGAGATCTCGAGGTTCTGACGAAGATCTACGGAAACAGCGTCCTCCTCGGCGACCAGGGCCCCGATGGCTGGGGGATCACGTATACGCGTGAATTCGACATGACCAACGATTCGAAGTTGTTTATCCCCCGCGACAAGGCCGAGGCCGCCGGCTACCGCCCCGACCCCTACGGCCGCTGGGCCGGCCCCGACGGCGACATCCTCCTGCCCCTCTACGAAGGCCGCATGATCGGCCAGTTCGATTTCAGCCAAAAAGGCTGGATGCGTGGTAGAGGGCGAAGCGCTGAATGGCGTGATATTCCCTGGGAAAACAAACAAATTGAACCACAATATCTAATGAGATCTTTCGACTATCAAACTGAAATACGCAAAAAGTATGGGTGTGAGCAAAAATACAAATCTAAAACTATATTTATGGGCATTGGGTCTGCCACGAATAAAAGATCGATGTATTCTGCAGTTGTTGGTGATTATCCATGTGGAAATGCAGTTCCGGTGTTGCGACCTGTTCATGTCGCAAATGGCGCATTGGGACTTACAGCATCTTTGAACTCTTTTGCTTATGATTTTGCGCTCAGACTACGACTTGGTGGGCTCAATCTTAATTACTTTGTTCTTGAAGAGACACCTCTTGTTTTACCAAACGCAAATGCCATCTTGATTTCGCCGGTGGCAAAACTTGCATGGTGTCATCCATGCTTTGCCTGTGATTGGCTTGACATGACAGCCAACATATTTGGCATAGATTATATGGCTCTTCGCTGTTTCATGTGGGTAGACCAAAATTCAACCGCCCTGCGATAAGG
>DAOOQQ010000045.1:0-38183 GCA_035388825.1 Candidatus Ozemibacteraceae bacterium
GACCGTCTCGGTGAACCCGCGACGCGTGTGCTTGCCGAACTGGGGGTCGGGCTCAATCCGGCTGCACGGTTGTGCGGCTCGATGCTGGAAGACGAAGGCTGCCGCGGCACGGTCCATCTCGGATTTGGCTCGAATGCGACGATCGGCGGCCGCAACCGTGTTCCATTCCATCTCGACATGGTGCTGCGGCATGCCGATCTGCGGGTCGACGATCGTCCCGTCCTTGAAAACGGACACCTTGTGCTACCGGAGGAAACGCTATGAATGCGATTGAGTGGCTGAAACATCTTCCCCAGACGTACGGAGAAAGGCCTTTTCTGATCGATGCCATGACGGGCCGGACCATGACGTTCTCGGATATCGATCATGCCGGCCGCCATGCGGCCGGATATTTCCGGGGCCGGGGTCTGACGCGGGGTGACAGGGTTGCCTTCATCCTGCACAACTCGTCGCTTTTCGCCGAA
This sequence comes from Candidatus Ozemibacteraceae bacterium, assembly GCA_035388825.1. Lineage (GTDB taxonomy): Bacteria > Muiribacteriota > Ozemobacteria > Ozemobacterales > Ozemobacteraceae > MWAR01. The sequence goes on from DAOOQQ010000045.1 coordinate 465, forward strand.
CTGTATTTTGGATGCCTCTACGGAGGATGCATTGCCGTTCCGATCAATCCAACGCTCACGCGGAAAGAGGTGCAGCTTTTGCTGGAACACAGCCACGCGAGCCTGGTGGTCGTGTCGGCAGAGACGTTCGGGCATCTCGATCCGGCCTGGCTTTCGGCGCACGGAGACCGGGTGGTCCTGCTCGCAGATGGCCGGTCAGGAGCGATTCCGACGGGATTTCCGGTCCTGGATGCCCCGACGCTGTCTGCGAGTGAGCCGGTGCTTCCCTTCGACGGTGTCGGGCCTGATGACACGATGTGCATCGTATACACATCGGGAACCACGGCGCGGCCAGTGGGAGTGGTCCATCGGATCGCCGATCTGATCGACAATGCCCGGGTCTTCTCCCATCGAGTCGGCCTGGGCCCGAACAACCGCTTTCTCGGGATCCTCGCGATGACATACCTTGGCGGATATTATAATCTGCTGATGTTGCCGTATGTGGCGGGCTCGAGTGTCGTTCTGACGGATACGTTCCATGCCTCGTCGATCATCGATTTTTGGCGGATTCCGCGGGAACATGGTGTCGATACTCTCTGGCTCGTGCCGACGATATGTTCTATATTGATGGAAATGGATCGAGGCAGGGAGGGCGAGTCCTACTGCCGTTCCTCCGTGCGGACAGTCCTGGCGGGTACGGCCCCGCTTCCGGTGAAGCTGAGAAGAGATTTCGAGGCACGCTACGGGGTGCGGATTCTCGAAAACTACGGGTTGTCAGAAACGACGTTCATCACGACGAACGCCCCGACCCTGCCGGACCTCGACGGCTGCGTCGGCCGTCTTCTCCCGGGAGTGCAGGTGACGATTCTCGATGCCGGCGGGGCGCCGGTCCCTTACGGGGAAGAAGGGGAAATCCATGTCTGCACGCCGTTCCTCATGAAGGGCTCCCTGGATCCGGAGACCGGCGCGCTGGTGGAGCGGGAGATGCAGGAGTGGTTTCCGACCGGAGATATCGGCATCCTGATGCAGACGGGAGATCTCTTTATCACGGGCCGGAAGAAGGATCTCATCATCCGTGGCGGCATCAACATCAGTCCGGCGGCCGTCGAGAACCTGCTTCACCAGCATGCAGCCGTCGTCGAGTGTGCCGTCGTCGGCATCCCCCATCCGATGTATGGCGAGGATGTGGCTGCCGTCGTCCGTCTGCGGGAAGGGTCGGATGCGAATCGCGTCATGCAAGAGTTGTCGGGACTCTGCAAAGCCGGGCTGGCGCCGGAGAAGCGGCCGGCCCGGCTGCTCGAACTGGAGGAGTTTCCGAAGAGCGCCACCGGAAAGATTCAGAAGCGCCGGGTCCGCGAGATCCTGATGATGCGTCTCGGGCTCGAGGAAATTCCGTTGCACCACCGACCGAGGGAAAAGGCCCCGATGGCTTCGCGTGGCGCGCTTCCCGGCCGTGTCCGGCGAGCAATCACCCGACCGGATGCCCGTGTCGTCGAGATCCTGCGGCAATTTTCCCCGTCAATCATCTCGGATTGCATGAACCGCATGGGAATCATGCATGCCGATATCCGCTTGATGGGCTCCGGAGCCAGGTGCTGTGGTCCGGCTGTCACCGTGGAAGAAGCCGAGGGATGCAACCTGATGAGCCACATCGCTCTCGAAGTTGTCCAGCGCGGGGATGTGCTGGTCATCGATGCGAAGGGGATCAGGTCGCGAGCCGCCTGGGGAGGAGTCCAGACTCTGATGGCCGAAAAGCTCGGCCTTGCCGGCATCGTCATCAACGGGATGGTGCGAGATCTTGACGAGATCCGGAAACGAAAGGTGCCGGTGTTTGCCTTGGGAACATCACCGGGCGGGCCGCTGAAGGGGTGGGGCGGAAACGTGAATTCCCCCGTCTCGTGCGGCGGGGTTGCGGTCAATCCGGGAGATATCATCAGTGGGGATGAGGACGGAATCGTCGTTGTTCCAGCGGCGATGGCGGAAAGTCTGATTCCCCTTTGTGAGCGGCGTGTCAAGCTCGAAGCGGAGTGGATCCAGCGCGTGGAGCGCGGGGAGGGAACGATGGACGCGGTCGGTCTTCGCGAAATGGCCGACAACATCGGGATTCAGTATGAATAGGAGGATGGGATGGATGTGAAGCAGCAGGTTCTGGCCTTCTTCGGCAGCAAGGGCGGGATTCCCGGGGCCACCGAGGAGGATCGGTTGAAATGCGAGTATCTGGATACCCGCGTCATCGACTCGATGGGCATCGTGGCAATGGTTCTCGAGTTCGAGGCGACCTTCGGCATCCGGTTTTCGCCGGCCGAGATGCAGTCGATGGAGTTTCGCACCGTCGGAGGTCTCATCTCGCTGATCGAGCGGATGCGGAAGGAACAGGCCCGTGGCTGAGCTGGCACCGGAGCTGGTCGTGCTTCCTGCCGCGGGGCGATGGATTCTCTACAATGTCGCGGCCCGGTCGAGTCTGGGTGTGGAAACATCCGGTCTCGAGCTTCTCGGCGGGATCGCTTCCTTCCCTGAATCCGAGCTGGTTCTTCGTCATGGGCAAGATCCCTTCCGAGTCTGGGAGATCGCCTGGTTTGCGAATGAAGATGGACTGATGGCTGATCCGACGCCGTTCCGCCGCACGCCCGCCGAGTGGCCGGATGCCGAGGAAGTGACGGGAGTCGCCCTCCTGGAGCGCTTTCGGAAGCATCGACTCGTCATCGACGATTCCGACGCCTATCGACGATCGCTCGGCCCCAAAACGTCGGTGCTCGATTTTGAGCACCTGGGGAATTTCCATCAGCGACTTGGCCAGCATCTGATGCTCATGCGACGTCTCTCTCCCGAGAGTTGGTGGCTGACCCAGAAGTTCACCGACGACCTGACGGAGGTGAAAGGGAATCTGTATGGAGCGGTCCAGGCGGCGTTCCTGAAGGAATATCTCCCGAAAAAATTCGGTCCCGGCATGCGTGTCATCGATCTGGGCTGTGGTCCGGGGTATTTCACCGACCTGATCGCCCGGACGGGAGCCGACACGCTCGGTCTCGATCCCAACGTGGCGTATCTCGACGTGGCTCGTCACCGCTCCGGCGGGGCACGATTCGAGGAGGCGGATATCGGCCGCCCCGGCGCGCTCGACCGGTTCCCCGCCGGACAGGCCGATGCGGTGTTCATGAGCGATGCGATGCTGTTCTACTTCGTCCCGATCTCTCCCCGCCAGTCGACGGACATCCGAGCCCTTTTCGCGGATATTCGGCGGCTGCTCAAGCCGGGTGGCCTGTTCATCAGCATGGAACCGCATTATCTGTTCTGGCTGCTTCCCTGGCTTGGCGATCCCGAACACCCCTTCACCATCCTCTCGGAATATCGGCAAAAATATTTCGCCGTCACCACGTCCCTGTCGAATTACATCAAATCGTTCGTTAACAATGGATTTTCGATCATCGGGATGGAGGAACTCGAGCCTTCACCGGCTCTGAAGGAACGGGATCTTCGTGCCTGGGGCTTTGCCCGGGAGTTTCCTCTCTGGCATGTCGTCGAAGCGAGGAAGGAAGCATGACGGCAAACGAAGGGATGCATCATTACACGAAGCAAACGCTCGTATCGGCTCTCAGGACGGTCGGAATCGCCCCGGGCGACATCGTGTTCACGCATGTCGGGTTGGGAATGTTGGGGTTTCCCGAGGGGGGGGGAGGGATGTCGGGCGCGGCCCTGCTTCTCGATCAGGCGTTTTCCGAGGTTCTGGGCCCCGAGGGAACGCTGTTGGTGCCAACCTACAGCTACTCGTTTTGCAAGAACGAACCGTTCGATCCCGAAACAACGCCGTCGGACGTCGGGGAGTTCACCGAGTATTTCCGCACACGGCCCGGTGTCCTGCGGAGTCTGGATCCGATCTTCTCCGTGGCTGGCCGGGGTCCCAGAACCGCCGAGCTTTTTGCCGACCTTCCGCCGGACTGTTTCGGCCGTGACTGCATCCATGAACGTCTGGTGGGGATTGGCGCCAAGATCTGCAACATTGGCGTCGGGTTCAGGTATGCCACGTTTATTCATCATGCCGAACAGAGGTTCCGGGTCCCTTATAGATATTTGAAACTATTTTTTGGGAAGATGCGACGCGGCGATATCTGCACGAAGGAAGGATGGCTGTACAACGTCCGGATTTATGGGGAGCAGGGCTTCCCGGATCTGCGCCGTCTCGAACGATCGGCCAGAGAGCGAGGCCTCGTCGCTTCTGCACCGGCCGGCTTTGGGGAAGTGACGTGCGTATCCTGTCGTGATCTATGGGAGCTGTGCGAGGAAAAACTGCGGGAAGATCCGTGGTATCTCGCTACCGGACCGGCAGATAACCTGATCGAAGCCGAGGAAAAGCGGGTTGGAAAGCAGAGCTTCTCCATCAGCCTCGAAGAAGCGCCCACGATGATGGATATCATCCGCTCCCTCTACAGGCTTCCAAGGGATATCGTGTCGGACGGGTATGATGCCGCCTTGACGGCGCTTGCCCGGTCGTTTCCCCTGCGAATCCACCGGTATCCAACAGGGACAGAGTGCTGGACCTGGACGGTGCCGGAAAAGTGGGCCTGCCGGGAGGCCCGTCTCGAAACCCTGGATGGTCGTCCCCTCTTTTCGACCAAGGAGCATCCGCTCCATGTGGTGTCCTATTCGTTGCCGTTCGCAGGGGAGGTGACGAGAGAGGAGCTGCTGAAGCATCTGCACGTTCACCCCAGAGATCCCGAGGCCATTCCATTCGCTTATAAATATTATGAACGCGACTGGGGCCTGTGCTGCTCGCGGAAGGTCCGGGAACGGCTTCAAGACGATGCCTATCGCGTCCATATCGATTCGGCCTTCAGCTATGGAAGCCTGAAAGTCGGTGAAATGGTCGTGAACGGAATGAGCGAGGATTCGATCGTTCTGTGCGCCCATCTCTGCCATCCTGCTCAGGCAAACGATGGATTGAGCGGGATTGCTGTTGGTCTCGAGGTGATGCGGCAGCTCCAGAAGCGGGTCGGATTACGGAACACCTACCGGATGTTGTTGCTTCCGGAAACGATCGGCTCGATTGCCTGGCTGAGTCAGAACGCCGGTCTGATCCCCAAGCTGAAAGGGGGATTGTTCCTGGAAATGCTTGGAACCTCTTATCCGTTCACTCTCCAACACTCGCTGTTCGGTTCTTCGGATTGCGACCAGTGCTTCTCCCTGGGCTTCCGCACCCACGCACCCGGGGGGGATGTCACCACATTCCATCCGATGAACGACGAACGGCAGTTCAATAGTCCCGGCGTTCGGGTTCCGATGATGGCGCTGTACCGCTTCATCCCGAAAACCGGCTTCGACTGGCCGTATCCGGAGTATCATTCCGACAAAGACACCCCCGCCATCATCACGAATCGGAATCTCGAGGAGTCTGTCGATCTCATCCTGCGAATGATCGACGTTCTCGAACAAAACCGGGTCCCGATCAACCACTTCTGTGGCGAGGTGTTTTGTTCGAGATTCGGCATCCACATCGACTGGCACGTGGATCCCGAAGGCAATCAGGCCCTTCACCAGACGATGCCCCTGATCGACGGTACCCGCACGATGGCTGAAATCGCCACCCGGCTCGGGATTTCTTTCGAGCGCGTGCAGCATGTTTGCCACGAACTGAAGCGGCACGGTCTCATCACGTTTCAGGGAGATGATCGCCCACGATTCAGGGATTGATCGAAACAGAACGGACCCCGGGAAGATCCTCCCGGGGTCCGTTTTTTCAGGGGTGTCATTCAGCGCATGACGACGTTGTCGAGCCAGATGGTGCCGGTGGCGGGGATCGTTCCGGCGATCCGGATGCCGATGCTCTTCACTACGCTCTTTTCATCGGCCTGGAGCAGGAAGCTCGTTTTGAAGCCGGTTGCCTGCCACAGATTCGGCTTCGTGACGAAGCCGCGTTCGACAAGACGCCGGCTGAGCGGGTTCCCGGCCTCGTCGAGAAGCTCGACGAGGAGGCGCGCGCGGATCTCGCCCGTGCCGTTGAAGTGGAACGAGCCCTGCAGCTGCTGGCCGTCCTTCAGCGTCGAAACAGGGATCGGGGCCAGCTCGACCGTCGTTTCGCCGGCATCCGTTCCGGTCATCCGCAGCGCCGCATACCCGGTCTTGAACTGGTCGAGGTCGCGCGCCGCCTGGCCGGCCGGGGCGACAACCCCGCGTGGCAGACCGTTTCCGCCGTCATACTCGAAGTCGCCGTTGTCGACGAGATTGTCGGTTTTCGGCGTCGTCGCCCGCCGGACGCGCAGGTCATCGAACCAGACGCTGCTGCGCGAGAGCGGCCCGTTCTGGAGCAGAACCCGGATGAACGCGGCATCTTCCGGGAGGTGGACGGATGGCGAGGCGCCGCCGGTGTAGGTGCCTTCGATCTGCTGCCAGAATGCCGGAACCGGCGCCCCCGAGGTCACCGGCCAGACATATCCGCGCAGCCGCTTCGCCTTGTCATACACCTCGGCTCCGATGCTCGCCTTGGCGGTGCCGTCACCCGAACGCATCCAGCCGGTCAGGACATAGGCCTCGGCCGGATTGACCGCGATCATCTCGGATACGGCACGCACGGGGCGCAGGTGGGACTCGGGGTCGAGCCGGAGGGCGCCGCGGCCGGTCACGGACTGCGCGGTATCGAACGCGGCCTTGCCTTCCTTCACCGTCCAGGCGTCCGGCATGCCTTTCTTCGCCAGATCGGTTTCAAAGCTGCTGTTCTGCAGAAGGTTTTCAGAAGTATCCGAGAGAATATTGAATGACAGGGTCAGGTCGGAAGCGGCCAATTGTGTTGCCGACACACCGGGAGCCGAAGTGAGAGCGGCGGAGCTTCCCGGGGCGAGCGAAACGAGGCGGGTCTTGGCCTTCTCGACGCGGTCCTGGGACGGCGGATGGGTGCTCAGATACTGCATGATGCCCTTTTCGCCCTTGCCGAACTTCTGGACGAACTTCTCCCACAGCACGACCTGGCCCATCGGGTTGAACCCGGCCTGGGCGATCTTCGTCTGGCCGATCTCATCGGCTTCGTACTCGTCGTCGCGGGAGAATTTGAGCATCGTCACCGCTCCGACCACCTGGCCCCAGGTGTCCCGGTCGCGGCCGCTTTTCACGGCCTTCTGCAGCAGCAGCTGGAACGCGGTGCTCTGGCGAAGCTGCTTCAGGGAATGGCGCCGCTCGGCATGGGCCAGTTCGTGGGCCAGCACCGCCGCCAGCTCGTCGTCCGACCCGACGAAGTCGAGCATGCCCTTGTAGATGAAAATGTTGCCGCCGGGGATGGCGAAGGCATTCACGGTGTTGTCGTTCAGAAGCGTGATGTTGTAATCGAAGCCGCGGTCGCGGAAGTTGGGCTTGACCCGGTCGAACACGGATTTCACCCACCGGTTGGCCTCGGGATCCTTGTACTTCTTGTTCGTCAGGTTGATGATCCACTTCATCTCCTGGCCGACCCGTTTCTCGGCTTTCGTATCGCCCGTCAGCCACAGCATCATGTTCACCTGCTCGTAGGTCTGATACGCCTTGAGCAGGTCGCCCAGGATGTTTCTCGCTTCGGACCCGCTGGGGACGCCGAACAGAAGCGAAGCGGCAAGAACCGCTCCGCAGATATAACGCTTCATATACAACTCCTTTGAACCGTGGCTGTTCCAGCCCCCGGGGCAGGGCTTCCCCATTATCCGACACCCCCTTACCACCTGTAAAGGGGGCTATGCCTGTCTGACAGAGAGATCCATTCCGTTCAACGCAGCGGCCGGGTATCGGATTGCAGGAGCCCCCGGGATTACCCTTCCGACGCCCTGGGTCGCCGTTTCATGATCACGGTGTCGATCCCGGCCGGATTTTTCCCGGCAGCCTCGACATCGGCGAAGCCGAAGCCGGTGAACAGCGCCCGGGCGTTCGCTCCCGAGGGGATCCCGCCGGCAAACGTCTGCACGAGGATGTCTGCCGCCGGATCGAGCTCGCGCACCGCCGTTTCCATCAGCAGGCGACCGATGCCCCTTCCCCGGCAGGCCGAAGAGACGGCCAGCCACGCGATCTCGTTTCCCGGGCGGTTGAGCGCGATGATGCCGCCGATCGTGCCGTCTTCGGTTTCACCGCAGAAGGCGCTCCCCTCGAGAATGACCTGGCGGATGCCGCTCCGGAACTCCTCGCTGTCCGCCATGGGGCCGAACAGCGGCTCGACCTCGCGTGCCAGCTCCAGCCACGCGGGAATATCCTCGAGCGTTACCATGCGTACCATACCGGAATCCTTTCGGGACGTTTGGCGGTGGGCCTGTCACTTTTCCCTGAACGATTTTTTGGCGGTTTTCAGGAATTTGCCGAAGTCACGGTCTTTCTTGCGCTTTTCGGCGTTGGAGAGCTGGTGGAACTCCGACTCGTGACGCAGCTTTCTATAGCTGTCGAAATGCTCGCGGCTGAGATCGCCCGATCGAACGGCCTCGCGAACGGCGCAGCCGGGCTCGCCCGTGTGGGTGCAGTTTCGGTACCGGCAGCCGGCGGATAGGCTCGCGATGTCGGAATACCCGCTCTCGATGCCGCTTTCCGCGCCGCAGATGCCGAACTCGCGCATCCCGGGATTGTCGATGACCAGTGCCCCGCTATCGAGACGGATCAGTTCGCGCCGGACCGTCGTGTGGCGGCCCTCGCCCGTGCCGCTCACGGTCTTCGTCTCCTGCCGGACGCGGCCGACGAGGTGGTTGATCAGGGTGCTCTTGCCCACGCCGGACGAGCCGACGAAACAGTAGGTCCTGCCTGGCTCGAGCAGCCGCTCGAGGGCTTCGAGGCCGTCCCCCGTCATGTTGCTCAGCGTCGAAACCGGGGCGGTGATGCCGGCGGCGCGGAGGTCTGCCATCTGGCCGGCCAGAACGTCAGGTCCGACAAGATCCGTCTTGGTGAGCAGAATGTGCGGAACGGCCCCGCCGTCCATCACCATGACGAGATAGCGCTCCAGCCGGTTGAGATTGAAGTCATACTGGCAGGACTGGACGATGACGGCACAGTCGATGTTGGCGGCGATCATCTGGGAATCGCCGCCGGGGCCCGCCGCCCGCCGGCGAAGGGCGGTCTTGCGCTCGAGCAGCGCGTGGATCATCCCGAAATCGTCACCGGGCTGACGTTCCAGGCACACCCAGTCGCCCACGCACGGATGCTCATGGGGCAGGGGATGCTGATGCAGAAAGCTGCCGGCCAGTTTTGCGCGAAACGGTCCGGTCTGGTCGACAAGCAGCAGTTGTTCCCGGTCGACCGCCGCGACACGCGCGATCGTTGTCGCCGGCTGATCTGCCACCTGCTTCTCGAACCAGTCGCTCCACCCCAGTGTGGTCAGTTCGTCGTGATTCATGTGCGTATGCATCGCTCTGCTGGCCCTTTGATCGAGGCTGGGAAGAAATTGCCAGCCGTTTTGTCCCTTCCTACGATGGATATTTCAAACAGTATATCATGCCAAGGCAATCGGATGACAGACCCCGGCTGCTGACATGCGAATCGCAGGCGGATCACGATCTGCCCCAAGACGCCTGCTCTGCAGCGTTGCGAGGCCGGAGAAGGGATTCAGAAAACGCTCAGCAGGGACTTCTGCAGAGTCGTGGCGCGCCCGACAACGGCGGCCGAGGGGTATCCGGCGGCGTGCAGGTCGGCCAGGGCCGGCTTGGCGGCATTGGGGGAGATCAGCATCAGCAGCCCGCCCGACGTCTGGGGGTCGAGAGCCAGCATGCGATCGACGGAGGAAACGCCGTCCCCGAACGTGGTCGATCCCTCGATGTAGGTCTGGTTCCGGAACGCCCCGCCCGGAATGCAGCCGCGGCTGATCAGCTCCCGCACACCGGCCAGTGCCGGCAGGCGGGCTCCATCGAACTCGAGCGTGATGCCGCTGGCGCGGGCGATGTGGAGGGCATGGCCGAGCAGACCGAACCCCGTGATGTCCGTGGCGCAGGCCACGCCGTAGTTCTGCATGATCTCCGCCCCGGCCCGGTTGAGCTGTTTCATGGACTCGAGCGCCGCGCGGTAATGGGCGGGATCGGCTTCTCCGACGCGCTGTCCGGCCACCAGCACGCCGGTTCCCAGCGGTTTGGTGAGAATCAATGTCTGGCCCGGCGTGCCGTTGGAATTGGCGATCACGCGTGACGGATGAACCGTGCCGGTGACGGCGAGCCCGTATTTCGGCGGGGAATCGGCGATCGTGTGGCCGCCGACGATGATGCCGCCGGCCTCGACGACCTTCTCCCGGCCGCCCCGCAGGATCTCGCCAAGCACTTCCAGGGGAATGCCCGAGGCGGGGAACATGACCAGGTTCATGGCCGACAGCACCTGGCCGCCCATGGCGAACACATCGCTCAGGGCGTTGGCGGCGGCAATCTGGCCGAATTCATAGGCGTCGGAACAGATAGGGGGGAAGAAGTCCGTCGTCTCGATCAGCGCGATGTCATCGCTGATCTGCACGACACCCGCATCGTCACAGGTGTCGAGACCAACCAGCAGCCTCGGATCGGACGGGGCGGGGAAGCGGTGGAGGGCTTCGGTCAGCAGATCGGGAGCCAGTTTCGCCGAACAGCCGCCTTCCTTGACCGTCGTCAGCAGATCGAAGGCTGGTGGGACAGGGGGTTCGCTGTGCGCTTGGGGCTGGATTCCCAGCGGGGTGATGAGCTCCAGGGCCTGGCGGCTGTCGGTTTCCGCGATCTGCAGGCACATGCCGCAATCGGAGGAGATATATTTCGGCGTGGCGATGACCTGGAGAGCGAGATTGGCCCGGCGGCAGGCTTCCTCGGCCTTGATCACCTCCCGGGTGTTGCGGAACAGCAGCAGAACGGTGTTCATGCAAGAATCTCCCGCAGGGCGCGCAGCAGAAACTCGAACTCGGCAGGCGTGTGAAGACGGGAAGGGGCCAGCCGGACCGCGCCCGTGGGAAACGATCCCAGCGTCTGGTGGGCGAGCGGCGCACAGTGCAGACCCGCCCGCACCTCGATGCCGAACCGCTCGTTGAGGCTGGTGGCAATTACAGACGGATCGAGCCGGGCGTGCCGGAACGAGAACAGGTTCCCCTGTCGCTCGGGATCTGCGGCTCGAAGCACGGTCACTCCCGGAAGCGCGGCCACGGCATCGATGAAGGCCAGGTATTCCCGGCGGGTGTGGCCCGGGGCCGGAGGGTGCTCGACGGCCGCCAGCAGACCGAAGATCCCGGCGATGTTGCCGGTGCCCGCCTCAAAGAGATCGGGGGCAAACGAGGGCATGGAGGTGGTTTCCGAAACACTGCCGGTGCCGCCGTAGACGAGGGGCTCCACCTCTTCGGGTCGACGAAGGAACACGCCGCCCGTTCCGGTGGGGCCCAGCAGGCTCTTGTGGCCCGTGAACGCCACGAAGTCGAGCTTCCAGTCATCGATGCGCAGTTCCGTCGCCCCGGCCGACTGGGCGGCATCGACCAGCACGGGAATCTCGCCGCACGCGTTGCGGATTTCCCGCAGGGGCTGGATGAGGCCGTTCACGTTGCTCTGGTGGTTGACGACCACCAGGCGGGTGCGCGGGGTGAGGACGTGACGGATCTCGCCGACCTGTACCATTCCGTCCGGTTCGGCGGGCAGCATGCGCCAGGTGATACCCCGAAGCCGCTGCAGAGCTGCCAGAGGCCGCGTGACGGCGTGATGCTCGAGCGGTGAGACCAGCACCTCGTCGCCCGGGCGCAGGAAGCCCTGCAACACGAGATTCAGGCCGGTCGTGGCATTGGGCTGGAACGCCAGAAGCTCGGGCCGGCCGATACCCAGCAGCGCGGCCAGGCGGTCCCGGGCGGCTTCGAGCGTGCGGCTGACCTCGACGGCTCGCGGATAGGCGCTGCGCCCATACGGCCCGCCCAGCTCCGCGAGATACCGGCTCGTCGCCCGGGCAACATCGGGCGGCTTGGGAAACGAGGTGGCGCCGTTGTCGAAATATGTATTGATATACAATCTGGGTTCCCTTACGGAGCGAAAACCGTGCCGGCCGAGGCGATGGTCTGCATGATGTCATACATGTTGGAGACGCGGCCGACGAGCAGGTTCTGTTTCAGGTCGAAATAGTCGAGACAGGTGCCGCATACCAGCATCCGTATCCCCCGTGACTCGAGATCGCGGAGGGCGGGCAGCACCGGGGAATTTTCGCAAGCCAGGTTCACGCCGGCATTGTAGAACAGAATGGCGGAAGGCAGCGGCGTCGTCTCCCTGATCGAATTGATGCACGCCTGCATCAGGATCTTTCCCAGTTCCTCGCTTCCGGTGCCCATGAAAGGGCGGTTCAACACGAGGACGTAGGGGCGGGATGCACCGTCAGGCCGGCAATGCTCTTCGGGACGGGGGGCGGCGACGGGGGGCGTCACGACCGTGGTACGAAGGGTGAACATCCCCTCTGTTTCCGTGCAGACAGGCTTGCAGCCGTAATCCTGAAGGAAACGCACCACGTTGTCTCGGGCCGTCGCGTTGTCGAGAAGAACCTCGATCTGCCCGCCGGGTGGCATCTCGCCCAGGGCCTTTTTGACCAGGATCAACGGTTTTGGGCACATCAGTCCGCGTGCATCGATCTGTTTTTCGCTCACCCCGGCACTCCCGTTCGAACAAGTTCGCGTGATAGCACCATCATCACGGCTCTCGCCGATCCTGCTCGGTCGGCGTACCATAAAGCGGATAAAAATATATCATATAATATTATATTAGTCTTTCGGCGCGTGATGGATTCCGGTGAGCTTGCCGGCCTTCGGATGGGCGGAGAGCGCCGCAACGATGCCGCCGTCGGCACCGGTGACGACGACATGAAAAGCGGCTCCGGGCGGCACGGCATGGATCCAGCCTGCATCGTCGAGAATCACGCGGGCTACGTCTTCCGCCGTGACCGTTTCCCCGATGGGCCGGCCGGTGATGGCGGAAAACCGCTCGGGGCGATGGACATGCACGGCATCGAGAGGCGCTCCGACGCACCAGCCGCCGACCACGCCAATGACGCAGGACGCTCCGGCTGCGACGACCGGTTCGTGCGGCGCGTGGGCCTTGATCGGCCGCTCGGCCGAGCCGTCGGCTTCGACGATCAGGCGACGGGCGTATGGCTTGAGAGAGAAAGCCTCTTCGGCGGAAAACCCGTGACACTTGCCTTGCTCGAGGCGGCTTACGACCACGATCATCGGAGCCGGCCGCTCGCGCAGGCCGGTGACGATCGAAGGGAAATCCCCGATCCGCACGTCGGGGCATGCGCTCGTTTCATGGGGCCAGATCTTCGTCGTGGTGGTGCAGATCACGCGCTCCCCGCGCGCGGCCCAGGCGGAGGCGAGCCGGAACATCAGCGTCGTCTTGCCGCCGCCGCCGATGAGCCAGATATCCCCGTATTCGAGAAAGGCGTTCATCGACCGACCAGGCGGAATCGGTTCAACACCGCTTCCAGGACGGCGCCGCTGATCGTGCGGCTTTTGTCGGACAGGGTGAAACAGGCGCGAACTTCGCCGCGCGGATCGACATCGGCCAGTTTCAGGTTCGGCGTGGCCAGCAGGCCGTCGTGAAGGATGCCGCGAAGCACCCCTGCGATCGGGGTCCGCACGGGTTCTTCGCCGATCCACGCCACCGGATCGCCCGCCTGCACCCGATCGCCGATGGTTCTGGCGGTGCGGACACGGCCGGCGGACGGCGCGCGCAACACCCGTTCGGCCGTGAGGCCGCCGATACTTCCGGGAATGCCGGTATCTACGGCCGCGCTGCCCGTTTCGATCAGGCGGCCGAGATCGTGGCCCCGATGGGTTTCGACGACGAGGTGGGCATCGCGGCCACAGACGGCACCGGGGCCAAGACTGATGACCAGCGGCGCCTGGGCGATGGATGTCGCATGAGGGCGCTTGAGAAGCCGCGCATCGACCAGGGCCTCGGGGTGCCACGTGGCCAGAAGGGTTGCCTCGGGATCGATGACGATGGCGACGTGGTCGAGTTCGTCGGGAAGCGGTACACCGGGTTCCCGCCGCCGGCCGCGGACGCCTTCCACCTCGATCTCACCCTCCCAGACGGCGCTGCAGAAGGAGACGGCCCGCCGGATCGCGAGCGGCTCGCTCACTTCGGTCATGGCAACGGTGAACCCCGCTCGGAACAGCCGGTGCGCCACGGCGCTGGCCAGCTCGCCCGCTCCGAGGATGAGAACCTTCATGACCGTGCCTCCAGGTCGGCGGGTGTGTCGAGATCGAAAGTCACGCCCGGATCGTCGACGGGAACGAGCGCCAGATCGGCGGCATGCCGCTGGAGAATGGCCCGGCCGCCCTGGTCGCCGGCCAACTCCCGCAGAGTGGGGAAATGATCGGCGCCGAACACCACCGGGTGGCCGCGTTTCCCGCCGAAGACCGGCGCGACGATTGCGCGCGGGCCGAGCGGGCGCCAGGCGGCGATGAGAGCGGCGATGGTGGCCGGGGTGATCTCCGGCATGTCCGCAAAGCCGAAGACCACCGCTTCGGTGTCGGGGGGCAACGCGTTGGCGGCCAGCCGGAACGAACTGCCCATCCCCTCGTCGGCGTTGTCATTGACGAGCAGCCGGACCCGGGGCCGCTGGCCGGCCGGGTCGGCGTGCCGCCGGACGAGCAGGATCTCGTCGAGCGCCGGCACCGCCGCCCAGCGGTCGAGCGTGGCCCCGAGAACCGTCGTTCCCCGCCACGGCAGGCCGAGCTTGTCGCGGCCCATCCGCCGCGAGGCGCCCGCGGCGAGGAGAATCCCCAGGATCATCTTGATTCCTTACGAAACCCGTCCGAGGGCCCGCAGGATCTTCTCGGGGGTGAACGGCCAGCTCCGGATCCAGACGCCGACCGCGTCGTGAATGGCGGCGGCGATGACCGGGGCCGCGCCGTTGCACGAGATCTCGGAGATCGATTTCGCGCCCATCGGCCCGAACGGATCGTTGGTGTCGACGAGAACGGCCTTGAAATCCTCGGGCAAATCGCCCATCTGCGGCACCTTGTAGTCGATGAAGTTCGGGTTGAGACAGCGGCCCTTCTCGTCGAAGATCATCTCCTCGTAGAGACTGTGACCGATGGTCTTGAGAACGCCGCCATAGATCTGCCCGAGCGCGAGCTCGGGGTTGATCGGCGTTCCGGCATCCTGCAGGGCGTAGTATTTCTTGATGTATACTTTGCCGGTGCGGGTATCGACGGCGACCTCGCAGAAGTGGGCGCCGTAGGGGAACGAGCCCTTGTCGGTGATGAAGTGGGCCGTCGAGATGAGCTGGCCGTGGCCCGTGCCGCTCTGCGTGCGGCGCGCGATCTGCTCGTAGGTGACCTCACCGGAAAGCCCCCTGACCACACCGGGCCAGGCGAGCTCGAGGTTGTTCTCGGGCTCCTGGAGCATGTCCGCGGCTTCCCGGATCAGCTTCGCCTTCATGTTCAGGGCCGCGTTCAGCGCCGCGCCGCCCGAGAAATACGTGCCGGACGAGGCGTAGGCGCCGACGTCGAAGGGGGTCGAGTCGGTGTCGGCGGCCAGCACGGCCACGTGTTCCATCGGCACCTTCAGGGTCTCGGCGGTCAGCTTGACCGCGACGGTTTCGAGGCCGGTTCCGAGGTCGGTGCCGCCCGACAGCACCATGAACGTGCCGTCGCCGAACTGCATGATGGCCGCGTTCGCCGAGTCGAGGCCGGGCAGGCCCGAGCCCTGCTGGATGATCACGACGCCCTGGCCGGTCTTCACGTCGGGATCGTCGCTCGCATCTTTCTTCCCCCAGTTGATGAGCTTTTTGCCCTGGTCGAGGGCCGGCCCTAGGCCGCAGGTCTGGACGAGTTGGGGGGTGCCTTCGCGGCCTTCGCCGAGGCAGCGCAGGATCTCGAGCATGACCCCTTCGCGCACCCGGTTCTTTTCGAGGAAGGCGAGCTGGTCCATGCCGAGTTTCTCGGCCATCTCTGCCGCGGCGAGCTGGAGGGCGAACGAGCCCTGAGGCGCGCCGTAGCCCTGGTAGGCGCCGGTCGGGGAGATGTTCGAGTAATACGTATGGACGTCGAACCGCACGTTGTCGCAGAGGAACAGCGGCAGGGCCTTGGAACAGGCGTTCATCGGCACGGTCAGGCAGTGGGCGCCGTAGGGGCCGGTGTTGGCCTCGAGGTCCATGTGGATGGCCGTGAGGCGGCCGTCGTTCTTCGCGCCGAGCTTGACGCGCACCTTCATCGTGTGGCGGGTGCGCGAGTTGATGAACTCGTCCTCACGCGTGTAGCGGTACAGCACGTCGCGGCCGGTGATCCAGGTGGCCCAGGCGGCCACTTCCTCGAGACACATGTCCTGCTTCGCGCCGAAGCCTCCGCCCACGCGCTCTTTCACGACGCGGATGCGGTTTTCCTTCACGCCGAGAATGCGGGCGATGATGCGGCGCACGTGCGACGGCACCTGCGTCGAGGCATGGATGACCAGGCGGTCGCCGTCCATGCGGCTGTAGGCGATGTGGGGCTCGACGGGGGTGCACTGCACCTGGCTCGTCTCGTAGGTCTGCTCGAACACGACCTCGGCCTCGGCGAAGCCCTTCTCGATGTCGCCGATCCCGCCGTGGACCGACGCCGCGAGGTTGCGGCGCGGGTCGGCATGAATCGGGAACTGGTAGATGATCTTCCCTTCGCGCGGATCGACATTTTTGTTATAGCTATCGATATCTTTTGGAGCGCCGACCACGTATTCGACGAGGGCGTTATGGACGATCGGGGCCCCGGGCCGCTTGGCATCGTCGATCGTGAAAACGCCGGGCAGCACCTCGTATTCGACCTCGATCAGCTTCAGGGCTTCGGAAGCGACCTCAGGTGTCTCGGCGACGACGGCGGCGACGCGGTCTCCGACGTGGCGCAGCTTCTGGTCGAACATCCGGCGGTCGTAGGGCGAAGGCTCGGGGAAGCCCTGGCCGGCCGGGTTATACCAGACATCAGGGCCGTTTTTGTAGGTGAACACGGCGACAACGCCGGGAAGCGCCTCGGCGCGGGCGGTATCGATGCGCTTGATGAACGCGTGCGCGTGCGGGCTGGGCAGCATCTTCAGGTGGCAGTGTCCCTGCCGCACCCGATCCTCGACGAAGGCCGACTCGCCGCGGGCGAGCAGGTAACCGTCGATCTTGCCGCGGGCGGTGCCGACGTAGCGCATGCCCTCGCGGAACTTCGGCATCTCGAACGGCGTGGCGGGATCGTGGCGGCGTGCGATCGCCAGTTCCACGGCGCCGTAGATCTGCTCGTAGCCGGTGCAGCGGCAGAAGACGCCTGAGAGGGCATCCCGGATCTGTTCCCGGGTCGGGCGTTCGACCTTCTCGAGCAGTTCGGCGATGGCCATCAGCATGGCGCCGGTGCAGTAGCCGCACTGGACGATGCCGGCATCGACGAATGCGGTCTGGAGGTGGTTCAGCTCGCGCGGCCGGGCCAGCCCTTCGACGGTGCGCAGGTGTTTGCCTTCGACCTGGCCCGCGACCAGCAGACAGGTGTTCGTCAGGCGGCCGTCGATGAGGATCGAGCAGGCGCCGCAGGTGCCTTCCCCGTCGCAGCCGTTGCGGACCGACAGGATGCCTTCGCGGCGCAGGGCGTCTCGCAGGTTTTCACCGGATTCGGCCTTGAGAATGCGGGGGGAGCCGTTGAGAGTGATCGAGATGGACATCAGCGGGCTCCTTTCCTGGAACCGGAGGGATTTGCCGCAGCTTTCAGCACGCGCGCACCGAGAACGGCCGCGATCTGGCGCTTGTAGGCGGCACTGCCGCGCACGTCGTCGATCGGGTGGACCGCGGCGGCGATGAGGGATTCGATCTGTTCGGGGGAAGGCAGGGGCTTGCCGTCGAGACTCTTCTCGACCTCGTGCAGCCGCACGACATGGGGGGCCACTCCGCCGATGGCCAGCAGCGGCTGGCGAAGCTTGTCTCCGTCGAGGGTGAGCGAGGCTGCCGCCGTGACGATCGAGATGTCGGAGGCGGTGCGGCTCTGGTGGGCCAGTCCGAACGTGCGGGCGCCGGCCGGAACGATGACGGCAAGAATCAGCTCGGGCGCGCCGGCCAGAAACGCCTCGACCGGGATTTCGCGGTCGGTCAGGGCCACCCGGGCTTCCGCGACCAGCAGAGCCGGAATGAGATCGGCACAGGACTTGTTCGCGCCGAGCTGTCCGCCCACCGTCGCGACGTTGCGGATATTGCGGTTGGTCATCTGGTGCGCCGCGGTCTTGAGAAACGCGGGAACGGCAGCGTGCTCGATGAGCTGCTGGAACGTGACGCGCGCGCCGATGCGCAGCCCGCCGGCCGTCGTCTCGATCTTGTCGAGACCGAGTCCGGCGAGGTCGATGAGAGCGGCGGGACGGGGGGCGTGGAGGTTGTTCACCTCGGTGCCCCCGGCGAGAAAGACGGCGCCCGGCCCCAGTTTTGATTTGAGTTGAATGGCTTCGGCTGACGAAGCCGGTCGGTGATACGCAGGAATCATGGCGCCTCCTGATGCAGATCAAACTTGTGTTGCAAGGGCTTCCAGCATATCATCGCCATTTTTGTCGGGCAAGGCGCCTGAATTCTATTTTTATTCGAATATAACGTTGTCGGGGGACCTTCGTTGTTCGCTGGCAGGAATTGATGACAAAGCGGGTTTCCCTTCAGTATACTTTTGCCCGTTGGATCTTCGTGAGTGGGAACACCGTAGAGGAGAAGGGAATGCTGAAACATCTCACCCAGTTTTACCGCCCGGCGAGCGTGGAAGAAGCGTGCGCGCTGCTGGCCGCCAGAGACAGCCGCAACGTGGCTCTCGCGGGAGGCACCACCATTGCGGCTGTCAACGACACGACGATCGAAGGCCTGGTCGACCTGAGCGGCCTTGATCTTTCCTATGTCCGCCGCACGTCCGACGGATATGTGATCGGCGCGACGACCCCGGTTCAGGATATCTACAAATCCCCGGTCCTGACTGGCCCCGCGGGCCAACTGCTTCGTTCGGCGGCAGGAAAGATCGGCTCGACGCTGCTGCGCCATTCGATCACGGCCGGCGGCAACCTGGTGGCTCTTTTTCCCTGGTCCGATCTGCCCCCGGCCCTGCTGGTGCTCGATGCCCAGGCCGTCTGTCGCAGGGGTGTTCCTAAACGCACGGTCGCCGTGAAGAACATGATCGAGACCGGACCGCGCCATTATCTGCAGACCGGCGAGATCCTGACCGAGATTCAGGTGCCCGAATTCGGTCTGGGAACCGGCGTCGCATTCCGGAAGCTGTCGAAAACGAAAAACGATTACGCCCTCATCACCGTCGCCGTGCGCATCACGCTGCAAGGAGAAGAGGTGAAGGAAGCGCGGATCGCTCTGAATGCCGTCTGCAAAAAGGCGCAGCGCCGGCTGGACGCGGAAAAGCAGCTCGAGAACATGGTTCCGACGCCGGACCGCATCGCCTCTGCCGCCGCCGCCGCCGTCCGGGATCTCGACATGACGACGGATTTCCGTGCCTCCCGGGAGTATCGCCAGGAGGTGCTGCCGGTTCTCGTGCGCCGCTGCATCGATGAAGCGCTGCACCAGGCCCGCTCGTGAAGGAAGGGGACAGACAGATGAACGTCACGATGACGATCAACGGAACGAAACGCAGTTTCGATATCGATCCGCGCATGCTCCTGCTGGATCTCCTGCGCGAAAAGGGCTACAAGAGCGTGAAAAAGGGGTGCGGGGAAGGCTCCTGCGGTGCCTGCGCCGTGCTCATCAACGGTCGCCCCAGAAACTCCTGCCTGCTGTTCGCCGCACAGTGTGAGGGGGCCGTAATCACCACCGCCGAAGGCCTCGGGACCCCCGACCATCCGCATCCTCTCCAGACCGCTTTCGTCAAACATGGTGCCACCCAGTGCGGCTACTGCAACCCCGGCTCGCTGATCGCCGCCAAGGCCTTGCTCGACACGAATCCGCACCCGACCGAAGAAGAGGTCAGGGAAGCCCTCGACGGGAATCTCTGCCGCTGCACCGGGTATGTCAAGCGTATCGAAGCCGTTCTGGACGTCGCCTCGGGAGGGAAAAAGGCATGAAGAAGGTCGTGAAATCCGTCGCGAAGCCGAAGAAATCCGCCGCGTCCATGGTGAAACCTGTGGCCAATTCTCCCAAGCCGGCCGTCAAGCCGGCCGCAAAAGCGGACAAGCCGGCGAAACCCGTGAAGTCCGTCGTCAAACCGATCGCTCAGGCAGTCAAGCCCGTCAAACCGGCCGTGACAGTGAAACCCGTCACATCCGTCGTCGTGCCGAAGAAGCCGGTGAAACCCGTGAAGTCCGTCGTCAAGCCGGTGACGGTCGCCAACGCATCGAAGGCCGTCAAACCGATCGTCAAGCCCGCGAAAGCCGCGGCACCTGCCGTCAAGCCGGCGAAGACTGCCAAGGCCCCGAAGATCGCGAAGCCCGCCGTCAAACCGGTGAAGCCTGCCAAGGCCCCGAAGATCGTGAAATCCGCCGACAAACCGGCGAAGACTGCCAAGGCCTCGAAGATCGCGAAGCCCACCGTCAGGCCGGTGAAAGCCGACAAGCCGGTCAAGACCGAGCCGGCCGCGAAGGTCGTCATCAGCAAGGCTTCGCCGATTCCCGAACCGGTGTTCGCCTTTGATAGGCCCGATGCATTCAGCGTCGTCAACCACAGTTGCGAGAAGATCGACGGCTACGGCCTGGTGTGCGGCACGCAGAAATATGCCGGTGACTATGATATGCCGGACATGCTGCATATCAAAGTGCTGACGAGTCCCCATGCCCATGCCCGTATCAGGAACATCGACACGGCCGAGGCGAAGAAGCTCCCCGGCGTCGTCGGCGTCTGGACCTGGCAGGATGTGCCCCGCGTGGCCCGGACCACGGCCGGGCAGGGGTATCCCGAGCCCTCGCCCTACGATACGTTCCTGCTCGACAGCAAGGTCCGTTTCGTCGGCGACCGCGTCGCGATCGTTGCCGCCGAGACCCTCGAGGCTGCCGTCGATGCCTGCAGGCTGATCAGGGTCGAGTATGAGGTGCTGCCCGCCATCCTCGACCCCGAGAAGGCCATGGACAAAGGGGCGCCGGTCATCCACGACGAGCCCGAGGCGAAGATGCCGATCCCGGCGTTCTATGACGCGATGCACAACCACTGCGCCCACGTCGATGCCAGATTCGGCGATCTCCAGAAGGCCTTCAAGGACGCCGACGTCGTGCTCGAACGGAAATATCACACCCACTATGCCCAACACTGCGCTCTCGAGCCCCATACCTGCCTCAGTTATCTCGACGAGAGCGACCGGCTGACCCTGCGTGTCTCGACCCAGGTGCCGTTCCATTCTCGCCGCATCACGGCCCAGACGCTCGGCATCCCGATCAAGAAGGTCCGTGTCATCAAGCCCCGGATCGGCGGCGGCTTCGGATCGAAGCAGGAGGTTCTGCTCGAGGACGTGTGCGGCTTCGTCACCCTCGCGACCCGGCGGCCCGCCCGGTGGGAACTGACGCGTGAAGAGGAGTTTGTCTCGTCCCGCACCCGCCACCCGATGATCATCACGATCAAGACCGGCGTGAAGAAGAACGGCACGATCACCGGCATTTCGATGAAGATCCTGAGCAACACCGGCGCCTACGGCAGCCACGCGCTCACGGTCATGTCGAACTGCGGTTCGAAGGTTCTGCCGCTGTACAAGGCGAACAACGTCGAGTTCATCGGCGACACCGTCTACACCAACCTGCCCGTCTGTGGGGCGTATCGCGGCTACGGTGCGACCCAGGCCGCGTTCGCGATGGAGTCCCAGATGGACGAGATGGCCGCCGCGATCGGCATGGATCCGCTGGAGTTCCGCACGAAGAACCACATCCGGGAAGGCGAGACCTCTCCGGTGTTCAAGGCGCTCGGCGAGGGGCGCGCGGGCGTCGACATGCGGATCGGCTCGTGCGGCCTCTCGAAGTGCATCGAGATCGGGGCGAAGGAGATCGGCTGGAAGAACAAGCGCGGCAAGCCCGGCTACGGTCCCAAGCGCCGCGGCATCGGCATGTGCATTCTGATGCAGGGCAGCTCGATCCCCGAGATCGACATGGGCTCGGCGTTCATCAAGATGAACGACGACGGTTCGTTCAACCTGCTGCTGGGCGCCACCGATCTCGGAACCGGCTCCGACACGATTCTCGCCCAGATCGCTGCCGAGACGCTCGGCTGCGACCAGACCGACATCATCGTCACGAGTTCCGACACCGACTTCACCCCGTTCGATACCGGTGCTTATGCAAGCTCGACCACGTATCTCTCGGGCGGGGCGGTCATCCGCGCCGCCGAGCAGGTGCGTGACCAGATCAGGGCCGTTGCGGCCTCGATGCTGAACGAGCCGGTCGAGAACGTCACGATCGGGAACAGGTTCGCCTGGGGCAGGAATCCGAAATCCCGGTTCAGCTTCGCCCAGATCTGCCGGTATGCGATGTATGAGGGCAACCAGTTCCAGATCGCGGCCATCGGCAGCCACGTGACCCATGCCTCGCCGCCCCCGTTCTCGGCGCATTTCGCCGAAGTCGAGGTCGACATCGAGACGGGCGAGGTGAAGGTGATCAAATACGTGGCGGCCGTCGACTGCGGCACCGCGATCAACCCGCAGCTCGCCGACGGGCAGACCCAGGGCGGCGTTCTCAACGGGATCAGCTTCGCCCTTGCCGAACAGTTCTACTTCGACGAGAAGGGCCGGGTGCTGAATCCGAATTTCAAAAACTATAAAATCTTCAGCGCGGCGGATATGCCCGAACTGAAGACGTTCCTGGTACCGACCTACGAGCCGACCGGCCCCTATGGGGCGAAAAGCGTCAGTGAAATCTGCATCAACGGACCGCTGCCGGCGATCGGCAACGCCATCCGGGATGCGATCGGCGTGCGACTCACCCGCCCTCCCTTCACGGCCGAGAAGATCCTGGCGGCTCTTGCGGCAAAAGCCGCAGGGAAGCGGGAATGATGAACAACAGCATCCGCTCGTCCGGCAGAAGCGGAAACCGGCGCCATCCCCTCCTGGGGGTGGCGCTGGTTTTCGCCTGCGGTGTTTCGTTCGTCGCAGCACCCGCTCCGGCCGAGGCCTGGGGCAAGAAAAAGAAGGCGAAGAGTTTCACTTCCGCTCCCAGCCAGCAGAAGCTTTCCTCTGCAGCAGCGAAGCTTCTCCAGAAAGCCCGGACGATGCGGGAGAAGGGGAAGAACGGCGAAGCGATCGAACTCTACAAACAGACGCTCGGCGTCGACTCCTCGATCGTCGAAGCCTGGCTGGAACTTGCTGAAATATATATCGATATCAATATCCCGGAAAAGGCCGCCGAAATGTATGAGTCGGGACTGCCGCTCGCCGAACAGCAGGAATACGACCCCGCCGCGCTCGCCGATCTCTGGTGCCAGACCGCGGAGCTGCATGTCCGGCTCGGGCGGTCCGATCTGGCCTCGGGGGATCTGGTGAAGGCTACGGCACTCGCTCCCGGAAGTTCCAGGCCGCACAAGATCTCTGGTGACATCCACGCCGCGGGCCAGCGGAACGATGATGCGTTCAAGGCCTATCGTGAAGCCGTCCGGCTGGATCCGCAGGATGCCGAAGCCTGGTTCGCCCTCGGTCGCCTCGGTCTCGGGGTGAAACGCGCGAAAGAGGCGCAGGATGCCTACCAGGGGCTTCTCCAGGCCGACTCGGCCCGGGCGGCCGAGTTCGCGGAGCTGATGCGCCAGGCGCATCTCGAGCCTGCCGCCGCGCCGGCCGGGGCTACGGCCGTGACTTCCGCGGCGGATGACCCATACGCAACCGGACAGGAGACCCCCGATCCGACCGAGCTCCGGCCGATGCCGCCGGCCGCCCCCAAGACTGCTCCCAAGCCCAACGGCGTGCCATCCCGGGCCGCGCGCAAGCCCGTGCCCGCTTCCGCACCTGCAGCCGTCCAGCCTCTCGCCCTCCCGGCATCCGCAACCGTGGCGTCGTCGCCCTCGACCGCCAGCGCCGAGGAGCCTGTTTCGGCTCCTGCTCCTGCAGAACAGCCTACGGATGCCCCGTCCGGAGAGACGGCGGCCCCTGCCGTTTCGGGTCCTGAATCCGCGAACGAGCGAACCCCGCTTTCGGATGCTCTCTTGCAGGCAATGGTGGACCGGCTGTTCGAAGAGGATCCGGCGATGACCGGCAAGGCGGTCGAAGAACTCGCCCTGTATGCGGATCAGGCTCTCCCGTTGATCCGTGAGCGGCTGCCCGATCCCGATCCTGAACGCCGTATCCGTCTCATCCGGGCTCTGGGCGGGATGAAATCCGTCGCCTCAGAAGCCGAGCTGTTGCTGGAAGAGGCCAGCCTCGATCCCGATCCGGGGGTTCAGACCGCCGCCGATGAGGCGCTGTCGAACCTGAAGGCGGAGTGACGGGCACTCCTTGACGAAACAACCGGCCGAAGGCGATCGCCTTCGGCCGGTTTTCTGATCGGAACGAACGGAATTACTGGTTCATCGGCATCAGCACCGGGTTGTTCGTATCCATGGCTTCGGTGTCGCAGACCGGCTGGAAGCCGCCATCCTTGAAGACGCCCTTGTACAGATCGGGGTTCTCGCTGGTGGCGACCTTGATGTCGAGCTGGTCCTTGGCTTCATCCCAGGCTTCGAGAACGTCCTTCAGGGCCTCGATCTCCTGGTTCAGCTCCTGCAGCAGCTCCTTCGGCGGCATGACGTGGTGGTCGATGCCGAGGAAGCCGTCGCGGGTGTCGGAGTTCGACCGGTCGGCGAGCGAGGAGAGCTTCTTCACCTGGTCCATATAGAGATTCGTATGTTTTCTCAGCTCCTCCCAGGCGGGATAGATGCCGCTCAGCCAGTCGGCGCCGAGGAAACCGGACGAGCCCTTCACATCGAGGAAGGTGCCTTCCTTCAGATACCGGCGAATCGCGTCGTTCGTGAAATCCTTGTCGAAGTCGGCATTCAGGACCTCGTTCTTCTCGGCGCCAAGCTCGTTGGCCAGCTTGGCGGTGTCGAGGTTGTGCTTCACGGTCTGGATGATCAGGACGAGCTCGGCGGCCTTCTGGGAGATGCTGATCGGCACGTAGGCGAGAATCTCTTCCAGCTGGGCCTTGTACCGGTCGATCATCGCGCGCGGGGTCTTGAGCTTGCGGTCCGAGATCTGCCAGCCGAACGCGTCGTGGCACTTGTCATAGAGGCCGGTATGGATCTCGTCGGGATCAGACTTGTAGGCTTCGAGCAGCTTCTGAAGCGCCTCGCGGATTTCGCGGGTGTGCTCGAGATCCTTCTTCGCGATCTGCTCGATGACCTTGTCGTTCTCCTTCATGGCCTTTTTCATGCTCTCGAAGGCCGTTTCCATCTGCTTGGCGAAATACATCATCTCCTTCGAGCCGATGATGAAGGCATCAGCATCGAGAGACTGTTTCAGCAGATCCTCGTTGTAGGCGCCGGTGTCGATGCCGAGCAGATAGATGTAGTTGAACGGGGACTGCTCGATGCGCAGGCCAACAGCGTCGTAGATCCCGCCCTTGAAATTCTTGGCCATCAGGAAGTTCTTGTACTTCTTCACCAGCACGTAGTCGGGATTGAAGAAGACCCGCTTGATGTCACCGTTCTTGATCTCTTTCTGGTAGCCCGCCGAGTCGATCTTGTTGCCGACCCAGGTGACGTAGGTCATGGGGTTGAGCACGTGGCCGATGGTGCCGAAGAAGCCGCGCTCTTTCTCTTCCTTGGCTTCCTTTTCGTTCGGCTTCCAGGACATGAAGTCGGCCTTCTTGTGCCAGAGATCCATGAGGCGCGCCATGTCGAAGTCGGGCAGGGTGAAGCCGGTCTGGTTATAGTAGGTCATCAGGACGCCCTGCTTTTCGAGCTCGGTGAACACGGCCTTGCCGGCTTCATACTGCTTCTTGTCCTCATCCGACTCGGGCTTCTGCTCGGCGATGAACTCCCCGTAGTCGCGCTCGGCCAGAAGCAGGGAGGCGGACTTTTCCTCCTTCCGGAGGCTGGAGCGGTTGTCGTAGAACGACTTGTACTCGGGGTCGTTCTGGATGAGGAACCAGTGGGAAGCCCGGTAGGCTTCCTTCCACTTCTTGTTGTGCTCGCCGATGATGTCGCCGACCGTCGTCAGGATCATCCAGGCGAGGGTGATGGCCGCGACGACCTGGCCGACCACCGGGATACAGAACATACACACCAGGGTCGCCACGCCGAAGGCCACGTCGACATAATTCTTGACCATGGCATACGAGCCGTACCGGGCTCCGTGCAGGTCATCCGAGGTCAGGAGCTGATAGGAGGAGAGAGCGAGGCCGATCACGGCAAGGCCGATACCGCAGGTGCGGGCCGCTCCCTTGACGTTCGAGATCGTGCGGCCGGGGCCGGCGTTGTGGCCGGTCGACCTCTTGACCCAGCGCAGATACGATTTGAACCCTTCACCGGCCACCTTCGGGTTGTTCCAGCACGGGGGGGGCGCCATGAACTCGAGGAACTGGAAGGCGCGGTTCTTGCCCATCGCCTTGTCCAGCTTGTTGGTCCAGGCCAGGAAGCTCTTGAACATATTCGCACCGCGGACCGAGGGGTGGATCTTGCCGAAGAAGCTGATCCCGAGCGTGGTCTTCTTGACCAGCCCGCGGATGTTGCCGGCGAGATCCTTGGCGGTGGCGGGAAGGCCCGAGATCGCCTTCATCGTCGAGTAGAAGCTGAACACATCGGTCTGGCCGGCATCCATCATCATATAGGAACCGGAAATCGTGGTCAGCCAGTCGCTCCAGGCCTTGGCTTCGCACTCTTCCTTGGATGAGCCCCGCAGTTCCAGCATGTACTGGAGATACTCGTCGGGGCTGAGGACATCCTCGATGTCGGAAATCCCGCTCACGTTCTCCTTGTTGACCGTCGGCGCGGGAAGCTCTTCGGCCTGGAGGATCGGGACGACCATCGGTTCGAGCATGAGCCAGAGAGCGAACAGCAGGATCCATGGGCGAGCCCGGCGCGGAATTCTCAACATGACGTGCCTCCTTGAAACAGCCGAATCGTCATCCATCCCCATACTACCGGCGGAAACGGAAAACGTTTTTTCAGTACCAACGAACGAGCCTGCGCCGCCCGGGAGGCGTCGCGTACTCTGATTTTACCAGGGGGAAAGGGGAGGGCGGGAAACTCACTTCCGGCCCAGCCTTTCACGTGCCACCCGGGCTTCGAGCTGGTCCTTGCCGCCGTCGCGCTCGATGACCTGTTCATACAGGGTGTTCGCTTCGGTGGTTTTGCCCGTTGCCGCGAGGGCATCGGCATACTCGAGGCCCCAGATCATGAACATCCGGTCGTCGGGGTTCGGGTTGAGTTTGAAAAGCTCCTGATACATAACGACGAGTTTATCCGGATGGCCGCCTTCCTTGTAGGCGAGCATCAGGCGGTTCTTGGCATCCGGGATGATCGGGGAGGTCGGATACTTCGCGATCAGGTGCTCGAGAACCTGGATGACATCGTCATAACGCGGCTTGTCGTCGGCCATCAGGTAGAGGTTCGAGAGACGCCAGCAGGATTCGATGGCCTCTTCGGTGGCGGGACACTTGTCGATCACCTGGCGGTGCAGCTCTTCGAAACGGACCGTTTCCCATTTGTCGAGGGCATACATTTCCTGGTACAGCTTTTTCGCGAGCTTCTGCTGTTCCTCGGGGGACAGGGACGCGCCCGGTGCCGGGGCGGCGGGGCCGGCCTCATCGGTGCCGCTCGCCGAGGCCGCGACGGGGACGTCGGGCGCCGCGGTTCCGGAAGCCTGGGCGGCGGGCTTCCCGAGCTTGGAGAGCCAGTCGCGGGCGAAGCCGTTGTCGGGATCCAGGGCGAGCACGCCGTTCCAGATGGTGCGCGCCTCTTGGGTCTGGCCGCGGCGATAGGCGATCAGGGCCTGGAGGTTCATCAGCGAGGTGCTCTTGGGAAAAGCCTCGAGAGCCTTCTTCAGGAGCGCGTCCGCCTCGTCATACCGCTGCAGCTTGCCGAGCAGGGAGCCGGTTTCCCGGTACAGCTCCTCGGAAGGCGCGGCCTGGATCAGGGACTGATACTTCGCCAGGGCTTCCTCGAACCGCCCTGCCTGCTCGAGGGCTCGGCACTCTTTCAGGCCGTCGCTCGCCCCGGCCACAGGCTGCGTCAGGCCGGAGAGGGCCATGACGAGGACCAGCACCATGCAGGAATACCTACGCATACCGTTACCTCCCGAAGGTGAATGAGGGTTCGACGCATTTGGAATGGAACTGGCAGACGATGGAGAGGCGCGAGCCTGCTCCTTCGCCCTTCATGTCGGATTTCAACTGCATCGCGACGTTGAGATACTGAAAATCGCCTGCCGAGGGCAGGGCCTGGATCAGGAACGACTCGACCTGGCGCGCCCCATGGAAATCGGTTTTCTCGGTTCCGCGCTGGCGTGTCAGGGTCTTGGTTTCGGGATCGTAGTCATACCGGATCGCCGTTTCCGCGCCGCCTTCGAGAGAAATGAAGGAAAGGGCCGTGTCGCTCAGCGAGGAGATCGTCTTGAGCGATCGCACGTCGCTGCGCATCCGCTCGACGATCGCGTCCATCAGCACCTGGGTGTTGAGCATGTCGGTGCCTTTTTTGAAGGACCGTGTCGTGCGGCTCATGATCAGGGTTCCCGCGAGCAGCACCAGACTCGCGAGAGTGGCGACGATGAGGATCTCGATGATGGACATGCCGCGAGAGTGCCTGAAGAAGCGCATCACAGGTCCTCCCGATACTTGATGGCCTTCAGATCGAGCGACTGGCGGGACTTCTCGCTGCCGTCATCGATCCGCCAGCTGACCTCGACGGTGAGCAGGAACATCCGGCCCGCTTCGTCTCCCGAGCCTTCTTTCACCGCGACGTTCGTCTGGAAGAACCGGAAGGATTTGCGCAGATCCTGTTCGATGTCGGAGCGGTGGGCGGCCAGGGCCGAATGGTCGAGCATCGAGACGAGCAGCGGATCGTCCAGGGCATCCATCCATCGCTTCGCCGCCAGTTCCTTCGCCTGCACCAGGGCCTCGTCGTAGGGCCGGGCGAGGAGGCGGTCCATCAGGCTGGCGGCCAGCTGGCCGGCCATCATGTGTTTGCCCACCGAGTGGGTGCCGCGCGTCGTCGTGAAGCTGAAACTCAGCAGGGGAACCATCGCCAGCGAGAAGATGACCAGGCCGACGAGGATCTCGATCATGCTCATCCCCCGGTT
Source organism: Candidatus Ozemibacteraceae bacterium (assembly GCA_035388825.1). GTDB lineage: Bacteria > Muiribacteriota > Ozemobacteria > Ozemobacterales > Ozemobacteraceae > MWAR01. Next base: position 29,485 of record DAOOQQ010000045.1, read on the forward strand.
CATTCCTTCACCTCGTCGATCGAGAGGCGGTAGCCGGCCATGAAGGGGCGGATGCAGACGCTGGTGGACGGCTTCGGATCGGCCATGGCGGGGACGTAGAAGAAGATCGGATCGGCGCCCGCCCGGCCGAACTCGCGGACGCGCTCGGTCATGTTCGGGGTGTTCACCGCGATCCCGCCGCAGAAGACCGGACGTTTGATCGCTTCCCAGGTGACCTGGGTGCAGGGAACGCCGACCGTCGGGCTCATCGAGATGAGCTGCACGCCGACCTGCTTGTCGCCGGCGAGCTTGATCGGCCGGCCCGAGAGGCTGACGAACGTCAGAAGCTCGTCCTGCTTCAATTCGGCGATCTTTTTCGTGAGCTCGGGAATGAGGGCTTTTTCGGGCTGGTTGAAGTCGATGCCGCGGGTGATGTTGCCGAGCCGGATCTCCTTCTCGACCAGCACGACGCCGCCGCGCACGTCGGTCGCGGTGATGTCGCCGAGCGTCAGATCGCCCTTCACGTAGACGACCCCGTCGACCCGGAACTTCGTTTTCCCATCCCCCGCGGCTTTCAGGAATGCCGCCTGGCTCGTGTATGTGCGGGAAATGCGGGACTGAACAGTCGGAAGCAGGGGATCCCCGGCTTTTTTCTTCGGATCGATGGCGAACCAGGCCGGGCCGAACGCGTCGAACCGGCCTTTGAGCCGGGTGCCGTCGGCCGGGGCGAACTCGTTGAAGCCGAACGGCCGGCGGGACTTCTTGCTTTCGGGGTTCACGCACAGGTAGGAGTCGGCCGCCGCCACGACGTCCAGGCCCCCCGAGACGACCCGGGACATGTAGTCGCCATAACGCTGGCCGGGCTCTGCGGGCTCGAAGGTGACCTCGCTCACGTTGTTGAACGTCGAGAAGGGGGGCGGGACGAAAGAACTGTTGGCATTGTAGGGAAGCGGCTGACCGCCGCCCTGTGCCGACGGATACTCGAAGAAGGTGATCATGAGGAACCGGCCGAACACTTTGCCGAACACCTCGCGGGCGGGGCCATAATACGGGTTGTCGGGATCGGCGGGTTCGTAGTTCTTGCCGAACAGCTTGAGCGACGAGGCCAGGGCGAGCGCCTGGGGATTCTCGTTGACCAGCGCCTGGTAAGCGGGATCCGGGCCCATGATATCCCGCAGGTCGCGGGAGGAGTTCGCGAAGAGGCCGTCGTCGGCATCGGGAGTGATCTCGTGGCAGAAGCCCAGGATGCCGATTTTCGCCAGGTGGTTCCGGAACTTGAGCGGCACGTCGATGCCCCGCAGGCTGATCGCCTTGCCGTTCGTGTCCAGAAAGATCGGCTGGAGCTGGAATCTGGAGCCGGCCTTGTTCACCTTGATCCACTCGGGGAACACCTGCCACAGGTCGCTCATGAACCCCTGGAAATCTTTTTCACCGGCAAGATTCAGGTAGATCGGCCGGTCGTCGGCCCCGAGAAAGACGCGGCCACACCGGTTGCGATCCGTTTCGAAGCCCGGGGTGGGCCAGAGGACCCAGGGCTGGCCCTTGTAGGACGCGTAGGCCGACGGAACGTCCTTCGGATGGTCGCTGTCCTTCGTGAAGGTGATGTTGATGCGGTCCTGGTTGCCGTACGGCCGCTGCTGCTCGAGGTGGATGCGGTCGCAAAACAGGACGAATTCGCGCAGGACCGGTGTCATCCGCATCGTGACCATGAAAGGAACGCGTAGCGATATATAATACGGTCTTTTGTTGAACCGGATCGAGCACGAGACCGACAGATACCCGTGTTTTTCGGTTCCGTGCAGGGATTCGGGGGGCTGGACCACCTCGGGGTAGAGCAGGGGCTTCACCCCGCGGATGCCGATTTTCGGCGTGCCGGTGAACTCGATGCCGAGCTCTTTCTGCAGCTCGCTCAGCAGGGAGTTGGGCTTGTAATCGGAAAGGGTGAGCGTCGCATCCCCGGTGTCCGGCCGCCGGAATACCGCGTGAATGTCGGAACCGTCGACGTTCGCCTGGGCGGCGATCTGGCGCACGAGGTCGCCGGCGTAGGATTCGAGAAAGTAGCGGGCGATCTGGGTGTGGTCGCCGACCGTCAGCAGCTGGGTGTGGCTGGAGAGACGCCGGGAAATCGAGAAGGCGAAAACGACGATCACGCTGATCAGTCCGAGCAGGATCACGGTGATCGTACCCCGTCGTGGGCGGAAACCGTCGAACATGCCCGAAGTATACCCTTTTCCGCTCTCCTCCGTCCATGAAAACCCTCTGTCCGGTCTTGTCAGGGGAAGGATGCTGCTCTAGAATGCACGCATGAACGCCACCCCGGTACCGCCGACCTACGATCCTTCGCCGCTCTGCCGCACCTGCCCGTCACGCCTCGCGCCGCGGCCTCTCGAGCGGCGGCGCCACCCGACCATCCGGGCCGTCGTCGACCATCCCGCCTTCGGGATGACGATCGTTGCCCTGATCCTGATCTCGGTGATCCTGATTCTGGCAGAGACGTTCGGGGGGCTGTCGGCCGAGACGAATCATCGGATCGAACTGCTCAACGACCTGATCACGGTCGTCTTCGTCGTCGAGTTGACGATGCGCTGGCTCGTCAGCGCCGGAACCGGCACCTTCCTGCGCCGGTACTGGATCGACCTGATCGCCGTGCTGCCGCTGCTGCGCATCTTCCGGATCAGCCGCGTGTTCCAGTTGGTCCGCATCCTGCGCGTCTTTTCCCTGGCGACGGTGCTCCATCGCCGCCTTTCAGTGTTCGGCACGGTCCTGGAAGGCCGCTCGCTCGAGTATGCGGTCATTCTCTCGTTCATGTGTTTTGCCGTGATCTTCGGCTCCGTCGGCTTTTCCCAGTATGAAGTCGGCCCGGGATCGGAACTCCATTCCCCCCAGGAGGCCGTCTGGAAAGCCGTTTTTTCCCTGCTGTCCGGGGAATATGCGAGCTACCCGGCCTCTCTCGGCGGCAGAATCATCTTCGCCATCATGCTCCTGTTCGGGATGGGAGCCTTTGCCATGCTGACCGGCACCTTTTCGGCCATGATGATCGAGAAACTCAAGGAGAATGCGATGCAGCGCAGTATCAACCCGGAAGACCTGAACGGCCACATCATCATCTGCGGCTACAGCGCGAAAGTCGCGATTCTCGTTTCCGAAATCTCGTCGGATCCCAAGCTGGCCGAGACGGATATCCTGATCGTTTCGCGCCAGGCGGATATCAACGAGCTCCGGACCAAGCGGATCCGGACCGAGAGAGTAACGATCATGAAAGAGGACTTCACCCAGATGGACACGTTGCTGCGCGCCGGCATCCGGCGGGCGCGGACGGCCATCATCCTGTCCGAACACGGCGAGAACCGCTCGACCCGCGATATCGATGCCCGCACGATCCTGTGCGGTCTCACCATCGAGCGGCTCAATCCCGACATACATACATCTGCTGAAATATATAACCCAGAATATGCCGATCATCTCACGACGGCCGGGGTCGAGGATGTGGTGATCCAGGGCGACGTGTCGGGCCGTCTCCTCGCGCGCGTGTCGATGCAGGAGGGGCTGTTGGGCTTCTTCCGCGACCTGCTGACGAACCAGAGCGGCAACACCCTCGCCTTCCTGCCCGTTCCGGCGGAGCTGGTGGGACTGGATGTCGGGGAGGCGCTCGCGGCGCTCCGGAAGGAGCGAGGGGCGATCCTGGTGGGCCTCAAGCCCTCCGGCGAGCCCCTGGTGGTGAATCCCCGGAACCGGAAGCTCCTCGCGAACGACCAGCTGCTGGTGATCAACCCTGCCTGCTGAACGGAGTCGATCCCATGAGCGGTGATTCTCCAACCGTCAAGGCGGCTTCCGGCGGTGTCGCGCGCTCGGCCGCCATCATGGGCGTGGCGACGTTTTTCAGCCGTATCGCGGGCCTGGTGAGGGAGCAGAGCTTCGCCTACTTCTTCGGCGCGGGCGCCTGGACCGATGCGTTCAACGTGGCGTTTCGCATTCCGAACCTCCTCCGCGACCTGTTCGCCGAGGGAGCGATGAGCGCGGCCTTCGTGCCCACGTTCAACGCCGTGATGACCCGCGAGGGCCGGGACCGCGCCTTCCGACTCGCGAGCATCGTCCTGTCCCTCCTGATCCTCGTCGTCGGCGGCATCACGCTCATCGGCATCGCGGCTTCGCCCCTGCTCGTGAAGACGATGGCCCCGGAGTTCCTTTCGGATCCGGCCAAGTTCGAAACGACCGTGAGCATGACCCGCATCATGTTCCCCTTCCTGCTGGTCATCTCGCTTGCCGCGCTGGTGATGGGGGTTCTCAACTCGCTCGGGAACTTCTTCATTCCCGCGATCGCGCCGGTGTTCCTGAATCTCGCGATGATCGTGGCGGGCTTCACGCTGTGCCCCCTGTTCGAGTGGATGGGCCGGCCGGCGATCGAGGGGATGGCTGCCGGGGCGATGATCGGCGGCATTCTGCAGCTCCTCGCTCAGTGGCCGGCCCTGCGGCGCGCCGGGTATGGCTTTTCGTGGCGGTTGCAGCCTTCCGACCCGGCGGTAAAACGGATCGTGACGCTGATCATCCCCGGCACCGTCGGCCTCGCGGCGACCCAGGTGAACGTGGCGATCAGCACGATGCTCGCGACGTCCCAGGGCGACGGGGCGGTCTCCTGGCTGAACTACGCGTTCCGGCTGATGCAGCTTCCCCTCGGTATCTTTGGGGTCGCGATCGCACAGGCGACGCTGCCCGTGATCTCGCGCCAGTCGGCGGCCGGGGACCGGCAGGGCATGACCGGGACGCTGGCAGGTTCGATCAAGCTGACGGGGTTCATCAACATCGCCTCGGCGTTGCTGCTGGCCGCCCTCGCCGGCCCGATCATCCGTCTCCTGTTCGAACACGGCCGGTTCACGGTCGCAGACACCGCTGCGACGGCGGCCGCCCTCCAGGCTTATGCGCTCGGCCTGGTATTCTTCTCGCTGACCAAGGTGCTCGGCCCCGCTTTTTACGTGCTGGGCGACACGACGGTTCCCGTGAAGGCCAGCCTGACCGCCGTGGTCGCGGCCATCGGGGCGAATCTCGCTCTCGTCGGTCCCTTCGGCTACGAGGGGCTTGCGTTGGGAACCTCGGTCGGGGCGTGCGTGAACACCGCCTTCCTGTATGTCGTTCTTTCGCGCCGTCTGGGCGGGTTCGGGCGGTTTGGCGTTGCCGGATCATTCCTGCGCACCCTCGTTTCGGGAGCCGTGGCGGCCCTCGTGGCGGGCGCTCTCGAACCACGCATGCTCGCCGCGCTGCGCTCGGGATTGCCGGGATTACCGGTCTTCGGGGCGGAACTGGCGGCCCTGGGCGTGGCCGGTGTTGCGGGGGGGGCGGTCCTGATCGCCGTCGCCCGCCTGATCCGGCATCGGGAGGCCGATGAGGCGCTGGAAATGCTTCTCCGGCGTCTGAACCGGCGCCGGCAGGCTTGATTTCGCCGCCCGGCCGGGGTAGCATGGCGGCATCGTAAAAGGAAAGGCATTCATGGAACCCCAGATCGACGCTCTCAAGAACCTGTTCGGCGACCTCTTCGCGAAGCTCATGGCCTTCACGCTCGAAGACGAGTATCAGGAGGCCCTCGGGGAGGCCCTCGAAGTGTTTTACAACATGGCCGAGGGCGAAGAATACGAGTTCAACCCGACCGAGGAGTTCCTGTTCCTCTCCTGGTTCCTGCTGGACGACACCGACGCCGAGGGCAACGCCCTGATCGACGAGTTCCTCGCCCGGTATTCCGACGATCTGACGCTCCAGGAAACCCAGATCTGCAAAGCCCTGAAAGAAACCCATCTGACGCTTCTGCAGGTGAAGGAGATCACTCCGGGCCGGTCGATCAGTCTTCGGGACGTGTTCCTCGGCGAGGATTTCGAGGTGTTCGAAGCGGCCGGATCGGCTGAAGGGATCCACAAGGACAGCATCCTGTACACCCGCGTGCTCCGGCTGGGCGATATGCGGTTCCTCGTCGGTGCCGGCGTGTTCCTCGATCCGGTCGTCATGGAGCCCCTGACCCAGTTCGTCACCGACCAGTACCGGGAAGAGTGCGAAGACGGTCAGAAAGTCAGCTTCAAGCAGTTCCTCAAGGAAAACGGAGAACTGATCAACTGGTGGATCCGCGCCCTCGAACAGGGCGAGCTGCTCGAAGGCGGCGAAGACGGCGAAAAGCCCGACGGTGACGACGGAGACGGGGACAAGACACCCCCGTCCGATGACAAGAACCCGCCCGACACGACGCCGGCTGCATAAATAGATAAATATATTATATCCGTCGGCTTGTTCCCCTGGCCGGGGCGGTCGCCGGGCGTGAGGGACATCGATGCAGAAATCGGTCGTGGCCGGGTTCCTGATCGGATTCGGGGCGCTTGCCCTTTCCATCCTCATCGACAGTCATTTCAAGCTGCACGCGATCGTGGCCTTCTTCAACTTCTCGGCCATGCTGATCATCTTCGGGGGCATCTCCGGCGTCATCGTCATCGCCTTTCCGCCCGAGCAGCTGCGGGAGATTCCCGTCGCTCTCCGAAAGGCTTTTCTCGATCATCGCGATATCGACCAGGTGGCGATGTCCCTCGAACTGCTGGATCTCGCCCAGAAGTCCCGCAAGGAGGGCGTCCTGTCGCTCGAGGCACGGATTCCCGAGCTCGCCGATCCCTGGATGCGGCGCAGCCTCCAGCTCGTCGTCGACGGACTGGACCGGAAAGCGGTCCAGGACATCCTCGAGGTCGAGTTCGAGGAATACACGCGCAAGACGAAAGTCGGGGCGAAAATTTTCGCGTCCCTGGGCGGGTTTGCGCCGACCCTGGGCATCATCGGGACCGTCATGGGGCTGGTGCACATGCTCGCCAATCTCGAGGATCCCTCGAAGATCGGCGGTGCCATCGCCGTCGCGTTCCTCGCCACGTTCTGGGGCATCCTCAGCGCGAACATGATCTTCCTGCCGATCGCGGAGCGGGTCAAGGCGAAGGATATGCAACTGGCCCTTGCCCGCCAGGCGATGATCGAAGGGGTTCTCGCGATCCAGGCCGGAGAGGCGGTCAGGCTGGTCGAAGAGAAGCTGAAGGTGTTCATGACGCCGGATATGGTCGGCGTCTTCGAAACCGAACGTCTCGTGAGAGGCGACGGCCGCCAGTGACGCCCTGAGACGGACGCCGGAGGAACGATGCGCCGGAAGCAGCACGAAGAGGAAGAACACGGCAACACCGAGCGGTGGCTGCTGACCTATGCCGACATGATCACGCTGCTGATGGCGTTTTTCATCATGATGTACACGTTCTCCCAGGTCGATGCGGCGAAGCTGAAAGGCGTTGCGAAAAACGTCCAGGAGCGCCTCGGCTACTCGCTTGCCACCATCTTTCCGACCCCCTCCTCACCGTTCGAGACGAGCCCGCTGATGACGAACGCGCCGCCCAGGCTCGTCGGCAGCACCCGCATCATTCCGGCCGCCTACAAGCTCGTGGCGAAGAACATCGCCCGGACGTTGCAGCGCGACGGCCTTGCGGATCAGGTGCGGGTCGGCATGGATGCGCGGGGCATGGTGATCAGTCTCGTGTCGGGGGTTCTGTTCGACACGGGCTCGGACAAGCTGAAGCCCACCTCGAAGCAGCTGCTCGACTCGGTCGGGCTGATTCTTGCCGAGGTGCCCAACGAGCTGATCATCGAAGGCCACACCGACGAGCAGGGAAAGCCTGTGGGAAGCGGCCTCTCCCCGAATTGGGGCCTCTCCTCGAGCCGTGCCGTCGCCGTGCTGGGGTATCTCGTCAGCCGCGGCTTCGTGGCCCAGAACAAGGTGTCGCTGGCTGCCTTCGCCTCGAACAAGCCGATCGCGAAGGATCCCGGTCTGCCGACCGAGGAACAGCAGCGTCAGAACCGCCGGGTCGACATCGTGCTCGTCGGCGAGTCGCCGTTCAAAAAAGGCGTCGACGCGCGGTATCGCGTCAACGCCTCGGGGATCGCGGATCTCGAGTGGTGATCAGGGCCCATACCGGCCCATCTGACCTCCGTTCTCGCCGGCCGTCAGACACGGCGAATCCGAGGCATACCCGCCCGCCACGCTCTGCAGCCGGTAGTCGAACACCGCGCCGCCGATGAACAGCGGATCGACGTCGATGTTGCCCGTTCCAGTCGCGACGGTCAGGCCGTTCGTGGCGAAGGTATAGTTATTGATGTCATTGAAGGAGATCGAGGGCGTCGCGGTCGGCTGCGTCTGGTTGATGCCGTACAGCGCGCGGCCGCTTCCCGTATAGGCAAAAATATTGTTCTTGATCGTGGGCTCGCCGAAGGGGATCTCGAGGCCGACCAGACAGTCGACGGTGTTGTTCTCGAACACGTCGGCGCCCAGCGTGCTGGCGGCGACCTGGTCGTCGATGAAAATATTGTTTCGAATATTCGAGTTGGCCGAGACCAGGCCGATGTTGCAGTCGCGGATCATGTTGTAACGGATGTTCAGGGCCGTCGAGAGGCCGAGGTCGAGGCCGACGACGCAGAGGCCGAACTCGGAGTTCTCGATCGCCGGCGTCGAGCCCTCGCTGCGCACACCGGTGTCGGCGAACATGACGGTCGTATATTTGAGCTGATTGTTGGGATCGTTGGTCGAGAGGAACTTCAGGCCGCCCCAGCTGCCGCGGCGGGGGAAGGTCTCGGCCGAAGTGAACAGGATGCGCGCGTCGGTGGTTCCGACATACAGCGCGCCCTGGACGATCAGTTCGGTCATGGTGGCGCCGCTCGGGACGGGC
>DAOOQQ010000046.1:0-36761 GCA_035388825.1 Candidatus Ozemibacteraceae bacterium
CGGTCGGGATCGCCGCCATAGCCGGAGAAGGCATTCCCACGGGCGAAGGCGGGGGCGGCGGGGGCGTCACCAGGTGCGCCCAGGGGAGCGGCCCGGGAGGCGGCGCGGATCCGCTCCTGGACGGGCTCGGAGCGGGAGCGATGGTCGGCACATGGAGCTGGAGAACGGGGCCGGTGACGGCCTGGGGAATCGGCGGCGGGGGCGGCAGATGCCTGGCGGCGGCTTTCCGCGCGTCGAGCCGGCCAAGAGCTTCCCGGCATTTCGCGGCAACGCGGGGAAGCGGGTTTTCCCGGCCGCGGCGCAGCATCTCCCGCATATCTTCCTGCGCAAAGACCGGCAGAAACGGGGCGACGGCCGAAGCCACCCACTCCTCCGAGTCATCGATGGCTTCATCGAGCGCTTCGACCAGAAGAGGCCTGGGCGCAGCCTCGACGGCGGCAAAGGCCTCGCGGCCGACTCCGGCATCGGGATCCTCGATCATGGCAAGCACCCAGGCAACAAGCCGGCCGTATCCCGTCGCCACGGCCGGTTTGCAGGCCACCATCCGCACATCGGGATCACAATGCCCCAGACAACTCGAGAGGAAACTCCAGACCTGCCGGGGTGGTTTCGCCACGGTCGCGAGGGCGGCAATCAGACGAAGGCGGTGCCGGCGGGTTCCGGAGGCGGCCAGGTAATCCCAGGCCGTAGGGCCGAGACGGTTATGCCCGTCTTTTTCCGCGAGGGCCTTCTCGATGATGCTTTCCTGCTGCGGATCGGGGGGATTCGCGCGGAGGGTCAGGGCGACCTGGGTCGCGAGAACGGCCAGTCCGCCGTCCTTTTCGCGCAGGGCGAGCTCATACAGCATCGGCAGCAGATCATGGCGCCGATGCGAAAGGACCCCGAAGACGGCCTTGCGGCGTTTTTCGGGGTCCGGGTCTGACAGTCCCGCAACCAGGTCGTCAATCACGCATACTCAGGCAGCGCAGGCCTGCTCCTTGCCGCCGTTTCCCCCGGTCGAGGCGATGGTGCCGCCGGACGAGCCATTGGAACCGGTCGACGTGTCGGCAGGTTTCGCGGAAGAGGCCGTCGAGGCGCCGCCGGAGCCGCCATCCGTCTTCGGGGCGGGCGTGGCGGGTGTGGCAGGAGTGGAATCCTTGTCGCGGCTCTGGGCTTCGATATAGCCCGAACTTCTATAGTCCGTAGTATAGAACCCCGAGCCTTTGAAGATGATCGAACTGGCCGAAAGCAGTTTTTTTCCGGCCGTTCCGCAGGTGGGGCACATCTGGGGATCCGTGCATTTCATCGAGTGAAACGCGTCGAACTTTTTCTCACACGCGGGGCAAAAGTAACTATATGTCGGCATATTCGTCCTCCTGTGTGTGACACCCGGTCGAGGAGAGGGTTGGTTCGTTCTGGCACTCGGGATGAACGAGTGCTTACAGAAGATACCACATGCCGGGAACCAGTTCAAGAACCAGCTACGAGTTGCCGGTGGCGACGAAACGCAGGGCTTCAGTCTGCCGCAAGTCGCGCGAGAATAGCGGCAGGATCCCTGTCGGGGAAGTAACAGGCGGCGACCGCAACCGACAGGGCGTCGAGCAGGTCACGCGGCAGGGGGATTCCGGCCGGGCTCCGCTCGAGACGGCGCACGCGTTCCTCCACGGCGGCGCGCCGCGCCGCGTCGGCCAGGGGAACGGGGATCGAACGAACCTGAGTGACCGTAACGTGAAAACTGAAATACGTTCCGGCGAACCAGGCATTCACAAGCGGAGAGTTCAACAGTCCGACGAGATACTCGAGGGTGAAGGGCGGCTCGGGATTCGAAATATATGACAATGAATTTTTCGGGAAGAACCCGTCCCGATCGAGCACAGCGACGAGGCGCACGGGCAGGGTTTCATGCCGGAGATTCTGGTACAGGATCTTCTCCCCCCGGAACACCTCGGGATCCCCGGCGTAGGCCAGGTGTGGCCCGTAGTCGAGATACAGCCCCGCCCACCGGATCCGGAACGGCTCGATTTCCCGTCCGCGCAGGACGGGAACGGACGTCTTTCCAGCGGGTGAAGCCGATACGAATTTCGAGGCTTTCCCTTCGCGGCGAAGCGCCTCCTGAATCCCGACCCCGACACGGGCGATCCCTCCCAGCCGGGGGTGGTCCGTCGTCATGCCGTCGAACAGGTTCTTCCGATCCGGATCGGCCAGTGCCGTGCGCAGTCCCGTCGGCTGCAGAAAGGAAGCCGCCGGGGCGGTCCGCCGGATCCGCCAGCCGCCCGCACCGTCATATCCATCGGCAACGAGGATCGTGCCGTCATCCGGCGTCTCGTTCCGGATCTCGGTCACGACGGGAATCACCCCGGGGGCTTCGGCGAAAAATCGCGTCGGCAGAAGAAACAGACGCCGGGCGGCATGTTCCCCGAACACGAAGCGCCGGATTTTCGCGCACTGGTGGTTCACCAGCCAGGTGTGCGACGTCAGCATGAGCAACGCCCCGCCCGGCTCCAGGCGCCGCAGGCCGCCTTCGATGAAAAACGTGTAGAGGTCCTTTTCGCCTTCCGCCGTGGCATACCGCCGGCTCAGTTCGGCACGCACCTCTTCGGCGAGGTTCACCCGGTACGGCGGGTTGCCGAGCACCAACCGGAACCTCCCGGGGGGCGGATCGAGCAGAAAATCCCGCCGTTCGAGCACCGGGATGCCGCCGCGCGGGGCACAGGCGAGAAGCCGTGCCAGGCAGACGAGCAATGCCTCGGCATCGAGATCCGATCCGTGAAGACCTTCGAGCGGCCGCTCCCGGCCATGCCTGACACGCGCCCCGACGAGCGGCACGAGGAATCCCCCGTCCCCGCAGGCGGGATCGAGCACCCTCCCCGCCTCCGCACCAAGCCCGGTTTCAGCGAGCAGGGCCGTCACCAGGGCTTCCGGCGTGTAATACTGGCCGGCCCCGCGACGGCGCGACCGGTGCCGGCATTCCAGGTCGGGCGCGGGACCGGCGGCCGTTTCCTTCAGGGGATACTCGGCGTCGGCCAGAGACAACACCCATGGGTATATATCAGAAGAAATATCAACTGCCCGAAGCACGTCAGCCGGACGGCCGTTCAGGCTGCGGCCATGCAGGCGGCCGATCCAGTCGGCGAACCAGGCGTGAAGCTTCAGATGCCCGCGGCCGGCGCATCCGCCGTGTTCCGGCCCCTGCCCTTCGCGGCCTCCTCCCGGCGCCGCTTTTCGAGAAACTCGATGAAGAAGGCCAGAAACACGCCCAGCATCCCGGCCGTGATACCGGACAGAATCACGATCAGCGAGCGTTTCGGCTTCGACTTGCGTTCGGCCGGGTACGGACGGTCGATGACCTCGAACTGACTGCCTTCCTCGGCTTCGGAAATCTTGGCCATCTCATGCTGCTCGGTGAGCGTCGCGAACACCTTTTCCTTCACCTTCAGCTCGCGCATAAGCCGTGCATACTGCAATGCAAGTTCGGGAATCCCCTCGAGCCGCTTCTCCACGTCGCCGATCGCCTTGTCGAGAGCTTTCTGCCGCGCCTCTTCCGATACCTTCTGGCTTTCGATCCGCACCAGTTCGGGCAGATTGCCCATCGATTTGAGCAGGCTCTCCTGCATTTTCAGGGCCACATCGCTCTCGATCTTCGAGGACTCGAGCTTCACCAAGCTCTCGACCACGGCCCGTGCCTGCTCGTCGATCGCCACGAGTTTGTTCGCATCCTGAAACTGCTTGAACTTCGTTTCGGCGGCCTCGAGCTCTCCATCGACCTTCGCGAGCTGTTCCTCGATGAACTGGCGTTTCTTCGTCGCCGGCCCCTTCGCATACGCATTCAGGTTGCTGATGTATGTCTCCGCGATCTGCGCAGAAAGCGACGCCGACTTTGTCTCGGCCGTGATGGTGATCAAGCCGTCCTTGTCCTTCGAAACCGACACAACGTCCCCGACGAGCTTGACCAGATCATCCCGCTTGATCTCGGGGTCGGGGTTGTCCCCCACCAGGAACGCATTCGTCGCAACGCCGAACTGCTCGATGATCCGGAACGACATGTCGTCGCTCTTGAGATAGGCCATCAGATACTCGGCCCCGCCGCCGCCGCCCAGGCCGCCGAGCATCCCGGCCATCGGCAGGCTGCTCAAAAGAGCGCTCATGCCGCCTCCGCCGCCCTTGGCATGGACGAAGATCGTGGCCTTCGATTTGAAGAAGTTGGGCATGGTCAGGCTGTACAGAGCCGCGACGACGGCAACCACGAAGGGCATGACCAGCACGAGTTTCCAGTGTTTCCAGAGCACCTTGCCGAGTTCGAACAGATCGATCTCGTCGTCGTCCATGCCCATCATGATCTCGCGCTTGATGAGCTCCTGCTTGATTTCCTTCTTCAGGGATTCGGTATCGATTTCGTTGTTGCGTTCGGTCGTCATGATGCGATGATCTCCAGGTTGGCCCGCGGGACGACGATCGTTTCGTCGCCGGCAGGCAGATGCAGTTCGGCCACGCGGACCCGGGCACCCGTCGCGAGAACCGCCGGTATTTCGGGAAGCGCGGTCACGCGGCCGAAGGCCCCGAACCGGCTTCCCCGAATCAGACGGACTTCGGATCCGATCCGGAGGCCGTGCCCGGTGGCTGTCCCGTCGGACGCCCCGGCCGCGCCATCCAAAGGTATCACAATTTCGGGTCGAATGGAGCCGGCTCGTATCTGGGTGGTGCCGTCGATCGCGGCAGCCCGCCCCCGATGCGCATGTAGAAGGCTCGAGGCCCGTTCCGACATCGGCAGAGAGCCGAATCCCTCGGTCAGAACGAGAGGGAACGGGGGGCGCGCGGCCCCGGTCAGCATGCGGCCAACCGGCAGGCCCAGCCAGCGTTCGAGTTCCTGCGCCGGCAGGCTCCCCGTGATCACCCCCGCAACCCCGGCTGCGGCGGCCCGGTCGAGAACGCCGGCATCGATGGGATCTGGGAAGACGAGAATGGCCTTTGCGGCATCCGTTCCGGTGATCTGCCCGGCTTCAGCCATCGTCAGTGGCCCGCGGGCTTCGCCGCCGACGCCGAACACCCCCTGGATGAACGCGGCGTCGCAGGCGATGACGGCACCGCCTCCCTCGTGCACTTCGAGAACGACTCCCGAGACATGGGCCACCAGGTCGACCGGCGTCGGGGCAAGGCGGACGAGGGCGTGGCCCGTCAGGGGTGAAACGCTTTCGAGCAGGCCATCGGCCGGGGACACGACCGTCTCGGAAAACAGACCGAACCACCCCTTCACCTCGGCGATCGGCTCGCCGGCACGTACCGGCGCGCCGGTCGGCATTTTCAGATACCCCCCGACCTCTCCGGGAAGACAGCCAAGAGGTCCCGCAAGCGGAACCGGCACCGCCGCGCCCGGGAGCAGCGCCCGAGCGATCACCTGCTCTCCCCCGACAGGGTCACCCGCCCGCACCAGCACCTCTCCCGGCACGGGCAGCCGGCGGATTTTCCGGATCCCGACATGCCCGGAAAGCGCCAGCCCCGGCACATAGGCTCTCTCGGGGCGTGTCTCAGGTCCCGGCAACGGCACGGTCCGGAGCGAAATGGCCGACTCGGCGGCCCTGGCCGCTGCGGTCTCGAGCAGGGCAAGCCAGGCCCGGATCGATTCGGCACGCGCCGTCGCCTCGTTGGGAAGGTTCAGAGGCCGGCCGCGCAGATCGATGACGATGCCGACGGCCCCGCCGCGCACCAGGGCCCGCACCGTCTTCCCAGGTCCGGCTCCCATATCGAGAGCCGGGGACGGGGTCACGGTCAGACCCGCCGTTTCTGCCGGTCCCAGCGGGATGGCATCGAATGCACCGAATATATATCTTTTTTGATATAATTCTTTTCCCTGGATCTCGATCTTCACATCGAGATAGTCCCGGGACTCGTTCCCGGTCCCCGTCGGGGCGATACAGGCGCCGAGCCGCACCAGGCACTCCCGGTCGAACGTGTCCAGCGCGGCATCGGCATCGAGACGGCTCATCGCCCCGAGGTGTGGCATCATGAAGACCGAGTCGACGGCCAGGGCCGTGATCCCCTCCGGCTGCACCGCGTCGATCAGGATCGCTGCGGCCTGGCCGCGCGAAGGAGCATGGGAAAGCACTCCGCCCGAGCCGATGATCAACCCGAGGCGGCCGGGATGCACCACCGACTCTCCCGACGGTTCCCGGGAAAGCAGATCGTCGATCCGGCCCTCGCGGCGCGTGCCCTTCAGCTCCGCCGCGAGACTGCGATGTTGGCCGAACGCGAGCCGGATCGCCTCGCGGGCCGTCGCCTGTTCGAGGAGCAGTTCCTCGCGGGAATCCGGAATCGTCGTGGGGCGCAGCATTTTATTCGCGAGGATATTCCGGGCGTCCTCTTCGTCCATCGGCACGGGAAGCCAGCGCATCACGGCGTCGTATCCGGCCTCGGCCGCCACGTTGCCCATCGAGTAGCTCATGCCGAGGTTCGCCGCGACGGTCTTGCGATACACGCCGCCGATGATTGAGAAAACATCCGTCGTCGCCCCGCCGATGTCGATTGCGACGACGTTCCCGCCTTCGCGCGCCGCGAACCGTTCGAGCAGTTCCCCGACGGCGGCCGGCGTCGGCAGCACCGGGGTGTCCGTCATGCCGACCAGGGCGGCATAGCCGGGAGCCTGGCGCATGACGTGTTCCAGAAACGATGCCTGGAGATCGCGCCGGGCAGGGCCGAGACGTTCCTGTTCCATCGTTGGCCGTATATTTTCTGTCGCATCGAACGAGAACGCGTCGGAAAGGCGTTTTCGCAGGGCATCGCAGGCCATCGCGTTCCCCGCATACAACAGCGGAACGCGATCCTGCCCGGGCAGCCGCGGTTTCGGGGCAGCGGCGACGAGCAGTTCGGCCAATTCGAACACCTGGGCCGTCGCCCCGCCGTCGACCCCACCCGAAAGGAGGATCAGATCGGGCCGCAGGCTCCTGATCCGTTCGATCCGTTCCCAGGCCGGCCGGCCGTCGTCGACGGCGAGGGTTTCGACGACGATCGCCCCGGCCCCCAGCGCCGCCCGCTGCGCCGACTCGGCGGACATCGCGCGCACGATGCCCGCCACGAGCACCTGTAACCCGCCCCCTGCCGAGCTGGTCGCGACGAAGGCATCCACACCCCCCGCCGTCGTCGCAGGTCTCACAAGCGTTCCGCCGGCTTCGCCGGCGAGACGGATGCCGCTCACCTCTTCCAGCTCGGCGATCGCGTTCCAGACGCCCTGCATCACGTCGGCCACGGGCGGTTCGACCGTCGTCGGCGCCTCGCCGCGGCCTTCCAGACGCCATCCGTCGCCGAATCGGCCGAACAGGATCGCTTTCGTGGTGGTGCTGCCGCAGTCGATCGCCAGCAGCCGGCTCAGCCGCTCTTCGGCCCCCGAGATCCGCTCACCGGCCATCGTTCATCCCCCCCGCTCGAGCCGCTCGATCTCGTCGAGGAGCCGCTCGATCCCGCCGCGTTCCGAAACCACACGCCCGAACAGCGCCGACAGGCTCCCGGGGGGAAGCAGCGTCGTCAGCGGGGCGGCCGCCTCACACCCGGCTGCCGCGATTCCGCCGAGAGGGCGCAGGGACTCGAGCAGAAACACCGCCGGGCCGCTCCAGCCCCGGCGCACGATTTCCCGTGCCAGCAGCGCGATCTCGTCCATGGATCACCAGATGCCGAGCCAGTCCGAGAGCAGGAACTGGAACCGGCCGATCAGGATCGAGATGCGGCCCATCACCGCGGCGCCGAACAAGGCTCCGAATCCGATCATCAGCAGGGTGATGCCGAACCGGGCCGTCGCGGCCCGCACCCGGCCCCGGTGCTCGGTGCTGAAGAAAAAGTAGAACAGGCAGGCGACGGTTCCGAACGTCATGATCACATTCGAAACGCTCGTCCAGGGAGCGCCGGGAACCCAGAGAGGCGTGATCGCCTTGCGAACCTGCGGGATCAGGATCTGCTGGATCGAGTAGACGACGGTGAGTCCCGTTCCCACGCCCAGATAGAAGCCCACCGTCGCCCGACTGAGCCAGGCTCTCGCCGGGCTGAGGCGGAACAGCATCAGGCAGCCGAGCACGAGCGGCACGAGGAACAGCGGCTCGGCATCGGGGGGCGCCCCCTGTCCCGCGGCCCCGAACAGCCCCGGCCAGAGGCGCGCGAGCAGAAGGGGGCGCAGCACCGCGTGGAAATACACCGTCGAGGCGTAGTAGCCGGCGGAAGCGCCGACGAAGAGGTTTTCGGCGAACCGGAAGGCGCGGTTGTCCCCCCAGAGGAAGCTGAAGAGGCACAGCGTCATCGCCGCCCCGACCCACACGGTCAGGCTCTCCATGGTCATGCGCTCACCCCTCCGTCGCCGGGGGCCGAGGCGGCTTCGAGCCGCCGGCCCGCCCGCCAGGACAGGTTGCCGAGCAGGATGAATGCAAGGATCAGCAGGTGCGCCATGCTCTGCGAGTCGATCCCGGCCGTGGCGGTGCCCCGGATCCCCACGAGGCGCTCGTATTCGGCCGCCCCGGGCATTCCGCCCGTCATGCCGAGCATCTGGCCGGTCTGCATGTAGGTCTGGAGCCGCGGAATCGCGATCGAGGTGCAGGCCGCCACGAGGGGGCGGCGGTGCTCGGCGGCCGTGTAGACGTAATCGTCGATCCCGTGATTCCCGCCCGTCAGGCTGACGATCAGGCCGATGTCCGCCATCGAGAAGCCCCGGCCATCGAGGTTGCGGAAGATCTCGAGGTCGGGGGCGCGGCGGCCGGCGCAGTCAACGGGATACGGCTGAAATATATCTTTCGCCATATTTTTCAGATGAATCACCCCGCCCGGCTTGAATCCGAGATTCACGAAGTCGCGCCCATCGACGAGGCCGGCCTCGATCTCCCGGTCGCGGGGGTCGGCCGAGCGGCGCAGAATGCCGCGCGCGAGCCGCAACGCCTGGTCGGCGAGTTCCCCGCCCAGGGCCCAGTTTCCGACCAGCACCGGTTTCAACCCGTGACGGAAGGCATGGACGAGGGCCGCGACGCCGGTCGGCTGGAGTTCCGGAGCCGAGCCGGGTTCGTAATCGAACGAGATCATGAAGCGTGTTCCGGCCGGCAATGTATCGATGGCGGTATAGAATTTCGTCGTCGCCTCGCCCGGCACGACCCGCAGACCGATCGGCCGGATCATCGGCAGCGCGACCGTCAGGGCGAGGAGCAGGAAGATCCAGCGCCGGTCGAGGTGCCGGAGCCCGGCCAGCCGTTCTGCAAGGCTCATTCCGCATTCCCACCCAGATGCGACCGGTCGATCCCGGTCAGGACCTTGAGGGCGGCAGACAGCGCCCCGAGCACGGTGCCGATCAGGATCGCGCTCTGGGCCGCCGAACTGGGCACGTTCAGGATCCACTCTTTCACGCCCGCGAAGCTCAGATGCGGCGCACAGCCCCAGGGGGCGCCGATCGTCGCGAGCATTGGGTCGACGAGCGGCCCGAGCAGCTCGTCGATCACGCGGCCGGGCGGGGTGTTGCCGAGCATGACGAGACCGGCCGTTACCAGGAGCAGCGTGGCTTCACCCGACCGGACACGGAACGCCCGGAACGCCGCGGATGCCATGAAAAACGCGACGAGCGAGAACATCGTCGCATGGCCCGCCTTGATGATACCGTCGAGAATCAGGCTGTACACCGCCTCGACGGCCTGGGCCGCTCCGGTCGCTGGTATCCCCTGGTCATTCGTCGCAAGAAAGCCGCGCACCAGGCCGATGCCGGCCGTCACGAGAAAGGCGGCGACGAGGGTTCCGCTGAAAATGCGGTCTTCCCCTCGCAGCGCCAGGCGGCGCAGATTCGCGGCCAGCAGGCTGAAAATTCCGATGAACATGGTGAACGCCGTGATGATCTGCGCCCAGACGGGCAGCACCGCTTCGGCACGGCCCAGGCCGGGCACGGCGGGCCCGGCAACGAAAGCCAGGATCAGGGTCATCCCCGTGACGAACGTCACGAGCACGGGAAACGAGCCGGATCTCATCGCGCCGGCCCTCCGCTCTCGGAGGTCAGCAGCCACCCGACAGCCCCATCGAGGGATCGCAGCGGCCAGGCCCCGGCAAGGGCAGGCCACTGCCGCGCCGTCGCCAGCAGCGCCCCGCACACGATCAATACGGCGATGACGAGCTTGCAGGCATCCATCCCCTTCAGGGCACCGATCTCCTCCGGCCGGCGGGTGAGGTAGGCCGAGGCGGCGAACAGCTCTTCCCCGATCAGCGTGTAATCACAGGCGACGACGAAGAAGGGAATCTGCGCCACATCGGCGGTGCCGGCAATCTGCACGGCTCCGACCGCGTTTCCCGTCTCGGCCAGCAGCATCGATTCCGCCGAAAACGAGCCCAGATAGAAACAGGCGCCGGGCAGCGATCGCGTCATGACGCCGACAGCGCCGGCCGCGTACCCGAACTGGTCACTCGTCAGATAGCGCACGTTATCGGACTGGAACAGCTCGCTCCGGCCCTGCTCGACGTAAGCGCGCCGGACCGTCTCCTGGGCAACGGACATCGCGAACGGGCGCGCCATCGGGGCCAGCAGCGGAACTCCGAGAGCAGCGCTCCTGGCGGCCACATGCCCCAACAGATTCACCCCGGCGACGGTCTGAATGTCCGACATCTCGAGGATGCCCGGGATGAACAGGACCGGCCGGCCCTGCTCGGCCGCGCGGCCCACGGCATGGTCGAATTCCTCGAGGCCGGGAATGCGGCGGATGAAAGCATCGGTGCGGCGACGCGCGGTGAAGGCATACCAGGCCAGCAGAGCCAGCAAGAAAACGGCAATCAGCAGGATCTGGAGCCGCTCAGGACGGACCCATGCGGCGGCTCCGGCCGCCGGTGCGGGTTCGGTTCCGGCCGCTTCCAGAGCGCACGAACAGCCGATGAACAACAGGAGAAGGGCGCTGCGGATCGCAGGGAACACGCGTCGTTCGTCCCTCATCGGGAGCTCACCCGACCGCCGTCCCCCGGGATATTCCGGGAACGTCACGGTGGTGGCAGGCCACAAAATGTCCGGAATGGAGCTCGGCCAGTGGCGGCATGTTCTCGCAAGCCGGGGAAGCCGCCTCGCATCGGTCACGGCAGGGGCAGCCGCCCCGGGTCACACCGTTCCCCCCCGCGCTCGCGTTCGCCCCTGCCGACAGCGCCGCACCCTCACGCAGGTGCAGGGCGGCTTCAAGAAGGCGCCGCGTATAGGGATGGCGGGCATCCCGCAACAGACACTCGGCCGGCATCGTTTCGACGAGGCGGCCCTGATACAGAACGAGAATGCGGTCGGCGATCTGGCGCACGACGGCTATATCATGCGATATAAACAAAAGCGAGATCCCCCGTGCCTGCTTCAAACTGCGCAGGAGCTCGAGAATCTGCGCCTGCACCGAGACATCGAGGGCCGAAACCGCCTCGTCGGCGATCAACAGGGCCGGATCGAGAATCAGCGCGCGGCAGATCCCGATCCGTTGACGCTGACCGCCGCTGAACTCGCTCGGATACCGCTCGAGAACGTCGCTCTCGAGACCGACCTCGGCAAGGCCCCGCTCGAGCCGCTCCCGCCACTCCGCCCGCGGCCCCAGGCCGTGGATGCGCAGGGGTTCTTCGAGGATGCGCCGGACCGACATGCGCGGATCGAGGGAGCTGAAGGGGTCCTGGAAGATCATCTGCATCCGGCGCAGGTTCTCGAACCCGACGCCCCGCTGCCCCGAAAACAGGCTTCGCCCCTCGAGAACGGCCGTGCCCGCATCCGGTGGATACAGCCCTATCAACACCCGGGCAAGCGTGGATTTTCCCGAGCCGCTCTCCCCGAGAATGCCGACCGTTTCCCGGTAACCGATTTCGAACGAGACCTCCGACAGGGCATGCAGCCGCGGGGCCGGTTTCCCTGCCCACCAGTCGATGCAGCGCGTCACGAGTGGGCGTTCGAGTTCGAAGGATTTGCCCAGACCGGACACCGTCAAGAGGGGCGCCACGCCTTGGGGCATCGCCGCATGGACGACGCCGGACGCAGCGGCGGCGGCGATACCGGCACCGGCCCCGCCGGCAATTCCGGCCGCGAGGGCGGCGAGAGGCTGTTCGGATGGATTCACGGTGACACTCGCTCCGGGATCCGAGGATGATGGCTTCCCTATCGGCCGATTGCCGTCTTTTTCAGAGAAAAAAGTGATGCATCGATGCGCCCGAGTCCGCCCGTTGGTATCGGAAGGGCGTCAGAGGGGGAAGAGGCATCGCACGAGCCGTTCGGGGCCGGTCTCGACGGCCGGGGGAAGCCCGCTGCGGCAGGCATCCCGCACCTGGCTGCACCGGTCCGAAAAAACGCAGCCGGCGGGCTTTTTGTCGGGTGAGGGCAGGTGGCCGGGAATGGGGCGCGGCAGGCGCCGTTCGACGATCAGCCGCGGCAAAGCCTCGATCAGCGCGGCCGTGTAGGGATGGGCCGGTTTGGCCATCAGCTCGGCGGTCGGCCCCGATTCGACGATGACACCGGCATACATCACCACCAGCCGGTCCGAAACCGCCCGGATCACCCCCAGATCGTGGCTGATAAACATCAGCGAGTTACCGCCCGCGCGCACCTGGCGGCGCAGCTCCCCCAACAGCTGGATCTGCAGTGCCGCATCGAGGGCGGTCGTCGGCTCGTCGGCGATCACCAGCTCGGGATCCATCACCAGGGCCATGGCGAGCATGGCGCGCTGGCGCATACCGCCGCTCAACTGGTGCGGAAACGACGAGAGAAACCGGTCGGGATCGGCGAAGCCGGCACGCCTGAGGGCCCGAACGACCCGCTCCCGGATCTCGTCCCGGGTCGCCCCGGGCTGATGGGCGGCGACGGTCTCGCCGACCTGGTCGAACAGCGTCATCAAGGGGTTCATCGCCGTCATCGGCTCTTGGAACACCATCGCCATCCGGCTGCCGCGCACCTGGCGGAACGCCTCCTCGTCGAGGCTCATCAGATCGAGCTCGCCGAAGCGGATCGAACCGGCGCGATCGACGACGGACGAAGCCGGCAGAAGGCCCATGATGCTGAGTGCCAAGACGGATTTGCCCGAGCCCGACTCCCCCGCGACGCCGACGCACTGGCCCTGCCGGATCTCGAAATCGACGTTCTGCAGCACCGGCAATGGCCGGCCGTCACTCCCGCGGAGGGTGAGGGAGTATCCGCTCATCGAAAGAAGAGGCGGCATCACGGTCACGGGGTCTGCGACGCGAGCTTATTCCAGGTTGCCGGCTGCATATCGATGATCCCCGTCTCGCTCGCCGGGCCGATCAGCCCCTCGCGACACATGGCGACATCGAACGGTCGGAACAGGAACGCGCCCGGCCGGACGGCAGCAATCCGGGCCTGCACCGTCGCCCGCAGCTCAGCAGCCGAAGCAACTTCGGGCCAGGTATCCAGCCGGTCCAGCGCCGCGTCGAGTTCGGGGTCGGAAACACCGCACGTATTCAACGCTCCGGCGGCGGAGGCAGGGGTGTGCCAGAGATCGATGACGTTTCCGTCCGTCGGCTGCTGAAAGGCCAGCAGGAAGCTGTCCCACGAATCGCTCGCAAGCCGCTTCCCGAGCAGTTCAGACCAGTTGGCGCCTTCGACCGTTCCGCTGATGCCCACCAGGTTCAGTTGCCGGACGATCTCCTCGGCGACGAGTTTGCGAGAAAGGTTCTCCTCGTTCACGAGAATCTTGAGCTCGAGGGGCTTTCCGTCAGCCTCCCGCCGTCCGTCCCCGTTCGTATCGCGGAATCCCGCGGCTTCGAGCGCTGCCGCGAGATCGCGCCGCCCGCCAGCCGTGTCGGCCGCATCCGAAGCCAGCCCCAGCAGCTCCCCGTCGTAGGGGATCTTCAGGCGCAGGCTCGCGCGATCGAGGCCCTCATCGAGGGCCATGCGAAGGGCAGGCCGATCGAAGGGCGGCCGGCGGGTGTTGAAGCCCCAGAACAGGAACGACGGGTTCGGGTATCGCAGGAACCGCACCTGGGGGATCTTCAGCTCCTCGATCTTCGAGGCGATTTCCGAGGGAACCGGCATCCAGTCGAGCCTGCCGTTGCGGAAGTCGGCGAGCAGCGATTCGAGCTGGGGGTGACACCGCACGAGAATGCGCGAGAACGCCAGGGTCTGGGAAGCTGTCTGTGGCCACGCTTCGAGCTCGATGAACCGCCCCCGCCGCCGGTTCACGAGCCGGTAGGGGCCCATCCCGACGGGGAACTCGGTGTATGCCGCCAGGGATGCGCTGGCCGTCGGCGTCGAGACGCCCGCTTCGGGATCCGAGGCGATACGGGGCACAAGGGCTTCTGGAACCTGTTTCCCTTCGAGCAGGTGGGGCGGCAGCAGGCCGGCGGTCAGCAGCTCGAGGGAGCGCCGGGACGACGTCGCGAAAACGATCCGGACGCGTTTTCCGCGGTCGAGCTCGTCGATGCGGACGACCTGGGAGGCGAGAGCCGCATACGGAGAGCCGTTTCCAGGCTGTTTCATCATCTCGAAGGTGAACGCGAGCGCTTTCGTATCGAACGGCACCCCGTCATGCCAGCGCAAACCGGTCTTCCAGAAGGCATCGACGACCAGCCGGCCCGCTTCGTCGGGGTAACTGACCCACGATTCGAACAAATCTGGCTGCAAACTCGCATCCGGTGCCCGTCTCAGGGGCGCCGCATGGACCAGGTTGCAGATGAGCCGTTCGTATTCGGCGTGGTGGCCTATCGGCGAAAGCGAGAGGGCATCTCCATACAGCCCGAGCCGGAGGACATCCGGACGGTCGATGGCAAATCCGGACTCGAGCCGCTCGGGAATCTCCCGACCGCCGCCGCAGCCGGCAACGGAGAACACTGCGCAGGCGCACAAGGCTACGGGGATCAGCCGTGTCAGAGCAGCTTTCATCGGGCCGTTCACGGCTGCACCCCGCCCTCACTTGCAACCCCGGCGGCAGGCGCGGCTGGCGCAGCCGGCTCAGACGGGCTCGCCGGCGGGACCGGCGGTTTTTCCGCGGGAACGATGGGCTGCTCGGCGATCATCGCCCCCAGTGACCGGAGCCTGGCTTCGACGTCGGCCTTCATCCCGTCGGGAAGCAGGCGGGCCACATACAGCTCCCGCAGCAGCGAGACGGCTTCCTCCCGGCTTCCCGATGCAAGCAGATCGTCCGCCATCTTCCGCTGTTGAACCGAGAGCGATGCGAGAGCTGTTTTGATCTCGAGCCCCAGGCTCGGGGGCAGATCCGTGCTTTCGTAGGCCTCTTCGAGCAGTGTGCGTCCTTCCGCGCGGCGCCCGGCCCGAACGAGAAGAGAGCCCAGATCGCGCTTGTAGACGGGCTGCCCAGGGCTGATTGCCACCGCTTTCCGCAGCGCCGTCTCGGCCGTGGCAAGCTGGCCGAGAGCCGAGGCCGAGATGCCGACGATATCCAGCATCGTCGGGTCGGCATCCGACACGCGCGCCGAAACCGAAGCGGCAAGGGCCAGCGCCTCGGGCCATTTCTGCAGGGAGGCCTTGACCACGGCGAGATTCGCCGCCGCCTGCATCTCGAACGAGGGGTAGTTGAGCGCGCGGCCGAGAGCCCATTCCGCGCGGCCGGCATCGTTGAGTTCGAGGGCGATCTTGCCCGCATAGAAGTAGTAGATGGACCGCGCATCTCCGGCCGTCATGTATTGGCCGGTGAGGGCTTCCTCGAGCGCCCGCTTTTTATCCTGCATGATATGGTAATAAATGTGCATCCGCCGGAAGATCACCGAGTGGTAGGTCGAGCGGGCGTTGAAATTGATGTTCTTCCAGGCCCGGTTGGCGAAATCGAGCGCTTCCTGCGGCTTGTTCTCGAGCTCGAGAATCGTCGCCATCTTCAGATACGGGTCGCCGGGCAGCGGATCGGTCTGGATCGCACTGATCAGCTCTTTCTTCGCCTGCACGACGGCCTCGGGAGAAAGCCGCTGGCCCAGATACGCCTCGGCCGTGCGCACCCGGATATCGGCCTGCCAGCACCGCACCTCGAAATTGATCGCGAGAAGCCCGACGACGACGCCGGCGATGCCGATCCAGACGGGAGTGTCGGGCGCAAGCTTCACCTGGGTGAGGGGCAGTTGTCGCGTGAAAAACAGCGTCTCGGCGCAGACCGGCACGAGAGCGAGAACGATGACGGCATACAGCGCCGTTTCGATGCGATGGAAGGGGAAATCCGGAATCGCCGCGACCATCTGGGCCACCATCGCAGCCCCCAGGGTGATGAGCAGGATATGCTCGCCCCGGAAGTCGCGCTCCACCGCCCCGCGGGTGTCTTCGCGAATAGCGTGGTAGATCGAACGGAAGAAACGCCAGATCAGCCAGAAGAGCAGGCCGAAACCGATCAGGCCGAGCTCGGCGAGCACCTGCAACCAGTCGTTGTGGGCCTGTCGGAAGGTGACGGCGGTGAACGTCTCCTTGTTCTCGTCATCGAACGTCTTGGCTTCCTGAAGCGGGAAAAAATGCTTGAACGAGCCGTATCCGCCGCCGAGCAGCCAGCGGGTGACGCGCTTGACGGGGTTCCCGTTCACCTCGGGCCCCTCGATCTGGGCTTTCATCTCCGGGGCCGCGATCGACAGGGGTGGGTTGTCGAGCCAGTTGCGAAGCGTGGCATACCAGACCCAGATGCGCTCGTAGACATTGCTGACCTTACGATCCATCGTGAAGGTGGTCTTGAGCTTGTCGATCATGCCGCCGGATTTCGAGGTTGCTGCGGTGACCAGCATGCCGCCGACGAGAATGAAGGCGACGATCATGAAGAACGCGGAATGGCGCTTCACGAACTTCCAGCTCCGGTCGAAAATGACGAGCATCGCGAATATGAACAGCACGCCCGCAACGATGCCGCCCAGCGCCGCACGACACCGGGTGATGTAGAGGCCGACCACCATCCAGGAGAACAGACTGATCGAAAGGGCCTTCATCAGCGGATGCCGGTAGTAGAAGAAGAAGCCGAGCGGGAAAAAGGCCGTGAACATCGCGAACGTGCCGAGGTAGTTCCGGTTGCCGAACGTCGACACGATCGAGGTCATCGCATATTCCTTCGAGGCCAGTTGCGGAAAGAGGGGAATATACCACGCGCTATAATCGATCTGGCCCCCGAGGATCTCATCCCGGACGAAGGTGAACCCACGGACGGGATCGAGTTTGAAATAGATGTTGTAGGACTCCATGATCCCGAGGGTGCTCGTTGCAATCCCCGCGAAGATCATGGCCCAGATGACCCCTTCGAACTGCCACCTCTCCCGGACGGTGTTCAAGATGAGCGGGACGAGCATCAGGATCAGGAACGTCCCCCGCAGGTCACGGATCGCCGAGGGAACATTGTCATTCCAGAGCAGGGATGCGACGGAAAGGCCGAAAAAGGCAGCCAGGGGAAGGTCGATCCGCGTCCGGGCAAGCTGGGCACGGCCATTGACGACGAACCGCAGGCAGAACAGCGCGGCCAGGAAGCCGAGAGCGATCTTCGAGGTGAACTCCTTCGGCGTCAGGAAGTTTTCCGTCGTCTGCCGTGAATACAGGAACGGTACGACAATCGTGACAAGGATGATCCCGATGTAGATCACCCAATCCAGCGCGTCAAGTCCGCCCCAGCCCTGATTCTGCCCGTTACGGGAACTGCCCGCACCGGATTCCCGTTGCATGTTCATGATTTCCTCTGTGTCCGTTCCGTGGATTTTCGCCATCTTCAGCGGCTCTGGATGAGCACTTCAAGCCCCTGATACTGCCCGTTGGTGCCGTTCGCTGTGCGATTGGCGTTGTCGAGAATCTTCGTGTTGGTCGGCGCAACCCGGACGGTCGACGAGCCCGGGAAAAAAGTATTATCGTCAAAGGTATTGATCATCAGATAGATGTCGCTCGAGCTGGCCACCGTCGGCGAAGCCGTCATATTCGCGATCAGCACTTCCGGGGAGAACTGGAGGTCGGTACCGGGCGGGGTCGGCGAGGCATTGGAAAGCACAACCGTCTGGGTCGCGAGAAGCATCTTGCTGAATTCGAGCCGCAACAGATCGCCGGTCGAGATGTGCAGGTTGTTGTCGGAATCGATCCAGGATGCCTTCTGAAGAGCCAGCGGCGGCTCGTAATCGACGACGATGTCGTCATACGAGGCAATATGATCCGGGCCTCTGCAGAGCAGTTGCCCCTTGTCGGGCATCACCTCGTAGGCACGCCCCCAGGGATCGAAGGGAAGGTTCTGGAGATACTTGCCCAGCAGCATCTCGAGCTTCGCCGCCTGGTTGCCGAAACCGAACTTTCTATCCTCGAAGGTGTTGAATTTGATCAACGCCTCCTTCATGATGTCCAGCTCATGCTTCGCCTTGGAGATCTTCGTCTCCTTGACGTAGTTCTGGTAGTACGGCAGAGCCACACCGACCAGAACGGCGATGATCGCCACCACGATAAGCAACTCGATCAACGTAAATGCGCGCCTGTTCATGACCGGGGATGTTACCACACCCCCCCTGCATCCACAATACCGTCACAACTCCTTGCGGTTTCCGTGCAACAAAAAACCCGGCCTTCCGGCCGGGCTTTTTTGCATGAAATAAGGACCGCTCAGATCACGGAGCGATGACCTTCAGAGAATCACCCTTTGCCGCCTTTGTCGCGGAAAGACTGCCATCGAAAAGTTCGTTTGTATCAATGATGGTCAGGGTATCCGAACCGGCAACGAAAGCAACAGGAACGGGGAACGACGCCATCGAGGCCGAAGCAATGAGCACCTTACCGGCGTTTCCAAGAACCGTTGCAGCCGCCGAGAGAGTCAGGCCCGTGCCATTGATCGTGCTGGTCGTAAGATAGGCCAACGGACGAGTCACATAGATGTTCAGGGAGTCGACGCCGACGTCCACAAGCCCGTTCTGGTTCGTGTCGAACCACAGGACCTTGCTGACGGCCATACGGGGGCGGAATTCCGTGCGAATTTCGTCGCCAGTCGAATCTTTACCATCAGGTCCGAACGAGTAGACGGTCGAAGAGGCATCGCTGACCTTGTAAGCAGCGCCCCAGGGGTCATTCAGCGGCTTGCTCAGGAACGGACCGATCAGGGAGGCGATATTGTCCGTCGAATAGGACACACCACGCCGCAGTTCATACAGCGCAAGAGCGTTCCGGATCTCATCCAGGTCGTTCTTGCAGCGCGCCCGTCTCGCTTCATCGACGTAATCCTGAACGTACGGGATAGCCGCGCCCGCCAGGATCGCGATGATCGTGACCACGATCAACAGCTCGATCAACGTAAAGCCTTGTCTGAGTTTCATACCCTACCCTCCTGAAAAATTTTACCGCTCAATCGGGAAAAACCCGTTGTAGCCTTTACTGAGGAAGAATGATGACGGGCTGCGAGGAAATGCAACTATTGGCGTCGGGTTTCGCATAATCCTTCAGGATGTTGTGGCCATCCAGAACCTGGATCGAGTGGCTCCCAACGAGGAAGGTGTCCTTCGTCCCTTCCTTAACCATGAGGATGACAGTCCGGGAGGCGACCATGCGCACATCGCCGGGTGCGGATTCAACAGCAGCAGAGATCTTCGTCGTCCCGGTCGTGATCGAGAAACACGTGTCGATAGCGCCCTGGATGGCACCCGCCGTGCAGCTCAGCTTGCGGCTGAACAGCAGATGCAGTTCGTCGTTGACGTTCTGCGTGTCGACGGCGCCCGAGTTGTTCTTGTCGACCCACTTCACCTGGACCAGTGCCAGGGGCGGCTGGTACGGATAGAAGATATTGTCTTCGGAGGTATTGTAATCACGATCAGAACCGGAAGAATAGACCGTTCCAGATTCGGTGGACACGGCGTATGCCTTTCCCCATGGATCGATCGGGGATTTGTTGAGGTATCTACCGGTCAACAACAGGACGTCCGAAGCATTGTAATCGCCTTCTCGGGTCTCATACACCATGATCGCCCGGGCAATCTCCTCGAGATCCGTTTTGGCCTTTGCCAGACGGGATTCCTCGACATACGACTGGACATACGGAAGCGCCGCACCTGCCAGGACCGCAAGGATCGTAATGACGACCAAAAGTTCGATCAATGTGAAACCGCGTTTCATAGCACTATTCCTTTTCTGCGTATCGTAACTTCGTCGGCGATCGTCACTGCGGGAGAATGATGACGGGCTGCGAGGAAATGCAGCTATTGGCGTCGGGTTTCGCATAATCCTTCAGGATGTTGTGGCCATCCAGAACCTGGATCGAGTGGCTCCCAACGAGGAAGGTGTCCTTCGTCCCTTCCTTAACCATGAGGATGACAGTCCGGGAGGCGACCATGCGCACATCGCCGGGTGCGGATTCAACAGCAGCAGAGATCTTCGTCGTCCC
This sequence comes from Candidatus Ozemibacteraceae bacterium, assembly GCA_035388825.1. Classification (GTDB taxonomy): domain Bacteria; phylum Muiribacteriota; class Ozemobacteria; order Ozemobacterales; family Ozemobacteraceae; genus MWAR01. The sequence continues at coordinate 20,241 of DAOOQQ010000046.1, forward strand.
GGTCGTGATCGAGAAACACGTGTCGATAGCGCCCTGGATGGCACCCGCCGTGCAGCTCAGCTTGCGGCTGAACAGCAGATGCAGTTCGTCGTTGACGTTCTGCGTGTCGACGGCGCCCGAGTTGTTCTTGTCAACCCACTTCACCTGGACCAGTGCCAGGGGCGGCTGGTAGGGGAAGAACAGGTTGTCATCATCGTCACCATAACTTCTGTCAGGCCCGCCGGAATAGACGATTCCAGACTCCGTGGATACCGCATACGAGCGGCCCCAGGGGTCGATGGGGGATTTGTTGAGATACCGACCAGTCAGCAGTGTCACATCCGACGCGTTGTATTCGCCTTCTCTCGTTTCATAAACCGCCAGAGCACGGGCAATTTCTTCGAGATCGGCCTTGGCCTTGGCGAAGCGTGACTCTTCGACGTACGACTGCACATACGGCAGTGCAGCCCCGGCCAGAATGGCCAGGATCGTGATGACGACCAGCAATTCGATCAGTGTAAAGCCCCGTTTCATGAACATCTCTCCTTGGAGTATAATTGCACGAATTTATTCGCCTTTGATGATAACCGATTGACTCGCAATACAGCGATTCGCCTGGAACGTGTTTGTATCAAACAGGCTGTTCCCGTCCGTGACCATCACCGTGTCACTGCCCCCGGTGAAGACATTCTCAGTGTTCGCCATCATGGGGAGAAACAGGCTCTGGGCATCGGGGGAGGTTGCAATTTTCGTCCAGTCGAAGACAACTGCCGGGTCTTCGGGAAAACTGAACAGGAAGTTGGTGGGATCGGTGAGGGTGGAACTCGTGAGATTCAGCTTCCGGGAAAAGGCAAACTGAAGGTAGTCTCCGCCCGGTCCTCCATCCACACGGCCATTCTTGTTGTTGTCAATCCATTTGGCGCGAACCAGAGCGAGGAGAGGCTGATAGGGGTAAAACAGATTGTCTTCCTGGGTGTTCGGATTTCTGTCCGGCCCTGATGTGTATACCGTTCCCGCGTGCGTTGCTACGATGTAGGACCGCCCCCAGGGATCGATCGGGGATTTGTTCAGATAGCGCCCCGTCAAGAGCGAAACATCCGAAGCTATGTAGGTCCGTTCCCGCGATTCGTAAATAGCAAGAGCCTTGCCAATCTCTTCGAGGTCGGATTTTGCTTTGCTGATACGGCTTTCCTCGACATACGACTGGACATAGGGCAGGGTGGCGCCGGCCAGGATCGCCAAAATCGTGATGACGACCAGCAGCTCAATCAGTGTGAAACCCTGCCCGGACCTGATGTTCATTCATCCCTCGTTATTCGGATACGTACCTGCAAATTTCCCACCGAAAACCAGTCTCCATCGACTTATGGTAGCATTCCAAGGAACCACACTCAACTATAGCAGATTTCCCTTTTGAAATAAATCTGTATTTATTTTCGCAAGAGCTGTACCTGAGTGATCAAATTTTCCCGACCAGGGGAAAAAGCAGATTCAGAAACGATTTCCACGAACTTCCTTCCGGCTTTGTCTGAGGTGTGTTTACCGCACTGTGTAAATTTTCCACGGGAAAATAATGATTTTTTTATTACATCCGTTTCCGCTGGATCACCACTTCTTCCAGCCGTCGAAGGGGCTGGGGCTGAGGCGAGCAGTCGATCACGGATTCGATGAATTCTCGCGGAACGATCGTCGTTTCGCCAACCCGGATTTTCGGTGGCACCGGAGCAGCGAAGAGGAACGAGAGGATCTTTCCCTGTGCCGGACTCGCGATGATCGCGCTTCCCAGGGCACGTTCGGGGTTCTTTGTCAGGAAATCGAACACCGTCACATTCGTCATCATGGCAGGCCGGGAGAAATGGATATCCAGACGGTCCCCGAAGTCGACGAGGTTATTCCGGTTTGCATCGACATACTCGGCTTTCGTGATGAAGAACTCCGCAGGTATATAGCGCACGATAATATCATCCGCCATCGTGGCGAGACCGGTGAATTTCTGCGAATCCAGGCCATCCGGTCCAACCGAGTAGACGACCCCGAGATCGGCGTTGTGCCGATAGGGGCGTCCCCAGGGATCACTCGGCGGTTCCTTTTCGAGATAGGTGCCCACGAATCTGCCCAGCTCCCTCACCGTGAATGTGGCGATCCGGAACGGCTGATCCTCGCGGGTGTTGTACATGCGCACCGATTTTCCCAGCTCCTCGAGGTCCATCTGGGCTTTCGTGATCTTGGCCCGCTGGACATACTCGGCATATTCCCGGATGGCAATCAACACGAGCGTCGCAATGATGATCAGAGCGACCATCAGCTCGATCAGATTGAATCCGCGGGAATCGAGGCTCCGGAATCGGGATATGCGCATCATTTCACCGTATGTCTTCCGACGTCACTGCTTCGACTGGATGACCAGTTCCGAAGGCTCGCCCCCCTGGGCTTCAGGCACATCGAGATTCACGAGTCGGGGGGTCACGAGCATGATCATCTCGACATCGCTCTTCACATTCTTGGTCTTGCTGGTCAACCGCTTCAACAGCGGAATCTTGTTGATCAGCGCCGGGCTGTCGATGTCCGTCGTATCCTGGCTCGAGATCAGGCCTCCGAGAACGACCGTCTCACCGTCCTTGACCCTGATGTAGGAGTGGGAGCTGCGGCTGTTGCGCGTGGGCTGGCCATCGTCGTTGATCTTGATGACCTCGTCCACCCGCAGGTTGATGTCGAGACTGATTTCATTGTCGTGAGAAATCTCGGGGGTCACGTTCAGTTCGATGCCCGTGTCGAGATCCCGGTATTCCTTGTAGGTCTGGGGCACATACCCCAGATAGGTCGTCGAGGCGACTTCATACCGATAATACGGCACCGGGATCTTCTGGCCAATGTTGATCGTCGCTTCCTTGCCGTGAACGGCGCGGATCTTGGGGCTGGACAGCACCTTCGCCTTCCCCTGCTTCTCGAGCATCACGAGCTTGGCCCCGATCGCATAGGAGGTCGGAATCCGGGTGATGTCGGCTACCTGCACTTCGACCCCCGCGCCCCGGTTGATGTCGATCCCTAAATCGCGCGTCGCAGAGCGGTTCACTTCGAGCAGTTTGACCTCGATGACAGCCTGCTTGAGCTTCTCATCGATGTTTTCGATGACGCGAGCGATCAGATCGAGATTTTCCGGGGTCTCGTAAACGGACAACGCGTTGATGCGCTCATTGATCGCCATGTTTCCCGTGTCGATCTTCTCGGCGAGGGATTTGCTCCCGGTGATCATGCTGATGACTTCGCTCGGCTTGGCATTGACGAGCTTGAAGGTCCGATACTGTTTCTTGCCGTATTTCCGGGCGTCCTCCCGGGTCATGATGACATAGGTGTTCTCGTTGTGAGGCTTCTTCACCAGATCATTCGTCGTGATCAGCAGCTCGAGAAGCTCATCGAGGCTGAGGTTTTCGACGTAGAAGTTCACGTTCTTGTCCTGGACGGACTCGTGGATGATGAGGTTGACGTTCATCATACGCGAAAGCGTCTGCAGCGCGTCTTTCAGGCTGAGATCCTTGAACAGCAGCTCGCGGGCCACCCGGTCGGCATGCTGCCCCAGGGAGATGACGGTCAGGTCTTTGCCCCGGAGGGTATACTGGAAGTTCTTCTGCAGCAGGAGGCTCTTCAGCACCTCCCGAAGAGGCATATCCGTCGCATGGACCGTGAATTTTCCCTTGACGCCGGCGTCGGCGAAGACCCGAAGCCCGAACTTTTGCGCCAGGGCGTCGAGAATCGTCGACAGCTCCTGCTGTTCGAACTGGAGACTGACACGCTGATCGAGGACATCCGAAACCCCCGACCGGGTCGGGGTCGCTTTCGGAAGGGGCGCCGCCACCATCTCGGTATTCACCCGCTCCGGGGATATCGCCGAAGGTTTCAGCTTATCCTCGGAAATCTGAGCGAGTATCAAGCGACCGTTCTCGACGCGGGGTTCGAACTGGTATCCATCGGCAAATACGGCAGCGATGCGGACGACGGCCGGCTGGCGGCTCGCCTGGCTGATGCGCAGGAACTTCACCTTCGGGTGAGGGGCGACGGCGATACGGGGACCGCCGGCAAACGAATAATCCGGGAGATCCAGTTCGAGAACATCCGGTGCCACCTGTCGCGCACTGATGTCCCCAATCTCGTGACCGGCAAAGAGGCACAGATTCTTCGCATCCAGCTCCTTCACCGAAAGATCCGTCAAAACAGCACCCAGGGCGGTGTTGCCTGTCAGGCATCCCAGCATCGAAAGACCGAGGAGAACCCCCCACATCGATGTGCGGCGCCGGGCTCGCTGGTTTTGCATGGTCACGCTCCTTGTTGTGTGTCAGGCACCCTGCAGAAATACAGTAATCCACTGTGTTTATCGTCAGGGTTACCCGAGTTCCGAAGATATAAATGTAATTTCAACAACTATCGTCCGGGACGATCGACGCATGTCATCCAAAAGCCGCGAGGCACGGGGAGTGTTCCGTTCCCCGTGCCTCGCAACCTCTTCATGATTTACGTTACATGCCCGCGCCGCCGGCGCCTCCAGAGACGACTTTCGCCATACGGAAGATCGGCAGGTACATGGCCACGACGATGACGCCAACGAGGGTGCCGAGCACCACGATGAAGATCGGTTCGACCATCGCGGTCAACTGGTCGACAAGGAAGTTGATCTCGTCCTCGTAAAAGTCGGCGACCTTTTCCAGCATGTCATCGAGGTTTCCCGACTCTTCGCCAACCTCGATCATCTGAGTCGAAAGCTCGGGCATGATGTTCACCCGCACCAGCGCCTTGGCGATCGGCTGACCGCCTTCGACCTCATTCACGACGTGCTTCAGCGCATCTGAAATGATGATGTTCTCGATGGACTCGATGCTGATCTTCATGGCCGTGATGATCGTGACGCCGGACTGGAACAGCGTCGCCATATTCCGGGCGAACATCGCGATCGCGTATTTCTGGGTCAGATTTCCCAGCAACGGCATCTTCAGCTTGACGGTATCGAAGAATTGTCTGCCGGCCGTCGTCTGGTTCACCTGGTAGATGACGAGCAGGAACGTCACCAGAGCGGCTATCAGGTTGAGTACGTTGTTCCCGAGGAAGCTGCTTACGTCGATGACGGTCTGGGTGATCCAGGGGAGTTCCTGGCCGAACTGGGCGAACAGTTTCGCGAACTGGGGAATCACAGCGAGCATCAGAAACAGCACGACTCCCGTGGCAACGAGGGTGATGATCGCGGGATAGGTCATCGCGGCCATCACCTTGCGGCGAAGTTTGATCTGCCGGTCGAGCAGGGAGCTGAGCCGGTCGAGAACATTGAACAGCCGGCCGCTTTCCTCACCGACCCGGATCAGGTTCGTGTACAACAGGCCGAACGTGTCTTCGTTCTTGCGGAAGGCCATGTTCAAGGGAATGCCGCCCTCGACGTCGTTGCGCATCTCCCAGATCATCTTCCGGAACGGGCCGGTCTGCATCTGGCGCGCGAGCGTCGCGAGCGAGCGCAGCACGGGGATACCGGCCTTGGTCAAGGTGGCGAAGTATTTCGTGAACAGCAGCCGTTCGCTGAGCGAGATGTGGCCGTAGAAGGGATTGAGGTAGGAAAGGAGCCCCCGGGGCTCGGAGCCCGGGGTTTCCGGCGCCGGCGCCGGCGTCTGGTCAGGCTGTCGTTTTGCCTGTTCGGCCATGGTTCGTCCCCTCCGTGGTCTGATCTATTCTACGAGTATGCCGTTCGCGGCCCTGACCCGCACGGCCCGAATCTGACGCCGTTGCTTTCCCCCGTATGCCTGGTTGACCGCGTCGGTCACCCAAACGAACGCACCGGTCGCCTGCAACGGATTCACGTCCGAAGGATCTATACCGACCGGAATAGTACCAGGAATTTCCACCTCGATCGTAGCATTCCCGAGCGGCTCGACCAGCAGCGCGTCGACGTATTTGGTCAGATAGGTGGGGGTCAGCGCACGCAGATCGACGGGATAGGAAAGGTTGCTCTGGAAATACCTTCCGAGGGCATCCTGCACGAGAGCCCGATTCTGCCTCACGACATTGAACCGGGCCGTCTCGATCGAATCCTGGTAATAACTATACGCGGTGACCGACAATACGGCGATCACCGCGACGACGACGATCAGTTCGATGAGGGTGAACCCCACCCTACTCATGGCGCTTCAATGCCAGCACCTGCTCGGCAGGGCCCTTGAAATCGAGCACTCTGCGGAGGGGTTTGTATCCGGCCATCTCGAGCCGGATTTCTCCGAACTCCTTGCGAATGTCTTTCACCTTGAAGATGCCCTGGCCGTTCGTCTTCACGCTCATTTCATCGAGTTTCACCAGAGCACCGGGAAGGGGCTTCTTCGTATCCGCATCGATCACCTTCACGGTGATCTCGCGGGCGAGGGTGATGCGGTCCATGATGATCCGGGCGGGATTGCCTGTCCGGACGAACCGGTCGGCCGGCCCCTGAAGGATCTTGTAACCGTCGGCGAGAAGGACGATCCGGCCGGTGAGAGCCTCGGCCACGATCTGACCGAGACGGTTGCTTTGGTAGATTTTGCCCCCAAGAAGAAGGGCGGCATTGCCGATCCCTTCCCCCGTCTTCCCGTCAACGACTTCGATGACCGTCGGCGCGCCGGCGCCGGCCGAGGAAGCTTCGGAACTCGTCACCTCACCGGCCTCTTCGGGCTGAACTCGGGCGGCTTCGGGCCGCACGGCGGCACGGGATGTCACGTCGACCTGGACGAGCGGCTGTCGGATATACCCGTCATCGAGCATGCGTGCAATGACGCGCGCGGCTTCATGGGGTTTCAGGCCATTCATCCCGACGTTGCCGATCAGGGGATACGCAATGCTGCCATCACTCCCGATGACACGCTCGACGGTGAGATCGGGCTCGCCCTTCACCCAGACGCGAATACGATCGCCGGGAGCAAGGGTCTCCTGGGCAGACGCCTGAGACGCTGCCAGGAACAGGACCGCGAAAAGCAACGAAATGAAGTATCGTTTATGCATCGGTGTCCGTCATTGGATTGGATGTAGCACTCATCGGCATATTGCAGTGAAAACTTGACCCTCTCGTAAAACTTTATCTGCAATCAGGCGTAAATGCAACATTTTCATGCCCGTTTGCGTGTCGAAGAGCTGAGAATATTCAATTCCATCCGGTATTTCGCGACCGTACGTCGTGCGATATAGATCCCGTCGGCTTTGAGCCGGGTGACGATATCGCTGTCGGAAAGCGGCTTGGCGGGGTCTTCCTGTTTCACGAGGTCTTCGATGCGCCGTTTGACGGCGAGGGTGGACACGTCCTCACCGCTTTGCGTGCGGGCGGCGCCGGAGAAGAAGAACTTGAGTTCGAACAGGCCACGCGGGGTCTGGGCATACTTGCCGCTGGTTGCACGGCTGACCGTTGACTCGTGCACACCGGCCATTCCCGCGACATCCTGGAGGGTGAGGGGCTTGAGGTGCAGGATGCCGAAATCGAGAAAGTCGCGCTGAACCTCGATGATGGCTCGCGTGACATTCAGGATCGTTTCTTTGCGCTTGTCGACGTATCGCAGGAAAGACTTCGCTGCTTCGAGTTTGGAGCGGATGAACTCATAGGTCGCCTTGTCGGTGATCTCCTTGTTCTTCATCGCGTCCCGATACAGCGTATTGATGCGGAGACGCGGCACATCGCGCTCGTTCAGGGATGCAACGTATTCCCCGTCGACTTTCTGGATGAACACGTCGGGCGTGACGTAGACTTCGTCGCTGCCCGAGGGGAACGCGGCTCCCGGCTTCGGATTGAAGGATTTGATGATCTCGACCGCGGCCTGGATCTCCTCGATGTCGAAACCGGTTTCTTTGGATATCGCAGGCAGCTTGTTTGCCGCCAGATGCTCCAGGTGTCGGTCGATGACAGCCGTCACGGCATCATCGTGATACCCTTCGTCGCGCGCCTGGATCAGGAGGCATTCACGCAGGTCGAACGCGCCGACGCCGGGCGGGTCCATGTTCTGGATCGCACGGATGACGCGGTCGACGACGGCCTGGTCGATCTTGAGGAGGTCGGCGATCTGGTCTCGCGAGTGGCGCAGGTAGCCGTTGCGGTCGACCAGCCCGATCATATACTCCCCGATTTTCAATTCGGTCGGATTGAGTGGGGCTTCCCGGAGCTGCGTCTCGAGATGGTCCCGCAACGTGCTTTTCTTCGAGGTGAAATTCTCGAAGGTGGTCTCCTCGTCCCCGGCGTAGCCGCCGGCGGAAACACGGATCTCGGAGCTTTCGCTGTCCTGGATGTATTTCTGCCAGTCGATGGCGTAATCCTGACGGCCCGGCTCGGCGAAATCCGTCGAGGGCGGCGGGGCCGACTGGTCGGCAGCCGTCTCGGGCAGCTTGTCGAGGGGCACCTCGGTCGAAACCGCATCCTTCTCGTCGAGTTCGACGATCGGGTTGGTCTCGAGCACCTCCTCGATCTGGTTCTTCAGCTCGATGCTGTTCAACTGGAGAATCTTGATCGCCAGTTGCATTTCCGGCGTCATTTTGAGGGTCTGAGTGAGTTTCTGGCTCAGGCCCAGTTTCATCGAATTGTCCATGGGTATCCCTTGCGGCTGGTTTCTCTAGGAATGCGCCGCGGCATTCACCCCCCCATGATACCCACCCAGAAGGGCCGTGTCAAAAAAAGCTCACCGCTCACGGCCGCCTTTCGGCTTTCTCCCGGGGCTCAGACGCACGCCACGCCCGCTGTGCTCCTCTTCTCCGGGTTTCTGGGCATCGGCAGCCGGGTCGAACACGACGACGGTCACTCCGAGATCCCCTTCGCCATACCGCCCGAACCGGAACTTCGACCGCCACCGGCTCTTTTTCAGGAACTCGTGGATCGACTTCTGGAGCGCCCCTGTCCCCTTCCCATGAATAAGGAAGACACGGCCGAGCTTCTGTGCTTCGGCTGTCTTGAGATAGCTCTCGGTTTGTTCCAGCGCCTCCTCGACCCGCATCCCGCGCAGGTCGATCTCGTCTCTCATGAGGGGGGTTGCCGTGCCGACGACGGTCGATACCGGCTTTTGAGGCTGGATCTTGATGCTGGCATGGCGAAGCTGGTCGAGAGGGACCGTCATTCGCTTGCCTTCATACGAGACAACCGCCCTCCCCCGGTTTTCATCCAGCGATTCGAGGATGCCGGGATGAGGCATGCCGGTCCAGACGACGAACTCCCCCTGGCGCAAAGGTTCTTCCCGACTCTCGGCCCGGGACTCGCCAGCCTGCCGATGTGCATCGAGCTCGTCAAGCGAGCGTTTCGCACCGGTGAGAAGCTCCCGTGCGCGATCCACGTCTGCTTCGACACCGACACCGCGCGATGCGGCGGATCTCAGTTCGTGGATGACAGTCTCGATCTCGCGCAGCCGCTCACGAAGCTTTGTCTCGAACTCCTCGGTCGCGGCATCCCGCTTCGTTCGCCGAAACTCCTTGAGCTGCTCGAGGGCCGCGTCGAGTTCGGCCTGGCGCCGGTCGGCCTCGAAGGTTTTCTGCTCCCAGGCACGCCGCAACGCTTCGGCCCGGTGGCGCTCCTGCTCGAGAGCCGCGAACAAAGCTTTTTCCTCGTTTCCCCCCGTGCCCATCCGAAGTGAGAGATCGGCCAGAACAGCCTCGGGAAGCCCGAACCGCCGCGCGACGGCGAGCGCGTTGCTTCGCCCCGGCACCCCCATGAGGAACCGGAACGTGGGCCGGAACGAGGATTCGTCGAACTCCATGCCCGCGTTGACGAAGCCCGGGGTCACGAATGCCACTTCCTTGAGCGCATCGAAGTGCGACGTCACGAGGGAATACGCCCCCCGACGCGTGATCTCCTTCAGAATCCCCCCCGCCAGCGCGGCGCCCTCGGATGGATCGGTGCCGCCGCCGATTTCGTCGATCAACACGAGGGATTTCGGGCCGCACACGTCCAGCATCTCCTTGAGCCGTTTCAGATGCGACGTGAAGGTGGAGAGATGCTCCTCGATGCTCTGCGCCTCGCCGATATCGGCCAGGATCTCGTCGAACACGGGAAGACAAGATCCTGTATCTGCCAATATATAACACCCAGCTTGCATAAGCAGGGCGTTCACCCCGACGATCTTGAGGGCAACGGTCTTCCCGCCGCCGTTCGGACCCGTGACGACAACACAGGCTTTTTTCGGATCCATCGACAGCTCCAGCGGGACGCATTCCGGGTGGAGAAGCGGATGCCGGGCATTCACGAGGTGCATCTCACGCCCGGGGGCGATCTCGGGCCGCCGGGCATCATAGGCCCGGGCGAATTTGACCCGCGCCAGCAGCGCATCGCAGAAGACGAGCGTTCCGAACATCTCGGCAAGCTCCGCGCTCGCGCCGCGCAGGAGATCGGTGAGGGCGCGCAGGATGCGCAACACTTCTTCCCGCTCTTCGGACCGCAGCCGCGCCAGGCGATTGTTGAGGGGAAGATACTCGAGAGGCTCCATGAACACCGTCTGTCCCGAGCCGGAGGTGTCATGAACCAGGCCCTGCACCAGGCTCTGACTGGAGGAGCGGACGGGAACGACATACCGATCGTTGCGAATCGTGAAGAAGCGGTCCTGGAACATCTCGCCGCCGGCGTTCACCAGCTCGGTCAATCGTCGTTCGATCTCGCTGCGGACCTGGGCAAGTTCGCGGCGCATCGAGGCAAGCCGGGGTGATGCGTCATCCCGCACCTCGCCCTTGTCCGAAATGGCCTGGACGATCTCGCGATGGGCCGTGCCAAGCGTCGGCATCCGCGCAACCCGTTCGGCCACCCGGCTGTCAGGATACCGTTCGGAAAACCAGCCGGAGGATTCGAACGCTTTCTGGACGGCGCGGGCCACCTCGATATCCGCCCGGACGATCAGGAGCTCCTCACCGCCGAGGCTCTCGGAGCCGGCCCTCAGCCGGACCAACACATCGCGCAGGTCGCGCAGGCCGCCGACAGGCAGATGCCCGCCGCCCGAAATGAACGCCGTCAGCTCGTCGAGCTCGGCCATGGCGGTTTCGATCGTCCCGAGATCCGAGGTCGGGGCCAGGGCCAGAACCGCTTCCTGGCCGGCCCGCGAGCCGGCGAACCCGGCAATCAGCTTCAAAACCTTCTCAAACTCGAGATTTTCGAGAGTCTTGGATTCCATCGTATATCCTTTATGTTGTCACACGCCCAGAAAAGGAGAACGCACCACGGAGGCACAGAGACACCGAGTCGGATCGTGACGGCAGCATGAACATCTCTACAGGGAAAGCGAAATCTATCACAGCCCATCCTGGGCGGATCACGATCCGCCCCTACGCGTGGGGTGGTCGTTCGGACCAGGTGACATCACAGAGAGCGCCCCGGACGACGTCCATTTTCCCCGCAAACTGAAAGCGGGTTTCCCCGCGCTTCATTCTGTTCATCTGCGACATCTGTGTCATCTGTGGATCGGTTCTCAGGGATACGATGAAGAGGAAACGCGGGCGGCTCACTCGACGGTGACGGACTTGGCGAGGTTACGGGGCTGGTCGACGTCGAGGCCGCGGAGATCGGCGACGAAGTAGGCGAACAGCTGCATGGGCACGACGTTGAGGATCGGCGACAGGATCTCGGGCACCTTGGGCACCTCGATGATATGCTCGACCTGGTGACGGATCTCCTCGTTGCCCTCGGTGACGATGGCGATGAGAATTCCCGACCGGGCCTGCACTTCCTTGAGGTTGCTGAGCAGCTTGTCGAGCACCGACGACTCGGTCGCCACGGCCATCACCGGCAGCTCCTTGTCGATCAGGGCGATCGGGCCGTGTTTCATCTCGCCGGCCGCGTAGGCCTCGGCATGGATGTAACTGATTTCCTTCAGCTTGAGAGCCCCTTCGAGGGCGGTCGGGTAGTTGATACCCCGGCCGAGGAAGAGGAAGTTGCGAGCGTCACGGAACCGCTCGGCGAGCGCCCGGATCGGCTCGACGTTCGCGAGGATCCGTTCGATCTGCTGAGGCAGGATCTTGAGGTCGCGGATCGTCTGTTTGACGAACTCGGGACTGAGACAGCCCCGGATCTTGCCCAGCAACAGCGCCAGCAGCGTGATCGCCGTCAGCATGGCCATGTAGGCCTTGGTCGAGGCGACGCCGATTTCGGGGCCGGCGTGGATGTAGACGAGACCGTCCACTTCGCGGGTCAGCGTGCTTTCCTTGGCGTTGACGATGCCGAGCACCTTCGCGCCGCGCGAACGGGCCTCGCGAACGGCGGCAAGCGTGTCGGCCGTTTCCCCGGACTGGCTGATCGCGACCACGAGGGTGTTCGCATCGACGAGGGGGGAACGGTACCGGAACTCGCTGGCCAGGTCGCACTCGACGGGCACGCGGACGAGCTGTTCGATCAGGTATTTCCCGACGCAGCCGGCATAGTAGGCCGTTCCGCAAGCCACCATGACGATGCGCTGGGTCTTGAAGATGTCGGGGCCGGAGAGGCCGAGCTCGGTGAGATAGATCTTCCCTTCCTCTTCGGATGTGCGGCCGCCGATCGTGTTGCGGATCACCTGGGGCTGCTCGTAGATCTCCTTGAGCATGAAGTGGGGGAAGCCGCCCTTTTCGGCCGCCACCGGGTTCCATTCGATCTGGGTGACGGTCTTCTCGACGGGGGTGCCGTCGAGCCGGAAGAACTCGATCCCCTCGCGGCAGACGGTGGCGCCCTCCTGGTTGTCGAGGTAGACGACGCGGCGGGTGTGCTGCATGATCGCGGTCACGTCGGAAGCCACGAAGTTCTCGTGTTCGCCGAGGCCGACGATGAGCGGGCTTTCCTTGCGGGCGCAGACGAGGCGGTCGGGGTGGTCGCGGTGGAGGACGACGATCGCGTAGGCCCCTTCGACCTCGGCGAGCGCCGCGAAGACGGCCGATTCGAGGTTCCCCTTGTAGTGGGATTCGATCAGATGGGCCAGAACCTCGGAGTCGGTTTCGGAGACGAAGGTGTGGCCGGACTGGATCAGCTTCTGTTTGAGCTTGAGGTAGTTCTCAATGATCCCGTTGTGGGCCACCTGGAGGGTGCCGTGACAGTCGCCGTGGGGATGGGCATTGAAGGCGGAAGGGCGGCCGTGGGTCGCCCAGCGGGTGTGGCCGATGCCCTGGGAGCTGGTCGAGCCGAACTCGTCGACGAGGATCGTGCGCAGATGGCGGAGCTTGCCGATATCCTTTCGCACCAGCAGCCCGTCACCCTCGCGGACGGCGATGCCGGCCGAGTCGTATCCCCGGTATTCGAGGCGGGTGAGCCCCTCGAAGATCACTTCATTGGCCGGCCTGGTGCCGATGTAGCCGATGATTCCACACATGGTGCGACGTTCCTTTCGTGTCTGGTCGTGTGACGGGGATCAGTAGCGAACCCTGCCGGGATCTTCCGATGCCGCATCGGGGGATGCCGCGGGAGCGGCGTTCGTACCGGGCGAGAGCTTCGCCTCGATCTCGTCGATCCGCGCATCCGCCGTCTGTTCGAGGGTGGTGCCGGGGAAAGCCGCTTTCATCGCCTTCAGGACGTTCACGGCTTCCTGCAGTTCGTTGATTTCCTCGAGAAACTGGGCATACTCGACGGATGCATACCCGTTTTTTGCATCTTGTTGAATATATACAGCATAATATGATTTTGCCTCGTCGTTGTTGCCGGCTTTCCGGGCCAGCATGGCGCGGAGGCGCGTGATTTCCGGGGATTTGCGAACTTTCTCGGCCTGGTCGAGGTGGTCGCGGGCATCCGAGACCTCGCCGTTCGCGATGAGGGATTCGGCGGTCAACAGCCGGGCATCGAAATTCTCCGGGTCGGCCTTGAGGATCTGGCCGGCGACGTCGAGGGCCTCGGTGGTCTTGAAGCCGCTCAGAAGGACTTTGGTGAGCCAGGTCTTGATATACACGTCGTCGGGCCGGCCCGTGAGGGCGAGCCGCATCTCGGCGACGGCGTCGTCGATGAGGTTGTTGCGGTACAGCACCTTGCCCTTGATGAAATGGGCCTGGACGTTTTCGGGATCGGTCGCGAGCACCTCGTTCACCGCGGTCGCGGCCTCGTCGAGCTTGCCCTCGTCGATGAGGGTTTCGGCCAGGGCGAGTCGCGCCTCGACGACATTGGGATCGATCTCCTTCACGCGGGTGTAGATCTCGATGGCCTCTTTCACGGCCCCCTGTTTGCGTTTGGCATCGGCCAGGTTCAGCATCGCGAATACGTCATTGGGCCGGATCTTGAGGGCTTTTTCGAAGGCGTCCTGGGCTTTCTTGCCGTCGCCGCTTTTCAGGCGGGCATCGCCGAGCAGGAACAGCGTCTCGAAGTTGTCGCTCTTCAGGGCAAGCGCTTTTTCGAACCAGCCGCAGGCCTTGTCGAACTGGCGCTGGTTGAGCTCGGCAACACCGCGATAATGCAGGGCCCGCTGGTTTTTCGGCTCTTTCTTCAGGATGGCATCGAGCATCTGGGCCGCCGAGGCGAACTGCTCGACGTCGATCTGGGAAATCGCCGCCTCGAGGTCGCCGGAAGGCTTCGTGGCAGGCTTTGCCGTCGCCGAGGCCGGCTCGGGCCGTCGGGGCTCGCTCGTGGGTGCGGCCGGGGTGTATCCGCCGAGAATGACTTCCTGGGGAACGGGCTTCGGCGCAGCGGCTGCCTGGCCGGCAATCGGCGACATTTTGGCGATCTGGTCGCGAAGGTCGGCGAAGGTTTTGTCCGAAGGGTTCTTCTCGCTCAGGATCTTCGCGTGCTCGAGGGCCTTCGTCTGCTGCTTTGCTGCCAGCAGGGAGTAGATCAGGTAGTAGCGTGCCTGGTGCAGTTCGGGATTCATGTCGCACACCTGGCCCAGGTAATCGGCCGCTCCGGCCCAGTCCTGGCGGGCATACAACTGCATGCCCTGGTTGAACAGGGTGGCGGTGAGATCCTGAGCAGGCAGGAAGCCGGCGATCAGAAGGAAACACAACAAAAGAACAGGGACTTTCGGATGCCCGTGAAGCATACACACTCCCGCCAAGCGGTTTTTCCCGGCATTTCCGGCATGGGTGTCACTCCCATCCCCCGGGCTCCGTCAGCATAGCAAGCCTGCCGTACGGCGTCAATGCCACTTCTCGGGGCGGGCAGGGGGCGTTCCGGGCGGCTGCCGGCGTCGCGGGGTCGAAGACGGCCTCAGCGTTTTCGCTTTTTCGAGCAGGAGGTGCAGATCACCGTCACGCCATCCGCGTCGAGTTCGTAGCGGGCGGAGGAATCGACGGGGCAGACCGGTGTTTCCTTGAGGAGCGGCTTGCCGCTCTTGCCCGGCTTCTGCAGCTCGGCGAGGTCGAGGGTCGTCATTTTCATGTCGGGATGGGCCTTGTTGTATCGCACGACGGCCATGCCGATGTGGCCCTGGTTGTATTCGCAGGTGCCGGGCTTCGCCCCGCCCCGGACGGCGAGGAAGAAAAACAGGATGGCGCCGAGCATCATCACGGCGATCGCGACCCAGCAGCCGGGGTGGAAACCGCCTTCGGTGCCGTCGTATTCCTGTGTCGGGGTGCGTTTGCCTTTCGAGGAGAGGATCTCACCGCATCGTTTGCACATCAGGCTGCCAGGCTCGTTCTGGGCACGGCAGGACGGACAGGCGTTCGGTCCTGCCGCTACGACGACGGCAGCCGGCTTTTTGTCGACAGGCATGGGTGTCTCCTCCCCTTTTTGGCGGAATACGCTTCCGGCCTCCGATTCTATTCTAGCCCGTTCTTCGGGGGAGACGCAAGGCCAACGGTGTCATCCGGGCCGGATCGGCGTCGGAGAACGAGCAGGGAAAGGTCATCCTCGTGGGCTCCCGGTCCCGTCGCAGCCCGATAAGCCGTCATGAGATGATGGGCGATGGCCTCTGCATCGTTACGAGGGGCTGATTCCAGGGCTCGCTCGAAGTTGTCGAGGCCGAACGGCTCGCCCTCGGGGCTGAGGTTTCGGATCATCCCGTCGGTCAGCATGACGAGCATGTCTCCGGGGTCGAGTCCGGCGACGAGCCGGGGGAACGGCGTGGGGCGGGCCGTGGCGACCAGGGGCAGATGCGGCATCCGGAGAGATTCCCGCCGGCCGTCGTTCCGGAGAATCACGGGATACGGGGCGCCGGCGCAGGAGAGTTCGACGGTTCCCGTCGCGGGATCGAGCCGGGCCGCGGTGAAGAACAACAGCCGGCGCGGTTCGAGCAGGCGAAAGAGCGTCCGGTCGATCTGCTCAAGCAGACTCACGGGGTCACCCCCCTCGTCGGCAGCCTGGACGACAAGGGACTTGGCCATCGCCATCGCCAGGGCGGCGCTCGTTCCCTGGCCGCTGACATCCCCCGTCACGAACAGCCGGCGTCCGTCGGAAAGCTCCACGGCATCGACGTAATCCCCGCTCAGTTCGGATGCCCGCTCCATGACGACGAGGGCATCGAAGCCCGGCACGAGGAGCCGGCCGGCCGGGATCAGGGCATCCTGGACCGACTTCGCCATCTGCACTTCCTGGAGATCCTCGACCATCTGGTTGAACGCGTGGGCGAGTTCACCGAACTCGTCGCCCGCATCACACCGGACCCGGGCCGTCATGTCTCCCTGACGAAGGCCGTTCATGCCGGCCGCGAGCTC
>DAOOQQ010000047.1:0-36675 GCA_035388825.1 Candidatus Ozemibacteraceae bacterium
TCCTGGCCCTTGATGAGCATGTCGGCCTTGCAGATGGCGTAGGACTCGGGGTTCAGCTCCTGCCCGTGCATGACGAGCCGGGCATCGGGGTTCAGGGTTGCGAGATGCTCTTCGGCAACGCTCAGCATGCCGCCGGTGCCGGCGGTCGGGTCGTAGAGGGTGCGCACGGTGCCGGGCTTCGTGAGGGCGTCGTCGTCCTCGATGAATATCAGGTTGACCATCAGCCGGATCGCATCGCGGGGCGTGAAATGCTCTCCGGCGGTCTCGTTCGAGAGTTCCGAGAATTTGCGGATCAGCTCCTCGAAGACGAGGCCCATCTGGGCGTTGCTGACGGTGTCCGGGTGGAGGTCGATCGTGGCGAACTTTTCGGTCACGAGATACAGCAGGCCGGCCCTGGCGAGCTTGTCGACCTGGGTGTGGAAGTCGAAGCTCTCGAAAATATCGCGCACGGCGGGCGAGAACGCCTGAACGTAGGCGCGGAGGTTCTCGCCGATGTGGTCGTGGTCGCCCATGAGCTTCTTCAGGTCCAGCGGCGAGGTGTTGTAGAACAGCTGGCCGGATTTCCTCAGCAGGAACGGCTCGGGATTCAGCCCCGCTTTTTCCCGGGCCGCCTTTTCGGCCAGCACGGCGGCCTTGGTCGGCTCCAGCACGCAGTCGAGGCGCCGCAACACGGTGAACGGCAGAATGACCTTTCCGTAGTCGGACTGTTTGTAGTCCCCGCGCAGCAGGTCGGCAACCGACCAGATGAAAGAGGAAAGATTCGGATCAGCCATGATCGTCTCCCATGTTGAAAGAGCGCGGATTCGCGCATGCGATGTGTGTGGATCGGCCTTCCGGCCCACGATACCACTCCCGCCCGCGCGCTACAAGCGGACGCAGGGGCACATGGGCGGTGGTGCCGAAAAGCAGGCAGGAGGGGGTACGAATTTCCGGCGGTCGGGGAAGGCGGGGCACCTCGGGCATCGACAAAGATGGCTCGGGAAGCCCGGTTCCAAGGAACCGGCCGACGCGGAAACGGCTGGCATGAATCCTGCTTTATCTCGCCCAACATTTCAAAAACGAACTTCAGACAGGAGAATGATTCATGAACCGGTTTGTCATGCTGTTGCTCGCGGTCCTCACGATTGGCGTGATCTCCCCTGCGTTTTCCCTCGACGGTGCCCAGTTCACCAAGGTCCTGACCACCGCCGTCCAGGCTGATGAATACCTGTTCTCCCTGATGAGCCCCGAGACGCCGAAGCACTCCCCCGAGTTCCAGGCAGCCCTCGCCGGCCAGAAATCGACCCGCGCCGCCGTCGCCAACGAGATCAACGCGCTCGACTCCGCCGAAGACATCCAGCAGGCGCTCGTCATCGCCCGCGCCTTCGCCGCCAAGGGCGGTTCGGCCGCCTCGATCGGCAGCCTGGCAGAAAACCTCCTGCGCGCCCGCCTGCCCTTCGTGAACGCCCACAAGCTTCCCTGACGGAAGAACTCCCGCAAACCCAGACCGGGCGGCCATCCACACAACGGATGGCCGCCCGGTCGCTTTTCTCGGGGAACCCGGTACGGAACCGGCGTCACGCGCTCCGCAGCCGGGCCTGGTGGCGGGCACGGCGGTGGAGGAGCCAGCGGGACTCGGTCCAGCGGAAGAGAACGGGCAGAATGAGCAGGGTCAGGATGGTCGAGGTGACCAGGCCGCCCATGACCACGACGGCGAGCGGCTTCTGGATTTCCGCGCCCGAGCCCGTGGCGAACAGCATCGGCAGGTGGCCGATGAACGACGTCAGGGCGGTCATCACCAGCGGCCGGAACCGGATCGCGCAGCCGCGCCGGACCGCGCGATTGATCGAGCAGCCTTCGTGCAGGAGCTGCCGGAAGAACGCGACGAGCAGCACCCCGTTCTGAACCGCGATTCCCAGGAGAACGATGAAGGCCACCGCCGCCGACACCGACAGCGACATGCCGAACCCGATGACCGCGACGATGCCCCCGACGAGCGCGAAGGGCAGGTTCAGGATGACGAGCAGGGCATCCCGCACATACCCCATCGCCAGAACCAGCAGGATGAAGATCAGCACGATCGCCGCCGGCACCACGACCTCCAGCCGCGCCATGGCCCGCTGCTGGTTCTCGAACTGGCCGCCGTACTCGATGTAATACCCGGGCGGCAGCTCCTTCTCGAGCGGCGCCATCTTCGCGCGCAGATCCGCGACGAAACCGCCGAGATCCCGGCCCCGGACGTTGGTCTCGACGACCATGCGCCGGTGGCCGTTTTCCCGGGTGATCTCGATCGGCGTCTCGACCTGCCGGATGCGGCAGATCTGATCGAGAGGCACCCAGGAGCCGTTGCCGGCCGGCACTTTGAGCTGGCCGATGGCCTCTTCGTTGTCCCGCCATTTCTCGCCGAACCGCACGGCGATGGCGAACCGCTGCTGGCCTTCGATCAGCTTGGAAACGACCTTCCCGCCGACGCCCGTTTCGATGATGGTGTTGATCTGGCCCACGTTCAGCCCGTATCGCGAGGCCGCGTCGTGGTCGATCTCGATCTCGATCTGGGACATGCCCGAGATCTGCGTCGATTTCACGTCCCTGGCCCCATCGACCGTTGCCGCGATCCCGGTTGCCCGCTGCGCGAACGTCTTGAGCACCTCGAGGTCGTCGCCGAAGATCTTGATCGCCACGTCGCTCTTGATGCCCGAGATCAGCTCGTTGACGCGCAGGGCGATCGGCTGGGAGAACGAGTACCGCAGCCCGACGATCTGCTCGAGCTCGGCACGGATCACCTCGGTCATCTCGTCCTGCGTCCGGAGCTTCTCCCCGGCCGCCGGCCGCCGGAACGTGATGAAGATATCGCTCTGCTCGGGGCCCATCGGGTCTTCCGAGATCTCGGCCCGGCCCGTCTTGCAGACGACGGCCGCCACCTCGGGCAGCTTCAGCAGCCGCTTCTCGATCTCGGTCGACACTTTCACCGCGCCCTCCAGCGACGCGTTCGGAAGCCGGACGGCATTGATCGCCAGCGCCCCTTCCTGCAGCGCCGGCATGAAGTCGGTGCCGATCAGGGGCACCAGGAATCCCGTTCCGATCAGCGCCAGCAGGGCCGCGAACACGGTGATCCGCGGCGCGGCCAGCACCAGCTCGAGGCTTTTGCGGTATGCCGCATGGATCGCCCGCGCGACGAAGAACTCGTGCTCCTCGCCGTGGGGAAGCCCGTAGTAGCCCAGGGCGGGCATGATGAACAGGGCAACGACGAGCGAGGTCAGCAGCGAGATGAGCATCGTCAGGGCGAGCGGCTCGAACATCTTCGCTTCCAGCCCTTCCAGGGCGAACAGGGGCACCAGCACCAGGACGACGATGAGCACCGCGAACGAGACCGGCCGCGCCACCTCGCCCACCGAGCGGGCAATCAGCTCACGGGTGGACTCCCCCGGCGCGGGATGGGCAAGATGACGGCGGGCGTTTTCCAGGACCACGACCGTCGCGTCGACCACCATGCCGACCGAGAAGGCCAGCCCGCCGAGGCTCATGAGGTTCGAGGTGATCGAGAAATGATGCATCACCAGGAAGGTGAAGAAAAACGTCAGCGGCAGCGACAGCACCACCAGCATCGCCGTGCGCAGCTCGGCCAGGAAGAGGAACAGCACGAGGATGACGCAGATGCCGCCTTCGTTCGTGGCGTCCATGACGGTCTTGATGCAAGCCTCGATCAGGTAGGTGCGGTCGTAGAACACGTTCATCCGCACGCCCTCGGGCAGGCTCTTCTGGATATCCGGCACCACGTTCTTGACGGCGTCGACGACCGTCTTCGAGTTGGAATCGCGCAGCATGATGACCATGCCGGCCACGGCCTCGCCTTTGCCGTCGCGGGTCACGGCGCCCTGCCGGACTTCATGCCCGACGGCGATCTCGGCCACATCGGCGATCCGGATCGGAATGCCGTCGCGCGTTTTCAGGACGACCTTTCCGATATCCTCGGGGGTGCGGAACAGGCCGATCGAGGTGACGTTCACCTGCTCCCAATCGCGCGCGAGATACTTGCCCGAAGCGTTCGCGTTGTTCTTTTCGACCGCCTCGGTCACCTCGTCGAGCGTCAGGGAAAACTTCTGCAGCCGCTCGGGATCGACCAGGACGTGGTACTGCTTCACGGTCCCGCCGAAGCTGTTGACCTCGCTGACGCCCGCGATCGGCCGCAGACGCGGGGCGACGACCCAGTCCTGCAGGGTGCGCAGCTCCATGTCCGAGTGCTTTTCGCTCTCGAGGGTGTACTGGAAGATCTCCCCGAGGCCCGTGCTCAGCGGCGCCAGTTCCGGCTCGATTTCCGGAGGCAGCTCCTCCTTCGTTTCCTGGAGCCGTTCGAACACCATCTGCCGGGCAAAGTAGGGATCGGTGTGGTCCGCGAACACGATCGTGATCTGGGAAAGGCCGGATTTCGACAGCGACCGGACCTGCTGGACGCCCTTCATTCCAGACATTTTCTGTTCTATAGGAAATGATATTTGCTGTTCGACGTCGGTCACCGACAGGCCGTGTGCCTTGGTGAGAATGGTGACCTGGATGCTGGTCACGTCGGGGTAGGCATCGATGGGAAGCGCGTTCCACGCCCAGAGCCCGCCCGCGATCAGCAGGCAGGTGCAGACGAGAACGAGGGAGGAGTATCGCAGGAGAAGCGGGAAAAATCGTTGCATCGGCGGTGTTCCCCCGTCCTAGTCGGCGCAGCCTGCGCCCATCTTCTCGCGCAGCACGTCGGATTTCAGCAGGAACGCGCCGTCGACGACGATCACGTCTCCGGCGGCGACGCCGCTCTGGATGACGCTCCGGTCACCGATGCGGCGGCCCACGACCACCGGCTGCCGCAGGAACAGGTTCGGCTCGATCTGCTTGAACACGAAGCGGCTTCCCTCGTCGTCCATGACCGCCTTGGTGGGCAGGAGTGTCTGGTTTTCGGCCGTCTCGAGGAAGAGGCGGATCTTCACGAACATCCCCGGCCGCAGCAGGGAGTCGGGGTTCCGGATCTCGATCCGGACGGGCAGGGTGCGCGTGTCTTCGAGCATCTGCGTGTCGACCGCGAGCAGTTGGCCCGCGAAGGTCTTTCCGGGGAACGACTCGACCGTCACTTCGACGGGAATGGCGGCGCGGGCCAGGGTGGTCAGCACCTCGCCCACCTGTTTTTCGTGCAACTGGCCGATCGCGATCAGGTGGCAGATGTTCGCGATCGTGAGCAGGTTGCGGTCGCCGGAGATGATTTCGCCGGCGATGCCCTCGCGCTGGATCACCTGGCCCTCGATCGGGGCTTTGAGGACGATCCGGCCCTGGGCCAGTGTATCGGAGCGGTTCTTCCGGATCCGGCCGACATCGGCGTCGGAAAGGCCGAACAGCTTCAGCCGGTCACGGGCATTCGTCGCCTCCAGGTCGGCCAGGTCGCGGGCCGACTGGGCTTCCTGCACTTCCTGCTCCGACCCCACCTTCTTTTCGAACAGCAGGGCGGCCCGCGCCCGCTTCTTCTCGGCGAAATCCAGCTCGGAAAGCCGCTTGAGATACTCGAGAGCGGACTGGGCGAGCTCGGTGCTCTCGACGTGGGCCACCACGTCGCCCTCCTTCATCGTCGTGCCCACGGTCGCCGAGATCGAGGCCAGGCGGCCGGGGATCCGGGATGTCACGACCCGCTTATGGTTGTCGTCGAGCATCAGCTCCCCCACGAGATCGATCGTCCGGGGCGCCGGGCTGGTCGTGATCGTCTCGAAGGTGACCAGCGCCTGCGTCGTCGAGGAAAGCTTCACGGCCCCGACCTCGAACCGGCACTTGTCGCACGCGATGATGGGAACCTCGTGCTCGCAGGGCTCCTTCATGCGCTCGGCCAGGGGCTTGTCCGGATCCCCGTGACCGTGCCCCGCGTGATCGTGGCCTTCGTGGCCTTCATCGACCCGGCCAGGCTCGTCATGGCCGTGCCCCGCGTGATCGTGGCCTTCGTGGCCGGCAGCCTCCGCGGCATGCCCGTGCCCATCCGTTTCGCCGGCCCCGGCCGCCACCTGGGCGGCAAACAGCACCAGGAGAACGGCCAGCAGGACGACGCCGGCCGACGCCCGTCGATTTTCAATAGCTTTTGATATATACGAATTCGTGTTATTCATGGTTTCACTCCATTCCGTGGAAGGCTTTCCGGTCGGGCCGGAAGAGCGGGATTCGGTGTCTTCGGGGCTGGTGAAGGCGGAGGATCAGGGCCGTTCGCGGACCAGGTCGGCGCCGGTCAGGCTTTCGATGGCATCGGCGGCCTGGTGCATTTCCAGCAAGGCGGAGAGGGCCTGGCCGGTGACTTCCGCATGGGTCTTGCGGGCCTCGAGAACGATCGCCTGACCGGTCTTTCCCAGGCGATACCCGTCGAGAGCCATTTCCAGGGCTTTCGCGGCCGTCGGCGTGATCTCGTCGTGCAGGCGCACGGCGGTGGCCTTGACGCGCTCGAAGCGCCTGACCAGCTCTTCGAGCTGAGCCGACAACTCGCGCCGGATCTTTTCCTGTCCGGCGGCGATCTTCGAGATCTCCACCCGCGCGGCTTTCCGGGCGCCCCGGTTCGACCGCGCATGGGGCAGTTCCGCTTCGATGCCGAACACCCAGGCATGTTCCCCGGTTTCCCGGAAGTTCCGGGCGCCGGCCACCCAGGCATACGACGGCCGGGTTTCGGCATTCAGCAGAGCGAGGCCGGCTCCGTTCTCCTCCACTTTCAGCCCGGCCGAACGAAGGGCGGGATGCCGTTCGAACATCGTCCGCCGCAGCTCGTCGAGCGGCGGGAGCCCGAGATCGAGGGACAGGGTTCCGACCAGTTCACGGTCGGCTTCCGGCGGCTTGCCCATTTCGCGGAACAGGGCCAGCATGGCTTCGCTCACCTGCCCTTCGAGGGTGCTCCGGTCGAGTTCGACCCGTTCGGCTTCGAGCCGGGCTTCGACCAGCTCCTGTTCGGGGCTGGAGCCTGCCTCCACCCGCATCCGGGCGGCCTCGCACATGTCGCGGCCGATGCGGGAGAGTTCGCCGGCGTTGCGCAGCAGGTTCTGCAAGCCGATGACGAGATGGAAGGCCGCCATCACGCGATTGCGGATATCCCGCTCCACGGCGGCTTCGTCGAGTTTCGCGGCATCGACGGACAGGGCGGCGAGGCGCTTTTGGGCCGACGTTTTCCGGCGATCGGGAAGCGGCCGTTTGAAGGAGAGGGTCAGCTCGGCCTGGGACATCCCCGGCAGCCGGCCTCCCACGTTTTCGGCCTCGAAGGCGATCTCGTCGGGGCCGCGGGCGCCGGCATCCTCGGCCGCCGCCGCGGCCTGGTCGGTGCCCAGGCGGCTTTGCAGCAGGGCCGGATTCGAAGCCGCCTCACGGAGCGCCTCGGACAGCGTCAGCGCCTGGCAGGCGCCGCACGAAAGCATCAGAAGAGCAAACGGAACGAGGAAACGAAAAGCAGGCATGAGACCTCCAACGCAGACTGGTATGGAAAAGGGGGATGGAAACGGGGATTCCGCCGCAACGGCGAAATCAGGCGTTGGAGGATTTCGGGGGCTGGAAGATTTCCCGGATCGCGGCAGCCTTCGGCGCGATCGGTGCCGAAAACCCCACGAAGCCGACGACTGCCGGTTCGAGCGTCACCGCCCCCGTGGGAAGCGGGTAAAAACCGCCATGACAACTGCAACTGATCGAGGTGCAGTTGTGGTGGTCCTCGCACTCGCCCTGGTGCTCGTCGGAAGTATAGCTTGCTTTATATCCGGCACCGGCGACGCCGATTTCGCATCGCATGCACGGGGCCATCAGCACCAGCAGGGTGATGGCGATCAACTGAATCCAGCACAAGCCCTTCTTCACCCCGTCATCGTACCATGAAACCCGTTCATTTTCCAGACGCGGGCGCCCCATTCCGCGAGCCAATCCCGATGCATCGGTTTGCGGGGGAATCATTTCCCGGGAATCCCGGCGCTTGCCCTGCAGGGGTCGGCCGGGTATCATCGTGGCCATGATTACGCATATCGTTGCCATCGTTGGCGGTCTCGTGCTTCTCACCCTCGCCGCGGACTGGCTGGTCGCCGGCGCCGTCGCTCTCGCGCACAAGATGGGGGTTTCGCCTCTGTTCATCGGCCTGACGATCGTCGCTGCCGGCACCTCGACCCCTGAGCTCGTCGTCAGCGTCCAGGCAAGTATCGAGAACAACCCCGGCATCGCCGTCGGCAGCAACATCTTCAACGCCGCCCTCATCCTCGGCGTTGCCGCGCTGATCCACCCGATCGCCTGCAACAAGGCCGTCGTCAAGCGCGACACCCCGATCATGATCCTGGTTTCTCTGCTCTGCTGGTGGTTTGCCTCGGACCGCCAGTTCTCCCGCCCCGAAAGCCTGATCATGATCGGCCTTCTCGTGCTTTACACGGCCGTCAGCTACGTTCTCGGCAAGAAGGAAGCCACCCCGGAGATTCCCGACGAAGTCAAAGCCATCGAGCCAACCTCCCTCGGGAAGGATCTCGGCAAAATCGTCATTGGCCTGGTCGGCCTGGTAGGCGGCTCGAAAGCCCTGCTGTTCGGCTCCGTCGCAATCGCCAAGACGTTCGGCGTGTCGGATGAAATCATCGGCCTGACCCTGATCGCCGCAGGAACCTCGCTTCCCGAGCTGGCCACCTCGGTCGTCGCCGCCATGAAGGGTCAGTCGGAGATCGCCGTCGGCAACGTGGTCGGGAGCAACATGTTCAACATCCTCGGCATCCTGGGCGTGGCGGGATCGATGCTGCCGCTCACCGTCTCGGATCACATGCTGGGGATCGACATTCCCCTGATGGTGGTCGTCGCCCTGGGCTGTCTGCCGATCATGTGGACCGGCTACCGGATCGTCCGGGCCGAGGGGCTGCTGCTCGTGGCCGCCTACCTCGGCTACATGTATATCCTTTTCCAGACGCCGAGCTGAAGCTTACTCGCGGCAGCCGTCCACGACCCAGATGTGGATGAGCTTGGCCGTCTCGGGGGCGACCTTGCCGGCCATCCCGCCGCCATCCTCGAGGAACTGCTCGAACCGCACCAGACCGCCGTTCTTGAAATACCGGATGACGGTCTGCGGTTCATGGAGCGGGAAGTATTTGCCCGTGCCGTCGGTGTGGCAGGGCAGGCACTCCTTCACCATCACCGGCAGGATATCCTTGAAAAACGTCGGCTGGGGCCGCGCGGGCTTCTTCACTTTCGTCCACCAGGCCGGCTCTTTCGCCGTATCCGGAGCGGCGGTAACGGCCGTATCGCCGCTTCCCTGCGCGACGGTCGTCCGGGCGGGCTCGGAAGTCGGCCGGGAGCCCTGCCCCGCCTCGGGTGGCGGGAAAATCCGCACGTTGCTGACGGCAGCCCCCGACGCTCCCCCGGCCTGCGCGCGGGCATCGTTTCCCAGAAACAGCTTCGGCATGCCGCCCGGCTCATCCAGCCGGAACATCCCGGCCGTGGTCGCGATATACAACGCCGTCTCATCCGCCGCGAGAGCCGTCACCCCGACCGTTCCCGCAACCGGAAGCGGCACTTGATCCCAGGCGGCCCCGTTGCGAACCGAAAGGCCCTGCGCCGAACCGGCATACAGGCGCCCCCGAAGGGAGGCGAGCGACGTCACGGCGGAGTCGGCGGCTCCGGCCCCGTCTGGCGCGGGTTTCCAGACTCCGCCTTCGAACCGGAACACCCCCGTCCCCCCGGCGGCAACGCCCCAGAGCCAGCCGTCGGCAAAGGCCATCGACCGGACGTCGACGGCCGCATCCTGCGCCATGACGCCGCTGACCGCCAGTCCCCAAAGAATACTGATAACGATAGAAATGATCTGCTTTTTCATCGCATCGTCACTGCCGCTTCAGCACCACCAGACCCCGGTCGGTTCCGGCATACACCCGGGTGACGCCGTCCTGGCCGCGGACCAGGGTGAGACACTGGACATGGGCCGAGGGCAGGCCGTCGCGGTAGTCGATGGGGGATTCGAAGCGGCCGCCGCGCAGGAGCTGGATGCCTTTTTTCGTGCCGACCCAGGTGTCGGCGCCGTCGATCAGGACGGCGGTCACCCAGGTGTCGGCAAGTCCGGCCGCCGTGCCGAGCAGCTTCCAGGCCCCGTTCTCGAACACGGCAAGCCCCTTCGTCGTGCCGGCGAGCACCCGGTCGGGAGCGGCCGCAATCGCCGTGATATGGTCGGCGGGCAGACCTTCGGCCTTCGTGTAGTTGGTGAACAGGTATTTCTCGCCGTCACGGCCCTTGTAGACGCTGACGCCCGAGACGGTGCCCAGCCAGACTTCACCGGGCCGCGTGGCCATGCAGGTGATGCGGTTGTCGAGCAGCCCTTTCTTCGAGGCCAGATACCCGAACTTGCGGTACGGGTTCGATTCCCAGACGTAGTAGTTCACCCCCTGGTCATCCGTGCCGATCCAGAGCACGCCTTTCTCGTCGACGGCGAAGCAGTTCACGTAGTTCGACTGCATGTCGTCCTTGATCTCCTCGAACACCGACCACTGCAGGCCATCCCACTTGTAGGTGCCCCCGCCGGCCACGGGCGAGCGGCAGGCGGCCCACACCTCGGTGCCGTTGCGCACCGTTACGGCCGGCACCCGCTGCAGTTTGAGGGGCGAGTTGTCCGGGCCCCAGACCGTGAACTTCCCGTCCTTCTTCAGGACGCTCAGGTTCCGCTCCGTCCCGATGAAGACGTTCTCCGCCCCGGCGGCGACGGCCAGCACCGAGTTGTGGCTCAGCCCGTCCGCCGTCGAGTAGACGCGCTCGAGCGCGATCCCCGCCGGCATCACCGCCGCGGCTGGCGTGCCGCCGACAAGAACCAGGAACAGGCCGACGGCAGCCCCGGCGAACCAGAGAGCGGAATTATTATGTCTCACGATATATTTCCTCCCGTATCATCGCGTTCCGGCCGGCCGGTCGGGCGGGCGGCATCCGCGGAAGATCCGGTTTCACGATAAAACAAAACCCGGGGGGACGCAAGCGTTCCCCCGGGTCGATTCCTTCATGCAAGCCGCCGGTCCGCGTCCCGCCTCGTGCGGGTCAGGTCCGACGGCAGGCCGGCCCTTACTGACCGTTCGTGTTGGTTCTCTCGGACTCGTCGCGGATCGTGCGCTCCTGGAAGCTCATATCCTTGACGGTGACGTTGAAGCTCATCTGCTGCTTGTTGGCCTCGAAGTCTTCGGCAAGATACTCGACCCGGTATTTTCCGGGGTTCCGGAAGATGTGATAGAACTTGATCACCGGTTCGGTCTTGTCGTTGCGCTCGAAGCGCTCGCGCGGCACGACGCGCTCGATCTTGTCGCTCTTGTTGCCGGTGGCGTCCTCGAGCGGTTCGAACTTGTCGGTCGGGTTGCCGTTGGCATCGAGTTCGCGGATCTGGAGGCGCTGATAGGCGATGCCGCGGCCGGGATAGAAGCGGTCGATGTTGTCGTAGGCCTGGGCGGTCACGTTGAGGCGCGTATCCTCGAAGATGACCTTGTCATCGAGCTTCAGCTGTTTGTTCAGCGGATCATCGACCGGGTTGCCGTTCTTGTCGACGACCTGCCACTGTTTGTTGGCCATGTCGTTTTCGGCATACTCACCGCCGGGCACCTGGACCTTGGAGCCGCTGTCCTGGATCGAGATCTCGCGATCGCTGGGGATCTCGTCGGACGGGGGAACGCCGACCTTCATGTCGTTGCCGCTGCGGGAGTCGGAGATCTCGACCTCGGTCACCGGCTTGGCGCCCTCACCGCCGTCGTTCACCTTCAGGAAGCCGACCTGGTTGGTGGTGTTGCCGCAGCAGTCGGCCATGTCGACCTTGAACATCAGGTCGGGAACCTTCTGCATCCAGGTGTCGCCGTACTTCTTGATGAAGTTCGAGTTGGTCCCGGCCACCTGCAGCTCGTCCGGAACGCCCGCGTCTTCCGCAGAGCCGGCGCGCTTCCAGCGTCCATCCGGGCCGAGAACGAAGTTCTGGGCATCCTTGGCCATCTGGCCGCCGACCATCTTCGCGGCGCCGCCGGCATCCCACTCGAGGGAGGTGGTGGCGTAATGCTTGGGCAGCAGCACGCGCGGACCGGGCACGAACCAGGAGCCGGTCTTGACGGTCTGGCCGTCGACCGTGGCGGTCGTCTCGTTGTGAATGCCGTCGATCTTCTCGAACTCGATCGGGCCGACGCAGTACCGGCCGCCGTCCTTGAACTCGATGTAGGAGAAGCGGTTGACCTCGAGCATGCCGGTCGCATTGAGGTGGTCGACGAAGGCGCGCATGTCGGCGGCGGCCTTCTTGCCGGTATCGCCAAGGGCTTCATACTCGCCGATCATCATCGCCAGCTCGGGCACCTTGGCCTCGAGACCTTCATTCTTGGTGTTCTTGGCCTTGTTGATCCAGCCGTTCAGCAGCTTGGTCTTGAGCAGGCCGCTGTTGCGCTCGTCGAGGATGAAGTAGGCAAGACCGCGGATCCAGGGGGTGAGGTTCTTGGTCGAGTAGGCATTCGCGTACCGGGCCTTGATGAACTCCTCGACGTCCTTTTCGGAACGGCCCTTCCAGTTCGGATCGACGTTCTTGTAGTAGTAGTACTCTTCCGCCTTCTTGGCCGGCCCGAGGTAGGGGCCGTACACGACGGTCTCGTCGAGCTTGACCGGGTTCTCGGAAACCTTGATCCGATCCCATTTCTGTTCCTGCTCGTTCCAGTTCATGCGATAGGTCGGGGGCAGGTAGACGAAGTACAGGAACGGCTCGGACGTCGGGTCGTCGCGGTTGTAAGACGGGTTGTCGAGCTTGTACAGGTCCATGTTGCCGCACTCGTAGTTGAGGCTGGCCTTGAGCCGGTCGGAAGAGGCGGCGGCATTCGGGTTGTCGTCTTCATACTCGAAGGCGATGCCCTTGCAGGGCTCCCATTTGTTGGTGGCCTTGTTGTAGACCTTCTCGACGAAGGCGCCGGTGTTGCCGCTGTACAGCTTCACCTCGGTGCCCTTCACGCTGGGTTCGGAATAATCCTCGACGTAGACGCGGTTGAACGCCGAGAACTCGTCGCCACCATCGGTGTTCTTGAGCTTCCAGCCGTCGGGACTCGCATTGACGGCCTTCTTGGTTTCCCATCCGCTGGGCTCGGCATCGAGCTTGGCCTCGGGAATGGCCGCCGGATCGATCACGGAGATATCGGCGTTGCCATGGTAGCCCTCGGCGGTGCCGACGACGGTCGGATTCACGGCGGCGCGCTCGTAGGTCATGAGCATGCCGACTTCCTGGAGAACCGTCGAGCCGCGGGTGTCGGCGTCACCGGAAATACCGGAGTCGAACGGTTTCTTGTGGGCATTGGGATACACCTTGGGATCCCAGGTCTTGTCGCCCGTGCCGTTCACGATGTTCTTCATGTATTCGATGGCGCGTTCGGAGCCGGAAGCCTTGTAGAACGGCGTCCAGACTTCGCCGCCCGAGGTGCCGTTCGTGCCGCCGCCCTTGCCTTCCTCACCGGCGTCCTCGAACGTCCACTTGTAGTTGACGTTGCGGTAGGCATACCACTTCCCCGACGAAACCTCTTTGACGAGGTAGGGATACTTGTCTTTCGTGTTGCCGGTATTGCGGAAAATACGCACGTTGTCCTTGATCTTGTTGTCGAAGCCGCGCACGACCGGATCCGGCTCCATCATCGGAACCCACATGCCGATCTGGGACTCGGGTTTCTCGATCATATCGGGAATCCGCCGGATTTCGTTCTGCGGAATCGACATGATGCCGGTCACCACTTTCGTCCGGTCATTGATGTCATACCGGGAATCGGTCGCCACTGTGCTGACATCCGCCGCAAAGACGGTGCTCCCCCAAACGAGAGCTGCCGCGAGGAATCCCCACATCCGTTTCTCCATATATCCTCCTTTAGGATTGTAGTCCTGTCTGGTCATCGAACGACCGAGTCGATCGCCTTCTGGAGCTTTCTGTCGACATCGAGCAGTTCCTCGATGCCGGCGACCTGGGCCTGGATCTCCGTGGCATGCCGGTATTTCGGGTTGATCGCGAGAATCTCCTTGTAGAGCCGGTATGCCTGTTTCACGTCTTTGTAGGGCAGGTATTCGAGCTTGTCCGACGGGTTCTCGTTCGAGAAGTTGTTCCCGGGGAACTTGTTTCCGACGGCGGCGAAAATATTCGCCAGTTGATATTTCACGTCGAGCATCTGCGGCCCATAATACGCGGCCGTATTGTATTCCAGCATCGCGTCGTCGATCCGGCGCCGCATTTCCATATAGAGTCCATTATAATAATGGCACCAGGGGTTTTCGGGCTCGAGGGCAAGAGCCGCGTCCAGATGTTTTTTCGCCGAGAAGTCCATGATGCGCGGCAGGTAGATGTCGACGAGGCCCAGGTGATACTTGGCCCGCGCCGGGTCGAGGCCGATCGCGACCTCGTAGAAATGGATCGCCTCGTCGATGCGGCCGACGTTCTTCAGACCGCCGGCGAACTTGTAGACGGCCTCGGAGTTCTGCTGAGCCACGTCATAGGCGGCCGCATAGGCATCGAGCGCCTTGTGCATCTCGGAAAGCCCGGTGTAGGCGTCCCCGATGCCCCACAGGATGCGCAGCTCGCCGTCCTTGATCTTGCGGGCCTTCTCGAACCACTCGATCGCCTTCTTGTACTCGCCGCGCAGCAGGAGCAGTTCGCCCATCGCGACGTGCGCCGGGTAACTCTGGGCGTTCGCCTTGAGAGCTGCGTTCAAGGCCTCTTCGGCAACCTTGAAATCGTATTTCTTCGCATTCGTCGCCGCCCGGCCGAGCACCACCCACCGGTCGTGGTTCATCGCCGCGTCGCCGACCGACTTGCGGACCGCTTCCATCAGGGTCTTGGCCTTGTCGAACCAGGGCTCGCCGTATTCGACCATCGCCCGGGCCGCCACATCCATCAGATCGACGTTTCCGGGCTCGGCCTCGACCGCCCCCGAGAACTCCTGCACGGCATACAGCAGCCGGCCTTCCTCGAGATACGCCGAGCCGCGCCGGTAGAGTTCCTGGGCTTTTTCCGACTTCACGGAGGCCAGCTTGTATTTGTCCATCAGCTTCGCGTCGGGGGCGACGGCGGGGCTTTCGGGAGCCTTCGCGGCGGCACCGGCGCCGGGGGCCGCGGTTCCCTGGATATGGGTGCGGTGATCGGCCGCGCGCTTGAAAGCGTCGTCAGCCCGGGTCTTCCAGCCGCCCTTCGCCAGGGCTTCACCGAATCCCTGCCAGAGATCGGCCGCGATCTTGTGGTCGTTCTTGACGGCATCTTTGTTTTCGACGAGGATCGCTTTGTATACCTCGGCGGATTCTTTGAATTTTCCCTGGTCATACAGGGACTTCGCCTTCGCCGTCTGGTCCTCCAGCGGACCGGCCCATCCGGCGACACTCAGGCACAGCACAGCTCCAAGGGCGAGCACTCCTCGAACGGATCTCATCTCGAACGACCTCCAGTCTGGGGTTTGTCTTTCCGATACTCGAATATCTTACTCCACCGGCCGTCGTTTTCACGCAGCCAGATCGCACCCATGTCCGTGCCGGCCACGAGCGCCGACTTCCATACGCCAAGGGCGGTGAACGCCGCGTCCCCCGCTTCCCGGCAGTCGGGAACCGCCCGCCCGGTCGCGGGATCGACGCGGAACAGTCCCTGCTCGGTCGCGACCCAGAGCGAGCCGTTGTGTTCCTGGAGCGCATGAACCTGGGGGGCCACGTCGGGGATGCGCACATACTGCGGCCGCTTCCGCGGCAGTGCCGGGGGGTTGCGGCGTATCAGCCCGCCCGAACCGGTGCCGATCCAGAGCGTGCCGGCGCACGAGGCCAGGACGTTCACGTTTCCGTCCGTCCATGGCGACTCGGGAAGCTCGACCCGGTCGATGCTTCCCGCCCGGTCGAGACGGGCAATGCCGTCCCAGGTCGCCAGCCAGATGCCGCCGTCTCCGTCGGGAACGGCGTCGTTCACCCAGGAACTCGGAAGTCCGTCACTCTCCGTCAGATGCTTCCAGTCGCCTTTTTCGGCGAGGAAGACCCCCTCACCTACCGCCCCGAGCAGAAATCTTCCGTCATTCGTCCGGATGAACGCATGAAAATGCCGTGATCCCGGCTCGTTTCCGGGAATCAGGGGGGATGAGCTGCGGCGGGCCACATCGAACCGGAACGCCCCGCCCCCCGCCGTCGCGGCGAGCAGCGAGCCGTCGGCATCGATCACCAGTTTGCTGATGCGGCCGTCGGGAATGGCCTCCGGAACCGAGGCGATCCGTTCCCACGCGCTGCCGTCGAACACGAGCAGGCCGGCCCCGAAGGTTCCGGCCCAGAGGCGGCCGGCGCGATCCTCGGCGAAGGATCGCACGACGCAGTCATACCCGGTTTTCTTCCATACCGACCCTACGCTTTTCAAAGAGCCGAGCGCGTATCCATGACCGCACCAGGCGGTGAGAACCAGAGTCAGGGCTATGAAGATCGACCTTCGGATCATGATTCGATCGAGAGACGCGTACCACCGGCAATCCGTTCACGAAACATTCCGCGGCGGCCGGTCGTCGGCCGCCTCTCAGGCATGGGCCGTCCCCGGACGGGGCGTCTTTCGAGGTTTGCGGGCCACGAGGAGCTTGCCGTCGCGATAACTGGCGGCGAGGGCCTTGGGAACGCGCATTTCGGCTTCGACGAGCCGGGCTTTCATCTCCTGCTCGATCGCCTTGTTCTCCTGGAGCTGGGCGACGGCGAGGGCGCGGCGGCCTTCGGCCTTGGCCTGGGCGACCTTCTTGTCGGCCTCGGCCTGGTCGGTCTGGAGCATGGCGCCGATGTTGCGGCCGACGTCGATATCGGCGATGTCGAACGAGACGATGCTGAACGCGGTTCCGGCGTCGAGACCTGCATCCATGATGCGCTGGGTGATGATCTCGGGCCGCTTGAGCACGTCGGTGTGGGTATCGACCGAGCCGATCGCCGAGACGATGCCTTCGGCGACGCGCGCCAGGACGGTTTCCTCCCCGGCGCCGCCGACCATGGTTTCGAGGTTGGCGCGCACCGTGATCTTGGTGCGGGCGATGACTTCGATGCCGTTCTTGGCCATGCCGGAGACATCCCCGGTGGAAATGACCCGGGGCTCGACGCTCATGCGGACGGCGTCGAGAACGTCGCGGCCGGCGAGATCGATGGCGGCGGCCCGCTCGAAGGAGAGGTTGAGATGGGCGCGGCCGGCGGCGATGAGGGCGTTGATCACGCTGTTGATGTCACCGCCGGAAAGGAAATGCGCCTCGAGGCGGTCGAGGTAGACCGAAAGGCCGGCTTTCGAGCCCCGGATGTAGGTGTCGACGATCATGTCGCTGGGCACCTTGCGCAGCCCCATCGCGATGAGGCTGACGGGGCTCGCGGGGACTCCCGCGGAGAGGCAGCGGATCCAGGTGCCGAACGGGAAAAACGACAGAACGACGAAAAAGACGAGAATCGCGAGTCCGACGAGCCCGGCAACGATCAGATTACCCATTTCACCTGTTCCTCTCCTCGTGGAGTTCTCCAGACATGCTAGCGGGCTCGGGCGTCGGTGTCAAATTCCTTGCGGGGTACCCCTGGTCTCCAATTCAAGATTATGGCGGCTGTTTCGGAAAAGTTTCAGGGAAAAAAAATCGGCCGGTTCACTCCGGCCGATCGTTTTAGCGGAAAGGGGTTTCCCGGGTCACTCCTGGAGCTGTTCCTCGAGGTCGCGCAGCTTCGCGGCGGCGATCTGGTCATCGGGATTGCGGTTGATGGCCTGCTGGAGGCGGTCGACCTCGTTGCGGCCATACCGGATGAGCCGCTTGAGCACGTCGATATCGCGGGAGATCAACTGATCGTCGTTCGGCAACTGGGTCGCATGGGCGAGGTCGTTGAACGCCTTGCGGTATCGGGCTTTTTCGAAGAAAATCTGTCCCGAAAGCTTGAAGATGCCGAAATTCGTCGGGTCATACCATTTGGCCCGGTCGAGCCGCCGCAGGGCATCGTCATAACTGCCGGTGTAGTAGTCGCGTGTCGCGGTCGTCAGGTAGGTGCGGGCACGGGTCGCGCTCAGCACGAGATCGCGGGACTTCTCGGGGTAATCGTTTTCTTCGGGAAGGGTCGTGATGTTCGATTTCGGCTCGGTCGTCACCGGCTTGAGCCCCATCTTGATGTAGGTGAAATCGACGGTCATGCAACTGGGCACCATCACCACCAGCGTTCCGACCAGCGCCAGGGTGACCAGCAGATACCCGATTTTGGACCAGATGTTCATCTGGGGCTCCATGCTCCCTCGAGATGATTCCCGCGATCCCGCAGGTAGGTTTGCCATTCATTGACAACGCATAAATCGTACCTGGCAAAGGCAGCGAGTTGGCCGACGGCGATGCCGAGCAGCGCGGCTTCCCGTTTCACCTCGGGATCCCCGGCCCGGAAGGCGGCTTTCAGCGCTTTCAGGTGGGCCGCAGGCAGGGAAACGCGCTCCATCGACCGGATCTCTGCATCGAAGGCCTTCGCCGGCATCGGGGACAGCAGAAGACGCCAGAACGCCCGGGCTTTCCAAAGATCGAGCGCGGCAAGCAGCGTTCCGGAGGCTTTCCCGCCATGCCGCGCCTTCCAATCCCGGATCCAGCGCAGGGTCAGCATCGGCTCCTCCGCCGCGTCGGGCAGCATGCCGCGCTTCATCAGATGCCCCAGGTCATCGGGGGCCAGATCGAGCACGGCCGGCAGGGAAGCGGCCTCGGGGGTCAGCCGGCAGCTCAGCACCAGCCGCTCGACATCCAGCTCCTTCAGATCCGCGTCGGGAAGCTTCTGGCGCACGTAGGCCAGACCGGTCGTCAGCGATGCCAGCCGCTGCTCCTCCCACGAGCGCCGGATATGTGCAAAACCCGCACGCGACTCGCTGAGCAGGAGAAAAAAGGTGCTTTCGGGGTGCAGCGCATGGCCCGGCCAGGTCTCGTTGAACCGGGCAAATCCATCCGCCGCTTCCTTCCAGTGTCCCAGCAGAAATGCCCGTTTCCCGGTCTGGAAAACCTCTTCGGGCGTCACGCCGAACCCCGGCGCCCCCGCCAGCAGGAGCGACACCAGAGCCGCCGCCGCACCGTTCATCAGCCGTTTCCGCATCTGTCTCTCCGCTTCTGCCAACCTGCCCAATACGAGCTGGGGCCTCAATTCCCCCCCTCTATCGGGAAGTTCCTGCGGATTGTTTAGAGGCCGTTCAGCGACGGGGAAATGGTGCGATATTCGCACGCGTTCCGCCCGATCTTTGGCACAAGCACACAAGGTGCATATTTCACACGCCCACGAACGAGCAACGACGGGCAGCCGCTCCTCTCGGGGGATTTCCATGGGTTGGAAGCAGGCACGAAGCGGGTCAGGCTTTCGACCGGGTGCGTTCGGCGAGGGAGAAGACCAGGTTATTGTAGAGCTCGCGGCCGATCCGGAGGGCTTCGCGGTCGCCGGCGACGCGTGCGGCCTGTTCCAGGGTATCGAGCAGGAGATAGGCGCCCCGGAACACCTGGCTCGGGTCGAAGTTCCAGGCCGACGCCCACCAATACTGACAGCTATACATTGCCTTGTCCAGCAGCTCCCGGGTGAGCGGGTCCTCGTCGCAGACCCGTTTTGCGCAGGCCATCACGTGATTCGTGAGCAGCCACTGGTTGTGATGGATCGGGTTGAATTTGCTGTGCCAGAGCGGATACGGATCGTCGTTGCAGAGATCCTTATCCGACGCCGACCAGGTCGAGGGCGGGACGAACGCGGGAAACGCCGGGAACGTCGCCGCCAGCTCGCTCAGCGTGACGAGCTTCATCTCGGGATCGTGGATCAGGGTGTACAGCATGCTGCGCAGGAATTTTTCCTCGTAATACTTGTGGTGATGGCCGAACGTCTCGCCATCCATCGCGAGGATGATATATCCATCGCGATCCCCGAACCATTCGTGCATGCGTTCCTTGATGTGGGCGACGAACTCGGTGCCTTTCCAGGTGTGGAAGGAGAGCTCGTTCGACCACTTGTTGCTGCGCAGGAACACCTTGACCCCATGCATCGACGGGATCGCATCGCAGGGCGGCGTGCCGTTGAAATAGGAGTACGGCAGATCGTCGGTGATGCACCACGCGTATCCCATTTCAGCGAACAACTGGGCCACGTTGCCGGAAAAACACATTTCGGGCGGGAAGACGCCTTTGGGGGCGTAGCTCGGCCCGAGCAGCCGGGCGTTGCCCTCGCGGTTGATGCGGAGCTGG
This sequence comes from Candidatus Ozemibacteraceae bacterium, assembly GCA_035388825.1. Lineage (GTDB taxonomy): Bacteria > Muiribacteriota > Ozemobacteria > Ozemobacterales > Ozemobacteraceae > MWAR01. Next base: position 20,142 of record DAOOQQ010000047.1, read on the forward strand.
CGCTTGACCTCATCCTCGGGGATGAGCGGAAAGATCGGGTGGTAGGCACCCGAATCGACGAACTCGAGACAGCCGCTCTCTCCTGCGGCACGCAGGCCGGCGAGGATGTGGTGGTGGCCTCGGGCCTCGAGCTGTTCGGTGAGGCTGTAGTTGATGTTGAGGGTGAAACGGGGCTTCAGCTCGCAAGTGAAGATGTCGACGAGCGGCTCGTAGCACTCGCGGCAGATGTCGTCGACGACGAAGCCGATCTGGGTGGGCGGCTGGTAGAGGTGAAGCAGGATGGACAGATACTTCATGGTGCCTCCTGTGCCCCGGCCGGGCTGTCGTCAGAGTGCGTCGGGCAGACTCCGGACCGCGCGTTCGAGCAGCACGCCGGCCATTTTTTTGCGGTAGCCCTTCGTCGAGCGGACGTCGTCGATCGGGGTCGCGGCCTCACAGGCAGCCTGGACGGCACGCTCGAGCAGCTCTTTCTTGGGCGGCCAGGCCTCGGCCTCGAGGATTTTTTCGGCCGCGACGGCGCGGATGACTTTCGGGGCGACGGCGCCGAGGGCGATGCGCACCGCGCGCTTTCCGGCTCCGACATCCCACGTCGTGAGCGCGAGGGAAACCTTGGAGATCGCATGCGCGAGCCGTTCGCCCATCTTGTGGAAGCAGCCCTTCGTCGGGCGGTCGGGCAGTTCGAACGCCTCGATCAGATCGCCTTTCTGCATCACGGTCCGGCCGGGGCCGGTGAAGAAGTCGGCGAGCGGCACGGTGCGCGACCCCTTCGGACCGGTGAGCACCACCGAGGCCTCGAGGCTCAGCAGGGCGGGAATCGAGTCGCCGGCCGGGGACGCGTTGCCGACGTTTCCGCCGATCGTGGCGGCGTGGCGGATCTGGAGGGCCCCCACCTGGCCGACGGCCGAAACGAGGGCGGGGAATCGCGCCGCCACGAGCGGGTCGGTGCGGATCTGTTCCATCGTGCAGCCGCTGCCGATGCGGAGTTTTCCATCCGCGAGCGCGATCGCCGAGAGGCGGAGGCCGCCGACATCGACCAGATCCGTGACCACGGGCAGCACCCCGTTGCGGAGCTTCACGACCAGATCCGTGCCGCCGGCCAGGATCGCCGCGTTCGGAAGCGAGGCAAGGAGCGCGCAGGCGGACGGAACATCGGCGGGCCGGTGAAATATAATATTATTCAAAATACTATTCACGGCCGGCCCCCCTTGGCTCCGTTGCCGGCGGCGCTGCCCGCTTGGCGGACGGCGGCGACGATCTTGCGATACCCGGTGCAGCGGCAGATGTTGCCCGAGAGGGCTTCCTTGATCTGGTGCTCGGTCGGCTGGGGAACCCGCTTCAGGAGGGAATACGACGAGATCACCATCCCGGGGATGCAGAAGCCGCACTGGACGGCGCCGGCATCGACATAGGACTGCTGGACGATGGTCATCAGCGGATCCTTCTCGAGGCCCTCGAGGGTCTCGACGCGGTCCTCGGGCCGGAGCGAGGCGGCCAGCCGCAGGCAGCTGTTGACGGGCTCTCCGTTCATCAGGACGGTGCAGGCGCCGCACTCGCCTTTCCCGCAGCCTTCCTTGGCCGCGGTGAGCAGGAAGGTTCTGCGCAGCAGCTCCAGCAGCGTCATCGTCGGCGCGACGTCGGTCTCGACGGGGTTGCCGTTGAGCTGGAACCGGATTTTCACGAGGGCGGAGTCGCTCATTTCTCTTCTCCTGAATGGATTGAGCCGTAGGCCACGACCGGCCGGCCGCTTTTGACGGCCTCGGCCAGCGCTTCTTCGGCCATTTCCCGGAGGCCGTCGCCGTGGGTGGCGTCGGACGGGTAGCTCGCCGTTCCGATGGCGAGGCGGGGGTTCAGACGGCGCAGATCGCCGACGCGGGTGGCGAAGGCCTGTCGGACACGCTCGGTGACGCGCGCCGCGACATCGCTGCCGGTCTCGGTGAGGATGGCGGCAAATTTTCCGGGGCGACTGGAGACGAACGCCTGGTCGAGCCGCCGCAGGGAGTCGCGCAGGGCGGCGGCGACCGCCTGACGGAGCGCTTCGCGCTGGCCGGCGGGCAGATCGTCGCAGGGGGTGAGGTCGACCAGCATGAGGGTGAGGTTCTGGTGATACCGCTCGGATCGTTCGACCTCGATCTCGAAGGCCTCCTTGAACCATTCGAACCGCTGGAGGCCGGTCTGGTGATCGTGAGCGCGGCCTTCGGTGGCCCGGATCGAGCTCTGCCAGCGGGCAAGCGCCCCTTCGAGGAACATGCCGGCCGTCTCGGCATCGAGCCGCTTCGAGAACCGGGGACCGGAGGGTTTCGGCATCGATACCAGGAGGGCAGACGGTTTTCCATCCATCATCAGGGGCACGAGTTCGATGGTCAGAACCGTGACGGCAGAAGCGTGCCGGGCATGCCGGGGCGCCGTTTCCCACCGGAAGATCACCTCGTCGCCGAGGCCGGCCGGGTGGCGCAGCACCAGCTCCCCGTTCTGGACGACGAACCGCGCTGCCGTCAGCTGCGCCGGAAGCGCGCCACACGTGGCGAGCTGGGCGAACGCCCCACTCTCGTCGAGCGTGTAGAGGGCCATTGCGGCTTGATCCGTGGAGCCAAGCAGGGTCCCGAGGGCGTCCGCGGGAAGCTGCGACTCGTCGGAGCCCGAAATCCGCGTGTTCAGCATCCGGCGGAGCCTGGAAACGCGTTCCAGATGAGCCGACCGCGATGCCCGGCCGGCTGGGGCGCACCCGCCCGTTCCGCCGCTTCCACAGAGGGATTCGCGGAAGATGAGCAGGGTATTGATGACGACGAGGATGAGCAGCAGGCTCGGCAGGCGGATCACGGTATCGAACGGCGCCTGTCCGCGCCAGATGCCGATCAGCAGGATGCCGATCAGGACGAGATTGACCGGCAGGGCAAGACCCGGATTCGACGGCGTGCGCTTCACGACTCTCCCTTTCCGCGGGTTTCCGCCGTCTTGACGGGCCCGCGAGGCTTGGCGTATGCTCTGCACCGGGTATTATACACACCCATCCGGACCGGTGCAAACATGGCAACGATCTCTGAACCGGTGAAAACCGGCGAAGGGCGGCCGGTACTCACGCTGTTTTCGGCGCTCGAGACATCGCCCGAGGGGCCCTTCACCGGTTTGTCCGGCATGCTGGCCCCGATGCTTCTCGCCTGGCTGGCGCATCAGCCGCGGGTGACCCTCGTGCTCACCGCCTCGGCCGAGCGCGCCTCCCGCCTCATCGAGGAGACGCGCACCTGGCTCGGACCGCGCTCGAAGCGGGTCGCGCTGTTCCTGCCCGACCGTGCCTCGGTCTACGACCAGACGGCCGCCGACGCCGAGGTAGCCCGTCAGCGGCTGGCCGCCTTCGCGATGGAAGCGGCGGGCGGCGGCGTGGTGATCGCCCCGGTCTGCGCGGCCGCCGAGCGGTTCATGAGCCCCCGCGCCTGGCGGGACGCGATGATCCGGCTCGCTCCGGGCGACGTCGTGCGGCCAGGCGAGCTGGCGACGCGGCTGACGGCGCTCGGCTACGAGCGGTCGAATCTGGCCGAGGAGCCGGGCCAGTTCGCGGTGCGCGGCGGCCTCGTCGACGTCTTCTCACCCCACGCGGAGCTGCCGGTGCGGCTCGACTTTTTCGGCGACGAACTCGAGACGGTAAAGAGCTTCTCGCCCGAGACCCAACGCACGCTCGAAAAGCTCGACCACGCGGTACTGGCCCCGGCTCTCGAACACCCGCTCGACGAGGACGCGCGCCGGTCGGCGGTGCATGCGGTCGAAGCCGCGATCGCCGGCATGGACGCCACCCGGGCCGAGCTGCTGCAACGGCGGCTCGAGCGGTTCAACGGCCGCCCCGACAGCCGCGACATCCGGGAACTGATGCCGTTCTTCGCCCCCGGCCGCGCCTACCTGTGGGACGCCTGGCCCGCCGCGCGCATCCTGCTCGAAGACCCCGACCAGGTGCGGGACGAGCTCGACACCTTCCTTTCGGACCAGCACCTCCGGTTCGCCGCGGCACGCGAGCTGACCCCCCTGCTGCCGCCCGATGCCTACTACCACCCGGCCGAAACCGCTCTCGCAGCCCTCGGCGGCCGGAACGCGGCGGCGTTCAGCCGGTTCCGCCACCCCGACCCCGCCGGCCTCGCCTTCGATGTCGAGGTGCTGCCCCCCGCCGCCGACCCGACCCGCGAGTCGCTGCTGAAAGAGGTTCAGCGGCTCGTGCGAGAGAACTGGGCCGTGGCGATCGTCATCGCCGATTCGGAGCGGTATCACAACCTGCGCGGCCTGCTGGGCGAGCGCGGCGTGCCGCTCATCAACCCGCGCTTCCCCTGGCAGCTTGCCTGGGGCAAGGTCGTCCTGCTCGAAGGCGCCGGGCGGCGCGGTTTCCTGGCCCGCTCCACTCGTGTCGTCGTCATGGGCGAGGACGACATCTACCCGACCCACGCGAAGCCGTCGGTCAAACGCCACGCGACGGCCGACAAGGCCCAGGCGTTCATCTCCCAGCTCGTGCCGGGCGATCTGGTCGTCCACGCCGAGCACGGCATCGCCGAGTATCGCGGCACCCAGACGATGACGGCGGCCGGCACCACGCGCGAATACCTGCTGCTCCAGTATGCCGGCTCGGACCGGCTGTACGTGCCGACCGACCAGGTCCACAAGGTGCAGAAATACATCGGCATGGAGGGGGCGCGCCCGTCTGTCCACAGCCTGAACTCGAAGGTGTGGGAGGGGCAGAAGCGCCGCGTCCAGAAAAACGTCGAGCTGATCGCGAAGGAACTGCTCGAGCTGTATGCGAAACGCCATTCCGGGCCGGGCTTCGCGTTCCCGTCCGACGGCGATCTGCAGCAGCAGATGGAGGAGCGGTTCCCGCACACCGAAACCCCCGACCAGGCGAAGGCGATCGTCGCGGTGAAAGCAGACATGGAGACGGACACGCCGATGGACCGCCTCATCTGCGGCGACGTCGGGTACGGCAAGACCGAGGTCGCGATGCGGGCCGCGTTCAAGGCCGTCTGCGCCGGGAAGCAGGTCGCGGTGCTCGCCCCCACCACCCTGCTCGCGTTCCAGCACCACCAGACGTTCATGAACCGGTTCGAGGGGTTCCCGGTCTCGGTCGACCTCGTCTGCCGCCTCCGCAAGCCCGCGGACCAGAAGGAGACGCTGAAGAAAGCGACGGCCGGCCGGCTCGACGTGCTGATCGGCACGCACCGCATCCTCTCGTCGGACGTGCGGTTCAAGGATCTGGGCCTGCTGATCGTCGACGAGGAGCAGCGGTTCGGGGTCAAGCACAAGGAAAAGCTCAAGCAGTACAAGTCGAACATCGACGTGTTGACCCTCGCCGCGACGCCGATTCCGCGCACGCTCCAGATGGCCCTGTCGGGCATCCGGCAGATCAGCGTCATCGACACCCCGCCCGAGCAGCGGCGGCCGGTCCAGACGTATGTCGCCCCGTTCGACCCGGGCTGGGCGAAGCGCGCCATCATCGAGGAGCTGAAGCGGGGCGGCCAGGTATTCTACGTCTACAACCGGGTCGAGACGATCGACCGGAAAGCCGCGTTCCTGCGCGATCTCGTCCCCGAAGCACGGGTCGCCGTCGCGCACGGCCAGATGGCCGAGGACGAGGTCGAACGGACGATGCTCGCCTTCATCCGGGGCGAGTTCGACGTGCTGCTCGCCTCGACGATCGTCGAGTCGGGCCTCGACATCCCGAACGCGAACACGCTGATCGTCGACGAGGCCGAGCGGCTGGGCCTGTCCCAGATGTACCAGCTCCGGGGCCGGGTCGGCCGGTCGAGCCGCCAGGCCTTCGCCTTCTTCTTCTACTCGAAGGGGAAGCGGCTGACCCAGGAGGCATCGGAGCGGCTGGCCACGATCGAGGAGCACACGGCGCTCGGCTCGGGGTTCCGGATCGCGATGCGGGATTTGCAGATCCGGGGCGCTGGCAACGTGCTCGGTGAGGAGCAGAGCGGCCACATCGCCGCCGTCGGCTTCGCGCTGTATATCGAGCTGCTCGAGGAAGCCGTCCAGCGGCTGCGGGGCGGCACGACGGTCCGGCCGCCGGAGGTCTCGATCGAGATCCCCGTCTCGGCGCTATTCCCATCGATATATATTCCAGACGAGGAAACGCGCATCGAGATGTATGCGCGGCTTGCACGCTGCGTCGACCTGTCGGTGCTCGATCTGCTGCGCGAGGAGGTCACGGACCGGTTCGGCACGCTGCCCGTCGAGGGCGAGCGGCTGTTCGCCGTGACCCGGCTGCGCCTCCTGGCCGGCATCGCGGGGGTGCGCAAGGTGTCGCGCGTGTTGAACCGGCTGCGGTTCGAGTTCGATGCCGGGAAGCGACCCGACATGCAGGTGCTGTTGAACGCGCGCGGGGCCTTCTTCCGGCGGCTCGCCCTCAACCCGGCAGATCCCCAGGCCGTGCTTCTCCAGCTCACGGGCGAGGAGAGCGAAGAGCAGATGGAGCTGGCCGAGGAGTTCCTTCGCGCCCTCGGAGCCGCCAGAAACGAAGAGTCCGTCGGCGAGCCGGGCGAGAGAGCGGCCGCCACATCGAATATCATTCCATACAATACCAATGACGATTTCAGCGGAATAACCGTCCTGGAAAAGCGTATCGAGTTCCCCGTGGCGAAGACCGTCCGGTCGGGCCGGGCGGGGAAACTCCGCGGGGACAAACGTCCGAAATTCTGAATGAGAGGCGAGATCATGGAAACGACCGAAACGACGATGCCGGCGGCGCTGCCGAAAAAGTGCCGCGACGTGTTCGCACGCCTGGCCGTGCCGCTTCCGGCGGATGGGCTGGACGGGCTGAGGGAGGAGATGCGCCTGCATCTGCTGACGGCCCAGCGCCACCTGGGGCCGGTTCCGCTCAACCTTCCGCTCATCGAACGGATGACGGCGGCGCTGGAAGCCGCGCTGAATGCCTACGAAACGCTTCCCGAGGCGCACCGGGGGCTGGTCGTCGGCGCGGTGCGGTATTTCATCGAGAACGCTGATGCCGCGAACGATCTCGAGGATCCGCTGGGCTTCGACGACGATCTCGCGGTGATCAACGCGGTCCTGCTCGAGATCGGCCTGTCGCAGCTGGTCGTCGCGCGCTGAGCGGTCGCTCAGACCGTCCGGTGCTGGGTGGTGTGACGGGGTTTGGGCGCGTGTGACCGTCCGCCGGTCTCGGCCCACCAGCAGATGAACGAGAAGCCGTACAGGATGATGAACCCGGCCCAGAAGGGGAAAAAGGTATCCCAGAACACCTGATCGAAGGTCAGGCGCTGGACGAAGAAGATCTCGATGACGGCGAGCTGGATCACCCGCATGCGCACGTTGTCGCGCAGATGCTGCGGGTAATGATGGAGCGGCACCGAGCCCGTGTCGGTCTCGACCAGCAGCGAGGCGGCGACGAACACGATCAGCGTGTTCACGCCCGTCTGGACCAGCAGCATCACCGAGTCGGCCTGGCCGCTTCCCGAGAAGGAGATCAGGCCCGGAATGATCTTCTGGTGGAAGGCCATCCAGATGATGAACACCTGGATCGGAAACACGATGTACCAGAGAAGCGAATCGAGGATGTCGAAGATCAGCCAGCCGTTGGGTTTGGGCGAGCCGAGAACGAAGGCATTGAACATGCCGCGGCGCGGATCCATCACATCCGCCACGACGTCCTTCACCTTCATGATGATGCTGGAGCGGATCGGCTTGGGCGTGGAGGCTGCGGCCTTCTGACCTTCGCCGGCCGGCGCGCTGATCTCGACCGCCGGCATGACGGTCGTGGAGCGGACTTCGCCGTCGGGTGCCGGCGTGGCGCCGGGCTGTTCGGGGGATTTCAGCTCGAGGCCGGCGAAATGCTCGAGAAACCTGCGTTTGCCGGCACGCACCGCAAGCTCGAGGAAGTTGTTGCCCCGCTTGTCCTCTTCCTTGGGGTTCGCGCCAAAGCCGAGGCACAGCTCGGCCACCTCGATGTCGCCGTCCCGCGCGGCCATGTGGAGGGGGGTCTCGCCGGCCAGGCTGCGGGCGTTCACATCCGCCTTTCCTTCGAGGAGCAGCTTCATCACGGCCTGATTGCCGTCCCGCGCCGCGAGGTGCAACGGCGTCTCGCCGCTGTCATTCCGGGCCTCACGGTTCGCCCCGGCGTCGAGGAGCAGCTTCACGATCTCGACGAACCCGTTGCGGACGGCCAGGTGCAGGGCCGTCTCATGTTTTTTGGAAATCCCCTCGATGTTCGCCTTCACATCGATGAATCGGGCGACGATCTCGGCATGGCCGTGGGCACACGCCTCGTGGATCGGCGTCCAGCCGAACTCGTCGGGCAGATCGGGCTGGGCACCGAGCCTCATCAGCTCGTCCACGATCTCGAGGGAGCCGACGCCGGCCGCGAAGTGCAGCAGCGTCTCGTCCTGGTAATTACGAAGCAGCGCGGATTCAGGCTCCTGGGACAGGAACAGGCGCACCGCCTCGACGTCACACCGCTCGATCGCCTGGGTCAGTTTCGTCCACATACGGTTCTCCCGGTCGCTCCCCGCGCGCCACGCAGCAGCCGACGGACCAGTCGGCCCCGTCACACGGCGCTTCGAGGGGCAAAAGACTCTTCTCACGGTTCCGGGCTGTCGGCTCCGGAATCCTCTCTCTCCATCCAGTATACCCGAAGCTGAAAACCGTGGCAAACCACATCGGGGAAATCTCAGAGCGGGGCGGCGGAAACCGTTTCCCCATGTGATGCGTCAGTTCCGATCGGCATCGCCGGTGTTTCGCGGCGGAGGGGCAACCGGACCGTGAAGGTGCTCCCCTCCCCCCAGCGGCTGTCTGCCTCGATGGTGCCGCCCATCAGCCCGATCAGTTTCCGGCAGATGGAAAGCCCCAGCCCCGTTCCCTCGTGTTTGCGCGTCAGCCCGTTGTCGAGCTGGTGGAACGGCTTGAACAGGTTCGACATCTCTTCCGGCCGAATGCCCATGCCGGTATCCATGACCTCGAGAAGGCACTCATCCCCGTTCGTCCGGCAGGAGAGCTCGATCAGTCCGTGATCGGTGAACTTCACGGCATTGCTGAGCAGGTTCAGCAGGATCTGTTCGAGCCGCTGCTGATCGGTGGTGATGCTGGCGATCTCGTCGGCGATCTTCACCCGGAGATCGAGCCCTTTCGCTTTGGCAGTCGGGGAAATCAGCTCTGCGACGCGGTTCAGGGATGGCCGGAGGTCGAACGGGCGCATCTGGAGTTTCAACTGCCCCGCCTCGATCTTCGAGATGTCGAGAATGTCGTTGATGAGCGAAAGCAGATGGCGCGAGCTGGACTGAACCATGCCGAGCTGTTTGTGCTGTTCCTCGTTCAACGGCCCGGTCAGGCCCTGGAGGAGAATGCCGGTGAACCCGATGATCGAGTTGAGAGGGGTTCGCAGCTCATGGGACATGGTCGCAAGGAATGCCGATTTGATGCGATCCGCGCTTTCCGCCTGCTCTTTTGCCCGGGCCAGTTCGGCAGTGCGGTGGGAAACCCGCTCCTCGAGCTCGGTATTCAGGCGCCGCAGCTCCTCCTCGGCCTGGTTTCGGGCGCGGATCTCGGTCTGCAGGCGATTCCATTCGCTCCGGAGCACGGAGAACAACAGGATGGCGGTGACCCCGACATAGGCCCAGCCCTTGTAGGTCTGGAGGAAGGTGAGCCGGACGGGATCACCCGTCATCATCGTGACGACGCGGTCGGAAAGCAGAATCCACACGCATCCGATCACGGCATAGATCACGGCAGCCCAGACCGGAAAATCGAAACGGAACCGCCCGGAAATCCTCATTTCGCTGTTTGCTCGTTTCTATAGCTTTGCCCATGATACGACATTGCCCTCACGCGTTCAACCGCCCCCTGCAATCTCGCCATCAGGTCTCGTGACATTGCGAACAACGAGGGGCTATAGTGGTGTGGAACAATTTGGATCACCCCCGAAACCACGAAGCCGATCAGAGGGCTCGGGATGATTTCCGGGGAACGAGAGGAGAACACGCATGTCGGAGATCCGGCACAATCTGTTGACGGGAGAATGGGCGGTTATCGCGCCCGAACGGGCAAAGCGCCCCGGGGATCTGTCGAAAGGGAACGCCCGGCCCGAGATTCCGGCCTACCAGGAGTCGTGCCCTTTTTGCCGCGGAAACGAGCACCTGACAGCGGAGGAACGGTTCCGGCTCACGGCGGATGACGGAAGCTGGCTGATCCGGTCGGTGCCGAACAAGTTTTCGGTGCTTTCCCCCGTCGGCGAGGTTTCCCCCCGCAGTGATCCTCTGGGCGACGTGGTGAGCGGCGTCGGCCTGCACGAGGTGATCATCGAGACCCCCCTGCACAACCGCCCTCTGGCCCTGTTTCTCCCGGCCCATGCGGAAAAGCTCATCTGGACGTATCGGGAACGGTTCCGGGCCTTCTATGCCGACCCGCGCATCCGTCACGTCATCCTGTTCAAGAACCACGGGGAAGAGTCCGGCGCCTCGCTCCAGCACCCCCACTCCCAGGTCGTCGGCCTGCCGATCGTTCCCGGCCAGGTCCTGGAACGGGCCGATGCGGCGCTGCACTACCAGCTCGAGAACGGCGACTGCCTCGTCTGCCGGATGATCGCCGAGGAGCGGCGCACCGGCGCGCGGCTGGTCGCGGAAAACGACACGTTCATCGCCTTCATTCCATTCGCAGCACTATCGCCGTTCCATGTCTGGATCTTCCCGAAACTCCACGCCGCCTGTTTCGCGACGCTCGAGGACGGTCAGGTCAAGCACCTCACACGTCTGCTCCAGGCAGTTCTCGGAAAGATCTATGTCGCGCTGGACAATCCCGCGTTCAATTTCGTCGTCCGGTCGCTGGCCGTCAAGGACGCGAAAGCCGGATATTTTCACTGGTATATATCGATCATCCCCCGCGTCGGAAAGGCCGCAGGCTTCGAACTCGGCACCGGCATGTACGTCAACTCCAGCCATCCAGAGGCGAGTGCCGCCCTGCTGCGCGAGGCCGTTCCTCCCCTGCCGCTCGACCCGGCCTGAACTCCTGCCCTCCGGTCAGCGGCTCATGAGGCGCAGGAGGCGGGCAAGGGCGTCGAGGGCCGCGGGGATACGGTTCTCGTCGGTTTCGAGGGGGCTGGAGATCTGGCGGATGTCCTCGATGATCTCGAGCATCTCCTTCGCCTTCGCCGGATCGGTTCCGGAGTATTCCTGGTAGGCCTCGATCGGCGTCACGACGCGCCCGTCCTTCAGCCGCACGCACCGCACCTTCTCGAGAAAGCCTTTGGGATCGAGCACGAGGAAATACGAGATGGCGCGGGCCGGATCCTCGATGTAATCCGTGCCTTCGAGCACCGGCGCATAGGATTTCAGGGTATCCCGGGCGATCTCGTTGATCGTCCGGCCGTCGTTCACGAGCCGCATGCGGCCCAGCAGCTCGAGCATCTGGCGGTTGCGTTCGCGGGTCACGGCCGGGTCGCTCTTCCGGCGGCTGCGGAAGTAGTCGCGCGCCTGCAGGAGCCGCTCGATGACGGGTTCGGTGAGCTTCGGATCGCGCAGGTTCCGCAGGGCATCGCGGGCCGAGCGCTTCGTCTCGTCGAGCCAGCGCAGGAAATCCTCGGATGTCTCGCGCTGCATGCAGTGGAAGCACCGGTCACGGTTCAGCAGGGTCGGCGCCCCGCAGTCCCGGCACCGGCCGTTCCTGACGCTGTCGCCCAGATCGGTCCAGGTGCGGCTCGCCCAGTCCTGGATCGATTCGGCCCCCGAGGAGATGCCCTCCTGGACCGGAAGCGCCCAGGAGGCGATCTTTTCCCCCCAGATCGAAACGGTCGAGGTCGCCCCGGGCTTCGGCCCCCAGCCATCGGTCAGCGAGGCGATTCCCCAGCCGCCATACCACGCGGTCTCCGATGCCGTTTCCGAGGCGCAGACGCCCTGCTCCGCCTCGACGGCCGAAACGGACCGCGGAATCGCGGCAAGAACCGCGACGAGAGCCAGCAATACTATATTCTTCAACATATATTCATTCTCACACCCGGTCCCGCCAGTACCAGATGCCGTTGAAGTGGGTCGCCAGCCAGCGGAGCTTCCGGTCGAGGATCACGTCCCCCGGCGGCGGTTCGGCGTGGAGAACCCGGCAGGGATTGGCCCCGGTCCCGTCGGCGATCTCGTCGAGCGGCAGGCCGGCCTGTTCGTGAAGGATGGGAATGCAGTCGGCAAGGCTTCTGCCGCCGCCGAACAGATGGCCGCCGACGTAGGTGCAGCGGCCGTCGCGGATCTCGAGACGGGTGCCGTAGGCATCGTATTCCCCGTTGGGCAGGCCGAGCGGGCAGACGCCGTCCGACACGAAGACGAGCCGCTCGGGGCCGAGAATGCTGCTGGTCATCGCGATGATCTCGGGCGAGACATGGATGCCGTCGGCAATCAGTTCGACCATCACGTCGTGCCAGGTGAAGACGGCCGAGACCGGCGAGGGATCGCGGTGGGTGAAGGGCCGCATCGCGTTGAACAGGTGGGTGACGTGATCGACCCCGGCCTCGAGCGCCCGCAACGTGGTCCGGTGGTCGGCGTCGGTGTGGCCGATCGCGGGGCGGATTCCGTGATGGGGCAGCGCTTCGATCAGCCGGCCCGCCCCGGGAAGCTCTGGGGCGACGGTCACGAGCTTGATCAGCCCATAGGCCTGCCGCTGCCAGCGCAACACGGCATCGATGTCGGGCTTCATCAGCAGTTCTTCAGGATGCGAGCCGCGCCGTGCCGGCGACAGGAACGGCCCTTCCAGGCAGATGCCCATGATCGACGGCGGCTTCTTCCGACGCAGGGCGACCGTGGCGATATCCTCGAGGGCCTTCATCCGCTGCTCTTCCGGGCAGGTGATCAGCGTCGCGACGAGGCCGGTCAGGCCGGTGGGAATGAAGGCATCGAGCATATCCTCGATACGGTCGGGGTCGCCATAACTGAAGTCCCAGCCGTAGCCGCCGTGGATGTGCAGGTCGATCAGGGCCGGAAACCGGTATCCATCGTGCGGCGGCGCCTCCGGAGGCATGGGCATCGTCAGATCACGGATCGAACGGCCGATCAGGAACTCCGGCGGATGCATACCGCTGCGCACTCCCGATGTCATGACGTCACACTTCCCGGTTGGTCGTCGAGCAGCTCGTCGATACGAAGCGGAATCGCACGCCGCTCAAGGAAGAACAGCACCTCGCCGATTCCGCAGTCGCGGCCCAAACGCAGCATTTCCGAGACACCAGCGCCGAGACTGTTCGGCCGGTGGGCGTCGGAACCGATCGTCAGCCGCTTCCCGCCCAAGGCGACATAGCGGCGCAGGATCGCTTCCGATGGGTGCATCCGGCCCACCTCGTAGCGCCGCGCCGAGGTGTTCAGTTCGAGACATTTCTCATGGACGATCAGCCAGCCGAGAACGGCATCGAGTTTTTCCGCATGGGAAGCCGCCGGGGCCGTCCCGCGCGTCGCGTCATACCGGGCCAGGATGTCGAGATGGCCGAGCGTGTCGAACTCCGGACACGCCTCCATGCTCGCCAGGGTGTCATCGAGAAAATCGCTCCAGGCCTGATCAACCGTGCGGCCGCGGTGAAACGAACCATCGGCGATGTCGAGGCCGCAGGCCCGATGCATCGAGGCGATCACGAAGTCGAACGGCCGCCCGTCGAGAAACGCCGCCACCGGGGCGGCATGGCCGACCTGGATACCGACCTCGACCCCGACGGCCAGCCGGATGCCCTGATCATTGTCGCGATGGCGACCAAGCGCCCGGAGATACGCTTCGGGCTGGATGCAGGGATCGGACGGCGCGAAGTCGGCGTGATCCGTGAAGGCGAGATACCGGATCCCCATGCCGGCAGCGGCTTCGAGCATGGTCTCGGGGTCGGCGGTGCCGTCCGCCGAAAATCGGGTATGGATATGCTGATCGATCATGCGGTTTCAGTATACCATTGTCCCGATTCACGATTCACCGCACCAGGGGGTGGCACGATGCCGGAATGGTTCAGCCTTCACGACAAACCCGCGATCGAGGGGTTCCTCCGACGGAACACCGATCTGCATCTCTACGAGCTCGGCGACCTCGACGAGTTCTTCTGGCCGCACACCCTGTGGTTCGCCGACGCGAAGGCCCCGCCGTTCACCGCCATCTGCCTGCTGTATGTCGGACCGTCCCAGCCCACGTTGCTCGCCCTGGGGGAGCCCGCCCCGCTCACCGCCCTGATCCGGAACATCTCGGATCTGCTCCCCGTCTGGTTTTACGCGCACGTCACGCCCGGCGTCGAGGCGGCGTTCGAGGGCGCTTTCCAGCTCGAACCCCACGGCGAGCACCTGAAGATGAGCCTGAACTACCCGACGAAGTTGCTGGGAACCGAGACCCCGCGATCGGTCCGGCTCGGCCCGCAGGATCTCCCCGAGGTGCTCCAGTTGTATCGTGAAAGCTATCCCGGGAACTGGTTCGATCCGCGGATGCTGGAGACGCGCGAGTATTTCGGCATCCGCGAGGCCGGCAGGCTGGTCAGCATCGCGGGGATCCACGTGTATTCCCCCACCCTGCGGGTCGCGGCCCTGGGGAACATCACCACCGCCATTTCCCACCGCAAGAAGGGGCTGGCCACGATCACAACGCGCGAGCTGTGCCTGTCGCTGATGCAGAAGGTCGATCACGTCGGGCTGAACGTCGCCGCGGACAATCACGCCGCGATCGCGTGTTACCGCAAGCTCGGTTTCGAGGTCGTCGCCCCCTACCGGGAGTTCAACGTCCACCGGCTCCGCTGACCGGGGTTTGCGGACCGTTTGCTTACAATCCGGGGGCGGAAAGCGCATCGATCTTCGGCTGGGGCTTGATCTCCTCGACGAGCCCCGGCGGCCGCAGCGGCGAGGAGACGATGTTCGAGGCGAAGATGCCGCGGTCGGTGGTGATGCGGAACCGGATCCAGCGCACCCACCAGTTGCGGCGCGGCCGGCCGACGGTGCGACGCTGGCGTTCGGCGACGCGCCACACCTGGGCCGGCGGGATCACGACGGGGATCTCGCCTTCGAGCCAGCTCTCGTCGCGGGCGTCACGCCGGTGGCCCACCCAGGTGTCGGCCGTGACCCTGCGCACCTCGAGCGGGAGCCTGTAATCGTCATTATATACGTCAAGATATTCCCGCACGAGGAACCGGCCGTTTCCCAGTTCTTCGACATCGGCAACGGCGACGGCCCGGACCGGCGTCTGCGGGGTGGTCGGGAACGGGCCATGCCAGGTCTCGGCCAGCACCGTTCCGCCAACCGTCACCAGCAGGGCGGTCAGCAGGATGCCCCATGAAAAAGGGGGGCGCTTCCCGCGCCCCCCGTTCGGACCGTTCAAACCGTCAGGCCGCCTTGATCTTGCGGGCCAACTCCCGGCCGAGGTTGCGGCAGGCCTCGAGTTCGGCCTCGTGCGGCGCGAACTGGGCGCGCACCGCCGGGACGGCGACCGTGAAGCCGCTTCCGCCGAGGATCTCCTCGATCCGCTTCACCGCCTCGCCGCTCCAGCCGAAGGTGCCGAAGGCGGCACACAGCTTCTTCTGGAACCGCAGGCCCCGGATCATCTCGAGATGCGGCATGATCGTCGGCATGAGGCCGTTGTTCAGCGTCGGGGAACCGACGACGAGGGCCTTTGCCCGCAGGATATCCGTCATCACGTCGTTGAAATCCGTGGTGCCGGCGGAGTGGAGGCGGTAGGCGACGCCCTCCTCGGCCAGCCCCTCGCAGACGGCGTGGGCCATCTTCTCGGTATTTTTCCATATCGAGTCATACAATACCACAGCGGATTTTTCGCAGTTTCCCGAGGCCCATTCCATGTATTTCTTCACGATCTGGACCGGATCCTTGCGCCAGATGAGACCGTGGGCCGGACAGATCATCTCGATCGGCCAGTTCAGGGCGAGGAACTCGTTCACCTTGCGGGTGATCTGGCCCGAATACGGGGTGAGGATGTTGGCGAAGTATTTTTCGGCCTCCTGCCAGAGCGAGCATTGATCGGTCTCGTCGGCATACCGCGAGGAGTGGGCGTAATGCTGGCCGAACGCATCGTTCGAGAACAGGATCTTCTCCTCGGGGCAGTAGGTGAACATCGAGTCGGGCCAGTGGAGCATCTGGGCCTCGAAGAAGCGGAGGGTGCGCTTCCCGATGCTCAGGGAGTCCCCGGTCTTCACGACCTTGAGGTTCCATTTCCCCGGGTAGAAGCGCTTGATCGACATCTCGCCGCCCTTGCTGCAGATGACCGTCGCGTTCGGGTTCTTCGCGAGAATCAGCGGCAGGGCGCTCCCGTGATCGGGCTCGGCGTGATTGACGATGATATAGTCGATTTTATCGATCGGAACCTGTTTTTCGATCGAGGCGACGAACTCGCCCGCATGGGTGTATTTGACCGTATCGATGAGAACGGTTTTCTCGTCGCGGATGAGATAGGCGTTGTAGCTGGACCCCTTGCGGATCGACAGTTCGTGTCCGTGGAAGTGCTCGAGGGCCCATTCGATGGCGCCGACCCAGTGGATGTCGGGGCGGATGATCGTCATGAGGTATGGTCTCCTTTCGGGATAGGGATCGGGGTCAGGGTACGCAGAACCCGCCTC
>DAOOQQ010000048.1:0-36431 GCA_035388825.1 Candidatus Ozemibacteraceae bacterium
CTTCCTTGCTTTCGGCGTCCATTTCGGACGTGACGATCTTGCCGTCCCAGTTTCGGGCTTTGTAGGTGAAGGTTGCCATGATGCGCCCCCTTTGATGAACGAACGTTTCACAGGAATGATACGCAGAAAGTATGCCACACTCGGCTTCCGGCATCAATCCCACAGATGACACTTCTTCTGTGCGGGAAAAGCGTGCGGAAATCCGCACACGTTCCCGACACGATGCAAGCACCCAGATTATCGGCCGTTCGCTCCTCTTTCCTGAATGGTGAGGCGAACGAGCCTGGGACGCTTCACGATTCTCTGCAGGAATGGGAAGCCATTGGACAGGAAGATGACGGTGCGTTACCATACAGCGCCGCCGCCGTTTCCCGAATGCGAAGCGGCCACGAACGAACCCTATGAGCAAAACACTCGTCTTCGCCGAAAAACCCTCGGTCGGGCGCGATATCGCCCGCATCCTCGGTGCCACGCGCCAGGGAAAGGGGTACCTCGAGGGAACGCAGTACGTCGTGTCCTGGGGGGTCGGCCATCTCGTCTGCCTCGGCGAGCCCGACGTCCAGAACCCCGAATGGAAGAAATGGTCCCTCGCGATGTTGCCGATGCTGCCTGCCGCGTGGAAGCTCGTGGCCATCCCGCAGACGAAGGACCAGTTCGACGTCGTATGCGAGCTGCTGAAGCGGGACGACATCGCGGATGTGGTGAACGCCGCCGACGCCGGCCGGGAAGGCGAGCTCATATTTCGGCTGGTATACAACCATGCCGGCTGCACGAAGCCGGTGCGCCGGCTCTGGATCTCGAGCATGACCGACGAGGCGATCCGGGCCGGATTCGCCGGCCTCAAGCCGGGTGCCGAGTATGACAATCTTGCCGCCGCCGCCGAGTGCCGCAGCCGGGCCGACTGGCTCGTGGGCATGAACTTCACCCGGGCCTACACGAAGAAGTTCAACACCGACTCGGTGCTGTCGGTCGGCAGGGTCCAGACGCCGACGCTGGCGATGGTCGTGCGGCGGCACCAGGAGATCGCGAACTTCAAGCCGGTCGACTTCTGGGAAGTCGTGGCGGATCTGGGGGATTTTTCGGCGATCTGGTTCGACCCGAAGGAAAAGACGACGCCCACGCGCATCCCCACGATCGAGGCGGCCCGGGCCGTCATGGAGCGGCTGCGGGGAACGCATCTCGACGTCACGAAAGTCACGACAACGAAGAAGAAGCAGCCCCCGCCGCTGCTGTACGATCTGACGACCCTGCAGCGCGAGGCCAACAGCCGGTACGGCTTCACGGCCGCCCAGACCCTCGCCGCCGCCCAGTCACTCTACGAGCAGCGCAAGGCACTGACATACCCGCGCACCGACAGCCGGTATCTGTCCGATGATCTGTACAAGACCGTCCCGCAGCGGTTCAAGGCGTTGCCGCCCGCGTATGCCGGTTATCTGGCTCCGCTGCGTGCCGAGAAGCTTCCGAAGTCGAAGCGAGTGTTCGACAACGCCCAGGTCAGCGACCACCACGCCATCATCCCGACCGAGCAGAAGCCGGGCGGAATGGCCGGTTGGAAGCCCGAGGAGCAGAAGGTCTACGATCTCGTGGCGCGCCGGTTCCTGGCCGTCTTCTATCCCGACCACGAGTATCTCGCCACGGCCGTGACGCTCCAGGCCGGCAAGGAAGACCATTTCAAGGCGAACGGCCGGGTCACGGTCCAGATCGGCTGGAAAGCCGTCTACGAGAAAACCCAGCCCGAGGCGCGCGAACCGGACGGTGCCGCCGAAGAGGGGGACGATGAGCAGGCGCTTCCCGAGCTGAAAAAGGGCGACGAACGGGAGGTGAAAGAGGCGAAGCTCCAGGTGCGGCAGACGAAGCCGCCGCCCGCCTACACCGAGGCGACGCTGCTCCAGGCGATGGAAACGGCCGGCAAGCTGATCGATGACGAGGAGTTGCGTCAGGCGATGAAGGAGTGCGGGCTGGGCACGCCCGCGACGCGCGCCGAAACGATCGAGAAGCTGATCCGGGTCGGCTACATGCTGCGCGAGAAGAAAAAGCTGACCCCGACCTCGAAGGGCATCCAGCTCATCTCGCTGGTCGCCCCCCAGGTCGCGAGCCCGGAGATGACCGGATCGTGGGAAAAGCGGCTTTCGGATATCGCCCGCGGCAAGGCCGATGCGGCGCAGTTCATGACGGACATCACCGGGTTCGTGCGCGAGATCGTCGGTTCGGTCAAGACCGGCCGGTTCGAAACGGTGCGGCGGGAGGATCTGCGGCCGCCGCGGCCCACGTTCGGTACCTGCCCCGCCTGCGGCAAGGGCAGCATCATCGAGGGGAAGCGCGGCTTCGGGTGTGACCGGTTCCGCGAGGGGTGCAACTACGTGGTCTGGAAAGAGTTCCAGGGGGTGGCCCTGCCGCAGGAGGCCATCGACGCCCTGATCGCCGGGAAGACGACGAAGCCTCTGAACGGGTTCAAGACAGAAGACGGCCGCACCGTCGACGGGAAGATCCGGATGCGCGAGGACAAGACCGGCATCGAGCTGGTCGAGGGGAAGGCCAAGGCGAAGACGAAAGCGAAGCCGAAACCGGAGGCCGAACCGTCACCTCGAAAAGAGAAAGCCCCGAAGTGAGATGCCCTTCGGGGTGATCTCGAGCTTTGTCACCCCGGCGGGCTGGGGCAGGGCCGAAAAATCGATCAGCGGGTTCAGCCAGTCGAGCACCTGCGTGCTGAGGGGCGGAACGAACGCCACCCCGTTCAGTGTAGCGTTCGCTATATCGACCATCAGCCGGTCGCCTTCCATGCGGAGCGAGGCTTCGGCCGTGAACGGAGCCTGGCCGAGGGCGATGAAGGAGAGGGGATTGCCCGGGATTTTCGCGACGTCGACGGTGCCGGAGACCTGTACCCGGCCGGCGCCGAACGTGATGCGGAGGCCGGAGAGCGCCCGGTGCGCCGCGTTCTGGCGGGCCAGTTCGGCATCGATGAAACGGCGGATGTCGGCGGCGTCGAGCTCGATTTCGACATCGACGGACCGGACCCGACTCAGGTCCTCGAATTGCGCTTCGCGACGGGCCAGACGGGCATGGAGCTGATCGTCGATCCCGTCGATGGTCGCGTTCAGCGAACGGAGGCGGATGTTGCGAACGAAGCGATCGTGCGTCTCGATGACGAGACCGTCCTGGCCGACAGGGCTGGCGTCGGGCAGCAGTTCGGTGAGCGCCCGCATCACGTCCCGCTGGAAGGCCGCGACCCGCCCCTCCGTCATCTCGAGCGCCCAGCCCGTCGCCGTGCCCATCAGAAGACCCAGAACCGCCAGGAGGCAAGATGATAGAATGTAATATATATTATTTCGCATATATGTGCGGACCCTCCTCGTTTTCCCATCGATGTGCACTCCAGTATACACGAATCCCCCCTGCCTTCTGTAGGGGCGGGTTTCAAACCCGCCCTGAGACGATGCGCCGACGATGGTTGATGCGAAAATCATCGATTCGCACATCCCCAAGGGCCCGTTCGAGAAAGAATCTGCGCCATCCGTGTCATCTTCGGATGCGTTGAAGGGGGGGGGGACGCCTCGGTGTTGAATGATCGCAGAGGTTTCGCGGCGAGGGGGCTTGTGATACCCTGAAGCCCCCTATGGAAATGGCATATCGGCTGATCCTGTATATCTTTCTCGCGAACGTCGGGTTCATGATGTTTTCCCTCGCCCGGCGCGGATTTCGCGCATTTTCCGGGTATATCGCCCAGTTGGGGGTTCTCGCCGCGTTCATGGTGTTCCTGCTGGGCCGGGATCTGGTGGCGCTCTGGAGCGTGGCGGCCGCCGGCGCCGGGATCTTCCTGCTGGTGGGGGTGCCGATGCTGATCCAGCGCCGGATCGAGGCGCTCGTCGCGGAGCAGCGGTTCGACGAGATCGCGCCGCTGGCCCGATGGAAGGCGCGGGTGGTCTGGAGCGACCTGAATGCGCATCTGCTCGATGTGGCCGAGGCATTGGCGGGCATCGGGGAGCGGCCGGACGAGGCGATCGCGCAGTTGAAAGCGCTGATGCCTCGGGGCGAGCCGTTCGACGCTACGACGCGGGTGTTCATCGGGATCACGCTGTTCCATCTGCGCCGGTTCGAAACGCTGCTCGAGATCCTGCTGGTTCCGGGTGGGGCCTGGTCTGCCTACCCGTTCGAGGAGCTGATCTACATCGTGCGCGCGCTGCTCGAGACGGGGCGGCACGAGGAGGCGATGGAGGCGCAGGTGGCGCTCGAGAGGCTCGTTCCCGGGCTGACCCCGGATCAACGGTCGAATGTCGTCGTCTGCCGGATGATTTTTTTCGCGATGATGGGCTGGCAGCCGGAGTTCGAGGCGATGATCGAGGGGAACCAGGCCGTCGTCGATTCGCTGCCACCCGCTCTGCGCCTCTATTGGCGCGGAATCGCCTCGTGTTATGCCGGTAATGCCGCCCGGGGTCGCGAGCTCCTCGAATCGGCGCTGCGCGAGGCTCGCGAACAGCTTCCCGACACCTGGATCCCGTGGATGCGGCAGCGAATCATGGGCCTCATCGAACAGGAGACGTTTTTCACCTCCAGCCTGGTGCCGAAGCTTGTGGAGATCCGGGCAGCCCGGCGTGACGGCTTCACGGCCATGACCGAAAAAAGCTCCCGCGCGGCCCAGCCGCCCGAGATGGTCGAGCGTGCGACCGGCCAGATGATGAAGCTGTTGTTCGGCGTCTTCCTGCTGTATATCGCCGTCGCCGACCAATCGGATCTGCTGGATCTGGTGCGATACGGCGCGAACAGCGGCTTTCTCGTGCGACAGGGGGAATGGTTCCGGCTCGTGACCTACCAGTTCATGCACATGGGCTGGCTGCACCTGTGCATGAACCTGCTCGCCCTCAAATACTTCGGCCCGCCCGTCGAAACTCTTGTCGGCTGGCCCCTTTTCCTGGGAGTGTATCTCGTTGGCGGGATCTGCGGCGGTGTCGCGACGGCCTGGGCGCAGAACGGGCTCTCGGTGGGTGCGTCGGCGGCCGTGCTGGGGCTGCTCGGGGCGGCGATTTCGCTCGAGCTGTTCGGAGGGGCGCGCGCGAAAGCCCTTTCGCGGCAGGGGCAGATCTCGACCCTGGTGTTCATCCTGCTCGTCAATCTCGCGATCGGCTTCGTCGAGAAGGGGATCGACAACCATGCCCATCTTGGCGGTCTCGCCGGGGGAGCGTTGGCGGGAATTCTCCTCGCGCGACTGATCGAGCATCCCGGGCTTGTTCGCGCCGCGTCGGTGACTTCCCTGATCTTCGTTGTGTCGACTCTGGGCCTTTCCGCTGCCCAGTTCCGTGCATATCTCGGCTCTGACGGGTATCCCGGGCGGACTCCGCCGATGCAGGCGACGCGCATTGCCTCCTCGAGCATCGCTCTCGACCTGCCGGCCGGCTGGAGCGTCGAACCGGGGGGCTCTCCGCAGCCGGGCTGGGAGGCGATGGCGGTGACCGGCCCGTTCCACGAGCGGTTCGACATCCTGACCGGGCCGGGCGGTGATCCGCCCGACGAGGTCGTCGAGGCGTATGTCGAGCACCGGACGAAAGCGTTGATGGAGTCTCCCGGGATCCAGTTCGAGTCGCGTCGCGGTCCGATTGGGAAGTCTTTCGGGCCGATACCGGCACGGATGCTGGCGTGGCGGCTGCGGGCGGAAGACCGCATTCTTTCCCAGGTCGATTGGTTCGTCTTCCCCGGGGATCGGTTCGTGCTGGCCCAGTGTCTCCTGCCGACCGGCCGGGAAGAGGTGTATCAGCCGCTGCTGGAGCGGATCATGGGGTCGGTCCGCATCGCCTCCGAGCCGTCCCGCTGACGGGAGGCGTTCCACGATCTCTCAGCCCGGTGGAATGCGGGAAGGGAAACGTACCGGATGATTGGGAGGGGAGTAATGAAAAAAATCGTACGCTCCCCCCTTGCAAAACTCCAAAGAACGGTATAGATTCCGATATCGCGGGCAGGGCCCGCAAAGATTCACGATCCTATAAGGGGGAAGTGTTGATGAGAAAGACCGTTGCCGTTTCTGCCCTGGCCGTCATGATGAGCCTGGCTGGCACCTCCGCGTACGCCGGTTCCTGGTGGAAGGTCAATGAGTGGTTCCGCAAGCAGAATCATTCGACCACCATCACGGGACAGGTCGAGTCCGTCGAGGGCCGCAAGGTCATGTTCAAGACCAGCGATGGTCAGGTTCTCGAGCTGACCGGTCGCAAGGCCGAGCAGATTGCCGAGAAGCAGGGCGCTACCGTTCGCGTGTTCGGTAACGTCCGCAAGCCCGATGCGAAGTTCCCGTCGGGTGGCGTTGAAGTCCGCAACTTCCGCATCGTCGAGGAAGCCGCTGCCGCCCCGGTCGCGGAACCCGCCGCGGAACCCGCTCCTGAGCCCGCTCCGGAACCCGCTCCCGAGCCGATGCCCGAGCCCGCTCCGGCCCCGGAACCCCTGCCCGAGCCGGTTCCCGAGACCGCTCCGATGACCGAGTCCGCCCCGATCCCCGGTGAGACCGACGGCGCCGCCGATGTCGGCCAGGCCAGCGAGTACAAGGTCGAGAAGGGCGACACCCTTGCCAAGATCAGCAAGAAGGTGTACGGCACCACCAAGAAGTGGAAGAAGATCGCCGAAGCCAACAACATCAAGAATCCGAAGAGCCTGAAGGTCGGCATGACCCTGCATATCCCGCAGTAATCCTTCACGGATAAACGGTTCTTATCAACACCCCCCGGGCTTCGGCCCGGGGGGTGTTGATCATCGGGGGAGGTTCGCGGCGGCGGCTTCGTCGAGAAGCCAGAGCGTTGCAGGACACTGGCTCACGACGCCGGCGGGATACGCCCCTTCGGTGTCGTGAATGATTCGATATATAACGGAAGATTTTGAACTTCCGCGGGCGAGAAAGATCCGGCGGCAGGCCCCGATCAGGGAGGGCAGGGTGAGGGTGTACCGGAAGCCGCCCAGATGGGGCACCCGGATGGCGCGGAACGGTGCCGCCGTCGCGAACCGCCAGTCGGCATCCGGGAATAGCGAGGCCGTGTGGCCGTCGTTGCCGATGCCGAGCAGCACCAGATCGATTCCCGAG
Source organism: Candidatus Ozemibacteraceae bacterium (assembly GCA_035388825.1). Classification (GTDB taxonomy): domain Bacteria; phylum Muiribacteriota; class Ozemobacteria; order Ozemobacterales; family Ozemobacteraceae; genus MWAR01. The sequence continues at coordinate 7,055 of DAOOQQ010000048.1, forward strand.
GCTCCCGTGCGTGCGAGATGGGCGGCAAGTCGGGCCGCATACCGCCGCCCCGTTGCTTCCGGAGCTGCCGTGGGTAGGGGAACCGCAAGGAAATGGGGAATCTCGGTGTCGGGGCCGGTACGAAACAGGGTCCGACGGATCAGCCCCTGGTTGCTGTCGGGGTGGTCGGGCGGCACATCCCGCTCGTCGGTCTGGCACCAGAAGGCGGTTTGCACGAGATTCGCCTGGTCCCGGGCGAGAGCCTCGTAGACCGGGCCCGGCGTCGATCCCCCCGAAAGCGCGATCAGCGGCGGGCGGCCCGTTCGCGCGCGAATCGCTGCGGCTTCTTCCGCGATGCGGTCGGAAAACCACCGGTCGGCATCGGGCGTGTCGGGAGCCGTTTCCACCACCAGGTCGATACCCGGAAGGGGACGAAACGTCACCATGGACAGGAGGCTTCGGTGCAGAGCGGCCGCCAGGCGCGATTCCCCGCTTCGAGCAGTCGGTCGGCTTCGGCGGGACCGTCACTTCCGGCCGTATAGGCTGCGGGAGGAGCCGACGAAGGCCGTTGCCAGCCCTGGATGATCGGGTCGATGAACCGCCAGGAGGCATCGATCTCGCCCTGGCTGATGAACAGCGAGGTGTCGCCCTGGATGGCGTCGATCAGCAGGCGTTCGTAGGCGTCGGGGCGGTCGGGCCCGAACGAGGTCTGGTAGGAAAAGTCCATTCCGACGCTGCCGAGCTCGAGCTGGCGGCCGGGCGTTTTCACGTTCACCCGCAGGTGACTTCCCTCGTTGGGCTGGACGCGCATCACCAGGACATTGGGCTGGGCCTGGCCGGCCGAGGCCGGAAAGATGTGGCCGGGAACGGGCCGGAAATGGACCGAGATTTCGGTCTGGCTCGCGGAAAGCCGCTTCCCCGCGCGCAGGTAGAAGGGCACGCCCGACCAGCGCCAGGTGTCGATGTGCAATTGTAGCGCCGCGTATGTTTCCGTCGTGGAGCCGGCGGGGACGCCGGGTTCGTCGAGATACCCGGGAACGGGCTTCCCGGCGATCCGGCCCGCGGCATACCGGCCGCGCACGGTCGTGGTCGGGGTTGCGTCCGGCGCGATCGGCCGGAGGGCCTTGAGCACCTTGAGCTTTTCGAACCGGATGCTTTCGGCGCGATGGGACAGCGGCGGCTCCATGGCTGTCAGGCAGAGCACCTGCAGGAGATGGTTCTGGATGACGTCCCGGAGGATGCCGGTCGATTCGAAGAAGGCGGCGCGGTGGCCCACCCCGAGCTGTTCGGCGAAGCTGATCTGGACGTGGTCGATGTAATGCCGGTTCCAGACGGGTTCGAAAAAGGCGTTCGCGAATCGCATCACGAGGATGTTCTGGACCGCCTCCTTGCCGAGGTAGTGATCGATGCGGAGGATCTGCTCTTCCCGGGCGACGGCGCCAAGCCGCGCCTCGAGCGCGCTCGCCGAGGCAAGATCGTGGCCGAACGGCTTCTCGACGATGATGCGCGAGCGGCGGGAACACGGCGTCGTGCCGGCGAGCAGGGGCTCGAGCAGCGGCAGAAACGGCGCGATATGGTCGGGGGGGACGGCCAGGTAGAACAGTCTGGAATGGCTCGTGCCAGGCTGCTCGATGGCTTCGATGCCCTCTCTGAGGCGATCCGGCGCATCAGGGGCCCCCGGGTCGAGCCGGAGCGTGTACAGCGATGGCCGCAGCTCGTCGAGCCCCCGTGCCAGCCGGGAATCGGCGGCGAGGCGCGTGGCATGCAGCTCGCGGAGCTCGCCGAGAGAGGCGTCGGGGGTCTGGGCCTGGCGGCCCGTCAGCACGATCCGCAGGTCGGCAGGAAGGGCCCCCGCGGCCCGGAGATGCGCCAGCGCGGGAACGAGCTTGCGGCGCGCGAGATCGCCGGTGCCGCCGAAAATGACGAGGGTCGAGGCGCAGCCCGCCGTTTCCGGCGTCGTCATTCCGTCGGCCGGCGCGTCACGGCATGGCCGCCGAACTGGTTCCGCAGGGCGGCCAGGTAACGGTTGCCGAAGGCATCCTCGCTGCGCGAGGCGAACCGGGTGAACAGGGCTGCCGCAAACACGGGAGCCGGCACGCCTTCGGCGATGGCCGACTCGAGCGCCCACCGGCACTCGCCGGAATCATCGACACGCCCCTTCAGATCCGCGAGATCCGGGGATGCGGCGAAGACGCGTTCGGAAAGCTCGAGCAGCCAGGAGCGCACGACGCTCCCCTGGTTCCAGAGGCGGGAAACCGCGGCCAGATCGAGGGTTTCGCCGCAATGCCGGCGGAGAAGGTCGAAGCCTTCCGCATACGCCTGCATCATGCCGTACTCGACGGCGTTGTGGATCATCTTGACGTAATGTCCGTGACCGGCGGGGCCGACGTGCATCCAGCCGTTCGGCGGGGCGAGCGTGGTGAAAACGGGGGCAAGATGCGCGACGGCGCTCTCCTCGCCCCCGATCATCAGACAATACCCGTTCTGCAGACCCCAGACGCCGCCGCTCGTGCCGCAATCGACGAACCGCAGGCCCCGCGCCGCCACTTCCCCGGCACGACGCGCCGAGTCCCGGTGGTCCGCGTTGCCGCCGTCGACGATGATGTCACCCGGCTCGAGGCAGCGAGAGAGCGTGTCGATCAGCTCTTGCGTTGGTTGGCCCGCCGGAACCATGAGCCAGACGGCACGCGGGGCGGGCAGGGCGCTCACGAAGCCTTCGGGCAGATCGACCCAGCGGGCACCGGTCTCTTCCGCTTCGGCTTTTTTGGCCGTCGTGCGGGCCGTGACGTGAACGCCGTGGCCCCCGGAGGTGAGACGCCGGACCATGTTCAGGCCCATCCGGCCCAGGCCGATGAATCCGATGTTCATGCGGGCACTCCTCTGGAGCGGGTCAGTCGGCGGGCCGCGGAATGCGCAGCCGCTGCGCCGGGTGCCGGAAGCCGGCCGGCTGGATCTGGAGTTCGATGCGGCCTTCGACGCGCGCATCGATCGCCTGGAGGGCTTTCACGTGCTGCATCATCGCGTCGGCACAGATGATCGCCGATGCTTCCGAGGCGAGCGCCTCGGTGAACGGGGTCAGGCCGTTCCCGCCGTTGGCCAGAAAATCATTCGTGACGACCGTGTAGACGGTTTCCGGCTCGATCGGCCGGCCGAGATACGTGAGTTCGACGCCCGCCGGGGTGTAGCGCACCTTGAACCCGCGCGACACATGCATGAAGCCCCCGTAGCTCGGGGTCGTGAGGAAGTCCGAGCGCACCTGCTCGAACAGTTTCTGCAGCGTCGCCCCGGTCATCTTCAGACGGGCGAGATAATTGTCGAACGGCATCACGTTCAGGCAGTCTGCAACCCGCACGGGGCCTGCCGGGATCGAGCTGCGGATGCCGCCGCCGTTGACCAGGCCGATCTCGGCAGGCATCACCCGCACGAATGCGTCCGCGACGAGGTTGCCGAGGTTCGTCTCCTGGCGACGCACCAGGGGACGATCGCCGTCCAGGCGCGTCACGGTGTCGGCCAGCTTCTCCGAGGTTTTCTCCTCGACCTTCTTCCAGAGCTGGTCGACGGTGGCCTTGATGGCCGGATCTTCGGGCATGTCGGAGGTCAACGGGACCAGCCCCGCCGCGAGAACCTGGCACCGGATGCCGTCACCGGCCGGTTCGAAGCGGAGATCGAGCCGCGAGACGTAACTGCCGAACTCGCCCGGCTGGCTGATGAACTGGTGCCCGCCCGCGACCTGGCGAACCAGGGGCGGATCGGAGAACATGTGGGTGTGGCCGCCCATGAAGCCGGTGATCTCGGGGAACTGGTCTGCCAGCTCGAGATCGCGGTCCCAGCCGATGTGCGTCAGCGCAAAAATCGCGTCGCAGCCCTGCGCCCGGAGGTGCTTGACCTCGCGACGCAGCGCCGGAACAGCGTTCTCGACCTCGATGCCTTTGAGAAACACCTTCTGCACGTCCTTCTCGAGCTCCTCGTCGGTGATCCCGATGATGCCGATGCGCAGATTGCGGTCACCGGCAGGCACCGTCACGATCGTCGACGGCTTCACCAGGTTCGAGAGGGATTTGCTCGCCCCGAACCGGAGATTGGCCGAAAGAATCGGGAACTTCGCGTCACGGAAGGCCTCGAACATGCCGTCCTGGCCGCCGTCGAACTCGTGGTTGCCGATCGCCATCGCGGCATATCCCATCTGGGACATGAACGTCGCGTCGGGAATGCCGCGGTAGAAACGGTAAAACAGCGTGCCCTGGAACACGTCGCCAGAGGAAAGCAGCACGACGTTGCGACCCTTCGTCACGAGCGTGTCGCGATAGGCCTTCATGCGCGCGTATCCGCCCATCGCCGTGCCCGAGGCACAGTCGAAGGGCATCAGATGCGCGTGGATGTCGGAGGTGTGGATGATCGTGACGTCGACGGGGCCGCGCAGCGGGGCGGCCGAAACGGCGCCGCACAGGGCGGCGAACAGGGCCAGGACGATCGTGAAACAGGCCTTCTGGACGAGCGAGACATGTGTCGCGCGGCTCTTGGACATCGATGACCTCGTTTCCGGCGATGGGCCGCCAGGGAAGAATTATGGTAGTTTTCGATATTGTATCCCGTGTGCCGTACGAGGGCAAGCCTGAATCAGGGAAAAATCTCCTCCCCGATGCCCATCTGCGATCACTCGGCTGCGGCGATATCCTCGAACGAGGCCGCATCGTCCGCCGCGACCGTCGCTCCGTCGAGCGCCTCGTCGTCGGCGCTGATCTCGGGCTCGGCCACGCCTGCCAGGTTCAGCAGGACACCGATGGCCTGGGAAGACCGGCCCAGCGTCGGAAGGACGGACGGGAGCAGGAGCGTGGCCGCCTCCGCAGCGCCGGATGGCTTCTGCTCGACGAGCCGCGCGATCACCGGCAGAGCGGGGTGGAGCAGGGGGCCATACTTCACCAGGACGGTGACGGCCTGTTCCCGCCACCGGCCCCGGGCGCTCAGAAGCTGCTTCAGCTCCGGTGTCCACCGCTCGCTTTGGGACGAGATGTCGAGAATCGCCTGGGCGATCGCCTCTCGGACTTTCCGGCTCGGGGCGTTCAGCGCTCCCATCAGCTGCGGAAGGGCGCCTGAAGCCTTGCCGCCGATACCTCCAAGAATGCGGGCCGCCCGTCCGCGGAGCGCTCCGAGTTTTTCGTTCGCCACCGCGGCGGCTAGATCCTGCGTGGCCTCGCGCGCTTCGCTGCCGAGCCGCTCGCTCAGGTCCATGGCCGCCCGCACGAGCCGGAGATTCTGCCCCCGCATCAGCCGCCCGATGGTCGGAACGGCCTGCGCGCCGAGACTGGTGAGCCGGTCGAAGGCGCCCCGCGCTTTCCCGGGCTGCAACAACTCCTCCGCCTCGTCGATCAGGGCAATGGCATCCGGATTGACCGTATCGCTGGAAACGGCCTGCGCATCGGTGCCGCCGACGGCCACCGTGTCCGGCCGGATGGCGGGTTTCCCCCCGGCGACGGGGGATGCAAAGGCGAGAAACACTGCCGGGATCAGAGCCAGGGCGGTTTCCCGCCGGCCGCGTCGTTTCCTCATGCCGATGGCCTCCTGCGAAGGTGACGGGTGTTCTGACGGAGAAGTATACCACGAACCCCGAAGAGACCGCTCACCTGCCTGATCTGAAGGGGACAGACCGGAAAAATGCTGCGGAGGTCTGGAAACTCTGACAAGTTTGTGGTATCTTCCCGTTCCGATCGAGATCTCCCGCAAATATCCTAGGAGGAAGTCATGAAGAACGTCGAAATGACCGTTGAGGGCAACATCCTGACCATCAAGGTCGATCTGAACCAGGAATTCGGCAAGTCCTCGTCCGGCAAATCCCTGATCATCGCGACGACCGAAGGCAACTACTCGCTGCCGGGCCGCGACGAGAAGGTCGGCCTGAACGTCTACCGCAAGGTGTGAGGGAAGCTTCACCCAACCGCTGATCTCAGCCTGGCAAAACGCTTTTCGGCCCGCTCCCGTGTGATCGCGGCCGGAAGGCGTTTTTGCGTTGCTCCGAAAGGAGTCGGAACCATGCCGAACCATTTCCTGCGCTGGATCCTCGCCGTCGTTCTTCTGCTCGGAACGGCGCTGCCCTCCGCATCTGTCGCCCGTGAACGGCCGGCACCCTGTCCTTCCGTTTCCGTCAAAAGCCCCATCGGCGACGCCCGCGGGGACGGGGCCCGGCCCTACAACTTTCGCGTGATCGACGATCGCCTGTTCGCCGGCGGAACGCTGTTTCACCCGGTGACCGGGGCGAATCCCGACGAACGGGTCAGAGGCTATCTGCGCGATCTGAAGGAGAGGGGGGCGAAAACCGTCATCACCCTCCACGTGCCGTCAGGGAAAGACCGGCAATTGGAACGGCTCCGGCGGCTGTGTCGCGAAGAGGGGCTCGCCTGGCTGCCCTGCCGGATGACCGCCGAACAGGTGCCCGACGCGAGCCGGACGGCAGAACTGCTTGCCGCGATCGACGAGGGGGCCTACGTTCATTGTCAGTGGGGATGCGACCGGACCGGCGCGATCATCGCGAAATATCTCCGGGAGCGTCGCGGCTGGAGCGGTCGGGATGCCTGGAACGCTGTCATCGCGAACGGCTCGCATGCCGGTCCGATCGGCGGGTTCAAACAGAAGCCCGCCTACGCGCTGCTGGTGCGGTATTTCTGGCCCGAGGTCGCCTCCGAGGCTCCGGATGTCGCGGAGATATATAATATAAAGTAATATTATACCTGACCGTCACTCTTCGGTGCGTTCCTCTTCTCCGTCAGCCGTCTCGGGCGTGTCTTCCGATTCCTGGGCGCCTTCTTCATCGAACGTTCCTTCGGCGCCTTCGTCCGAGCCCTCCTCTTCGCCGTCTTCTCCGGCCGCTTCGTCATCGTCTGCAACCGCCTCGTCGTCTGCAACGGCCTCGTCATCCGCCTCTTCGGCGGTCTCAGCGTCACCTTCGGTGGCTGGTTCCTCTTCGACGGCCTCCCCGGCGGCGTCTTCTGAAGAGGAAGTCTCTTCCCCTTCGGATTCCGCCTCGCCGGCCTCTTCGTCCGATGCGGTTTCTTCCGCCTCGGCAAAGTCTTCTTCGGTGATCTCCTCATCGGATGGCGCAACGCCATCATCGGAACCGGCGGACTCCTCCTCTTCCGGGGCTTCAGAGGATGCGTCATCCGGTATGGAAGAAGCCTGTTCGTCAGCCGCTGCCGGCGGGGTGTCCGGTGCCGGTGCCTGATCGGGCTCGGCGGGGCGCTTTTTCAGCTTCGAGGCAAGGGATTTGAAGGTGTCGAGAACTCCCGCCAGCTTGTCTTTCCAGCCACCGGCCCGGGGTGCATCGGTCGTGACCTCCGAAACCGGAGCGGTGCCCTCTGCCGTGGCGGGAGGGCGCTTGAACAAGGATCGGATCCTCCCGAGAATACCCGCGAAGCCCGTGCGGGGCGGAACGGTCTCTTCGGGCGCCTGGCTTTGGGGCGGTTCTGCGCCGGCAGCCATGCTGCCGCGTCGCTTGCGCAGCCGGTCGACGATGAAGGCGATGCCGGCGAGCGGGAGCAGGACAAGAGGCCAGAACCGTTTCGTCAGAACCGTCCAGTACAGGCTTCCCGCACCCGCCGGCGCCCGTTTGGCGGATTTGGCGATGCCCAGATGGGTGAGGGCCTTGCCGGCGTCAGCTTTCTTCGAATAGACCCAGTACAGGCCCACGGCGTAGTTCGCCTCGGGGTCCTGGGGCTCGCTCTGAAGGATGATGTCTCCTTGCCGTTTCAGCCCCATATAGTCGGGTTTTGCGGCTTTGAGGAGCTGCTCGAGGCGCAATCTCGCGGCTTCCGGATGCTCACCCACCAGATCTCCCTGCTCGTCGAGCAGGGTCATCATCTCGTCGAACGAACCGGAATCGCGCAAGGCCCGCGCCTGAACCAGGACAGCCTCGGCCGATGCGTTTTCGGCAGATGGTTCCTCTTCGCCCGTCTCGCTCCCGGCAACGGTCAGTTCCGGATCGAGGGCCGCTGACGATGCGGGGGCGACGACGGAGGCGACGGATTCGGATGCCGCAGGAAGGACCGCCACACCCTGCGGGGCGGTTGCGGGCACCGCAGCCGTGGCCGTAGCCATCACGCCGGTTGTCGATGTTGCGGCGGCGTGGCCGATGGGAGCGGTCGGAGTTGCCGGCTGCTTCGTGAGAGAGGTCGGCGCCGGTTTCGGCTTCGGGATGGCAACCGTGGCCGTGGAAAGCGGCGCGGTGGGTTTGGGCGACGGAGGGGGAGCCGGGGGGCGGCGGGCGGCAAGGGACGGCGTGCCGGTGCCTGTTCGTGAGGACGTTTCTCCCGCGACTCCGACCGCCGTTGCCAGGGCCGCGCCTCCGGAAGCGGGAATCCTGACCTGGGCCCCCGAAGAAGCCGGGCTGCCCTGAAGGGGCATTGAGAGGCTGCCGGTGATCCCGCCGGAAAGCGGAAACGGCAAGGGCCCTCCTGATATCGGATGGGAGGCCGGGGCAGGCCGTTGCAGCTCGGGGTTGACCGGCGGCTTTGCCTGCTCGTCTTCCACCGGCCGCTGCGCGCCTGCCGTCGGGTAGCGTACATCGGGCGGCGGAAGCTGCTCGAGCACCTTCAGGGGGTCGAGCGGCCGCGTATGGGCTCCCCATGCCGATCCGCAGCACGCGGTCAGGATAAGGAACCCGATGAACGCCGCCATCACCGGTTGGGAACCCCTCGAAAAAACGCCTTGCATCAAGCTCCCCGGGCCATGCGTTCTCTGGCTTCGACGGCAAGCCTGTCACATCGCTCGTTCTCGGGGTGCCCGGCATGTCCACGGATCCAGTGCCAGCTCACCTCGTGCGCCTTCGCCAGGGCGATCAGCCGCTCCCAGAGCTCGCGGTTCTTGACCGGTTCTTTCGAGCTCGTTCGCCAGCCGTTCTTCTGCCATTTTTCGAGCCAGCCGTCCTTGAACGCCTTCGCCAGATACTGACTGTCCGTCGTGACGCGTACCTGGCAGGGCGATTTCAGCGCCTCCAGGCCGGCAATGCAGGCCATCAGCTCCATGCGGTTGTTCGTGGTGTGCGCCTCGCCCCCGGAAAGCTCTTTTTCGGCATCCCGGAACCGCAGAAGCGCGCCCCAGCCGCCCGGCCCCGGGTTGCCGCTGCACGCGCCGTCACAGAAGAGGTCTACGGATTTTCGTTCTTCAATCTGATTCATATATTACTCGCTATGACAATGTCGGGAAGGACGATACGGATGCACGTGCCCTTCCCGGTTTCGCTCTCGAGCTCGATCGAGCCGGCGAGAGCCGTGACAAGACGTTTGACGATCGGAAGCCCGAGGCCGACACCTCCGTATTTCCGGGTATTCCCCGAACTCACCTGGTAGAACGGCTCGAAGATCTTTTCCTGCAGCTCCGGCGGGATGCCGATCCCCGTGTCAGCGATCAGGAGGTGGAGGTCTGCATCCAATGCCTGGATTTTCAGCGTCACGCTGCCGGCAGGCGTGAACTTGAAGGCGTTCAGCAGCGGATTGATGATGATCTGCCGCAGATAATGATGGTCGGTCGAGAGACTGATATCCACCTGGGGAACCTCGAGAGTGAACTGGATCTTCCGCTCCTGGGCATGCAGTTCGGCGAGCGGCACAACGAAGTCCAGAAGCTCGCTGAGCAGGAGAGGCCCGATGTGAGGGGTCGTCCGGTCGGCTTCGGTCCGCGAAAGCTCGAGAATTCCGTCGATCAGGTTCTGAAGATGACCAGCGCTTTTCCGGATGCGCGCGCCCAGCTCGCGGATCTCCTCCGTCGTCGATTCGCTCAGCGGGCCGCTGGGATCCGAAAGCATCTGGCCGTATGCGAGGATGCCCGTGAGCGGCGTGCGGAGCTCATGGCTCATCATCGAGAGGAAATGGTTCTTCGACTGGTTCGCCGTTTCCAAAGCCTCCATGGCCTTGCGAAGCGCGTCTTCCGCCTCGGTGCTGCGCTTGATCTCCCGCTCGAGTTCGGCGATGTGCTGATTGCGAAGCTGACTTTCGGTTTCGATCCGCACCAGGGCGGCATTCGACTCCCGGATCCGCTTCACCATCGCATCATACACCCGCATTCCCAACACCGGACCGAAGATATCGACCAGCGGGCGTCCCGTGGAAAGCAGCTCTTGTTCCGGAGAAAACACGTCGACGACCGTCATCCCCATGCGCTGGATCCCGAGACCGACGGTGAAATACCCGAGGGCGAGAATCACATGGACCCCGTGAGACGCCACTCCCAAGGCCGACTGCTTCAAAAACAGCGGCCCGTAGATCGCGCAGCCGAGGCTCAGCAGCAGGGCGCCGAGCGAGATGAGACGTGCGGATGAGCGCAACGTACCCTGGGCGTCTTTCCAGATTTTCAGGGCGATGGACGACATGAAACCGATCGCGAGCGCATACAGCAGGCCGAAAACGAGCTCCTTGTTGAACGAGGTCGATGCGCTTGCCGAAAAAACACCGGGATCGATCAGATACGGGAGGCCGAGACAGGCAAGGACGATCAGAAAAAACGTCGTGGCCGAATCGATCCCCGGCGAGACCCGGCACACGCGCGCCATCTGGAGAATGCCGGCGACACCGAACAACAGCGCCGAGACGAAGAACAGATTCGGCAAAAACGACGACTTGATCAGCGCGATTCCCGAGAGCCACAGGGCCAGATCCAGCCCGTTCGCCATCGCGGCGCAGCCGAGCGAGATCGTCATGTTCGCCATCGACTCCTTCAGCAGGCTCCGCGGCGGCAGGTGCTTCAGCCCCTGCAGGGCCACGTATACCGAGGCGATGTTGAAGCCGACGAAGATCGTGAACATGACACGGGCGAAAGACGCCGATCCGTACACGAAGCCGAGCAGGTGGCAGATGCCGTATCCCACCAGAAAGATCAGGAGCAGAAACAGAGACTGCACCACCTCGAAACCGTAGGAAGGCGGGCGAATAACCTCTTCCGATGCCGGATGGACGGCATCCATGGGCTGCGGCCCTCCATTCGTCAGGGGGTCGGTCATGCGGCGTTACTCCTGTTTCCAGACATCATTGGTCGTTTCGAGACGTTCTTCCCCACCGATCAGGAACAGGCTGCCGGCAATCTGCCCGAGCCCGGCCTGCCGGCGCGGCGAGAATCTGCCCGAGGCGCTCTCGTCATGCGGGAGCAGGAGATTCCAGGTCACCCCGTCCCGGGAGCTCCAGACATCGTTCAGAGGATCATCGAAGCCCGACGGCCCGATGCCATACCCGCCGATCATCCAGGCGGTGCCGTCGAGAACGGTATGGGCGGCTCCGCTGCGCGCGGCGAACGGCGCAGCGGTCGTCACGAGGCTCCACTGATCGCCATTCACGGATCTCCAGATGTCGTGGCGCGGACCTGCAGCGCCGACGGCATCCGTGCCGTAGCCGCCCCAGATGAACATCGCGTTGCCGATCACGCCTGCCGCGGCGAGCCGGCGCGGGAAATACGCCGTGGTCATGCCCCGCTCGGTCCAGGTGATGCCGTCGGAGGATGCCCAGGTGTCGCCCAGCAGCGTTTCGCGGCCGTCCGTGTCGTAGGTCTGCCCCGCGAGAATCCACAGCTTGCCGTCGAAGACGAGCATCTGGTGGTCGCCGCGCGCCCAATACTCGGCGGATGCCGATTCCAGGCGCCAGATCACGCCGTCGGCGCTCGACCAGACATCATCCGTCACGTCCAGGCCGGTGCCGGTGTCGATATACCCGCCCGTCAGCCAGATCCGGTTGTTGAAGACGGCGCAGGCATGATTCGTCCGCCCTCCGAACTGCGACGCGCCGGGCGTTTCGGTGTGGGCCAACTCCTGCTGCCACGTCACCCCGTCCGCCGAACTCCAGACATCGTTGAAGAACGTGAATCCGTCGCTGCCGCCGATGACCCAGAGCCGGTTGTTGAACGAAATCGTCGCATGCCCGCGCCGCACGCCGAACCGCTCCGTCGCAGTGAAATCATTGGGAAGAAGCTGCGTCCAGAGCGTGCCCGTCGTCGTCACCGTGTCGAAGCGCCAGGTGACGGGGGCCGCCAGCGGATTGCCGCTGGTATCCAGCGCCGCCGTCGAAACCGAAACCACGCAGGCGCCCGAAGCGGGAAGCGGCGCCGCGGGAGTGAACGTGACGGTCTCGCCCGACCAGGCGAACGATCCCGGAACGCTGATGCCGTCAGCCTTCAGTTGGAACGCCGAGGCGACGGTGGTCGTCTGCATCGGCTTCGAGAACGTCATCCGGACGACGCTTCCCGTGGCGATCTGGACGGCGCCGGGAGCCGGATACGCGCTTCCGGCGACGACGATGGGCGAAGACTCGACCGTGAAGAAGCTCGAGAACGGCGTGCCGAGCGGGACACCGGGAACCGACTCGGCCGTGGCCGCCATCCTGACGGTATACGCCGTTCCCAGGGTCAGGCCTCCGGTCCAGGAGGCCGTGAGGACGGTGTCGCCTGCCGACCAGGCAAACGTCACGGCCCCGGACGGAGCCGGGGAGAGCGTGAGGGCCGCCTCGGCGGTCGCCCGGCTCATCGCCTGGTCGAAGGTGAGCGTGAGACCGGATGTGCGCAGAATCTCCCGGGCTCCGATGCCGGGTACGACCGAGAGGATGCGGGGGGCGGCGGTCGTCACGGCCGTGAAGGCGATCGAGGTTGCCCCGGAAAGGGCCGTGCCGAGCGTGTCGCGAGCACCCGCGGCGACCGAGGCCTGGTAGGTCGTGCCGCTGCCGAAGCCGCCCGTGGAGCTCACGGTGAGGCGCTTTTGATCCGGGCTCCACTCCCGCGTCTGCTGGCCGATGGGAGCCGGCGTCACCGTGAGAAGGACGGTGGACGTGGCCATGGGAGCCGAGAACTCAAAGACGATGGCCTGGTGCGTCGGCACCTCCGTCGCGCCGTTGGCCGGAACCGTCGAGACGATCGTCGGAGCAACGGGCGGTGCGGTCGTGAACGTCGCCGTCCAGTCTCCGGCAAACCGTACACCGTCCGTGTCTTCCGCGGAGGAGAGCAGCGTCGTTGCGTGCAGGATTCCCGCCGAGAGCGGGGCGGATGGGGTGAATGTCAGGCGGTTGCCCTCCCAGCCGAACGTGCCGGCGATCGGGCTCCCACCGGCCTGCAGCGAGAAAGCCGCCTCGACGCTCGCCGTGTTCATGGTCCGCGAAAATGGAATCTGGATGGATGTATTTGATGCGATATAAAAAGATCCGGCGACGGGGAGCTCCTGGCCCGCCAGGACCGAGGGACGCGGCGCGGTCGTGAAGCTCGTCCGGTACGGACTGCCCAGGGTGATGCCGCCGGCTGAGCGGGCCGTGCGGTCGATCTGGAAGGTGTACTCCGTCGCCGGGGCGGGGGCGAAGGTCAGCGTGAGTTCGGTCTTATCCGCATTCCAGGCCGGAACGGGCGGTGCCGTGAGGGCCGGCGCGAACGAAATCGCCGCGATGACGCTTGCTTCATCCATCGCCTGGCCGAAGAGGATCCGGAGCGGCCGGTCGGGATTCGCCGCCGCCGTCGACGGATCGGCGACGAGGCTGCTCACCACGGGTGCCGCGGGCTGTTCCGGAGCGAGGGTGGTGAACGAGAACGAGCGGCCTGCCGAAAGAGGGTTGCCGAAGGGGTCTTGGGCGTCCGTGGCGATCTCCACCTCGTAGGTGGTCCCGGCCAGCAGATCATCCGGCCAACTCAGGGTGAGCCGCCTGCCATCGCTGCTCCAGCTCCGCTGGGGGGATCCCGGCGGGGTGGGGGAGAAGGTGATCTGAACGGTCAGGGGGGCCATCGCTTCGGTGAAATCCACCAGCAGCGCGGTTCCGGTCGGGATGCCGGTCGATCCGGCCTCGGGCCAGGTGGACACGATGGCGGGAGCGGACGTGTCGGTCGTGGTGAAGCCTGTCGAAACACTCTGCCGAAGAGGATTTCCCGCTCGGTCCCGGGCGCCCGTGCCGATGGTGAACTTCCAGGCGGTCAGATCCGTCAGGGGGGACGCCCAGGAAAACTCGAACCGGCGTCCCGCATCGAGACTGCGCATCCGCAGGCTTCCCCCAGGGGCCGGTATCATGCTGACGGCGGCCTGGACGGAGGATTCAAGCATCGGCTCGCTGAAGACGACGGTGACCGATGCGGTGGTCGAAACCCTCTCGGTGCCGGTGGCCGGAAGGAGGGAGACGATGGCCGGGGGTTCGGTGTCGGCCGTCGTGAACGTGATCGTCGTCGTTGCCGCCAGGCCGGTTCCCTCCGCACTGCGCAGGGCCGGAGTGAGTCGGATGGTGATCGTGGCCCCGTTCGCCCAGGCGGGTAGGGGTGTCAGGGTCGCAATGCTGCCGTCGCCGCTCCACGCCGTCGATACGCCGCCGGTCGGGGCGGGATCGATCATGAGCGCTCCGGCAAGGCTCGTCGTCTCCATCGGCCGGCTGAAGGTCAGTTGGAGAGAGGCGCCGGGAAGGATGCCCGACGCGCCGGAACGCGGCGTCGATCCGCTCAGGACCGGAGCTTCGACGGCCGAGGTGCGGAAGGCGAGAGAAAACGCGCTCGAGAGGGGATTTCCGGATTTGTCCGAAGCCCCGGTGCCGAACGTGATTGTCAACGGCGTGTCGCCGGGCCACAGAGCGGCCGGCGCAACGGTCAGGCGCGTTCCCGTTGGATCCCAGGTGAGGCGGATGCCGTCCCCGGAGGGGGTCACGAGCAGCGCGTTTGCGACGGATGTCGGGTTCATCGGTTCGGAAAACTCCAGCTCGACAGGCGCGTTCCGGGCGATACCGGCAGCCCCTTCGGCCGGATAGGCACTCACCACCTGAGGCGGCGTCAGATCGGGGATGCGGAAGCCGAACGAGAGCGTGCCCGACAGCGGCAGATTCTGCAGATCGCGCGCGGCAGCCGAAAAACTGGCCGTGACGGTCACCGCATCCGGGAACGGTGTCGTCCACGAGACGGTCAGCTCCTGGCTCGAGCTGGCCCAGACGAACGCTGGGGCTCCGGATGGTTTCGGAGACACGGAAAAAGCCTCTTCCGTCAGCGCCTGGTTCATCGACCGACTGAAAAGGAACTCGAGGGAAGATGGTATCGTATTTACAATACTATCCGAGACCGGTTCGATGAGCGACACCGTTGGCCCCGAGACCGTGCCTGTGCGGAAACGGAACCCGACGGCAGCGGCCAGGGTCAGGCCGTCGGTGTCACAGGCGGACGGGGCGAGGGTGACGAGGTGGTCCGTGTCGACGGCCCAGTTTCCGGATGGCAACAGGCCGACCGTCCTGTTGTCCGTCGACCAGTCGAAGGTCATTCCTGCCGCTGCGGGAACGACCGTGACGGCCTCCTCGACGCTCGAGCGGAGCATCGGCTTGGAAAACGTGAGCCGGATGCGGGTGTTCGGCACGAGCGCCTGTGAGCCGCTTGCCGGAACGATCGTGACGAGCTGAGGCGGGATCTGATCGACCTGGGCGACGGTCGTGAACGTCCAGGTGACGGGGCCGGCGAGTTCGATCCCAGCCAGGGAACGGGCCGCGGTGGCGAGGGTGACGGTAACGAGGGTGGCTTCCGGCCAGGGCGTGTCGAACTGGAAATACGCGTGTCGGGCATCGGTCCAGGTGACGCTCGCCACGGTGTTCGCCGGGGTGACGCGGAGGGCCTGGGCGACGCTCGTCTTGTCCATGTCCTGGTCGAAGGTGAGTTCGATCGGGGTGAGCAGAGGAACGTCGACAGCCTCCGCGGCCGGGGCGTGAACCGTCAGGAGGGGAGGAGGCAGATCCGGAACGGAAGCTGATTGCAGCGTGAAAGGGGCTTCGGCGGCGAAGGAAATCCCATCCGTGCGTTTCACGATCCAGCGCAGAATCAGCCGGGAAGCAAGGCCCGAGGGCCGCAGTCCGGACGTGGCGAGCCGAAGCGTGAAGCTTGCCGCGTCTCCGGCCGTGGCCCGGGAGATAAGCGGGGACGTTCCGAGCGCCAGCGCCGCCTTTCCCTGGTCATCGAGAGGCAGCGCGGAGGTCTGGCCTGGCGAAGATGGAATGGCCGCCGGCGGCAGCGGACCGTTCACGGGGGCGATGGTCAGTTCGTTGATCGCCGTTTCGGTGGAGTCGATCGCTTCCGCTCCGAATGTCAGGGCCACATCGGTGTCGAAAGCCCCCTGGACGGTCGAAATGAGTGTCCCGGGCTGCGCTGCGATATGCAGGGACGGCAATCTGACGGTTGGAACGGTCGGCCGGACGACCATCCATCGCGAAAATCCGAAGGTTTCGACGATCGCGAGCTGATGATCGGGATCGATGGCAGGGATGAACAGCACCCATCCCGACGCATCCCGCTGGCACGCGACACGGATGATTCCCGGGTCGATGCGGGCCGCATCGTCGGCGCGGTAGGGCAGCTCGAGCCGCGCCGGTCTGCTCAGCACGGTCTCGGCAGGGGAGATCGTGATGTCATACGCACTCGACAGCTTGACGAAGCCGGCCGGCGGTTCGACTTTCCTGGGCCCGGTCGGATTCGCGCTTCCGACGAACATTGGCTCGGGAACCTGGACGAGCGTGAGACTCGTTCCGTCCGGAGCCGCGCCCGCGGGAAGCGTGACGCGCAGATCGCCGGAGCGGATGTCCAGAGGGGCGCCGCCGGCCACGGTATACCGGCCGATCAGGCCGGCGATGCCGTCACCATCGCGGTTTGCCGACCAGAATGGCTCGATGATGCGGCAGCCCAGGCTTCCGAGCATCAGGAGAAACGCCGAGAGAAGAAGCGCGGCAGAGAGCGCCGCGACGTGTTTGTCGACCGGTTTGGGCAGCAGATTCATCGATTCACCATCGTTTGTCGGAGTTGCGCCGTCATGGAGCTGTTCCCTTCACGGGGGTTGCGCTGGACACATCCGCGGCGACCGTGCCGTTCGGCAGATTGCGGTAGGGAAGCATCTCGACGGTCAGGGCTTCCCCTGCGAGCAGCATGGGGAGTGCGCCCGAGGCGGAACAGCGGAATGTCTTGCCTTCGGCTTCGAAGAGGAAGGTTTTCTTGTCGACGACGGAGGCAACGACCCCCGTCAACCGGCAGGGACGGCCCATGCGGAAACTTCCGGGAATGCCCGTCAGACGATCGACCTGTTCCTCTGTCCGCCGCTCATCCTGACTACGTGCCCTGCCGGACGTGCGGGGCTCATCGGGTGCGGATGCAGGCGGGGCACTGCGCATGACGAGGATGGGGAGGAATGCCAGGGCGATGATGAGGCCCGCAAGAATCGCCGTGAACGGAATCCGAGGCCCTGTTGCGGGCGCGGCTGCCGGCCGGGGATCGGCTTTCGGCGACGGCTTCACGCCCGCCTCGCGATTGCGGATGGCCTGTCGGACCTCGGCGACGGAGTAGGGCTTTGCGGTGGAAGCCGGCATGGGAGAAGCCGGCGGTGCGGCAGGGGGCGGCGCGGCTTTCGTTCCGGGAGCCGATACGGGCCGGGGCGGCTCTGTCGAGGCGGGCTGAGGCTCCTGGTGAACGTCGACCCCGAGTTTGAGCAGGATGTCGAACAGATCCATGCGGCCCTGGGCGATCAGCATCGAAACCCCGGCGCTTGCATTGGACTGAAGGTGATCCAGTTTTTCCAGGATCTCTTTCGATGGGTTCGAGAGGAGGATCACGAGCAGTTGGCGGGCGATAGCCGGATGATCCTCGGTTTCGAGGGTCCGGAGCAGAAGAGAGGCGATATCCTCGAAGGGAAACAGGAAAAGGCAGCTCACGGCCTGGGCGCGCAGGGAACGGTCCTGCGAGCGGAGCATCCAGTCGATGCCCTGAAGGGCGGCTTTGGCGTCTCGCTTGAGGGCGAACCGGATCGCCCGGCCCCGCAGCTTGGGTGCCGAGGAGGCAAGCAGCTCGGAGAGGCGCGGAAGAAGCCGCTCGGGAGCGCGTGCTTCAAGCAGTTTGAAGGCCGCCAACTGGACATCCGGCTCGTCCTGTTGGAGGGCCGACTCCGCCAGGGGCAGATCCGCGGCCTCGGAGCTCTGGGCTGCCATCGCCAGCAGGGCTGCAGCTCGAACGGCAGGCGAGCCGAACCGGGCCTCCTCGCGCACCCAGCCGGCGTGCTGTTCCCACCCATGCCGGTCGAGCTGGCCGAGAAGGCGCAGTTTTTCCGGTTCGGGCCGGTTGCGGGGCGGGTCGTCCGCGCGGGAGGGCGCTGAAGCCGCCTTCCCGGGCAAAAACGCCGCCAGCCGACGGTGGATATCCTCGGTCGCCGGATTCTGGGCGAGTTTCTCGACGAACGCCGTGACCTCGGGCGTCTGAAGATTCTTCGTGAGCCACTCCTCGATGGCCTCCCGCCGCACCGCCGGAGCCACCGCGATCTGGATCTCGAGGTCGGCGAGAAATTTTCGGAGCCGCTCTCGCCGCCACAACTTGAGCAGGCACTCGTGAGGCGGCTCTTTGGCGTCGAGAAGGCCGGCGGCGGCGATCGAGGTGCAGACCGTCTTGAAAACGGCGCTGAGCCTGGCGGCCTGCGGCTTCGGGACCATATCGATCAGATCGAGCAACCGCAACGCCGTATCCGTTTCAGGATTCGAGGCGAGGAGGGTTTCGCAGGCATGCAGAACCTCGGGATCCTGTTCTTCGCCGAGAATCTCCAGCAGGTATTCCTTCACTTTCGGAAACGGGAAGAGAAACGCCGATGATAGGCCCGCCAGGCGCTCTTCGACCCGGCGCGAAGCCAGCAGCTCGAACAGATGCGCCTCGGCCTCGTCGGGATCGATCCGGCGCAGGGCCGTGATGGCGCGCATCCGCACGATCGGGTGATCCGAGGCGAGAAGGGCCGGGAAGTGCGCCGTCAGCGCGTGGGGAGCGAGCGCCTCGATCGCTTCGATGACCGGAACGATCAGCCCGCTTTGGGGATCGTCGAGCCAGGCGGTCAGCAGCGGGGCGTCCTCCGGCCGCCCATAGCGGCCGAGAAAGGCGGCGACGGCGGGCCGCAGCTCCTCGGGGAGGGTTTCCGGGGCGGCCCTGAGCCGCGTGAGAAGGCAGGGAACTTCGTCGGTTGCCGGAGAGAGAAGCCGGTCCCGGGTGATCGCGGCATCGTCTCGAGCGGGGGGGTGCGGCGAGGCATCTCCCGGAGGCCCCTCCGGTGGCGCGGCATCCCCACGGCGGGACCGGATGCGGCTCACGGCCTGGGCGGCAAAAAACGACAGTTCCCGGTCGGTTCCGTCAGCGATCTGCTGGAGGGCCTTCAGGGCATCGTTCGAGGCGGCGGACTTCGCAAGCTGAACGATGGCCTGGATGACCAGCGTCCGCTTGTTCGAAGTGAGCCGCTCGAGAAGCGGTTTTTCCTCCGCCGTGTCAGCCATTGCCCAGCGCCGAGCGAGCCTCTTGCTCGGTTCCGAATGACGAAACCAGCTCGAGAAGGCCGACCAGGCTGAACGCCTCTCTGACCAGGGCGGGCATGCGGCAGAAGGCCACCTTCAGATTGCGTGTGTCCACGAGTGCGTCGCAGTTGTCGAGCAGGCAGGCGATTCCCTGGCTGTTCACGAGCAGCGTTTCCCCAAAATCGAACAGCACCACGCGGATGCCCTCGAAATGGACACTGCCGATCAGGGTGTTCAGCTTCGAGCCGGCCTGGTCGTTGAGATACCCGACGGGCGTGATGATCAGCCACGTGCCGTCTCTGTGCATGCGGCATTCAGAGCTGTTGGTCATGTCGATTCCCCCTCGGAAGCCATTCTATACGTCTCTCCATCGACAGGCAAGCCGGAACATTTTCCAGGGGATATGGTAAGATGAAGAGAGGGGGGAAGACGATGCAACGCCGCCAAGGAACCGGGATGACGATCGTTCGTCGTTGTGCCGTCCTGGTGCTTGCGGGTGCGCTTCCCGCCTTCGCGCAGGTTCCGCCAATCCCCTCCGCCATGATGAAAGGCCCGTTGGCGCAGGTCAGTCCCGGGTATGCCTCTTCCGCTTCCGCCGGCAACCAGGCACTGTCGCTCCTCCAGGGCATGTGCTGGGGGCCTTGCAAGGAAACCGCCTATCTCGCCATGCTCGCCTCTTCCCCGGCCCTGACCCGCGATCAGGCCGCCCGTATGAGCGAGTCGGAGCTTGGAATCCATCAGGTCATGAGTGATCAGGCGTTGCAGCCCATGATCGACATCAATCCCCGCTGGCTCATCTCGGCGCAGACCCTCAAACCCTTGCTCCAGAGCGAAGCTCGGCCGCGATTGGTCGACTCCCGCAGCGGAAGCGACGACGATGGCCGCCGCATTCTCGGGGCGTTTTGCCTGCCGCTTCCCCTTGCCTCCGGCTCCGTGAAGGCTTTTCTGCCCGATCCGAATGCCCTCGTGGTCGTCTACGGGAACGACGAGAAGACGATGTCGGTCGTGGGGGTGGCTGCCGAACTGCGCCGCCTGGGATATGCGAATGTCCTCGAGCTGCGAGAAGGCCTTGTCGGCTGGCAGAACATCGGTGGCGACATCCTGGTGCCTGATGGCTACCAGCCCCCGGTTCCGGCTTCCGCACCTGCCGTGGAATAGAACGATCCGGCGCCGAATTTTTCCGTTGCCCTCTGGTGGAAGATCCTTCCCCTGGGTTAGAATGTACAGAGAGATAGGAAAGGATCTTCATATGAGGCTTTCCGGGAGCCGGCCGGCGCTCTGGTTTTCGATGGTTCTGCTGCTCGTGTGCTGCACCGGATGCGGCCGGATGACACCCGAACAGCCGTCGGAAACCCCCCTGGCGCGTATTGCAACCGGCACCGAGGTGCCCGACATCCTCCGGACCGTGGAACGGGTGGTCGCTTCCCAGAGCCGGGCGGCTCCCGAGCCCCCCAGTGTCGAGCCGCTGGTTCACCATCTCTATTCCCATGCCTGGCCCCGCACGGCCGCGCGTCTTGCGAAATCCCAGGCGGGAAAGCAGAGCTGGGTGTTCCGGCGCGTCGCTCTCGAGTCCGGGGATGGCCCGTTGTTCTGGGCTTCGAAGAACGCTTCCGAACCCCCCGGCGTCTACTGGCAGCGCGAAGTTCCCGGCTGGTACGGCGGGGAACGGCGGTACCGCCTGCTTCTCGCGTGGCCCGCCCGCGATGCCTCGCCCGAGCGCCTCTGGTCGTGGGTGTTCCTTCCGCTTGCCCGCCCGGGCTCAGAAACCCTCGAAGACGCGGCGGACACCCTGCGAGATATTCTGCCTCGGCCGGCACATACTATTATTGATATAATACTGCCTGCGATTGAACCTGTGCTCTCCGGACTTCCGGCTTTGGCGCTGTTCCTTCCGGAATCCGGCCTTCCTCCAGAGAAGCTGGCGATGAATATCGCGACCCAGCAGCACCTGGGGATCAGTTGGCGGGTTTCCCGGCTGCTCGCGTGGCAGATGCCCGAGGGCTTCCTGATGGGCTGTGCCCCCTGGGCCCTCGAGAATGATGACGACGAGCTTCTCTTCCGGATCTACGAACGGGAGGATTTTCCGCCCGGTCTCCCGGTCGATGACTGGGTCGCGGCGATCCCGCCCGCCCGTTTTGCGCGGCTGGCGACGGGGCTGCGTCGCCCCGTGCTGGCCCGGCACCATGCGATCAAGGTGATGGCCGATCTGATCGGGAGCGGCACCGTCCGGCTTCCGCCAGGCTTTTCGGAGTTTTTCGAGCCTGAACTGAACGTGTTTCCCACGAACATTGCGACGTCGGCCTACTGGTTTTTCACCGAGCTTGCCCCTGGATTTTCGGGGGAAGGCGCGGGAATGCCCGGAGTTGCCCCGATCATCCGCAGCCGCGATCCGAGCGGCATCAGCGGAAATGCCGATAGTCCCGATCCGAATGGAACTCCTCCTGCGTCCGGCTCCCCCGAGCTCCAAGGGAAGTGACCGTGTTGGTGATGAAAAGAGGGATGTATATGAGAACGACGAGCGTCGCGCGCCTTCGCCTGTTCCTGGCCGTTCTGTGCCTTTGTTTCATCACCGGCGGTGCTTGGGCGATCAACGCACCGACCATCGTCTCGATCATGGGACGGGCGGTCATCACCGGGGAAACCACGTATGTGAATCTCCAGACGGGGCTGACCCTCGCGGGAAAGGCCGAAGCAGGCGTCTTCATCAACGTCTACCGCAACACGACCCTCATCGTGAGCGGCGTGCCCGTTTCCGCGACGGGTGACTGGAGCACGCCGGTTTCCTTCACCAGCGACGGCACCTTCACGATCAAGGCCGAGGCCTACACCACGGTCCCGCCCCTCACCAGCGGCCAGACGCCTGCCACGGTCATGGTGGACACCGTGCCGCCCTCGATCACCTTCCGATACTACCGAAACTACGATTATGTGCTCAAACCATACATCAGAGACTATAGCAACCTGCTCAAGGCCGTCATGAGCGACAGCCAGTCGGGCCTCGATCACACGACGGGGGATATGAAGCTCTATGACATCACCAGCGGTGTCACCCTGGTGCCGGGCGACCTGACCCGGGATTACCTGTCCACCATCTTCTGGGACCCGGCCGGTTCAGCGGCCTGGGCAGACGCTGCCCAGATCGATCGCCACAAATACCGGGCCTGGGCGACGATCACCGACAAGGCCGGGAACACGACCACCTCCTCCTATGAATACTACATCGACGCGGTCAATACGGCGCCCACGATCACCCATGTATATGACCCGGCCCATCACGTCTACACGGGTACCGGGGAAACCACGGCCAATACACCGGTGGGGGGCTGGGTCAAGTATTTCCCTCTGATGACCGTTTCGACGAACCCGCCCTGGATCAAAGGCACGATATCGAACTGGTCTCTTCCGAGAGACACGGGCTTCTACCCCCATGAAATCTGGAGCTGCCAGCGCGAGTTCGGGAGCTGGGTGACCCCGATCAATCCCGATGGCACCTGGCAACTCAACTACACCAACAAGTTCATGTACGGTCGTCATGACGTCAACGTCGACGGTCGCGACTCGGCCGGCGGCCACGTGAACTGCGACAACGGCCGGACGACGGCCCAGTGGTATTTCGAAGACGGTGTTCCGCCGAAACCTCTGAGTATCACCTCGGATGAAGGCACGTATTACATCAAGTATCCCGGCAATCTCACCCTGCCCAACATCACCGTCAAGGTGAGCCCGATGTCCACGAAGCAGACGGCCGCGCTCGATACGCGTGCCGGCTGGGAAACGTATTATGCCCGGGTGGTCAAGCCGGCCGGCCAGGCCTATGCGAACACCCCCGGCGTCTACGACGAGGGGGAGGTCTTCCAGGACTCGACCACCTGGAACGGTGTCTGGGAACCCGGAGAACCTTTCTTGGACGAAGCGGGCAAGGGTGTCAGTGACGGAACGACGGCGTACTTTCCGAACTTTCTGGGTCTGACGGTTCATCCGAATTCCCGAACCTGTATCACCGCCAGATCGAAGAATGTGAACGGCACCTCGGTCTGTGTTGGAAATGTGAGGTTCGGCACGAACAACAATAATCCGCCGACGTTCGTCCAGTGCTTCGTCGATCCGCTTCCCGGGGTTGTTGCGCGCAAGTCGGAAAACAAGCCTGTCAAAATCACGGCCAAGGCCAATACCTGGACGGGCGCCGGCGACTGTTGCGGCTGGTGGTGTCTCGATTATGCCAACTCGTATATCAGGATTGTCAACAGCCTCGGAACGCAGTACATGGCACCCGTCAGCGGCACGACGGTCTGGCACAACCTCGGCGACCAGTGCCACCACGAGGGCATCACGACGGCATGCAGCGGCATCAATTTTCCCGACGCGACCTACTACGTCGAACTGAAGCTGCAGAACAACCACACCCTCGTGACGATGAATGCGAGCACCACGTTCAAGATCGACAACGCCCCCCCGATTCCTGCCGATGCCGATCCCCCTTCCGGGGCCGCCAATGGGTATACCAGCTTCAGCGCTCGAATCGTCGATCCGGTTCTCACTGTCGACTCGACACCTGGGGCTGGAGCAGAGTTGAACGTCGCAAAGCCCCAGATCTGGGCCTATAAGCAGGTGACAAAGGAACTGACGCCGGGGTCCAATGGCTACACAAAGACGTTTTCACTCGATACGACAAGTCCTGTGGGAGGAAAGGCCGTCGATCACAGGGAAGTTCCTTTCGCCGTGAACTCGAAAACCCTCGAGATCTGGCAGAAGGATGCCATGGGCAAGATCATGGAAATTCCTGTCGCTGTGGGTCTCACGAATGTAGACTCCAACGGTGCCAACAGTATGCAGCTCACGAGAAGCGATGCCAGATTCCAGGGTGGGAAAACGTATCTTGCCGTTTATCCCATTCCTTGTTTCACCTCCAACAACGGAGATGATCGCGTCGGAGCCGTTCCCATTTCTGCGATCACGGCCGACGGCATTTATTTTGTCAAGACCCAGACGCTCGACAAGGCAGGCAACGAAGGATCTTACGTCGTCCCTTACCAGAGCGTCTGCACGATTCCCATCGGGACGATCGACATCACGCCTTCGCCTCCGGCGCTTGTCGCCGGACTCATTCCGCCGGATGTGGCCACGTTCACCTCGAGCCAGGTCGGCTGTCGTGACGGCTCCAAGGTTCGCGACGGCCAGAAGATCACCCTCGTGAAAACCGGCCCGGGCACCATCGAGCCGGACGACGCGAACGGTATTCCTGGTGACGGTCACCAAATTGCCTTTGGCGTTCCCGGCGATTCTGTAAATTTCGGCCGGTTCCAATGCCGCGTCGTTGCCTACGACCTGTCGGTCGGCAATCTGACGCTCCTGGGCATGATCGGCCTCGCGAGCGGCACGAGCGTGGACGTGCCCGTCAGCCTCGTGAACGCCTTCGCCCTTTCGGCCGGGGCGACGAGCATCAGCATCACCCCGGCGGATCCGAATCCCGGAACGACCGTGACGTCCCCGGTTCTGATGGGGGGCACGCGCATCGTCCCCAACGGATCGATGGCTTCCTGGACCTACGTCATCTACAACATGGAGCCCGCGGCCGGCCAGCTCTACCAGGAAGGGCTGGGAAGCTTCAATCCGACGTATGCCGTAGACGGATCGATCGGCAGCACCAACATCGCCTGGGAAACCAACGGATCCACGGCGGGTGCTTTCGTCCGGGCGGATCTCGGCGCGACGCCGCGGCCGTATGTGAAAGTCCGGTTGTATTCCTCGGGCGCAAATCTTGGCGTATATAATGTCGAGTATTCCGATGACGAGGTGACCTGGACGACGGTCGCCACGGGACTCGCCCCCAACGGCGCCGGCTGGTTCGAAACCCAGTGGCCGTCGGTGGGGATCCGCAGATTCTGGCGGCTCGTCCTCACAAACACCCCCGGTGCCGGCGGAAATATCCGCGATATGGACTGGCAGGTGGATGCCCCGGTGCTCACGACCGATGCCTTTGCCGAGTTCGACGGCGTGCAGACCGCCGTCTCCGGTGGCGTGGCATCGGTGAACGTCAATGCGGCGACGAAGCAGACCGTGCGTGTCGATATGTACATCGGCGGAAGGACCGGAACCTCCGTCACGCTGACCTTCCTCGACAAGTATCCCCCTCCGGCGCCGGCATACGTGACCCCGACTCCGGCGTTCTCGAACGGCAACACCACGATCGTGTGGCCCTTCACGGCGGATATCGCCGGCGCCGGGACGATGGATTACCTCCTCGAACAGTCCATCAACGGAGGGGCATGGGTGCAGATCGCCACGACGACGGCCCTCTCCTGGCCCCTGACGGCTCTGGCGGACGGCCAGCATCTGTTCCGCGTCCGTGCCCGAGACAATGACGGAAATATCGGTGCGTATGTAACGGCGACCCAGCCCCTGTTCATCGACCGTGTCGCCCCGCCCGCGACGAACGTCACCGATAACGGCGTCGGCAATGACGATCCCGATTACCTGTTCTCGGTCGACAACAACCTGTATTTCTACTGGTCGGCGACGGATGCCGAATCGGGTGTTGGTGACGTGAATATCCAGGTGTCGAAATCCGCCGACTTCACGCAGATCGTGTTCGATCAATGGGTTGGGGCCGTCAACGAATACTGCTTCACCGGCGGTGTCCACGCCAACACCTTCTATGCCCGGGTGCGCGTGAAGGACAAGGCCGGGAACATCGGCCCCTGGGGCGGTGGCTCGGACGGCCTCTACGTGAATAATCCTGGTTCGGTCACTCCGCCGAACGCCCCCACGATCGTCCAGGCTGCCGGAAAAGCAGTGCTCCCCGGGGTTCCAATCTCGACGAACCAGACGACGAATATCTCGGTGCGGGGAAACTGCGAAGCCAGCAACCTGATCGAACTGTGGGTGGATGGCGTGTATCAGCGCTCCTTCATTGCCCAAGCAGCGGGAACCTATGAGGTGTTCGCGAATCTGACGGCGGGGACCCACGAGGTGAAAACCCGTGCCCACAACGGATTTGCTCCCAGCTCCTTCTCGACGCCCGCGACGATCATCGTCGACCTGACCCCGCCGACGCTCCGCATGAACGTCGTCGTCAACGGCGGCTGGTCGTTCGACGATCGCAATTATCTTTGCACGGGCCCCTTCGATCATCCGCTGGTCAATCTGAACCTGGTCGTGACGGATGCAGGTGGGGCGGGAGTCGACATCACGACAGCCTCGATGACGATGCGTGACATCGCCGACGATGCCGGAACCATGGTGGCCGTCTCAGCGCCCTATACCAACCCGATCCAGACGTCGATCTCGATCGTCACGGCCGACACGGCGCGTCTCAACCCCGTCGGCGGCACCTGGCACCAGCTCCTCCAGGAGCGCCACCGGTACCGCATCATTTGTCAGGCAAAAGATAACGCCGGCAATATCGCCACCTATAATAAAGATTTCGTCATCGACAACACGAAGCCGGGTATGGCCGCGGGAACCCCGGTCACCGATCCCGCCAACTGCCCGATCAAGTCTTTCTACGTCTACAACCTCGAGGCGTATCCCTGGCCGGCCATGCCCCCGGCAAGCGCGCTCGTGCCTCTCAAATGGGACGCGACGAACAGTTCGTTCATGGTGGATCCGGCGTTTTCTGATCCGACTCTCGTGAGCGATGCCTATACCCCCCGGGCGATCCTGTTCAACACGATCGGCATGTACGGCACCGTGCATGTGGGTGAAAACTGGAATCCGGCACCGCAGGCCGGCAAAGACTCCGTCGCCCGGAACGTCACCGCGTGCTGGGGTTACGGAAGCGGCGTCACGACCGGAGCCGACGGACTTGGGAACACGATGACCTTCCGGTTCCCCTACCTGACCGCCGTCAACGGCGTGCTGGATCAGAACATGGTCATCATCGACACGGCCGAAATGCGCGATTACTACAATCTGCGCCTGAATGTCCAGTCGCCGCTTCCTGCACCGAAGCCGCCGATCTCGGCCGAGTTCGTCAATGCCGATGACCCGGGGATCACCTATACCTTATACTATTGGTGGGACCTGTTCTCGAAGGCCGGCATTGACATCACCGACCGCGACGTGTTCGTGACGGACAACACCTCGAACCTGCTCGCGAAAGTGACGGTTCCCGTTGAAACCTTCGACCAGACCGTCGAGGTGTACGAAGGCGCCACCCTGTATGGTTCGGCCGTCGTCACGCCCGGCACCTCGAACGTCATCATACCGATCTCGGCAGCCTATACGGCCGGCAGAAGGAATTTTCAGATCCGCACCTTCGCGAACACCTATCGGTCTCTGCCTTTGCCCCGGAGTCTGAACTACTACTACTATCACTGGATCAAGGGCGACACCACGGTGCCGGTCACCTTCAGCCTGTATCCGACAGAGACCAACTTCAACAAGCTGGCCGGGGCCGATGCCCGCCCCTTCCCGACACGGTTCACCGTCCAGGCCAGGGATACGGCAGATGGCTCGGTTCGCTCGTTCATGCGGGTCGGTGCCACCGCGGCTGCTTTGAAAAATGCTGCGGGAACGGCCGTGTCTGGAACCCTGACGCGGGAATACGATACCGTGACGGCGTATTACGGCTACGTCTACGATCTCGCGGCTGCTCCGACGACGGAAGGGACCTACGATTATCAGGTCATCCTCCAGGATGCCGCATCCCCGAATCCCCATGCACAGACGTATATATATCCGTATAAATTGGACGCGACCCCGCCGTACCCGACCGACGTCCAGCCGTCGAACGGCGCAACGACGAACTCGCTGCCGAGCTTCAACGCGACGATCGTCGATCCGAACCTGCCCGACGGAACGACGGGCACGGGCGCGAACATGGACCCCTCGAAGGCCCAGATCATCCCCTACAAGGTGCTTGCGAAGGCCGTCCCGACCTCGACGACCAGCTTCTCGGGCACGATCCTGGGCCTCGACACCACGGCCACGGATCACACGAACCGCATTCTCTCGATTGGCGAAGCGGTCCAACTCTGCGAACTCGATGCATCCAGCGTGCCTACCGAGGTACTCAAACCGGGCACGATCACCTCGAATACGGGGGACGTCCTCAAAGTCAGCTCGACGGGGCTGAATACGGCGAAAACCTATGCGGTGCTGTATGCCATGCCTTTCTTCCCCAGCAATGACGGTATCTCCAAAGTCGCGGCCGTTCCGGTTTCCCCGGCGATCAAGGGCGGAAGCTACCTGGCCTTCATTTACGCCCTCGACAAGGCTTTCAACCGTGGCGTCTACTCGACCTCCTCGAGCATCTACGAGGCCGCGTTCGGTACGTTCAACCTCAACCCGGTGCGAACCTCGATCTACGTAGGCCTGCAGCCGCCTCACGTCGCAACCTACACCTCGACGCCGGTTCTGACCACGGAAGGCAACCCGATCAAGGTCAACACGGAAATCAACATGCTGACCGACAAGGGATCGTTCGTCCCGGCCGACTCGAACGGTATTCCGGGAGACGGGCACCAGGTGAAGTGCGATGCGGCAGGCGTCATCACGTTCGGCCTCGCCGGCACCGGCCTGACGACGGGGTTCGCCAAAGTGCGCGCGGTGCTCGGTCTCGCAAGCGGCACGGACCAGCGTGTCAATCTCGTCCAGATCCCTGCCTTTACGGTGACGATGTCGGCTCTCAGCGCCGATATCACCCCGGCGGTGCCGAACCCGGTGATCACGGGCGTGACGTCCCTGCTGGGCAATGCCGGTGATCCGGTCCCGACGAATACGTTTCTCAATATTACGGTCCCATTTGGGACCATTTCCCCGATCGATGCGAGCACTGCTCTGGTCGGTCATCAGGTGAAAACGACGGCCGGTGTCGGCAACTTCTCGATCAGCTCGAACGTCCAGGGAACGGCGAACCTCTCGTTCGAGGTCGGTGGCCGGACCTATGCGCAGACGGTGACGTTTTATGACAGATACCCCCCGGGTGCGCCCGGCACGCCGGTTCCCGACAATACGAAAAACAATACCGGCAACTTCGTCCTGACCTGGCCGGCGTCGTCGGATCCGGGCGGTTCCGGTGTGGCTCGATACAACATCGCCATGTGTTCCTACAATGGGGCGGTCTGGTCCGCCTGGAGCGTCGTCGGAACCGCAACGACGCCGTTGTACACCACCACGAGCCTTGCCCAGGGCATCTACAA
>DAOOQQ010000049.1:0-36079 GCA_035388825.1 Candidatus Ozemibacteraceae bacterium
TTTGCGGCGCAATCGGCCTAGAATGAAAAAAATGTTCATCGTACGTACTAACAGTACCGGCAGTTCGAGCCGATATCCGGTAATGGAGGCTTCCCCCGCGCAACCAGACCAAACACCAGGGGGAGACGTCTCGGGGAGTTCAGGAGGGAACCATGAAGGTCTCCAGGAATGACATTCAGAAGATCTACCAGGAGCAGGTCAAGAAGACGAAGACCGAGCAGTCGGGCGATGCCTTCGGAAAGATTCTGAAGGAAACGACCGGCAACACGGCTGCCCCTGCGAAAACCTTTCACCCGCCCAGCGGGCTGAATGTCAGCCAGCCGGTGTTCGCCGGCAAACCGGTCGCCCAGGCGGAACCGGTCGAAACGCTCAAGTTCGCGGCCGAAGTCGTTGCCGGCCAGTCCGAAATCCGTGAGGAGAAAGTCGCCCGCATCAAGGCGCTGTTTGACAAGGGGCAGTATAACGTCTCTCCCGAACAGGTCGCTGAGCGGATGATGAGTGATCCCTTCGGCAGCCGTCATCTCTTCAGCTCCTGGGAAGGCTGATCGAACGCTTGAGCGATCAGGGGCAGAATCTCAAACAGATCCTCGGGGAAGAGCTGGAGATCTATCGCCGGCTCCTCGACCTGTCTGAGCGCAAGAAAAAGCTGCTGCTGGAGAAGTTCTCCACGGATCTTCTCCAGATCGTCACCGAGGAAGAGAAATGTTCGGCGCGCCTGGGCGAGTTGTCCACGACTCGCGCAGACTGCCTGACGGCTCTCACGGGGCGTTCCACCCTCAAACTCGAAGAAGCGCTCGATTTCATCAACGATGCGAATCTCAAATCCGATCTCTGGATGCTGGGAACCCAGCTCCGCGAGATTCTCGACCAGATCCGCACCATCAATGAAGACAATCGCCAGCTTCTCGAACAGGCGCTCGAGCTCACACAGTATTCATTGAAACTGTTGACGGCTCCGCCCAAGGATGTGACGTATCGTCCGCCGGGACTCTCTGGCAAAACCGGCCCCCAGGGGCCATCCGTCCTCATCGATCGCAAGGCATGACGATTCGGCCGTGACCCGGCCGTTTTGACTGACGGAGCGGGCGCTTCGATACCCATCGAAGCGCCCGCTTCGTTATATTTTCCACTTTTTCCTACGGTCAACCTCCTTACCAGCCGATAAAGATAATAGGGGATAAAAGGCCGATTCCCCCCAGTGGCCGTCAGGAACACAAAAAAGACGGCGTGGTAAGCCAGTAAGGAGGCGCCATGAGGGCCACGTTTTTTGGTATCGAAATTGGCAAACGCGGAATCATGACCCAGCGGGCGGCGATGGATGTCACCTCGCACAACATCGCCAACGCGAATACGGAAGGGTATGCCCGGCAGCGGGCGGTCATTTCCGCGACGGATCCGTGGTCGGTGCCCGGCTACAACGCCCCGGTCACGGCCCAGCAGCTTGGCACCGGCGTCGATGTGACGAAGATCGAGAGCCTGCGCGATGCGTTCGTCGACGAAAAGATCACCCGCGAGACGGCGAGTCTCGAGCAGTGGTCGGTCGCCAGCGATCTCATGGCCGAGGTCGAGGCGATCATCAACGAGCCCAACGACGCGACGCTGCGTGACCAGCTCGACAAGTTCTGGGCTGCCTGGCAGGATCTCTCGGTCAGCCCCTCCAGCGAAGCGCTCCGGCGCAACCTCGTCGAAGAGACGACGACGCTCATCACCTCGTTCCAGGACATCGACACCCGGCTTGGCCAGCTCCAGGGAACCCCGGATCACGAGTTCGAGGGGAGCATTGAGAACCAGCTCGAAGACGCCGTGGATCGGGTGAACACCCTCACGAAGCAGATCGCCCAGCTCAACGTCGAGATCGAGCGTGTCGAAACGGCGAATGCCAGCGCGAACGATCTGCGTGACAAGCGTCTCTCCCTCGTCCAGGAGCTGTCGGGCGTCATCGCCATCGATACCAGCTGGAATACGAAGGGGCAGCTGTCGCTTCGTTCCGGAACCCAGCTCCTGGTCGAACATTCGGCCGTTCATGAGCTGTTTCTCGTCCGGAAAGACAAGGATCTTCCCGTGACGATCAGCGGCTCCCCCGATTATCCGCAGCTTTCGGATGACCCCGATGTGGCCGAAGCCGTGTTCAACCATACCGGCGCATCGCGCAACATCACGCTGACGGTGGCCCAGACCGCGCAGGCGCATCAGACGTACTCCTTCCTCTCGTATCACCCGCTGACGGGGCCTCTCTCGGACTTCGGCGTCTCGGACGGCACCTTCTCGGTCAACGGGCGCACGTTCTACCTCGATGCCGAAAACACCTCGATGAAGCAGCTGGCGACGATGCTCGACGAGGCGAACCTCGAGATCGATGCGCAGCTGAACGAGGTCGGCCAGCTCGTCATGACCTCGACCCTGACGGGCACGGCCCACGAGATGAAGTTTGCTGACGGCACCAGCAATCTGATGACGGTCCTGAATCTGCAGCAGAACCAGGCCGCCCGGGATGCCGTGTTCAATTACGGCGGGAAGCAGTATGTCACGTCGGAAAACGTCGTCCGCGACGTCGTGCCCGGAGCGACCCTGATCCTCAAGGGACACGGGGTGGCGAACATCGATCTGCGGCCCATCGTCACGGGGGGCAAGGTTCAGGGACTTCTCGAGATCCGCGACGGCGAGATTCAGGAGTTGCGCGACAAGTTCAACGAGATGGCCTATCGCCTCGTCACCGAAGTCAACGACGTGCACCGCAAGGGCTTCGGCCTCGACGGGGAAACGGGCCGGAACTTCTTCAAATCCATCGCCACGGACGACGCGAGCCAGCCCTACAAGGACGTCATCCGGCGTCTGGAAATGGCTGACTATATAACGGAAAATCTCAATACGATCGCCGCGTCCCAGGGGACGCTGGAGAACCCGACGGACAAGCTGCCGAGTTTCAACGGGGAGGGGGACGGCCTCAACGCGGTTCTCATCGCCCGGATCAAGCAGAATGAGTATTTCAGCAACGGCAAGGCGAACTTCAACGATTTCTACAACGCTCTCGTCACCGAAGCCGCGACCGAGACCCAGCGGTTCGACCGGCAGAAGTCCAGCACCGAAGACCTGATGACGCAGCTGAAATCCAAGAGGGACGAGATCTCCGGCGTCTCGCTCGACGAGGAACTGACGAATCTCATCAAGTTCCAACACGCCTACAATGCGGCATCGAAGGTCATCACGACCGTCGACGAGATGCTCGACAAAATCATCAACGGCATGATCTGACACGGTTCATCATTTGTATCCCTCATAATATAAAATAAGAGGGAACATGGCAAGGAGGCGGTCCCATGCGGATCTCCAATCAATGGGTGGCAAGCAACTTTCTGACGGTCCTCAACCGGAACCAGACCGAGCTGAGCAAGGTCCAGCTCCAGGTCAGTTCGGGTAAACAGTATTCGAAGGCCTCCGAGAGTCCGGTCAACAATGCCCTCGCGATGTATCACAAGACCGAGATCACCGAGGGGAGCCAGTACACGAAGAACATCGACCGCACGAAAGAGTGGCTCGACAACACCGACACCTCCCTGACCACGCTCGAAACGGTTCTCCAGAGGGCGCGCGAGCTCGCCGTGCAGGGGGCGAACGATACCCTCGTCCAGCAGGACCGGGATGCCATCGCGGAGGAGATCGACCAGCTGCTCCAGCAGGTGATCGACATCGCCAACACCGATATCGGCGGCGAATACATCTTTGGCGGCAATGACGTCGAAACGAAGCCGATCAACCTGATCAGCGGGCAGAATCCCGGTGCCATGCGGGATATCGTCACCTACTCGCTGGGCGAAACCCGCAAGGATATGAACATCGCCAATGCGATCGATATCCTGTATGGCGGTGACGGCAAGCGGCTTGCCACGGAGATCACGAAGGGCGTTCTGGTGGACCGGAATGTGTCGGCCCTGGAGGTGTTCTATCGCGGAACGGCCTCCAGCGCCCAGCCGACGTTCGGCAACCGGCTGACCCCCCTGAACGAGCTGACCCCCCTGACCATGCTGAACGGCGGGCGCGGCGTTCAGGCGGGCGTGATGGTCGTCACGGACTCGAACGGGATCGACCGCAAGATCGATCTGACCCACGTGACCAACCTCGATGACGTCCTGTATGCCATCAACGCGACCCGCTCGTTCAAGGCGGGCATCGAGGAAGTGCCGTCGGATACCGCGGCGGCTCTCGGCATTTATCGCAGCGCCGGCCCGGCGAACACGCTGTACGGCCTTTCCGACCCTGCGATGATGGATCCGGACTCCCCGCTGTCGAATCTGAACAACGGCCTGGGCGTGCCGGAAGGATTCCTGAACATCAACACGCGGGACGGCCGGAATCTGCGGGTCGATCTTTCCGGGGCCACGACGGTCGGGGGCGTGATCGATGCGATCAACGCCGCAGACGGCGGGGTTTCGGTGAAAGCCTCGTATGACTTCATCGGCAAACGGCTCCAGATCATGGATATGACGACGGGCACGGGGAACTTCTCGATCGAGTCGAAGAAGACACAGCTGTATCTCGAGGATCTGCCGTCCCATTCCGCTGCCGATCTTGGGCTTCTGCGCAATGTCGGGCCCGGCGGCCAGATCGTCCAGAGCTATGACCCGGCGATCGAGAACGAGGCGACGAAGCTGAGCGCCCTCAACGGCGGGAAGGGCTTCGAGACCGGGTTCATCGACATCACCGGCCACGACGGGACGACGACCCGCGTCGATCTGCGCCAGGCGGGGACGGTGCAGGATGTGATCGATGCCATTTCCAGCCAGACGGGCGGGGCGCAGACGGCCCAGCTCGATCCGCTTTCGAAGCGGCTGGTGATCACGGACACAACGGCGGGAACCGCGGATTTCAGGATCACCGAGGTGGATGGAAGCCAGCCCGTCGCCGTCCGGGAGATGACGACCGTGGCGAAAAGCCTCGGGCTGCTCCAGCGGTCGAACAACGGAACGGTCGTCGGCTCGGTGCTGACGCCCCCGGCACTGACCCCTGCTTCGAGCCTTTCCACGCTGCTGCCGCCGCCCGAAACGGGCTTCATGGTCATCCGGGGGGCTGACGGCAAGCCGGTCCAGATCGATCTGACGAATGCCTCGACGATCCAGGACGTGCTCGACCGGGTGAACGAGACCGGGAAGTTCGAAGCCGTCTGGGATGGCGTCCACAACCGGTTCACCATCGGCGACATTTCCGGGGCCTCGGGGGACAAGGGCATTGCGATCGAGGAATACACCAACCCGGCCCGGGATCTCGGTTTCCTGACCGGTTCGATGCATTACACGGGGAACGTGCTGACCGGTGCGCCGATAACCGCGCGCTCCCTTCCGACCCTGATGGGCTCGGTGGATCTGAACCCCGCCGTCGAGGAGACGACGGAGCTCGCCTCGCTGAATTCGGGCCGGACGATGAACAAAGGGACGAACCTCGGCTTCATTCGGATCACCGACAAGGCCGGCAACTTCAAGGCCGTCGATCTTCGGGGAGCAAAAACGATCAAGGATGTGCTCGACCGGATCAACGACCGGACGAACAAGCTAGGTATAGAAGCTCGTATAAATAGCGCTAGAAATGGTATTGAGCTCATCGACAAGACGGGCGGCCCTGGCCAGATGGAAGTGGTCGACATCGACTCGACGACGGCTTCGGATCTCGGCATCAAGGGCCGGACGATCGATCCGCGCCTCGTCGGCACCGATATCGATCCGGCGGTGAATCTGGCGACGCGCATCGATGCCCTGCGTGTCAACGAGGGTGGGGTGCCGCTCGGGGAGATTTATGTCCAGAGCGGCTCGTATTCGGGCAAGATCGATCTGTCCGGTGCGACCACGGTCGGGGATCTGATCGAGAAGCTGACGTTCTCGGATACCAACTTCAAGATGGCCGCCTGGGTCGACACCGACGGCAAACGGCTGAATCTGACGAATACCGGTGGGGAAGCCTATATCAAGGTCCGGGATCTCGGGACCTCGGATGTGGGATCGGCTTCCGCGCTCGGTCTCGGCGGCTCCCGGAGCATATTCGAGACGCTGCAGGATCTTCGGGACAACCTGTACCGCAACGACTCGAAGGCCATTTCCGAAGAGAACATCAAAGTTATACAGGAAGATATAGAACGTGTGCTGCGGGTGCATGCGGAGGTCGGCAGCCGGACGAACCGGGTGACTTCCGCGAAAGAAAAAATTGAATCCATCACATTGAATCTAAAGAATATGCTCTCGGAGGTCGAAGATGTAGATATGACGGAAGCCATCACGAGAATGACCACCATCGAGACCGCCTTCCGTGCCGCCCTGCAGAGTGGTGCAAAAATCCTGCAGACAACTCTGATGGACTTCCTGGGATAAGAGGGGAGGGCTGAACAGGCTCGTATGAAGCTCACGACTACGCGGTTTGGAGAAATTGACATCGTACCCGAGGAAATCGTCGTGTTTTCCGAGGGCCTGCTCGGCTTCGATGAGGTTCACCGCTTCATCATCCTCAACCCCCAGGACGGAAGCCCCTTCCGGTGGCTCCAGTGCGTCGACGACGGGGATCTGGCCTTCGTCATCATCGAGCCGCTCAGCTTCATGTTCGCCTACGATCTCGAGATCGCCGATGCGGATGCCGCGTTTCTCGGCCTGGAAAAAGCCGAGGATGTCGTGCTGTATGCGATCGTGACGATTCCCGAGAACCCCTCCGACATGACGGCCAACCTCCAGGGGCCCCTTGTCATCAATGCGAAAAGCCGGAAAGGCCGCCAGGTCATTTCCACGAATAGCCAGCACTCGGTGAAAGCCCGGATTCTCGACGAGATGAAACGCCGGGCCGAGGAGATCCGCAAAGTGGCCGAGTCCCTCGAATCCTCCGGAAAGAAGGAGGGCGAGGGCTGATGCTGGTACTGACACGCAAGATCAACGAAAAGATCATCATCGGCGACGAGGTCGAGATCATTCTCGTCGATATCGGCAAGGATCAGGTCAAGATCGGTATTAACGCGCCGAAAACGGTCAAGGTCCATCGCTGGGAAGTATATGAGGAGATACAAAAAGAGAATCGCGAGGCGGCGAAGATCAAGTCGCTCGACGCCCTCAAGAACCTCCCGCTGGACATCATGAAAAACTTCGGAAAAAAAGAAAAATGACGTATATCTCTACGAAAAATAGAGATAAATGACGATATGTCATATTAAGCAGTGAAAATCACCGGAAATCGACATCATGGAATGATGTGTCGGGATCCGATGAACTAAGTAAGAGCAGGGGCAAAAGGCCAGGAAGGCCAAATATAAAGGATTAGTCCCTGACTGTACGGAGGCAAATATTATGGCCCTGAGAATCAACACCAACGTCACCGCTCTCACCGCGCACCGGAACCTGGTTGGCAATGATGACAAGCTTTCGTCGTCGATCGAGCGCCTTTCGTCCGGTCTGCGCATCAATCGCGCTGCCGATGACGCCGCCGGGTTGACCATCTCGGAGAAGCTGCGCACCCAGGTGCGTGGCATCAACCGGGCCATCATGAACGTTCAGGATGGCATCAGCCTGATCCAGACGGCTGAAGGTGCGCTCAACGAGATCCAGTCCATGCTGCAGCGCATGCGCGAACTGGCTCTCCAGTCGGGCAACGACACCCTGACGACCACCGACCGCCTCGAAATCCAGAAGGAAGTCAATCAGCTCAAGGAAGACATCAACCGGATTTCCTACGGAACCGAATTCAACACCCGCAAGCTGCTCGATGGAACCGGCACCGCCGCCATTTCAACCAGCGATCCGAAGAATCTCGAAGGGATCGTGACCGGCGAAGTGCTGACCTTCTCCGACTTCTCCATCGTCGTCTTCCCCCAGGCCGTCGACGTTCCCGGCGTCGGCCAGGTCGTGAAGCGCGGAACCGCGCAGCAGCAGCGCTCGAACATCTTCGTGCGCACCGACGGCCAGGTCGCGTCCGGCTCGACGACGCTCCAGTCGATCGCGAACTTCGTCGACAACAACGGCTACTTCATTCTCGACCAGCCCCAGACGTTGTATATTCAGGGCGATAATTCGCAGGGCAAGCTGACGGTCAGCAAGGATCTGACCCTCGATCAGTTGGCCGATCGCATCCAGTCCGCGATGACCACCGACCAGCTCGGCAACGGCCTGCACTTCGATGCCTCGACATCCATGTTCAGCGATACCGGCGAGACCAACGGCCAGATGCTGGTGACCTCCGGAAAGATGGGCAACATCGGCCGGATCAACTTCACCGGCGAGGAAAACCTGGTCAAGGCCCTCGGCTTCGAGTCCGTCGTGCAGCCGGAAGACCCCGTCTACTCGATCGCCGTGACCAATCTCGGCGTTGCCGCGGGCAACCGCACCACCGTCAACACCCAGATCGCCGGCCATGTCGCCTCGGGCCTCATTCAGGGCATCGATCTCATGTTCGAGCCCCCCACCCAGGCCTTTGCCCGGACGATGTCGGCATCCCTCGGCATCACGATCCCGGCGGGCGGTTACACCTTCGACATCGGCGACTCGTCGGAACTCGATACCGGCGCCAACTCGGTCACCATCACGATCCCGGCCGGCAACTGGGCGATGACGGATATCGCCAACATCATCAACACCGCCCTCGAAACGGCTGGCGGCAGCACGGTCCGCGCGCGTCTGAACGATGCCCAGGGCCTCGAGTTCTACACTTTGAACACCGGCTCCTCCGCCTACATCGACATTGCGGGAGCTGTTTCGGGCAACGTGCTCGGCATCAACGACGGCCGATACTACGGCACGGGCGGCACCGGGGCCCTGGTCAACGGCACGGCTCCCATCGTCCAGTTCGACTATCGGGCGGCACCGGCCGGCCCCGGAACCGTCTCGTTCACCCTGAAGGATCTTCACAATCCCAACACCGTGTATACCGTCAGCCTCGATGCGAACTACTCGGGTCTGAACTCGATCATCGATGAGATCAACGGTCAGATCTCTGCGACAACCCTCAAGATCCAGGCGGTGAACAACAACGGGTCGTTCCAGTTGAAATCCCTGGAAACCGGTGTCGGATCGGGCTTCAGTATCACGGCGAGCACCGGCCTTCCGTTGAATACCACACTCTATATCCCCGTTCCGACCAGCGTCACCGGCTTCGACGGCAACGCCGCTTCCCAGAACTTCTCGATGGATCCGCTCTCGACCTTCTACGGATACAATATCGGTGCGGATGCCACGACCCCTGTCGCGGATGACCTCCACTTCTTCATCGCGGACATGGATGGGAACGGGATGGATCTCACCTTCCCCGAGGGTGCGCCCGGCGCCGCCTTCGTGAACATCTTCGACATCGCCAATACGATCAACTCGACGGCAAGCACCCTGGGCGTGAAGGTCAATGCCGAAATCGATACCGCGACCCAGACGCTGCGTATCTTCTCGACGATCCCCGGCGAATCCGGTAAGGTCGTGTTCACGGATCTCGGCTCCCCCGACTCGGCCAACACCCTGTTCAAGACGCTCGGGGTCACTCCCCAGAGTTACGAGAATGGCGTGGGGGACTACTCCTTCAAGATGCACGTGAAGGACACCTCCATCCAGTTCCAGATCGGGCCGAACCAGGGGCATACGGCGAAATCGAACATCATCCGGACGGATATCGACGCCCTCGGCATCCGGGATCTCGATCTGACGACCGTGAAGTCCGCGACGGAAGCGATCGGGCTGGTTGACAAGGCCCTTCAGAAGATCTCGTCGGAACGTGCCAAGCTGGGTGCGATCGAGAATCGCATGAACTACACCATGAACAGCCTGCGCATCGGCCTCGAAAATATGGCGGCTTCGGATTCCCGCATCCGCGACGTCGATATGGCTGCCGAGGTCATCCAGTTGACCCGGTTCCAGGTTCTGCAGCAGTCCAGCAACGCGATGCTGGCCCAGGCCAACACCACCTCGCAGCGCGTTCTCGACCTGCTCAGGTAAGGAGGAGAGCGATGAAAAAGACCAACCGCATCACTATCGCCCAGAATGAGTCTGGGCGCCAGATCCGCAGGCTCTTCAGATAACCCTGTTCCGGCTGAAGCTCCGACGACAGTGAAAACTGAAGTAAAATCTCAATAATAAGCTAAACCTGAAGTAAAAGTTCGAGCAAGAACCGGCCATCCGTATGGATGGCCGGTTTTTCGTCGTTTATCGACCTCTCTGTTTTAGCCGCCTAAGACGATATTCGAAGTAGGGAAAAGAATTCCTATCGGCAACAGACCTCCCGGACCGAAGGGAAAACTTCGAAAAATCGCAAAGGAGGGTGGTATCGCCGGCCTGGCAGGCCGGAACGGGAAACCGGACGACATCACAGGTCGAACGACGCGGGCGCAAGCCCACTCTGGGACAAGGATGTTCCAGAAACAACATCAAGGAGGAAACCCTTATGTCACTCCGCATCAACCAGAACGTTCTTTCGCTCAAGACCCACTCGACCCTCACCGCGACTTCGTCCAGACTCGAGAAGTCGATCGAAAAGCTCAGCTCCGGCCTTCGCATCAACCGCGCTGCCGATGACGCCGCCGGCCTGGCGATCAGCGAAAAAATGCGCCGGCAGTCGAGGGGCCTTTCCCGGGCGATTTTGAATGCCCAGGACGGCGTTTCGATGATCCAGTCTGCAGAAGGCGCGCTCAATGAATCCCAGAGCATCCTTCAGCGCATGCGCGAACTGGCGATCCAGGCTAGCAACGACACGCTGACGAGCAGTGACCGCCTCGAGATCCAGAAGGAAGTCACCCAGCTCCGGGATGACCTGAACCGGATCTCCTCCAACACCGAGTTCAACACCAAGAAGCTGCTCGA
Source organism: Candidatus Ozemibacteraceae bacterium (assembly GCA_035388825.1). Classification (GTDB taxonomy): domain Bacteria; phylum Muiribacteriota; class Ozemobacteria; order Ozemobacterales; family Ozemobacteraceae; genus MWAR01. The sequence continues at coordinate 10,797 of DAOOQQ010000049.1, forward strand.
CGGCAGCCAGTCCGCTCTCGTCTCCGGCTCGTCCCAGTCGGCCCGCGGCGTCGTGACCGGTACGCCAGGGTCGGGAGACTACCAGGTGAGCATCGCCCTCCTCAGCGGTGGCGTGTCCGAGATGCAGCGCTCCCAGACCTTCACTATCGCGGGAACGGGCGCTCTCGCCCAGGGGAACACCCAGCTCCAGAGCATTGCGCAGTTCTACGATGCCAACGGGGTTTTCGCGATCGGGATCTCCCAGAAACTCGTCGTGAACGGCAATGCCGAATCCTCCGAACTCGTCGTGAATGGCCAGATGACGGTCGATCAGCTGACCGCCTCGATCCAGAACGCCATCACCAGCGCCTCCGGCCTCGAAATGTCCGGTTCCCGTGCGAACTTCATCGGGACGGCCCAGACCGGCGTCGCCGAGATGGGCGGATACTTCCAGGTCACCTCGGGGGTCATCGGGGAAGATGGCCACCTGTCCTTCGCCGGCGACCAGTCGTTCCTCAATGCCCTCGGCATGAATGTGACCCGTGAAGCGAAGAACAGTCTCGTCGAAGTCATGGCCCGCGATGCCTTCGGCAACGTGACGACGGTGAATACCGACAGCAGCACCGCGAGCGGTCTGCTGGCCGGTGTCGACCTCAAGTTCGAGTCGCAGGCGGCTCAGGTCGCCGGTCTCGGCGGTTTGGAAATGGGCCTCACGTGGTCGACGCCTCAGACGTTCAATATCGTCGCCGGCGGCGGTGTCGCTAACGGTGGCGGTTCGGCGACGATCACCCTCGCTGCCGGGGACTGGTCGATGGAACAGATTGCCCGTGCGGTTGCCACGGGGTCTGCTGCGACAATCACCGGTCTCACCACGGCTGTTGTCGATGGCCAGTTGCGGATCTCCTTTGCCTCCACCAACTCGGCGGCCAGCTCGATCGACATCTCCGGGGCGACTGCCGCCCAGACGATCGGTCTCCAGAACGGTACCTACGGCGGCTTTGTCCAGGGAGCGAAGGATACCTCGGCGGAAATTCTGGGCATCAGCCGGTATGCCAACCAGGCGGCTGCAACGGTCGTCTTCACGATCGGTGACCATGACAACTCGTATGTCTTCACGGCCTATACGACGATGTCGACGAATACGACCGCTGACTTCACTCGCTTCTCGACCCTCCAGGCATCGATCAATGCCACTCTGGCCCTCCCTGCCAACAGTGTGAGCGTCCGGGTGGACCAGTCGGGCAACTCTCTTGCCTTCACCTCGCTGCGGGTAGGCCAGGAAAACACCACCACGGGCGCCACGGCGAGTATCGTCTCCCTGCAGGTCAACAACACCTATGCCCAGTCGAAGTTCGGATTCGCGGCCTCGACCTCGGCGAAGGGAAGCGGGGATGCCAACTTCCGGATCCATGTCGTGTCCAACCAGCCCTCCTTCCAGATCGGTGCCGATCAGGGCCAGCAGATGAACATCTCGATCGGGAACATGTCGGCCGAAGCTCTTGGCGTCGACAATCTCGACATGACCTCGATCGAAAGCGCCCAGAAGTCCCTTAGCAAGATCGGCAAGGCGCTCGACAGAGTCTCGGCGGAACGCTCGAAGCTCGGTGCCTACCAGAACCGCCTGGAATACGCGATCAACAACCTCACCACCACTCACTCCAACATCACCTCGGCCGAATCCCGCATCCGCGATGCCGACATCGCCCAGGAAATGATCGAGTTCACCCGCAATCAGATCATCTCCCAGTCCGGCACCGCCATGCTGGCCCAGGCCAATATGGTCCCCCAGGGCGTCCTCACGCTTCTCCAGTAATCCAGATGCGCCCCTGAAGGGAATTCCAAGGTTCATTCGAGGCCCCCGGCTCCGGGGGCCTTTTTTTCTGCCCGGAATACCGTGTGAAAATCGGGCGAAACAGGCAGAAAAACAACGATCGAGCCTGGTTTCAGCTGAAGAAGGCCAAAAACCGGACGTTCCCGGATTCCCTCAATATCCCCTCTGCAGACGATGCCTGTGAGGCGAAGGCCTGTCGTATGCCTTCTTGAATCTGAACCAAAGGAGGTTCTCCTGGGAACGAGCCGCTGATAGCAATTCACAACCTATGACATTGATGTGAATGTTGCGCAAGGACGCGCGGCGAATTCTGATTCAAGGAGGAATCATTATGTCATCTCTTCGCATCAACCAGAACATTTCCTCGATCAAGGCCCATACAACGCTGGCCGGTACGTCCGATCGGCTGGAAAAGTCCATCGAGAAACTCAGCTCCGGGCTGCGCATCAACCGCGCGGCGGATGACGCTGCCGGTCTCACGATCAGTGAGAAGCTGCGCCGCCAGATCCGGGGCCTATCCCGGGCTTCCCTCAATGCCCAGGATGGGATCTCGATGATCCAGACCGCCGAAGGCGCGCTCAATGAATCGCACGCCATCCTGCAGCGGATGCGGGAGCTGGCGATCCAGTCCGCCAACGACACGCTCACCAGCAATGACCGTCTCGAAATCCAGAAAGAGGTGAACCAGCTCCGCGACGATCTGAACAGGATCGCCCGGAACACCGAATTCAATACGAAAAAACTGCTCGATGGCAGTCAGACCGCCCTGATCAGCGCCAGCACGATGGCCGTGAAGGGGCTCGTCACCGGCTTGGGAAGCGGAAGCGGAGACTATGAGGTCAGCATTGCCCTGATCCATGGCGGCATTTCCCAGATGCAGCGCTCCCAGATCTTCACCATTGCCGGCACCGACTCGACGCTGGCCGTCGGTTCGACGCAGATGCAGAGCATTGCCCAGTTCTACGACGCGAATGGCGTTTTCGCTCTCGGGGTGCCGCAGAAACTCACGATCAGCGGCAATTCCCGGGAAGCGGAACTCGTCATCGACGGGCAGATGACCCTGGATCAGCTTTCGGCCGCAATCCAGAATGCGATGATCGGGACGTCGGGGTTGAACCTGTCCGGCTCGACGGCCAGTCTCGTGACGACCGCGCAGACGGGGCTCCCCGGTCTTGGCGGGTACATCCGGGTCGTTTCCGGAAGCCTCGGCGAAGAAGGGAACGTCACGTTCTCTGCCGATCAGCCGCTGCTGTGCGGCCTGGGCATGAGCGTCGTCAGGGATTCGAAGAACAATCTGACGGAGCTCACCTGCCGGGATGCGTTCGGAAATCAGACGCAGATGCGCACCGACAGCACACGGGCTTCGGGCCTGCTCGCCGGCATCGATCTCGAGTTCTCTTCCCAGGCGGCGCAGGTGGCCGGGCTGGGGGGCCTCGAAATGGGCCTGACCGTGTCGCCGGATGTGAGCTTCACCGTCTCGGCGGGCGGCGTCGAGTTCTCCGTAACCGTTGCCCAGGGGGTCTGGACGATGGAGGGACTCGCGCGCTCGATCGAGGAACAGCTGACGGGCACGGCCGTGGGGTATGGCAATATGTCCGGCATCAAGACGGCTGTCGTCGATGGGGAAGTCCGGATCCTGTTCGAACCCGTAGCAGCCGGAAGCTCCTCCCAGATCGTCATCGCCGGGGCGAGCGCGTCCGGTTCGATCGGGCTGCTCAACGGCTCCTACAGCGGATTCGTCCAGGCGACGAAGGACGTTTCCAAAGAGGTCTACGGGTTTGGCCGGTATGCCGATGTTGCAGCCTACACGGTTTCCTTCAGTGTCTCGGATGGCATCGGCGTCGTGACTGCCTGGTTCGAGACGGTTTCGGCCGTCACGGTTGCCGACATGCAGAAGTTCGAGGAGTGGCAGGCGCTGATGAATGATGCGATGCTGGCGGCCACCGTCATGGTCCGCGTGGATGCGGCGAACGGCGGTCTTGCGTTCACTTCTCTCCATGTCGGTCGCGAGACCACCGAGACGGGGACGCGCGAAAGCCGGGTGTCGGTCGTGATGAACAGCGCGGATTTCCGGAACAGGTTCGGGATGACGGATGCCACGGCAAACGGGGTGGGGGACAGGAACTTCCGGCTCCATGTTGTGGACAAGACGTCGCAGTTCCAGATCGGGGCAGACCAGGGGCAGATCATGCAGATCTCGATCGGAAACATGACGGCCGAGGCACTGGGCGTGGACAATCTCGACATGACGAGCATCGCTGGGTCCGAAAAAGCTCTTTCCCGTCTCAATAAGGCTTTGGACACCGTTTCCTCGGAGCGCTCGAAGCTGGGGGCATTCCAGAATCGCCTGGAGTATGCGATCAGCAATATCCGGAACACCCACAGCAACCTGAGTGCCGCCGAGTCCCGACTGCGTGATGCCGATATGGCTCAGGAAATGATCGAATTCACCCGGAATCAGATCGTGTCCCAGTCGGGGATGGCGATGCTTGCCCAGTCCAACGCGATCCCCCAGGGCGTTCTCCAGTTGCTCAAATAAAAACGGAGAAAAATGGCGAAAATGAGTTATTTCATCGCGAATAAACGAGAATATTGGGTTTCAGAAGAATTTTCAGCTGGAATCATCTGAAAATATGGCGAATGAAATAGAAAAAAGGGGACGATAACCTAAGTAGGGATACGGATACGTGTCTCGATTCGATGGGAAAAGGGAAGGGGGGATGGACGGGAATACGGAAGATCAGGATGCAATAGTGGAGCTGGCTTCATAACGATAACGATGAAAACCTGGGGCAAGGATGCCCCGGAGAACGATTCATGGAGGAATCGCAATGTCACTTCGGATCAATCAGAACACTCTTTCTCTCAAGACTCACTCTACGCTGTCGCAGACTTCGACCCGGCTCGAAAAATCCATCGAAAAGCTGAGTTCGGGGTTACGGATCAATCGGGCGGCGGATGATGCCGCCGGCTTGGCGATCAGCGAAAAACTTCGCCGGCAGGTCAGGGGCCTGGGCAGGGCCGTATTGAACGCCCAGGACGGCATTTCCATGATCCAGTCGGCGGAAGGTTCGCTCAGCGAGACTCACAGCATTCTTCAGCGCATGCGGGAGCTGGCGATCCAGTCCAGCAACGATACGCTGACCAGCAATGACCGGCTGGAAATCCAGAAGGAAGTCAACCAGCTCCGCGACGACATCAACCGTATTGCCCGCAACACGGAGTTCAACACCAAGAAACTCCTCGACGGCAGCCAGACAGCTCTCATCAGCGCCAGTTCCGGCTCTGTGCAGGGAATGGTGACTGGCGTTGGCCAGGGAAGCGGCGATTACGATGTCAGCATTGCCCTGATCCATGGTGGTATCAGCCAGATGCAGCGGTCGCAGATCATGACCCTGAAGGACAATGCCGGCGTGCTTGCCCAAGGCTCGACGCAGCTTCAGAGTATCGCGCAGTTCTACGATGCGAATGGGATCTTCTCGCTTGGCATCGCTCAGACCCTCACACTCACCGGAAACTCAAAGAGTGCTACGGTCGTGGTTGATGGCCAGATGACCCTCGACAAGCTTGCTGCATCGATTCAGAATGCTCTTGTCAGCAATTCCGGGCTCGATATCGCGAACTCCAAAGTGTCGTTGGTGAACACGGCTCAGACCGGTGTAGCCGAACTCGGCGGCTACTTCCAGATGACGTCCGGTTCGATCGGCGAATCCGGGGATGTGGCTCTGGCGGCTGATCAGGCACTTCTGAACGCCCTTGGCATGACCACGGTGCGCAGCTCGAAGAACAATCTTGTCGAGGTCACTTCCCGTGACATGTTCGGCAATCTCAACCAGGTTCGTACGGCGGATAACAATGCTTCAAGCCTTCTGGCGGGGGTTGACGTCCAGTTTTCTTCTCAGGCGGCGCAAGTTGCCGGTCTGGGTGGGCTCGAAACCGGTTTGACCCTCACTGCCCAGACATTAACCATCTCCGCCGGTGGAACAGAAATTGCCCTCACGATCGCGGGGGGTGATTGGAGCATGGAAGGGATCACCCGTTCGATCAACCAGCAGATATCCGCCTTGGCCGTGAACGGCATGAGCGGTGCCCGTTCGGTGGTTGTCGATGGGCAGATTCGGATCCTGTTCGAACCCACCGCGGCAAGCATCGCTTCGACGATCAATGTCACGGGAGCCTCGGCGGCTGCCACCCTCGGTCTCTCCAACGGTACCTACAGCGGGTTCGTTCAGGGTTCGAAGGATGTGACCAAGGAACTCTTCGGGTTCAGCCGGTTTGCGAACGTCGCAGCAACCAGTGTCGTGTTCAGCGTTTCGGACGGTATCGGCATTGCTACGGTCTCTTTCTCCACGGTTTCAACAGCCACGGTGGCCGACTTGATAAACTTTGCCTCCTGGCAGGCATCGCAGAATGCGACCATGAAACTGGCAACCGTGCAGATCCGGATCGATGCGGTGAATGGCGGACTTGCGTTCACCTCGCTCCGAGTCGGAAATGAAAACACGACGGCGGGAACGACGATCAGCCAGGTTATCGTGAACATAACGGACAACGCCAACAGTGGTTTCATCAATAAGTTCGGCATGGCCTCGAGTGCTGCTGCCGTGGGTGATGGCGAAAAGAACTTCCGCCTGCATATGGTGGACAATACGCCACAGTTCCAGATCGGTGCCGATCAGGGCCAGAACATGAAGATCTCGATCCGCGACGTGTCGGCGAAGGCTTTGAATGTCGACAATCTCGACATGACGACGATCGAGGGGGCCCAGAAGAGCCTGGCGAAGATCGGGAAGGCGATCGATGCCGTGTCCGCCGAGCGGTCGAAGCTTGGCTCCTTCCAGAACCGCCTGGAATACGCGATCAACAACCTGAAGAACACCCAGACCAACCTGACCTCGGCCGAATCCCGCATCCGCGATGCCGACATGGCGCAGGAGATGATCGAGTTCACCCGGAACCAGATCATCTCCCAGTCGGGCACGGCAATGCTGGCTCAGGCGAATATGGTACCCCAGGGCGTTCTCCAGCTCCTGAGCTGATGAAAAGATCTTTGGTACTCTGATATACTGAGGTCGACCGGCCGGGAGGAGGGGCATCACCCTCTTCCCGGCCATGACCGCAAACGAACGAGTTTGAAATTCGAGAGGCGTATCCGGCGCTTCACGAAAGGAGGGAAAACCCATGGAAATCGGAAATGTCAAACCTGTGAATGTCCAAGTTCCTGGCACGTCTTCTGATCCCGAGGTCACGCTTCCGCTGCAGAAAAGCGGCACTCCCATGCAGCAGGAGGCCGAAAAGGCCGAAGCCGAGAAGCAGGATCCCGAGAAGCAGATGGAGAAACTCGACGAAGCCGTCGATAAGCTGAATAAGACGTCGATGATCTTCGACCGGTCGCTGCGGTTCCAGATTCACAAGGCGACCAGGGAGACGATGGTTTCCGTCATCGACATGAACAACGACAAGGTCATCCGCGAAATTCCGTCGGAGGAAGTGCTCGATTTCGTTTCGAAAATGAGGGATTATCTCGGCATGATTTTCGACAAAAAAGCCTGATATAGCACGGTGCAGGGAGCAGCCGAAAGAGAACGGCGCCTCCACCCAAGGAGGTAGGCATCATGGTCAGCAGTATATCGCGCAACTGGGTTGGTGGCCTGTCCAGCGGGATGGACACGCAGAGCCTGATCGACAAGATCATGCAGGCCGAACGTGCCCCGCTGAATGCCCTGGAGCAGAAGCGCAACAAGGTTTCCTATCAGCAGTCGATGCTGCAGGAGATCAACCTCAAGCTGCTCACGCTGCAGAACAAGGCCACTGACCTTGTTTTTTCGCGTACGTTCAACTCGAAAAAAGTCTCTTCGTCGGACGACAAGCTGCTGAGCGCCACGGCCACCACCTCGGCGAAGGTCGGCAGCTATACGCTGAAGGTCAAACAGCTCGCCACGTCGACGAAGGTCTCCTCGATCTCCCGCCTCGGCGGGGCTGTCGAGCTGGGGGAGAACCTCAAAAGCACGAAGTCGCTCGGGGGCGCCAACACGGAGCTGAGCAACCTGGGCATCAACGCGGGCACCATCGATCTGACGATCGGTTCTGCCTCGACGAGCGTGAGCGTCGGCGCGGGGGCCACCGTCCAGGATCTGATCGGCAGCATCAACACGGCCATTTCCAGCAACAATGAGATGCGCGGAAAAGGGGTCGCGAGTTTCGACCAGAAGACGAACCGGATGAAGATCACGCTTCTGGACAGCTCGAAAACCCTGACCATGAGCGATTCCGTCGGTGATTCGGTGACGAAGATGTTCTCAGGCACGGGAACATTCACCCTGACTCGGGACCAACCCGCCCGGGAGTCTTCTCTCGTCAGCATCCGGTCCGGCCTCGAAGCCACGCTTCAGGATCTCGGCATCGACCCGCTTTCGACCATGACGCTGCAGCGGCAGGGCGGGCCGGTCGAGGCGCTCGACCTGGCGGCTGCCGGACTGACCGCGGGCTCCACCGTTTCCGAACTGATCGGGGCGCTGAATCATCAGATCGATGCCACCCCTTCCCTGGTGAAGGGCGGTGTCGTCACCGGCAATCCGGCGGACCGGCTTTCCGAGTTCCGGTTTGACCAGGCGACCGGCAAGCTGATGCTGGCCAATACGAACAGTGCCGACACGACCAAGGTTACGCTGGGTACGACAACGGGAAACCTGCCCCAGATGCTGTTCGGCAACATCACCGCGACGACCTCGACGGATGCCGGGGCGAAGCTGGCCAACGAAACATTTTCCTCCGTCATCTCGTCCGGCACCTTCACTCTGGATGGCGTGGGCATCACCGTGGACAGTCAGACCGACTCGCTCCAGAGCGTGCTTTCCCGCATCACCTCCCTGACAGGGATCAACGCGAGTTATGACTCGGCGAAGGATGTGATCCGTCTGACCCGGAAGGATGGCAGCACGCTTCCGATCGGCCTCGGAACGGCGAATGACACGAGCAACTTCCTTTCCGTCACGGGACTCATTTCGGGGCCGCAGCAGAGTGCGGCCGTCCTGAAGAGCGGGGGGGCGCTGGGTTTTTCCGCATCGGATGCCCTGACGAAGAATCTCGAGACCCTCGGCCTGGCCCCGGCCGCGACGAGCGGTCAGATGCGGATCACGGTGAACGGGACGGCGAACACGATCGGCTGGACCTCGACGGATTCGCTGGCATCCGTGATGGAGCGCATCGATGCCATTGGCGGGGTCGAGAAGGTCTGGTATGACCAGGCGAGTCACACGTTCCAGATCGCCTCCGAAAAAACCGGCTCGTCGGCCTCGCTGAAGCTGGAAGATCTCGCCGGCGGCCTTTCGGCGGCTCTGGGGATCGCTTCGGGAACGACGGCTGCCGGTTCGGATGTCAGCAGCACGCTCGTGAGCAGCCGGCCGCTTTCCTCCGTGCAGACTGCTGCGACGCTGGATAATGCCGGGATGACGATTCCCGTCACGAGCGGTTCGTTCACCATCAATGGCGTCACCTTCACGGTGCCGAGCACCTCCTCGATGACGCTCGATACGCTGATGACCACGATCAACAACAATGCCAAGGCCGGAGTGAAGGCCGAGTTCGATGCCGGCTCGGGCAAGTTCATCCTGACGTCGAAGCAGACGGGCAATACCACGATCGCCCTGGGCGCTCCGACGGACACCAGCAACTTCCTGTCCGCCATGGGGCTGGCGACGTCCCCGCAGGAGGTCGGTCAGAACGCGATCTTCTCGGTGGACGGCTTGTATGGCGGCGCTGATATCGTGCGCCAGTCGAACGCGGTGTCGGATGTCGTCACGGGGGTGACGTTCACCCTGAAGGCGACGACGACCGGCCCCGGGGAAACCGTCAATATATCTACAGATACAGAATCCGCGCGGAAGGCGATCGACTCGTTCATCGAGAGTTACAACGAGGTGATGGATCTGGTGTTCACCCGCCTGACGGAAAAGCACGACGGAACCCTGCAGGCGCTGACGGACGAGGAGAAAAACGCCCTTTCGAAGGAAGATCTCGCCGCCTACGAGACGACCTACAAGGTGGGGCTGCTGGCCGGCGATTCGACTCTGGCGAGTGCCCGGAACCGGATGCGTGTTGCCATGGCGGGGATCGTGGGCAGTGCCGACAAGCTGTTCGACAGTCTGACGGATATCGGCATTTCGACCGGCACCGTCGGGTCGGATTACCGGACGACCCAGGTCGGAAAGCTCACGATCACGGACGAGGAAAAGCTGACCCAGGCCTTGACCGAGAATCCCGACAAGATCGCCGATCTCTTCGCGAAGGATGCGACCACGGAGTCGGGGATGGGGGTTGCGCGGCGTCTGAAGAATCTGCTCAACGAGTTCACGAAGAGCGACGGTATCCTGACGAAGCGGGCCGGCCGTTCCGGTGTCGCCGCATCGAATAGCTCGATGGACAAGCAGATCACGCTGATCAACGATCAGATCTCGCGCCAGGAGAACCGGCTCAAGGACCGCGAAGAGGCGCTGCTGAAACAGTATGCGGCTCTGGAAACGGCGATGTCGAAGTATCAGAGCCAGTCCGAGGCTTTTTCCAACCAGCTTTCCCAGTTGATGGGGAAGTGAGCGGCAATCTGATACGAGAAGGGGTGTTCGATTGAATATTCTGCTGAATGGTCAGGCGCTGAGCATCGAGGGCGTCACGCCTGAGGTGACGCTGGCCGAGCTCGTTGACACGGTCACGGAAGAGCTGAAGGAGTCGGGGGCCACGATCATGGAAATCGCGGCTGATGATATCCGCATAAGTATTGAACAGACGGACGAACTGGAGACGAGGAGACTCGTCGAGTTCGAGACCATCGATATCCTGACGGCCACCGCCCGGGACCTGCTGGAAATGGCGCTCGGGGAGTCGGAAGAGATCTTCGGGTTCATCGATGAAAGCGCCCGGAATGTTGCGGCCGATCTGCGGAACGGCAAGGTCAAGGAAGCGATGGAGCGGCATCTCGAGACGCTCGACGGGCTCGAATGGCTCTCTTCGATTCTGAAACACCTGGTCGTGGGGTTTGCTGCCGAAATGAGCGAGACTTCGATCGAGCCGCGCCGGAAGCAGTTGTTCGACCGTCTTGCGGCCCAGATGGCGGAGCTGCAGAAAGCCCAGGAGCACACCGACTGGGTCGGCCTTGCGGATGTTCTCGAGTATGAAATTCCCGAGATCACCGCCGAGGGCCGGACGCTGTTCGCCGATCTGCGCGAGCTGGTGCCGGACGCCGGAGAGCCGGAGAACGACGACCGGGGCTGACGTCGCCCCCATCGGAAGGACGCACCCATGGAAATGCCTTTTCTGAAGGCCAATCTGAAGGCGCTGCAGCGACACCCGCATGTGTATGCGACGGTGGAGCGGAGCCTCGCAGCGTCGTTGGACGCGTCCTACCGGCTCGAACCCGCAAAGAACGGGCTTCCGACCCTGATCGTCGAGGTGGAGGGCCGCCCGATCACCTATCACAGCCGCTATGATCCGGCTATCGAGGCCAGACGCATCGTCGATGCAGCTCTCCAGGCCGGCCGGACGCATGTGCTGGTTCTCGGGTATGGATTGGGATATAGTTTAGAATATATTCTCGAGCGGCTTCCCGTTCCCGGCGTTTCGAAGCAGGTTCATGTCATCGAGCCCGACCCCCAGGTGTTCGTGCGGGCGCTTTCCTGCCGCGATCTTCAGGCGGTGCTGAACGATCCGAGGGTCGAATGGAGCGTGGGGGCGAGTCCGGACGAGGCCGGAGAGCGCTGGGGGGCGGGGCTGGACTGGACCGCGCTGGAAGCCCTCACCCTCGTCGAACATGCGCCATCGATCATGAGGTTCCATGCCTACTTCGAGCGGATCAAGGAAAAGGTCCGGTATCTCTCCAGCCGGTCGAAGGGGAACCTCGTCACCCTGATGTATACGGGAAACGAGTTCCACACGAACGCCTTCGCCAACCTTCCGGATGTCCTGGGGATGCCGGGAGTCGGCCGCCTGTTCGACCGGTTCGCCGGCGTGCCGGCTGTCATCGTCGCCGCCGGGCCATCGCTCGAAAAGAACGTGCATCTGCTTGCCGAGGTCCGGGACCGCTATCTGATCATCAGCGTCGACACGTCGTTCCGGCAACTCGTCGCTCGTGGTATACGGCCTCATATTGTTCTTGCCGCCGATCCGAGCTATCTCAACTCCCTCGATTTCGTCGGGGTCGAGCACGAGACGGATGTCGTGCTCGCCGTCGAGCCGATGACGCACCCGGACATCCTCACGAGCTTCCAGGGGCCGAAGATGGCCATGACGTTCGGTGGGGGGCTGCACCGGCTGATCGACCGGTTCCGGGAGCCGACGGGGACCCTGCTGAGCTGGGGCTCGATATCGACGACGGCGTTCGATCTGGCCAGGCGGTGCGCCTGCGATCCGATCGTTTTCGTCGGTCTCGATCTCTCGTTCCAGGACGGGCGGCTGTATGCGCGAGGCTCCTACTCCGATGACGTCTTCTACGACCGCGTGCATCCGTACACCTCGCTGGAGCACGAAACGGTGGAGTATATCCAGACCCGGGGTGTTCATCGGATCGAGATGCCGGACGGCACGACCCGGTTCACCGATGAAAATATGCATATCTATCGTTCCTGGTTCGAAGACCAGTTCCGGCAGACGCGGCAGAAGGTCATCAATGCGACGGAGGGCGGCGTCGTCACGAAGCATGTCACCTGCCTTCCGTTCCGGGAGGTCATGGAAACCTGGCCCGGAAGCCCCGTGCCCGTCGGGGGCATCCTGCGAGAACTCGCGAAAGCTCCGGTCAGGCAGGATGTGCCGGGGCTTCTTGGTCATCTCCGGGAACTGGCGGCCGAACTCCGGCGACAGCAGAACGAGCTGCGGCGGGCAACGGCGCTGTGCCGCAAACTCGGCGGCCAGGCGACGGCCGGCAGCACCCCGGCGATGCTCACAGGGCCGGCGCGGGCGCAATATCAGGAGCTCCTCGATATCCATGACCATCTCCTGGACTCGGATGAACTCTATGCCTGGTATGCCACGCATCAGACCCGGTTCGTCACCCGGCATGCGGCTGAGCTGAAACGGCTGAAGGCAAATGACGATGCGACCGTGGCGGCCTGGGTCGGGGAGATCGCCGCGTTTTTCGCGTCGGCCGACAGGTTTCATCAATACCAGATTCCTTTGATATCTACAGCTATAGAACGACTTCGCGGAACACGTGCCGCCGAAGTCACGACAATGACGGCAGGTGATCCCGGATGACGACGAACACCCAGCAGGATTCCTATCGCAAGACGCAGATCGATACGGCTTCCCCGGAAGCCCTCATCCTGATGCTGTATGACGGGGCTTTGCGGTTCATGAGCCAGGCCGACGAGGCCTTCGAGGCGCACAACAACGAGCTGATCAGCAACATGCTGCTCCGTGTCCAGGCGATCATCACCGAGCTGCTGACATCACTCGACAAGGAGAAGGGCGGCGAGATTGCGATCAATCTCGAGCGGCTGTACCTGTTTTTCCTGGAAAGGCTGGCCGACAGCAATGTCCGGAAGGATCCGCTTCCCATGCGGCAGATCAAGCCTCTCATCGAGGATCTCCGCAACACCTGGGCCGAAGCCATGAAGCTGAATGCAAAAAATCCCGTGACGCCGTCGCAGCCGCCCAGGCCGCGGCTGAACGTTTCCGCTTGAACGATACCGAAGGGGGGTGGAACACATGTCGGGAGTCAGTGGGGTCGGCGGAGGAGGAAACATCGTCGATCTGATGCGCATTCTCGAACAGGGGCAGCAGCAGTCGCTCGATATGGCGAAAAAACTGATCCAGGTCGCCAACGCCACCAAGGTGACATCGGCGGAAGCCGAGGGAATCGGCGCGGCTCTGGATATCTACGCCTGATCGATTGGACGAACAGCGGATGGTGATGATGCGCGGAACGAGGAACCGAGCGTGAAGGCCGGCATCCTCCTGTTCGCGGACGGTTGCCGGTACCGGTACCGACACTCCTGGGACCTCAGTCAGCCCGTGGGCGGCCATGGCACCCCTCTCGAAATCCTGGCGTCCAGGTTCTCCGGCCTGCCGGGAGTCGATGAAGTCGTGCTTCTCGCCCCGGCCGGGTCTGAATGGGAGCCGCTTGCGGCTCAGGCCGCGCGGCTGCGGCTGCCGGTTCACCGGTTCGATCTTTCGGCGGTTCTTGCCAAGCCGGTTTCGGCCACGCAGGAGCGGTGGCAGCTCGAGTCCGACTCGGGCGCGGATTCCTGGATCGGATCGGCGATCGCCGGGTGTGTGGCCTCGCGTCGCTGGGATCGTCTCGTCCTCGTGCCCCTGACGAATCTGCTCGTCGATCGGCGCGGGGTGGAAGAGAGTTTTCGGCTTCATCTGCGGGAGGGGTTCGATGCGACCTTCCCGGAAGACCGGCTGACGGGAGCGAACTGGGCGATTTTCGAGGCGGCCCTGATCGCGGGCCTGCAGGCGAGCCATCCGGACATCATGGCCGTCCGGGGCGGTCTGGCCTGGGCCGTGCGCGAACCTCTCTACCCCTTCAGGATCGGGGAATATCACGCCCCCCGCCATCGGCCGCGCATCCCGGTCGACCTGCGTCTCGTCGGCCACAGGGCTGCTGCGACATTTGCCGCGGCGGGCGGCGATGCGTTTGCCGCGCCGGAGTTTTCGTATCTCGACTGGGTCCTGACATCCCGATGGGAAGATGTCTACCTCGATGCCGGGCCGCTCACGGCCGTGATCGAGCCCTCGAGCATCTGTGCCGGCTCGTGCCTGCACTGTCCCCAGCCCCATCTCCACCGTTCGCGCGGCAGCATGTCGCTGCCCGTGTTCGAGCGCATCGTGGCGGCGCTGGAGTCCGCCGAGGGCTTGCGCTGGGTGTTTTCGGGGATGGGCGAACCTCTCGAAAATCCCGATCTCATGCGCATGGCGGCGATGCTGGGTGAAAAACATGTGACGTTATATACGTCTCTCAATAGAGAGCCGCCGGCGGATCTGCGCTGGGAGCCGTTCGATCTCGTCCGGATCAGCCTCGATGCCCTCGAGGCCGAGGGATTCCGCCGCAACCGTCCGGGCTGCTCCTGGGAGCGGATCGAGCGGTTCCTGGCGGAGGCATCTGCGCGGAAATCCGCGGCGCCGGAGGCCTTTCCCGAGATCGGCATTTCGTTTCTCAAGCACCGGGACAATGATCGCGAGGCGGACGCATTCCTCCGATACGGGAAGCGGATCTGCTCGCCGGTGTTCCGGAAGCAGTTCTTCACCTGGCCGACGGATGCGCCTCCCCAGCGGGTGCAGTGGTACCAGATTCTCGGCGTTGCGGAGTATCTCGGCGCCGTCGCGTATGCGGGCGTGACCCGGTACACGCCGCTGAATCGGCGGCCCTGTCTTCATGCCCTGCTCGGTGTGCATGTGCTGCAGGACGGCACCGTTGCCCGCTGCCCTTATGACACCGAAGGCACCCACGGGTGGGGGGCGATTCCGCCGGAAGAGCTTCTGGAGCGGTGGAACGGGGATGCCTGGAAACGGTTCCGGCGGGAGCATCTCGGACTCACCTTCGATGCGTCATCGCCCTGCCGCACCTGCCCGGACTGGTACCATCGCGGGTAGACGTCCATTGACCGGGGTTGTTCGTTGGGGTATCGTGAACACACGATCAAAACGGCGCGCAGGACGGCGGTGAGAGATGCAGATGATTCCCGATGAATTCCGGTTGATGTCCGATACCGAGGCGACAGCCCGGATCCGTGAGTGCAAACAGCGGCTCGGCAGGGACCTGTTGATCCTTGGCCATCATTACCAGACGGATGCGGTCATCGAACTGGCCGACGAGCGCGGGGATTCCCTGGAGCTTGCCCGGAAGGCGGCTCAAACGAAGGCGACGCTGATCGTCTTTGCGGGAGTGCATTTCATGGCCGAAACGGCCGATATTCTGACCGCTCCTGACCAGCGCGTCGTTCTCCCCGATGCCGATGCCGGCTGCCCGATGGCGGAGATGGCCTCGCCTGGCGAGGTCGAGGATGCCTGGAAGCAGCTTTCGGAACTGATCGATGTCGAGCGCGAGCTGCTGCCCGTGACGTATGTGAACTCGAGTGCTGCCGTGAAGGCCTTTTGCGGCAGGCACGGGGGAACGGTCTGCACCTCGTCGAATGCGAAGGCGGTTCTCGAGTGGGCGCGGAAACAGCGATCACGTCTGTTTTTCATGCCGGACCGCCATCTGGGAGGGAACATCACGCGTGCGGCCGGGGTGACGGACGAGGAGATCCTGCTCTGGAAGCCCTACCAGCCCAATGGCGGAAATGCCCCGGAACAGGTGCGGAAGGCGAGGGTCATCCTCTGGGACGGCCATTGCCACGTGCATACCCGGTTCGATGTCGTGCAGGTTGCAGAGGCGCGGCGCACGATTCCGGGGGCGAAGGTGCTGGTGCATCTCGAATGCTGCCGTGACGTCGTTGCTGCTTCGGACGGTGCGGGATCGACCTCGTGGATCATCCGGCAGATCGAGGCGGCGGCGCCGGGCGCTGAGTTCGTGATCGGAACCGAAATCAGCCTGGTCGAGCGTCTCGCGAGGCAGTTCCCCCGGCTCAGAATCGTGCCGTTGACGCTGTCCCGCTGTCCGAACATGTATCGTAACAGTGTCCAGGATATGGCCTGGGTGATGAGCCGGCCGGGGGAGATCAATGTCGTGCGTGTTCCCGACGAGATCCGGGTGCCTGCCCGGGAGGCCCTGGAGCGGATGCTGTCCGTGACGGCGGCACAGCCGTCTGTCGGGCCGAAGCCGGCCGCGGATGGTTCTGTCCCGTCAGCGGCGTGTGATCTTGCGGGCCGGGCCTGCGTGCCGTGCAAGGGGGGGATCCCGGCCCTGACACGGGAGGTTGCACAGGAGTTCCTTCACCGGGCCCCCGGGTGGGTGCTGGCGGATGACGGACTGTCGATCCATCGGCGTTTCACCTTCAAGGATTTCACCGCGGCGATGGAGTTTGCGCGGCGGATCGGCGAACTTGCGGAGCGCGAGGGGCATCATCCGGTCATCACCATCGGCTGGGGATTTTGTCTGGTTGTTTTCAAGACGGCCAAGATCAAGGGACTCCATGAGAACGATTTCATCATGGCCGCCAAGGTGAACGCCCTTGGGGCAGGATGAGGCGGAACGGCGTAAAGAAAAAACCGCGAGGTCGTCGACCTCGCGGTTTTGCTTTTCGGGCTTTACTTGGCTGCGGCCGGGCAGGTCTCGCACTTCTTGGCCTTGGGGCACTTGTGGGCCTTGCGATGAGCTTTGCGGCAGGCCTTCTTGGCGGCCTTGCATTCCTTCATGCAGCACTCTTTCTTCTCACCCTTGCAGCATTCCATCTTGCAGCAGGGCTTCTTGCCATCCTTGCCGCATTCCATCTTGCAGCAGGGCTTCTGGCAGTCGGCCTTCATGGCGCACTTGCCGGCCTTGCAGCAGGGGCAGGCACAGGTGCAGGCGCACTTCTGGTCGGGCGTGCAGGGCTTGCACTCTTCCTTGGGCTGGGTGGCATCGGCGGCCGGAGCGGTTTCCGTCTTGGGGGCGCAGGTGTCGGCCGCGGCCGGGCAGGTCGGGCAGCCTTCCGTCTTGGGGGCTTCGACGGCAGCCGGAGCTTCTTCCTTGGCGGCGGGGGCGGCAATGCCCTGGCGCTTCGCATCGTATTCCTGCTTGAGAGCTTCGAGCTGGTCGCGATCTGCCTGGGTCGGCATCTGCTTGGTCATCAGGGTCCAGATCTGGGTGCGGAGGGCGCGCATCTCTTCCATGCGGCCCGTCATCTCATCCGCGGCGAACGCCGAGGCACAGAACCCGAGAACCATCACGGCCACGATGGCCATCGATACGAACTTCTTCACAAAAACCTCCTGAATGGATGGGCGTTGACTGCGGATCGCGCCTGAACGGCCGTCCGACGGGAAATGTACTACCAGAATCCCCGGAAATTGGCAAGAGGGCGGTATTCAGAGGAAAAAAGTGATGTATATATTAGGAGCTATTTATATGGATACCGGTAGTGGCCGGTGATCGGCCAGGCCGTCAGGACGTCCTCGAGGCGGGTTCCCGCCCCGACATTGTGAATGCAGGGCGGGTGTCCCGTGGGCAGCGGATCCCCGGCAACGATGCCGATATGGGGCAGGCCGCCGGGCAGCCGCCAGACGACGAGATCCCCCTTCCGGAACGAGCCGGCCGAAAGGTCCGCATGCCTCATCCCATGCCGGGTGAAAAAGGTTTCCAGATTGGGAACACGCCGGTGATCGATGTTTGGATCAGGCCGCTTGAGCCCCCATCGGCGGGGATACCGGTCGAAGTGGCGGGCCATGTCCTCGTGCACCAGTTTCTGCAGATCGATGCCGGCGGCACGGAACGCCCGAACCACGACATCGGTGCAGACGCCGCGCTCGATCGGAACATCGCCTCCCGGATAGGCGAGTTTCACATACGAAGGGTCATACACCCGTGTGAGGTGTGTCTGCTCGAGGGCCGACTGGAGCAGGAGATCGAGGGAAACCGGGGGCAGGCACCCTGCCGAGGCGGCGGCAAAGACACAGGCGAAGAGCAACGCCAGCCCTGGCAGGAGTCGCAAAACGCGGGGCCGGCCGGCTTGTTGCAGGAGCAGGGAAATCATTCAGTCGTGGCGGTGGGGGGGCGGCGGGGCGAATCTCTCGGAATGATCATCATACGGCCGGATATCACGACCATGGCGGTGTGAGGGCCAGTCATACCTGATCGAGATGCGATCCCGGGCGAACGACTCGGCGTCGAAATCGACCGCCTGGACCGGCGAATACTCATGCTCCCCATACCCGGTTCCGGCTTCTGACGATTCGTGCATCCGGTCGGGGGCGATCTTCGAGGAGGCGCGCGGGGCGCCTGCCTCGTCCTTCATGGAGAGCCGCTCTTCGATCCAGGGGCGGCGTTCGTCAAAAACGGCGATCGTGATGTAGCCGATCTGGGACGAGTCGCCCCAGGCGGCGGCATACGAGTCCTGCTCGTCGGTGAAGTAGAAGCGGGCGACGCTGCGCGTCGAGGTGCGCCAGCCAGAGAACTCGCCCGCTCCCCAGGGGTTGAGGATGTACATGCCCTCGGAAGAGCGGAGATACGAGCGGTCCCCGGTGATGATGTTCCTGCCGTCGACGGCGATGACCAGGCCGATCCGGCGGTCGGACTCGTTCCGGATGCGCAGGCGATATCGCTCTCCGCGCATGGCTTCGACGAACAGCGAGGCGGACCGGCCGGAAGACCACCTCCAGCCGCCGTTTCCATACAGGGGAAGCGAGCCGCGGTCGTCGCCGATGACTTCCACCGTCACGGTGCCGCGCGAGGGCCACGGGTGGGGGGGGGCGATCCGCTCGACATCGGCGTGGCCGGTGAGCGACAGGGCGGCGCAGAAGACCAGACAAACGGCGCAGATGCGCAGGATGTCGAGGGTCTGGGAGCCGGGTGTGCGGCGAATCATGGCGGACCTCCTCCCGGGGCGCGCTTCATGGCGCTGCGGCGGGGTGGGCGGTCAGTTGCCCTGCCGGTTGCTGATGAAGTGCAGTGCGCCCTTCTCGATGCGGATTTCTTTCAGATTCAAACGGAAGGGGAACTTCTCCAGATTTAGCACCGGGTTGATGCGCTTGATGATCGAGCCGACGAAGGCACGCGGCATGGTCATGCTGTTCAGCTTCATCTTCTTCGCATGGAACCAGATCTGCTTCGAATCCTTCACCTCGAAGTTGCCGGAGGCCCAGAAATTCACTTTCACGAGCGAGTATTTCGTCGAGCCGGAAAGCTTGATCTGGCCGTCGCCGATTTCGACGCGTGGGTTGTCCACCTTGATCTTGCGGGCTTTCTCCCCGAGGTAGGGGTTGAGGTCGGATTCCAGGATGAGGACGTCCATGTCGATGTTGCAGACGCGGATGGTGTCGATCTTGGTCTCGCGCATCAGTTTCGTGGTGTCGAGCTGCACATCCTGAAAGTCGAACGAGGCCTTGTGGAGAATGAGTCCGTCGACTTCGCCGCCCTCCGTGCGAACCATGACCTGCTTGAGCCTGCCGGTGCTGGTCGAGGCGGGGTCGAACTCGACCAGGGTGATTTCGAGCAGCTTGGGGTTCTTCACGACGGCGCGCATCGCTTCCTCGAGTTTCTGCTTCAGAAGCGGCGGGGAAGAGGCGAGCTCGGCCGTGATCGCCGGATCGGGTGTCCAGCTCGCGTTCGTTTCCGGGCAGGGAACGACCGGGGTGGCGGCCGATGCTGGGGCCGGGGTGTCAGCGCTCGCGGCCATGGCGGGGGCAGCGGCAAAAAACGCCAGCAGGGCAAGAATGCCCATGATGGTGGTCAGGCGGAGTCGGATGAATCGCGAGAGAGGGATCATCGGGCGTCCTCATCATTGTGCGGGTACGGGCAAGCGGGGCAATCCCGGAAGCGCGTCGAGCCAGGCGTTCCAGAGAGTGATACCGCGACTGCCGGGAAGATCGTCGGAGCCAATCAGGTCACGAAGCGTCGGATCGTCGAACAGGCCTTCATCGAGGGCAACATTGTATAGTTTGCGCTCTTCAATCGGGCGGCCGGCGACGACCAAACGCCGAGGCGCGCCTCCGGGTAGGTCGAGAACCAGGCCATACGAGCCGAGCCTCCTGGAAAAACTACCATGGGAGAGCCTGAAAAACAACTGGTGCAGTACCGGGCCGGGGAGACAATACAGGCGGAGTCGCCGGTTGCCGAACGCGTTGCACACGCCGGCCGGGGTGACGATCCGGTCCCGGAGCCAGGCGGTTTGCGCGGGGGCAGTGATCAGGGCGGCATCTGCCCGGAGTGCGGCGGCGGCAAGCCGGGCATGCGTGTCGAGATGCACCTCGTAGGGTGGGGCATCGGGCAGTTCCCGTGTGTTGAGGACGCGAAGCGGCTGGAACAAACGGGCCGAAACGGTTCTGACGGCATCGGCCAGGCGGGGGCCGGGAGGCGACCCTGTCTCCCGCAACTTTGCCAGGGGGAGCCGGCGCACCTCGACGTCCGTCTGGCCGACGAGACGGGCGAACCGGCGGATGACCAGGAGCGAGCGGTTGCCGTCGGGGACGTCGTGGATCTCGGGACCGGAGGGGGCGAACTGTTCCGACGAGGCCGTTTTCTGGGAAACGCGGAGCAGCACTTCGTCGCGTCGGGCGAGTTTTGCGATGCGTGCCGTGTCTGCGGTATCGAGATGGCAGACCAGGAGCTTCAGATCCGTGGCGGGGGCCTGAGCCCGCAGCCGGTACAATGCCCGGAGCGGATCCTCGACGCGCAGATCCTGCCAGCGGGACAGGGGGATGTCGGCGAGGAGGGACGGGCTGATGAGGCAGGCGACCGTGACGCTGCGATTCCCGAGGCGAGCCCGCTTCCAGCCGGGGAAAGCCTGTTCCCCGTCGGCTCGGGTGACATTGGTCCAGAGGCGGGTGAACAGGTCGGCGGGGAGGGAGGGATTTGCGGCGCAGACGGCGAGGTCGGCGGGGCCCAGGGCCTGGAACTCGATGCCGGCTTCGGCGGCCCAGGCGCGTTCGAGACACCCGGCGCCGGCCACGCTGAGCGGCGATGCGATCGAAGCGTCGTTGCCGACGCCGATCACGAGAGTGGCAAACCCGTGCTCGCGACGGAGCTTGCGGATCAGGTCGGCCACGCCCCAGGCAGGGGCGGACAGGAGTTCGCCGCGATCCGTGAGGGCGGCGGCATGGCCGGCGAGATTCCCCGTGACGACGATCTGGAGATCCGGCGGCCAGGCCTCGAGCGTCAGAGCCGCGAGGAAAACGAGCATCCCCGTGATGACGCCGGTGCGAAAAAGAATGCCTTTCAATATATTGTTAGGCATTTATTTTCGAGACGAGATAGCCGCCGACGACGGCGAACACGATATTCTGCAGCCAGGCCGAGAGCATGATGGGAAGGATGCCCGACTTGCCCAGGGCGGTTGAGAGGCTCATCAGCACGTAATAGATGAAGATGATGATGATCGCGACGCCGAAGCCGATGAAGGCTTCGCTGCGATAGCTCGTGAGGCCGAAACTCGCCCCGATGATCGCGAAGAAGAAGCTGGCGAAGGGGAGGGAGGTTTTCATGGCGAGATCCACCTTCAGCTCGGTGGTCTCCATGAACTGGGTGCGCTCGTAGGTTGCGATGCGGGCGCTCAGCTCGCGATAGCTCATCTCGTTGGGCCGCTTGCTCTGGCGGGCGAACTCGGCGGGCGTTTCCCGGATGCCGGGGACGGGCATCTCGAGGCAGGTCGTGGGCGAGGCGGCGCGGCCCTCGCGGTACCGCTGGTCGACGACGCCCTGGAGGAGCCAGTGGGTTCCGAGCCAGCGGGCGCTGGTGGCCGAAAGGCGCCGGGTCAGCATCGGGCCGTCGTAATACTCGATCAGGACGCGCTCCATTGTTCCGGCCGTCTCGAACACCTTGCGGGCGTAGACGAAACCCCCGTCGGAAGCGCGCATGATCGAATTCTCGGTCGCTTCGGGGTCGACGAGGCGCATGATCTCGCCCCGCCGGATCTCGTTGGCGCGACGGTTGGCGTAGGGCACGACGAACTCGTTGAACAACAGGCTGAGTCCCGTGATCGTCAGGGCGAACACGATGACGGGCACCATGATGCGGTAGAAGTTGATGCCGCCGGCGCGCATCGCTGTCGTCTCGGAGTCTTTCGACATGCGGCCGAAGACGAGCAGGCTCGAGAGCAGCACCGACATCGGGAACGTGAACATCATGTCCTGCGGCAGCCGGTATAAAAACCACCGGATGACGGTCAGGGCCGGCACGTTCTCGTTGACGATGTTCTGGAGCGCCGACATCAGCGGATCGATGGCGATGACGACCACGAACATGAACAGGCCGAAGAAAAACGGCCCGACGAGCTGGGTGAAGATGTATTTGTCGAGGGTTTTTATCATCGGTCGGAGTTGTAGTATTATGGCATCCTCTCGGGCGGTAATCAACACATCTCATCCGAAGGACGGTTCTTCCACCACCATGAAAATCGGCATCATCGGCACGGGCTATGTCGGCCTCGTCACGGGCACCTGTTTCGCGGAATCCGGAAACGACGTCATCTGCGTCGATATCGACGCGGCGAAGGTCGAACGGCTCAGACGCGGCGAAATCCCGATTTACGAACCGGGCCTGGACGAACTGGTCACGCGGAATCGCGAGGAAGAGCGGCTGAAGTTCACCACGAAGATCGAGGAGGCGATCGAGGCCTCCCTGATGCTGTTCATCGCCGTCGGCACGCCGCCCGGCGAGGACGGCTCGGCGGATCTCACGTATGTGCTGAACGTCGCGCGCGATATCGGCAGGCACATGACGAGCTTCAAGATCGTCGTCGACAAGTCCACCGTTCCGGTCGGAACGGGTGATCTCGTCCGGAAGGTCATTTCCGAGGAACTGGCGAAGCGCGGCACGAACGTGCCCTTCGATGTCGTCAGCAATCCCGAGTTCCTGAAGGAAGGCAACGCGATCGATGATTTCATGAAGCCGGACCGCGTCGTTGTCGGCTGCGACGATCCGCGCACGGCCGAGTTGATGAAAGAGCTGTATGCCCCCTTCGTCCGGACCGAAAAGCCGATCCTGATCATGGATGTGCGGTCGGCCGAGATGACGAAATACGCCGCCAACGCCATGCTGGCGACGAAGATTTCGTTCATGAACGACATCGCGAACCTGTGCGAACGGGTCGGGGCGAATGTCGACAACGTGCGCCGCGGTATCGGCTCGGATTCGCGCATCGGCTACTCGTTCATCTTCCCCGGTGCCGGCTACGGCGGCAGCTGCTTCCCGAAGGACGTCCAGGCCCTGGTGCGCACGGGAAACGCGAACTCCCACCGGCTCGAGATTCTCGAAGCCGTCGAGGCCGTCAATGCCCGCCAGAAGCAGGTGCTGTTCACCAAGCTCCAGGAAGCGCTCGACGGGCAGGTGAAGGGGAAGACGATCGCGGTCTGGGGCCTCGCGTTCAAGCCGAACACCGACGACATGCGCGAAGCCCCGGCGCTCGTGCTGATCGACAGCCTGCTCAAGGCCGGAGCGCGGGTGCGTGCCTACGACCCCGAAGCGATGGACGAGACCCGCAAGACGATGAAAGATACGATTGTCTATGCGAACAAGAGTTACGAGGCGCTCGAGGGTGCCGACGCCCTGGTGCTCGTCACCGAGTGGAACGAGTTCCGGCGGCCGGATTTCGACCGGATGAAAAAGCTGCTGAAACGGCCGGTCATCATCGACGGCCGGAATGTGTATGATCCGGCGCGCATGAAGGAGCTCGGCTTCATCTATCGTTCGATCGGGAGGCCATCATGAAAGTCATTTTGCCCGTCGCGGGCAAGGGAACCCGGCTTCGGCCGCACACCCACACGAAGCCGAAATCCATGGTGCGCGTCGCCGGGAAGACCGTGCTCGAGCATGTCATGGCGAGCATCGGCCGCATCAAGGTCGACGAAGTGATCTTCATCACCGACGAGAACGGCGACATCATCGCCGACTTCGTCCGGAAGCAGTATCCGAAGATCCCGGCCTCGTTCATCGTCCAGAACGAGCGGCTGGGGCCGGCCCACGCCGTCTGGCTGGCCGAACCCCGCATCGAGGCGGGCGATGAAGTGCTGGTCGTGTTCAACGACACCCTGTTCGTCACGGATCTGACGCGCATTCCGCGCCTGTGTGATGGTCTGGACGGCCTGATTTACTCGAAGGAAGTCGAAGACTACAAGCGGTTCGGCGTCAACGTGATGAAGGACGGCGTGATCGTCGACATGGTCGAAAAGCCCGACACGCCGGTCAGCCGGCTGGCCCAGGTCGGCCTGTATTACCTGAAGGACGGCCGGGCGTTCATGAAATACCTGCATCTCGCGATCGAGCGGAAGCTGACGGTGAAGGGCGAGTATTACCTTCCCGAAGTGTTCAAGCTGATGATCGCCGACGGGATGAAGCTCGGGGCGCCCGAGATCGACGAATGGCTCGACTGCGGCAAGCCCGAAACCCTGCTCGCGACGAACCGGTATCTGCTCGAGAACTCGACGCGCAGCCATTACTGCGTCGAGGGCTGCGTCATCATCCCGCCGGTCGTGATCGACCCCTCGGCCCATGTGCACCACTCGGTGATCGGGCCGCATGTCTCGATTGCGGAAGGCTGCCGGATCGAGGATTCGATCATCAAGGACAGCGTCATCAACGCCAACTCGGTGCTGCGCAGCGTCATGCTCGAGAGCTCGCTGGTCGGCGATTCGGTCGAGCTTGCCGGCCTGTCGCAGCGGATCAATATCGGGGACAACAGCGTCATTGACATGGGAAGCTGCCAGGGCTGCCCTAAAAGATAATAAAGGATATATATCAATGAGCGGCGGATCTCGATGCGTTCTCGTCGTCGGCGGCGCCGGATATATCGGGGCGCATACCTGCAAGATCCTCGCGAAGCGGGGCATGACGCCCGTCGTGTTCGACAACCTCGTCTGCGGCCACGAGGACAGCGTGAAGTGGGGACCGTTCGTCCGCGGGGATCTCGGT
>DAOOQQ010000050.1:0-35777 GCA_035388825.1 Candidatus Ozemibacteraceae bacterium
TGGATCATCCCGGCGCCGAGGAACTGGCAACTGCCGGGATTGTGATCCGACGCGAACGCCCGGGCGATGATCGAGGCGGGACTGCCCGTCGCCGTCGCGTCGGATCACAATCCCGGCAGTTGCCAGTTCCTCGGCGCCGGGATGATCCAGACCCTGGCGATGCTCCAGCTGCGGATGACGGCAGGCGAGGCGTTGATCGCCGGCACCCTGCATGCCGCGCACGCCCTCGATCTCGGGGACGAGACGGGAGCGATCGAGATCGGCCGCCGGATGGACCTGGCGCTGGTCTGCGCCGACTCGTGGCGTTCGATCGGATACCGGGCAGGTCAGAACCAGGTTCATACGGTGATCGCGAACGGCACCGTGGTGATGACGCCCGACGGGTTCGAGCTGGAGTGATCCCGTCATGATGACTCCGGAGACACAGCCATGATCATCGTGATGGCCCCCTGGGCCACGGCGGATCACAAAAATAAAATACTTGATCACATACAAACGCTGGGGCTCGATGCCCATCTCCTCCAGGACGAGTACCGTTCGATCATCGCCGTCATGGGCGACGAGCAGCCGGCCGTCGAGGCGACCTTCGAGACCTGGGCCGGCGTCGAGCGGGTCATGCCCGTCCGGCAGCCCTTCCAGCTCGCCTCCCGCGAGTTCAAGCCCGAAAACTCCTTCGTCCGGGTGGGCGGGGATGTCGTTTTCGGGGGCGACGAGATCCAGATCATCGCCGGGCCCTGTGCCGTCGAGGACGAAGGGACCGCGCTGGCGATCGCCGCGGCCGTCAAAGCCCAGGGCTGCAAGCTGTTCCGGGGCGGGGCGTTCAAGCCCCGCACCTCGCCGTACTCCTTCCAGGGACTCGGCGAGGAGGGCCTGCGCATCCTGAGCCGGGTGCGGGAGAAAACGGGGCTGAAGATCGTGACGGAGGTGCTCGACGTGCACGAGGTCGATCTCGTCGCCGAGCATGCCGACATGCTCCAGGTCGGAACCCGGAACATGGCCAACTACCGGCTGCTCAAGGCGCTGGGGGCCGTGCGAAAGCCGGTTCTGCTGAAGCGCGGGATGAGCTCGACGATCAAGGAGTTCCTGATGGCCGCCGAGTATATCCTGGCAAATGGAAACCCGAACGTGGTGCTGTGCGAGCGCGGCATCCGGACATTCGAGAATTACACCCGGTTCAATCTCGACATCAGCGCGGTGCCGGCCGTGAAACGGCTGTCGCATCTGCCGATCATCGTCGATCCCAGTCATGCGACCGGGCAGTGGCGGCTCGTCGAGCCCGTCGCCCTCGCCGGGATCGCCGCCGGTGCCGATGGCGTGATGATCGAGGTGCATACAGAGCCCCAGCATGCCCTCAGCGACGGCAGCCAGGCGCTCAAACCCGAGCGTCTTCCGGGGCTTCTGGAAAAGATTCGCGGCATCAGCAGTGTTCTCGGCCGTCGCGCAGCATTCGGCTGAACGGAGAGGGGGAAGGGCATGACCGGTCACAAGTTCGATCCTCAGCATCATCACAAACTCGACAATCCCGAGCGGCTGAAGGTGTTCGATCCCGACGTCGTTCTTGCCGGTCTGAACCTTCCTGCCGGAGCGCATCTCGTGGATGTGGGCGTCGGGACCGGGTTCTATCTTCCCGCGCTCAGCCGTCTCGCAGGTGCCGCTGGCACCGTCACTGCCCTCGATACCGAGCCGGCGATGCTCGAACGTGCCGCTCACCGGATCCGGGAGCTTGCCCTGTCCAACGTGACGCTGCTCCGGTCCGCCGAAGACGAGCTTCCCCTCGAACGCGGGACGGTGGATTTCGCCCTTCTGGCGTTTGTCTATCACGAAGCCGAGAAGCCGGGAGCCCTGCTCAGGGAGCTCCGCCGTGTCGTCAAAGCCGGCGGCCGTGTCTGCATCGTCGAGTGGACAAAGGCCGAGCGAGACAAGGGGCCGCCCGCCGATCACGTTCCGTCGCTCGATGATATCCGGGAAGAGGCGGTGCAGGCCGGCTTCGTCGTCGCCCGGGTCGACCAGCCGAGCAGCTACTGTTACGCCATCCATCTGGCGTGCTGACGGAAGGGCGCGAACGATGTCGCTGACGCAGCCGGAAACCTCCCCCTCGACATGGGTGAAACGATTCCGGCTGCTGGAGGCCGGGATCACCCTCCTGTTTTTCGCGGCATTCACGGTGCTGTTGTTCTCGGGATCCCTCGACGGTCTCGAGAACCGGACGCTGGACTGGCGGTACCGGGCCCGATCCACGCAGCAGGCGAAGGCAAAGATCGCCCTGATCCTCCTGACGGACGAGTGCCTGACCCGCCTCGGGAGCTGGCCTCTTTCGCGATCACTGTATGCGAACGCCGTCGATCGGCTGGCCTCGGCGGGGGCGAAGGCGATTGCATTCGATATCATATTTGAAGACGTCTCCACGGGGGATCCGGCCGGTGACCGGGCATTCATCGAGAGCTGCGCCAGATACGGGCGCGTGGTGTTCCCGCTCGTCTTTTCGGAACTCCAGGTATTCGAGGATCCGGCCTCGCCTCCCCTTCTGATCGAAGAGGTGCGCCCCCCCTTCAAGGGGCTTGCGGATGCGGCTGCCGGCTTCGGGTATATCAATGCCGATTTCGATTATCTGAACCCGGATGGGGTCATCCAGAAGACGTTTCTTGTCCATCGGTATGAGGAGCGGTGGATCCCGAATTTCCCGCTGGCGGTGGCCGAGCTGCTGCTGGGAAGCAAAGCCGAGATCGGGGAGCGAGGCGTCTCGATCGGCGGGCGGCAGCTTCCCCTCATCGATCTCCCCCCCTGGAAGCCCGTCAAGAACTCCTGGCATGCAGCCACCGGCAAGGCCGTGTACATCAACTACCTGGGTGAGCGCCTGAAAGAACCCTTCGCAACGGTCACCTTCGCGGACGTGGTGGAGGGAAACTACGATCCGGCCGTGTTTCGGGATGCCGTCGTGTTCGTGGGGCCCTCGGCCGTTGGGCTCGGCGACCTCCAGCTGAGCCCGCACGGTCTCAAGCCCGGGGTGATCGCGCACGCGAACCTGCTCGAGAACATCCTGGCCTCGAACATGCTCCGGGCCCCGTCGATCCCGTCGCAGACGGGCATCATCGGCCTGTTTGCGCTGGTGACGTTCGGCATCCTGTGCTGGGAAGGGGCATTCCTCGCTTCGACGGCCATTCTGGCAGCGTTCCTTGGCGGGTATGCGGGCCTCTGCTACCTGGTGTTTTTCCGCCAGGGGCTGATCCTGCCGATGACGATCCCCCTCCTGATGTCCGTCCTCTCCTACGTGGTCGTGCGGTTTGCCCAGCTGATCGCGAATCTCCGCCGTGCGAACGCGATCCTCACCGACCAGAACATCCGGCTCGACCAGCAGGTCCGGGAGCTGATGGCCCTGCACGCGGCGGGCAGCCGGTTCCCGGCGATCCTCGAGATGAACGTCCTCTCGACCGAGGTCATCGGCAAGTTCTGCGAGTTGTGGCGTGCGGATGCCGGGCTGCTCGTCTACTTCGAGCCCCAGACGGGCCAGGCCCAACCCCTCGGCCAGGTCGCGGGCAGCCGCGGGGAATCGTATATTCAAGAATATAGAAACGAGCTGGCCGAGAGGCTGAAGCTCGTCTTCGAGGAAAAACGGCAGGTCACCCTGAAAGATTCGCACCTGTATACGACGTATCTCCCCCTGCTTGTGGGCAGCCGGTGCTGGGGCGCCGTATGTCTCCACGAGCCCCCGGCAGGCGGACCGCCCTGGCAGAGCGAATACTTCTGGACGACGCTTCTCGGCATCTCCGGCACGGCGCTGGAAAACGCCCGCCTGTATGAGATGGCCCGCGAAGTCTCCCTGGCGCGCCAGGTCCAGGCGAGCTTCCTGCCCAAAAAGCCCCTCGAACTCAACGGCTACCGCGTCTTCGGCAACTCACGGCCGGCGACCCAGCTCGGTGGCGATTACTTTGATTACTTCATCGTCGACGAAAAATATCTTGTCGTATTGATTGCCGATGTCATGGGCCACGGCGTTCCGGCGGCGCTGGGCATGACGATCGTGAAAACCTCCGTCCTGCAGCGCGCGAAAGAGGGGTTCTCGATCGAGGCCCTGGTGAACACGATCAACGACACCCTGATGAACAGCCAGGAACGCCGCCTCATGGTGACCGCCCAGTTCACCGTCATCGATACGGTGAAGCACGAGTCCGTGATCTACCACCGCGGCCACGTTTTCCCCTTCCGGAGAGCCCGGGACGGCACCTGGTCGCAGCATCGCTGCATCATCGCCCCCCCGCTGGGAGTCAGGAAGCAGGCGACGAACCCCGGAACCCCGGTCGACATCCTTCCCGGCGACCGCTGGATGTTTTACACCGACGGCCTGTACGAATCGCTCGGGGAAGGGGAGGAAAGCGAGATGAAGATCGCGGCTCTCCAGACATATCTTGGAACCCGGCCTCTGATTCCGATCACCGAAGCCTGTGCGGATTTCCTCGACCATCACCCCTCCTTCCTGACCGGGCATCCGCAGCCGGATGATTACACCGTTCTGTTGCTCGAGCGCGAGCAGGGCGCATAGGGGAGGAAGAACGTGTTCGAGAAAATCAAGATCTTCGATTTCGGGACGGTCGCGATCGCGGGGATCATTCTGTTCTTCCTGGTATTCCTCGGCTGGATCATTGCCGGACAGATCCTGCGACCGCTGTTATTCCCGACCATGAAAGAGGCGTTGGACCCGGCACATGATAAGAGCTACCGGCTGGTTCCGACGCTGCTGTGCCTGGCGGTTATCTACGGCCCCTTTGTCGCCGGCTTCTGGTGGGCCTGGCGGAAACCGGCGCTGTTCATGATCGAGCCCGACGGGGAATGGGTCATTCGCAACTTCCTCTATGTGCCGCTGCTTCGGGTGCCGGCAGGCCAGCCCAGGCAACTGGAGGGCTGTTTCCATCGTGAATACTACGAGGATTCGGAACGAGACTACTACGCCTCGGGGGAGGTGCATGTTTTGTTGCCCTCCCTGCCCGGGATCGCGATCCGAGCGACCTGTGACGAACTGCCCGACGGCAGGCCGGATTTCTTCGAGAAGTTCGGGTATGCGACCGACACGCAGTTCCTCTCCGGACCTCATGAGGGGCTGATGACTCCGATGCACACCTGGGGAGCCTCCGGTCCCGTCCTGCTTGCCGAACAACCCGTTGCCGGTCCTTCTTCCACCGCTCCCTGACCGGCAGAACGAACCTTTCCGCACCTCATCCCGTCTGGAACTCTGCTGGCCAGATGGCACCGATCTCTGTTCGGTTCTATTCCATGAAATCTGTGTCATCTGCGACATCTGTGGATCGGTATCTTGTCCCACTCGTTCTCTTCACTCTCCTCGAAGGGGAAGGTTCCCGGGGTACTCCGGGGACAGGGATTTCCGGATATAATGAAAAGAAATCATCGAAGGGGCAGGGAACGATGCGTTTGAATCGTCTTGCGATCCTGGTTTTGATCGGCATCATGAGCGGATTCACTCCGGCTTCGGCCGGCGAGTTCAAGGACTGGCTGAAACGCTCGAACGGAGAGCATTATCAGCAGGCCGGCCTCCAGATGGTCGACCCGCGGGGCGACGCGTACCTGATCCGTAAACTCGACCAGATTCCCTGGAAACTGCTGAAAACGCTCGTCGGCGGCTCGTATCCCCAGGCCGAGATCGAGAAGGAGCGCGAACTCGAAATGATCGAGACGGCGCAGAAGACGGGGAAGGAAGAAGCGAGCCTGAAGATCGGCCGGACGAAGCCGATCCACATCCCCCGCCTGATCAACGCGATCCATCGCGTCATTCTCGAACAGTATCCGGCCATCACGCCCGTGATGGGGGAGGAGCACGACTGGTCCCCCGAGGCCAAACGGTATCTGTGGTACGGGTTCTGGCACCGGGTCGGCCGGTTCATCATCGGGAAGCAGAAGGAGTTTCCGACGCTGCTCTTCATGCGCTCGAAACTGTTCCTGCTGCTTGCCTGCGGCTGGACGTCCCGGTATGCCGTGACGGGCCGGGAGCTTGATCTCGAGCGGCGGCTGATGAGTTACCCCGACCGCGGGGTCCAGCTTCATGACCTGTTTCGCGAAAGTTATCTGCTGAACGGCGGGAACATGTACCTGACGATGCTGACCGCCGAAAACATGCTTGCGAGCGATCCGTATCGTGTCGATCGCGGAGATTCGCCGCTGCAGCGCAAGCTGGCCTATATCCGGCACGACTCCCAGCCGCTGGGTGACAATTACGGAGCCTGGTACCACTTTTTCGGGATCGGCATGTACGGACTGATCCGGGCACCGTTCGTCGCCCGCGCCGTCGCCGAGATCGAGAGCTTCGGCTCCCTGTTCCTCGAAGGCCGGGATCGCCAGGAAGACTATATCAATCGCTATGGGGCGATCTTCGGCCGCCAGCTCAACCGCCTGATCGAGAAGGGGCTCTGGAAACAGCCGCTTCCGAAGGATGCGCGGTTCGATTACCTGCTGCCGGTGACCGAGAAAACCTTCAAAAAATAGCCCCCGTTCTCGCTCTCAGCGATACTGAATCCCAGAGATCTCGCAGAGGTTCCAAGGCCCCTCTGCGAGATTTCTGTGCGTTGTGGCCTGGAGAATTTCGTCGATGTGGAACCGACGTGCCTGACGTCAGAGGCAGTCGGAACGGGGGCTTGTACGGTTCCGGCGGAACTGGTAGACTGCAAAAAACCGGAACGGATTTTTCCCGGCAGGAGGTACCCATCGATGAAACGTCTGCTGTGCGCTCTCTTGTGCGCTCTTCCCCTGCTCGTCGGCTGTGCGATGAACGACACCTCGAGCAGCGCCCCGACGACGAAAACGACGCTCACCGGGGAACTGAAGCCGCCGGCCGTTGCCCCTGCCTTGATTGGCCAGTCACGCCGCGCGGCTGTTCGCTCCGGCTACAACACGGTCCTGCTCGACGATTTCGTTTCGAAAGGGGCCTGTCTGGTCAACGGGAAAACCGTTCCCTTCAGCCTCGACACGGGTACCGGCATGTTCAGGGTCTCGGGGCTCGAGCCCTATGGAGCGTATGAGGTGCGGTTCGATCTGGCGAGTTTGACCTTGCGCGCGACGAAGCCGTATCTGGGAAGCCAGATGAACATGGGGACCGTCGATCTGACTTCCACGGCCAAATCCCTTTTATATGAGGCGTATGGGGGAAAGGTCGAGGATGTGCAGGATTATGACATTCTCGCGGAGTATTATGCGCCGCTTGCCATCAAGCTGGCAGAGTGGGTTGCCGCCGACGGCATGACGCCGGCGATCTTCAAAGCGAACCTCGATAGCGAGCTCCTGGCCTTCGTCAGAAACAATCCGTTGACGAAGGTATCCAAATTCACCGGAAACGACATGTCGGGCACCTGGACCGGCGCGGGCACGTTGTTTACGCTCACCAATACGGGATCGGTGGGGCACAAGGCATCCGTCAACCTGATCCTGACGGCACAACGTGAGAAGAATGTCTTGAACGGGAATGTCGACGTGCAGTTCGGTTCGACAACCGTCGAGAACAAAGGCGGCGGCATTCCGATCAGCGGGAAGCGGGCGTTCACGGCCACCATCACGACCGAGGGGGAATTCTCGTTCGAGCTGTACAACGGGAACCAGAACCTCGTGGAGACATGGTTCTTCAAGCTCGACGAGACGGATGCCCTCGTCTGCACCGTGCGAAGCTCGGATCTTTCCGGCTTCCAGAGCGGGTCACCGATCAAACTGCACCAGTAAGTCGATTCGGAAACCACACGAGGGCGGTTCATGGGAACCGCCCTCGTTGCTTGCGGGGAGCCCTACATGAACAGTTCTTTCAGGGTGGAGCCCAGCAGCAGGATGTTGATGACGGTCAGGATGTAGAAGCTGGCCCATGAGAGGCGGCTCAACCAGGGCGGGTTGACGTACTCGCCCAGCAGATTGCGATCGTCGCCGAGTTTGACGAGGAAATACAGGAATGGCGGCAGGATGAGGCCTTGGGCAACCTGGGAAACTCGCATCACGGCGAGATACAGGAAGCTGATGCCCGGCACCAGGACGATCACGGCTCCGGTGATGAGCAGCGAGGTGAAGATCCAGTAGAACCAGGGTGCCTCGTCGTAGGTCTTGTTCATGCCCCGCTCCCAGCCCATGCCTTCGCAGATCGCGAAGGCGGTCGAGAGAGGCAGGATGGCGGCGCCGAACAGCGAGGCGTTGAACAGGCCGAGAGCGAACAGGTAGCCGGCATATCCGCCGGCAAGAGGAATGAGGGCCTTGCCGATATCCTCGATGCCCGCGACGGGCGGCGCGCCCGGGGTGAAGTTGAGCGTGACGGCGCAGGCGACGATGATGAAGAACGATATAACATCTGTCGTTATACAACCGAGGCCCACTTCCCACTTCGCGTCGTCGTAATCCTTGAGCGTGATGCCTTTCTCGATCAGGGTCGACTGGAGGTAGAACTGCATCCAGGGCGTGATCGTGGTGCCGATGACGCCGATCATCGTGAAGAAATACCCGGCATCGAACCGCCAGGTCGGAACGACCAGCGCCTTCATCGCGCTCCCCCAGTCGGGTTTTGCCAGGTAGGCCGAGATCGGGTAGGCGACATAGAAAAGGATCGAGATGAGGAAGAACTTCTCGATCTTCTTGTAATCGTACTCGGTGATCAATTTCCAGATGCCGTAGGTCAGCAGCGGTACCAGCAGATATTTGAGCCAGACGAACACCTCGGGATACCCGGTGGCGCTGCCGCAGATATCTATAGAGCTGGCTATACCTGCGAACTCGCTGATGATGGTGCCGTAGTTCGCCAGCAGCACGGTCAGGAGCATCCAGAACGTGACCTTCACGCCGAACCGCTCCCGAAGCAGGTCGGCGAGGCCCTGGCCGGTCGCGGCGCCGAGCCGGGCGCTCATTTCCATCGTGATGATCAGCAGAACGGTGATCGGGATCAGCGTCCAGAGCAGGTCGAATCCATACAGCGCCCCCGCGAGCGAGTAGGTGGCGATGCCGCCCGAGTCGTTGTCGACGGTTGCCGTGATCAGGCCTGGGCCGACGACGGCGAGAATCGCGAGCAGACGGCGCCGGGCGCGGGCGAAGGCGAGGAATCGGTGAGGCATCGGTCGTTCCTCAGCTTGTCAGCGCGCGCCGCTTCCACATCCGCGGCATGTTGTCGAGCAGCAGCTCGATGACGTCATCGACCGTGACCACGCCCACCATGCCGCCGTCCTCGTCGAGAACCGGCAGGGCGAGCAGATCGTATTTCGAGATCAGCGCTGCGACTTCCTCCTGAGGGGTGTCGGGGGTGACGAAGATCAGCTTGTCGTTCATGATCTCCGGCACGCGGCTGGCGGGGTTCGCGACCAGAAGATCGCGGATCGAAACGACGCCCAGCAGCTTGTCGGTCTTGTTGACGACATACAGGTAATAGATGATCTCGAGATCAACCGCCATGAGCCGGAGGTGCTTGAACGCCTCTTCCACCGTGAACTCCTCGAAGACCGTGGCGAAGCCCACGCTCATCAGGCCGCCTGCGGTGTTCTCGGGGTGCTTGAGAAGCTCGCGCACGTCGTTGGCTTCCTCGGCATCCATGTGGGACAGGATTTCGGCGGCCTTGTCCTCTTCGAGATCCTGGAGGATGTCGACGGCTTCGTCCGGCTCCATCTCTTCGAGAATGTCCGAGGCGCGTTCGGACGGCATCTCGGCGATGATCTGGGCCTGGGTTTCGGCTTCGGCCTCGGCGAGCGTCTCGGCCGCCGTTTCGGTGTCGAGGCCTTTGAGGAGCGAGAGGCCCTCCTGGACGCTCAGATCGTCGAGGATGTCGGCGAGATCGGCCGGATGCAGCTCGCGGATCTTCTCGGAAGGAACGGCGAGTTTCAGGTGGGTGAAGTTCGTCGGAACGCTCTCGACGATGTCCCAGCCGATGATTTCGTTCTTGAGGGGGCCGGAGAACCGCTCGATCAGCGGGCAGAGAAACCGCTCGAAGCCGAGCCGGCGCAGCAGTCCCCGGAAGCCCACGTCGACGCCGAGCAGCCGCAGATCCCCCTTGATTTCGGCGATCTGCAGGTCGTTGACGCGCACGACACGCGCATCCGAGGTGTCGACGATCTGCTTGTCCCAGATGTTGCGCACCAGCACCGAGTCGGGGATGTCTGACAACAACGGGAGCTGGGAGGCGGCGGTTCCGAGTTCGAGAGCGGCGGGCTGGAACCGGGAAAACTGGTCGCGACGCGCAAGACGCCGTTCGCCCGACGGGCTTTCGATCACGATATGCGAGAGGCGGGGGTATTTCTCACCGAGCAGGAGCGTGAAATCCACGATGCGGCCAGGGGTGGGCCCTTCCGGAGAACGAACTTCGGCGCCGATCAGGTCAGCGAGGAAGAACCGAGCTTCGAGTTCCCGGCCGGTTGGCATACGTGTCACTCCATGCGCGAGACGTTCCAGAAAACCTTCATGTCCCGCATCATACGCCGTCACAGCTCGTTTTTCCAGCGAAATCGAACGCTCGTGGGGAACGGGCTTATCCGCAGATGACGCAGATGGCACAGATCCGTTTCTGCATGAGGGGAGCGTGCTCCGGTATCTCCGCAGCATCTGGGGCCGGGTGGCGGGGTGATCGTTGACCGGCGTGGGGAAAAGCGGGTAGACTGGCCGGAGAGAGCAAGCCTGACTGGCAAGGAAAGGAGTTTAGGCATGTCGATCCACCCCTGGTATGACGGCTGGCTCGAGCGGAAGGACAAGTATGCCCGCACGAGCGAACCATTCCTTTCGGCAGACCGGTTTTCCTCGATCGCCGTTGGCATCGGGCTGCCGAACATCGTACAGAAGTCGACGTTCAGCTTTCGCAACGTGAAGGACGGTGCCGAGCGGTTCCTCGGAGAGTCCAAGAGCGGCGAGAAGCCGTTTGCGCGCATCTACACGCGGCTCGGGAACCCCACGACCGAGTATCTGGAAAAGGTCCTGTTCCGGCTCGACTGCCAGCATCTGATCGATGCGGCTCTCGCCGCCGACGAACGCAAGCCCACGATCGCCTCGCTGGTCTGTGCCTCGGGCATGGCGGCGATTGCCTGCACCACGTTCGCCCTCGTGAAAACGGGATCCGAGATCATCTCCGGGAGTGTCTACGGCTGCACCGACAGCTTTTTCCGGTCGCTCGAGAAGTTCGGGATCAACACACGGTTTGTCGACACCAGCGACATCGCCCAGGTTGAGGCCGCGCTGGCCCAGTGCCCGAATGCGGCGATGGTGTATCTGGAGACCCCCGACAATCCCACGCTGCACGTTTCGGATATCTCGGCGATCTCGAAGCTGGCCGAGGCGCGCCGGATCCCGCTCGTCGTCGACAACACGTTCGCAACGCCCTATCTGCAGCAGCCGTTCCGGCTTGGCGCGGATATCGTGATCCAGAGCCTCACCAAATATGTGAACGGCCACTCGACCTCGATCGCTGGCGTGGTGATCGGGCCGTGGAACTTCATGGGCGAGTATCTGTTCCCGGTCTACAAGGACCACGGGCCGACGCCGAGCCCGTTCGACTCGTGGCTGAACGCCCAGGGTCTCCAGACGATGCCGGTCCGGATGGAACAGATCTGCGACTCGGCCCAGGAACTGGCGCGCAGGCTTGAAGCGCATCCGCGCGTTGCCCGGGTCTGGTATCCCGGCCTCGACTCCCATCCGCATCATGCCCTGGCAAAGCGGCAGATGCGCAAATTCGGCGGCATGATCAGTTTCGAACTCGAGAAGGGCTTCGAGCCGGCGCAGAAACTGATGAATTATTTTGCAGACTATACAACCCCGATGGAGCTGGCTGTCAGTCTTGGAAGTGCGATCAGCTATATCCAGCACCCGGCCTCGATGACGCATTCCGGCATTCCCGAAGCGGACCGGTTGGCCCGTGGGATCACCCAGGGGCTGGTGCGCTGGTCGGTTGGCCTCGAGGGGGTCGAAACCCTGTGGGCCGCGATGGAGGATGGATTGAAGCTGGCGTATTCCTGATCGACCAGAAACAAAAACCGGGGCCGAAGATGACTCTTCGGCCCCGGTCCTGTTGCGGGAAACGTTACCGGCGGAACAGCTCCTGGAGTTCGGATTTGGCGGTGTCCATGGCCTTTTTGGCCTTCACGACGAGTTCGGACTTCTCGGCCTTCTCGGCGAGCTCCTGGTAGGTCCGGCAGGCCTTTTCGTACTTTTCCTGGGCGGCCCGGACCAAGTTCTCCTTGGTGGCCCGAGCTTTGTCCTGGAGGGTGTCGGTGGTGTTCTGCACCTTGGTGGTCGCATTGTTGATGGTGGTGTTGATCGAGGATTTCACCGAGCTGACGCTGACATCGGTGACCGGCGCGAGGGCCTGGGAGTTCGCGCTAGAATAGGCCGACTGGGCCTTGTTGAATACGACGCCGCCCGTCACGGCCTGGTCAGCTTTCTTCACGAGGCTGAAGGCGAGCTTGCCGAGCAGACCGCCGAGGATGAAGCCGCCGGCGATGCCGATGGCGCTCGGCCCGAGGGCGATGGCACCGGCGACGCCCGCCGCGACACCCGCGAGGTTCGAGAGACTCCGGCTGCCGTAATCGGCGATCATGCCGCCGACGATCCAGCCCGCGACACCGCCGGCGATCATGCCGAGAGGCGGAACGATCGCGGAAGCCATCATCGCCCCGGCGACGGCGCCGCCGACGTGGCCGGCAACCTTCGTGATCGGCCGGAGGGCCGACCAGACCTTCGACAGGACCCCTGCCTTTGCCGGAGTCGGCAGAATGAAGAAGGAGCAGAGGATCGAGAGAATGAGCACGACGTGAATCGATTTATTTCGGCCCAAGGCGATGGTATTCATACTGGCACCTCGCATCAGAATGGAATTCCCGAACGATGAATGTACCAATTATAAGAATCATGGTGGGGGGGCGGCAAGATATCGTGCATCACTCATCGAAACCGTTGGGGCTTCAGGGCTTTGCAGCGGCATTCATCAGCATCATCAGGGTCGACTTTTTGTCGGGGAAGGAGATGCGATGGGCGCGCTTCTGCCCCATTTCCTCGTACAGCGTGCCGTCGGGACACACCAGCAGCGTGATGCTGATTTTCGTTCCGATCGGTGTCGTGGCGGCCAAGCGGGCCGCGAACGAGCGGAAATCGCCGAAGGGTTTTTCCGCGGGGGAGATGCGGATGATCTCGGTTTCCGCCATTCCGGCCGGGCGCTCCGTCGGGATCGAGATCGCGCACAGGGCCGGTGCCTTGAGTCCCTGCCAGGAGCCGTTGGCAACCCGTTTGGTGAGTCTGATGGGGGCGGTCGCAAAGGCGGGATCGGCGGTGGGGGCGGGGGAGGGGAGCCCCTGGCTCTGGAGCCAGTCGCCCCAGGTGAGGCCCGATTCCGTCAGATACAGATCCGCCAGGACGAGGGCGCCGTCGCGGGTGATCTCGTGGCCGTTCACATCACGCTGCAGGATGAACTCGCACGGCTGGGAAGCGAGCGAGCCGGACCGTTCGGGTTTCAGCCAGCCGGCTGTAACGGGGCCGGGAAGCCGGACCGTGACGGTCCGCCCTTCGATCATGCAGTTCGCCGCGGTGCCGTCGGGGCGGAGGATGCCCATGCGGCCGCCCGCCCACCGGACGGGGTCGACGCTGATCTCTTCGGCTTTGAACGGGCGTGTTTTGATCTCCTTCACTTTCCGGTCGAGCTCTTTTTTCATCCGTCGCACGTCCGGCGGGAGATACCCGGCGGGCAGAAGATGCGCGATCGACATCGAGCCGCCGCTGCCTCCACCGGCCACGGCAGGATCCTTTCCTGACTGGGCGCCGGCTCCGGCGGCGTCCCCGGTCTTCTGGGAGCTCTTCAGGTCTGCCGACATGACCAGAAAGCCCTGGGACTGGACATCCTGGACGTAGGTCCGATCTTCGAACGGCGGCTGGCGGCTGATCTTGAACCGGTAGCCCCAGCTTCGCAGGGCGGCGAAATAACTCATTTTCAGGGTTTTCAGGTAGACGTCGGAGGCGAACAGGACGTTGCCCGACTTGATCGGTCTATTCAATTCGTCATGATATATATGAAAAACGACATCCTGTTTCTTGATGCCGTCTTTCAGGCGCTTGCGGAGCTCTTCTCGATCGATATCCGCGGCGAACTCGACCTTGGGAAGACAAAGGACCTCGGTTTTCCCGTTGATCTCGCCCTGGATCAGGACGGTCGTGATGTTCATCAGCCAGGTTCCGTTCACCATCGAGATCCGGTACTCCGTCGCGGCAAATGCCGGCAGGGCCGTGAACACGATCAAGAGAAGCCCTGCGAGATTCCTGAGGCCCCTTGCCGCCGAATGCATCCTGGAGTGCATGGTCATCCCTCCCTGTGGCGTGGCGCGTCGTCGAGGATCGCGCGCGGATATTGCCTGTCACCCCCGAGTATAGCACGTCACGGGGCCTTTCCGCCGCCCCGGGGGCCCCGGATCGCTTCCCGGTTGCCCCGCGAGGCGAACGGGGCTAAACTGTGGGGACAAGCTGACGAAGGGGAGGCGGAGACACCGATGCAGAGCGCGGCCGGTCGTGCGGGATACCAGGAGTTGTGGCAGAAGCAGCTTGGTCCCCTGCGCATGATGCAGGCGACGAGCGGGCGGAAGGCGATTGCCGTGCTGACGGCGGCGGGGCAGGTCATCCTGCTCGACCATACCGGCCAGGAGCTCTGGAAAATACCGGCCGGCGCCGGTGTGCGGACGATCAGCCTGGCCGATACGCTCGACGTGCTCGCGGTCGACGATGCCGGAAATGCCCTTCTGATCGATGCAAGGGGCCAGGTCCAGTGGAAAAAGCGGCCGGCTCCGGCTCTCTATGGGCTCATCAGCCCCGACGGGCAAAGCGTCGTCCTCGTGACCCGGGAGCCCACCGTCGTGATGGCCGATCGCCAGGGGCGGGTGCGCTGGACCTACCGGAACCTGCTCAAGGTGCCGGCGGCGCTCGACGTTTCGGCCTCGGGCCGCACGGTTGCGTTCGCCTGTCTCGACGAACGCGGCGAGGGGCTCCAGGCCGTCGGCCCCGAGGGACAGCCCTACGATGCCTTCATGGGGCTCGATCCCCTGCAGGACCTGGCCGTCAGCGCCGACGGCCAGATCACGGTCGCCCTCGATCGCGGGCGGGGCATCTTCTGCATCAACTGCGTGAAAAGCTTCGGGGTCTGGCGCGGCAAGCTGAACGCCGACTTCTCGGGAGTGTCCTGGGCCGACGAAGTCAAAAATACGCTTATCTATTCAAAAGACGGTCTGCTGAGCATCCTCGACGCAGAGGGGCAGCCGGCCTGGGAATACCGCTTCCCTGGCCCGCTTCTGCGGGCGCGACTGACCGCCGACGGCCAGGCCATCTGGTACGCGATGCCGGAGGGGCGCGTCGGATGCCTGGTTTCGACCGCCTCCCAGGATCTGAACCGTCTGGAATTCCTCGACGTCGAGCCTCCCCCGCCCATCGAGCCCGCAGGTCAGACGGCGTTCCGCAAGATCTGGCTGGCCGAGCTCGCCGGGCGGCTGACTACCGGCTCCAGGCCGCTTGCCCACACCTGGATGGGGACCGATCAGGTTGAATACGCCCTGGTATGGGACGGCCGCGATACGATCCGGTGTCTCAACGATGCGGGGGACGACATCTGGAACACGCGCCTTCCCTCGGCCGACGTTGCGGACATTGCCGTGTCGCCGGAAGCCGACGTCGCTCTTGCGGTCGGGAAGGGGGGAGTGATCGGCTTCAAAGGCGACGGGAACGAGCTCTGCCGGTTTTTCGGTTCGTTCCGGTCGGTGCATGTGTTCGCGACCGGCGCGGTGTTGCTGCTGACGGAGAAAGGGCAGGTGCGCTATTACCGGCATGCCGGCCAGTTCACCCGTGCGCTCGAAACGGGGGGGGCGGTGACCGACATCCATGGCTCGGGCAGCCACGCCTGGCTGGTGGGAAAAGAGTTCGTGCTGGTCGTCGATCCGGAGGGCAATCCCACGGGACGGGTCGAGACGGGGTCCGAGCCGCTGTTCCAGCGCCTGGATGCCGCTGGGGGCCATCTGGTCGTCGGCACCCGGGCGGGCCTCATCCTGATGGTGAACGAGCGGGCCGAACTCGACCGCCGGCTTGCCGTCGAAGGAGGGGCGGAGCATGTCGTCTTCCACAATCTGGAAGGAGCCATCTTCATCGGTCACGCCGGCACGGGAGAGGTGACGCTGCTGCGGACACGGGCGGGCACGCGCACCCGCATCGCCATTCCGGCAGGCATCAAGGCCATGAGTCTGCATCCCCGCGGCGCCGTGATCGCCAACGGCATCGACGAACTGATCCTGCTTGGGGCGGACGGGCGGATGACAGTCCGTTCCACATTTCCCGACCGTATCCTGCAGCTGCTTCCCTGCAATGGCGGGGAGGGGGTCTATGTTCTCGGGGAAAGCGGCTTCGGGCGGTATGGTTCCGAGGCGGGCAGCCATGGCGGTCCGTCGACGGTTGGTTTCCTCGAAGTCTGATGCCGACCGCCATCGTGCCTGAATCCCTCCGCGTGGAACAGCTGCGTCCGGATGACTGGACCAGCTTGCAGGCGGTCGCGGCGCTCGAGGAGGAAGCCTTTCCCGACGACGCCCAGACCGCTCCGAATCTTGCCTTGATCGCACGAGCGGGGACTGTCTGGGTTGCCCGGGATGAACGCGGCGGCATCGTGGGTGAGGCCATTCTGCTCGGAACCATTGGCGAGGCGGCCGCCTTCCTGTTCAGCCTGGCCGTCACCGCGACCTGGCGCCGGCAAGGGATCAGCCTCGTTCTGATGCGGACCGTTTTCGATGATCTGCGCGCCAGGGGTGTGACGCGGCTGGAGCTGACGTGCGATCCCCAGAACGCGGCAGCCCTGCGCCTGTACACCGAGCGGCTTGGCTGTGAGCGGATCGAACTGCTGCCCGATCATTTCGGGCCCGGGCGGTCCCGGTGGCTGCTCCGGAAAACCCTGTGTGGAGATGAATCATGAATCTGCGGATGAGGATCGGATGGGGGATCGTGGTTGCTCTTTTCATGAGCGTACTGTTGCCTGCGGCCGTCGAGGCCCGGCCCCGACTGGCCGTGCTGCCGTTCACCAACCCGCCCGGCTTCGCGGCGAAGTATCCGCTCGGGGCCGGCCTGGCGCAACTGCTGAAGCAGCGGCTGATGCAGTCGGGCAAGGTCATCATCGTCGAGCGCGAGGAGCTGGAGGCGATGAAGAACGAGCTGAAGCTTTCGGATGACGGGTTTTTTGACGTGTCGAGTTTTCCCGCGAAAGGCGGTTTTCAGGGGGCGGATTACATCCTGCGCGGCAAGGTGCTCGATTTCGGGCATTTCAAGCGGGACACGGGGCTGGGCACGCTCACGAAGCTCGCCGGGGGCTTCATGCACACCAAGGTGACGGCTTACGTGCGGCTCAGCATCGAGGTGATCGATCTGAAGAACGGCCGGCTGATCTTTTCCGACAACGCCGAGGCCCGCCACGACAAGACCGGCGCCGTGCTGCTGGCCGGTGATCTGGAACGGGCTCTCGGAGCCGTGTTGAAGCTCGGCTCGTCGGAATTCGACGCGTCGATGATCGGCCGGGCGACCCAGAAGGCGCTCGATCGCGTCGTCCCGAAACTCAATGGCCTGTTCCGTCTCGAAGCCCGCGTCCAGGCGGCGAGTCCGGATGGGATCGTCATCGACATGGGCACCTCGAGCGGTCTCACGGTCGGCCGCACCGGCATCCTGTACAATGTCCGCGAGATCCGCAACAGGGCCGGGGTTGTCGTCTGGTCGGCGAAGCAGGACCGGGGCAGCGTTCGGGTGACGGATGTGCAGCCCGATGGCGCTCTCGTCGAGGCTGCGGCCGGCGTCGAAGCCCGCGAGGGGGACATCGTCTCGTTCGAAGCCCCCTGACCCCGCCGTCCAGGCGAGGTTCACGTCAGAGGAATTCTTTTCACCACGAAGACACCAAGGCACAAAAGTGAACGAACCACAGAGACACGGAGACACAGAGGATCTTTTACCACGGAGATACTCCGTTGAAATTTTCCTCGGATTCAAGAACGCATCCGCAGATGGAGGGCAGATGAACGCAGATGAAAAACCAGAGAGGAACGAACGCCTGGCCCCCCTTTGTATCCAGTATGCGCCGCAAACTCCATGGTTGAAGACGCTCAGGATTTCATCTGCGTCATCTGTGTCATCTGTGGATCGGTTCTTTTGACGAAACCCACATACCAGACATCAAAGCCGAATGCGCAGCCAAAAACCTCCCAAGGTGATGGCCGTTGTGCCTCTCTGTGGGGCAGTGTCTGCTTCCGAGGATGCCGGGGCGGGCTCCCTTGCGGGAGGGGAGGGCGGTTGTTACAATAAGGGGTACGGGGTCCTGTTCATGCCCCGCCAGGAGGTGTTCCATGATCCGTCGGCCGATGGGACGTTCGGGCCTTGCCTTGTTTTTCACGATCGCGACGATCGTCGTGATCAGCATAATTGTATATGGAATGATATATTTCATGCGCGGCGAGGTGCATCTCACCGAGAATTACGTCGACAGCACCTGCGCGCTGCTCCTGGCCGAGGCCGGTGTCGAAGAGGCGCTGTTCACGATCAAGAGCGGGATGAATGACCCGGAAAACGCCTTCTACAAGATGATTTCCAAGAGCGAGGAGGGCAGCGTCGACATCGACGTGTCGCGCCTCGAGGGGGCCGATT
This sequence comes from Candidatus Ozemibacteraceae bacterium, assembly GCA_035388825.1. Taxonomy (GTDB): domain Bacteria; phylum Muiribacteriota; class Ozemobacteria; order Ozemobacterales; family Ozemobacteraceae; genus MWAR01. The sequence goes on from DAOOQQ010000050.1 coordinate 18,628, forward strand.
CCGCCGTACCGCCACTGATCCGCGACGGCCGGGTCAAGACCCGCGTCACCTGGAGCCGCGACGCCGAAGCGTCCCGTGAGCTCGAAGCCAAGGGGCTGCCGGCCGACGTGTTCCGTGGCGGATACATCACGATCCTCTCCCGCGGCACCTACCATCGCACCAGCCGCCAGGTCGAAGTGAAGAAAGCCTGCCGGGCGATGCTCGTCCAGTCGCCGTTCCCCGGCAATTCGATCGGTATGATCGCTCCCGAACACGGACTGTATCTGAACAAATCCCACCAGGACTCGTTCAGGATCCTGCCCTTCGACTTCTGGGACCCCTGGGGTTTCACGGTGAAGGGCGGCAAGGTGTTCATGCGCGATGGCGCCCGGGTCGACCTGCCGAAATGGCTGATGCTGACCGATCTGCGCAAGGACCTCGAGAACCCCTGGCTCGACATGGGTATCGGCTGGACCGGCTGGAACGGCGGCGCCAATCTCGCCAAGGCGGATGCGATCGAGTATCAAAACGATCCCGTCAACCGGCAGTATTACAAGTGGATGGGTCTGTTCCACTGGCCCTGGTGGTCGAAGACGAGCAACGAGCTGTACGACTCGGACACCAAGAAGGTCCAGGCCTACGAGACGGCGAAGATCAACCTGTATGACGAAGACGTCTATCGGCGGCTCTCGAATCGTCTCGTCGACCCCGAAAAAACCCCGAGCCAGGGCAAGTATTACCAGGACGTGAATTTCCGGGAAGCCTTCGGCCGCAACGAAGTGACCTACCGCAACGTGGTGCCCCTCTACGGCTGGGGGGACTGGCGGAAGGTGCCGAACAAGATCACCCGGTATCTCGGCAACCCGACCCGCGCCCACGACACCTCGCATGCCGTCGAAATCAACGGGCTTACGTATATAAAGGGTGATGTATATTTAGAGGGATGGGTGAAGGGGAAAGGCCTGCTCGTGGTCGAGGGCAACGTCTACATCGGCGGCGACGTTCTGACGCTGGACGATGACAACGGAGGCAAGTCGGCGCTCGGGGTGATTGCGATCCGGGACAAGGTGCATGACACCTCGATCGAAAATCCGACCACCGGCAAGATCATCTACAAGCCGCATCATGACAGCGACTGGTCGCGACTGGGCCTCACGCACCCCTTCATCAACGTCAGCCCCCGGTGGGAAGGCTGCTTCCATGCGGCCGGCGGCCTCGAGCTCGACACCGATTCGAAGATGAAAAAGCTGATCAACCTCGAGATCGTCGGCAACTTCTCGACGGATTATTTCGACCGGCGCCGGATGCCCAACGACATGAAGATCACCCATTACAACTGGCAGGATGTTCTTTCCCAGTCGAGCTACGACTACGCCGTCGACAAGTCCGTTCGATACGGAACAAAATATAACGTGGCCGTGCTGAAGGAACTGGTGAGCTGGAAGGAAGTCGACGCGACCCTGTAACGTCGGTCATGTCGAGATTCCTGCCGCTTCCGCAAACGCTGTTCGGGCGCCTGTTCCTGGCAATGCTCGGAACGGCGCTTGCCCTGCTCGTGTGCGCATCGGCATTCTGGTATCGCCAGGCCTTCGAGCTTCTCGACCGCGAGGCCGCCCGGTATCTCGAGACGGCGGCCTGGCGGCTGCTCGACGAGTGGCGTTCCGCCGGAACGGCGGACGGAGGGCGGCTTCCCGGTGGCGCCCTGGAAGAGGCGCTTGCCGCCGTTGGTGCGTCATGGATCCATAATGCCTACTGGGTCGGATACCGGGACGATCAGCCGCAGTTCATCGCCTCGTATTCGACACCTGCGCCGGGGGAGTCGAATCTCCTGCCGCCGTCGGTCGAGGATATCGATGACCTGATCGAGGACGGATTGCCGCAGCTCGAGGAGGGGAACGCGTATTTTCCTGATCCCGAGCGGCTGGAGGTCGGTCGGCGGTGCAAGATCGTCCTCGTGCCGAAGCTGGATCGTGACGGGGTGCTGGCCGGCGTTGCCGGAGTCGAAGCCGATCTGCGATACATGGATCTGTTTCCGGTCATCCGGCGGGCGGCCGTCTACGCGCTCTTCTGGGCGGTGCCTCTGTGCATCGGTGCGTCGTTCCTGGTCGCGCGAAGCGTTTCCCGGCGGGTCGGCCTTCTCGTCTCGAGTCTCGACCGGATCGGTCGGAATGAACCTCCCCAGGTCGACCCGCTCGGCATCACCGAACTGGAGAAGATTCGGGAGGGTGTCGCACGGCTTGCCGCACGGCTTGCCGAGCGAGATGCGCGCCTGAAGAGCTTGCACGATGAAAAAATCCGCGAACTGGCTTTCACCGGGAGTGCCGTCGCTCACGAGGTGCGCAATCCCCTGTCGGCCATCGGCTTGCACCTGGGGCTTCTCAAACGACGGTATGCCCCGGATGGAACCGATCTGGAGCCGTTTGCCGAAATCGAAGAACAGTTGATGCAGTTGAAAACCCTGACCGACCGGTTTCTCGATTACTCCCGGGTGACGCTGCCGGTTCGGGAACGGTTTTCTCCGGCAGCCCTCTTCCGTGAAACGGCCGCGGCCCGGCCTGACACCGCGGGGAACGGCACCGTCGGCATCCAGGCGGAGGACGGGCTCGAAATGACCGGAGACATCCGGATGTGGAGGCAGATCGTCGACAATCTGCTGGACAATGCCGTTGCCGCAGCCCGCCCGGCATGCGCGAAAATAATGATACATATATATGCTGATGGCGACAAATGCGTGGTTCGGTTTGCCGATGCGGGTCCGGGAGTTCCGGCCGATATCGTCCCGCGGCTGTTCACCCCCTTCGTGACCGGCCGGCCGGACGGACACGGCATCGGCCTGGCCCTCGTCCGGAAGTTCGTCGAGGCGCATGGCGGAGAGATCCGGTATGTGTCTCCGCCGGAGGGCGGCGCGCTCTTTCACATCGAGGTGCCCATCCCATCATGAATATCCTCGTCGTCGACGACAACAGATCGCTCGTGAAGGGCCTTTGCGCATTCCTGGCGCAGGAGGGCCACACGGCAACCCCGGCCGGAACCCTGGCCGAAGCGCGTTCCGCGCTTACCGGGAGCGGGTTCGACCTGGTGATCACGGATCTGAAGCTTCCCGACGGGGAGGGGCTCGATGTGATCCGGGCGGCCAGGGATGGGGAACGGCCGGCCGAGGTCATCCTGATGACCGCGTTCAGCTCGATCGAAACGGCCGTCACGGCGATGAAGCTCGGGGCGCTCGATTACCTGACCAAACCTGTTCCGATGGAGGAACTCGCGTTCCGGGTGGCGCGGGTCGCGGAGCGTCGCGCATCCGCTGAACAGACGGATGTGCTGCGGCGCGCCAACGAGGCGTGGCGTGCCGGCGGGGGGCTCGAAGATCCCCTGTCGGCGATGGTCGGCGAGTCGGCAGAAATGAGTAACGTGAAAAACCTTATCCGCAAGGCGGCGGCGTTCCCCTCGACGGTGCTGCTGTGCGGCGAGACCGGAACGGGCAAGGAAGTGGCCGCTCGCGCCATCCACGGCCTGTCCCCCTGGGCCGAGGGGCCGTTCGTGCGCGTGAACTGCGCCTCGATTCCGGCGACGCTGTTCGAGTCGGAGCTGTTCGGGCACGAAAAGGGAGCGTTCACCGACGCCCGGGAACGCCGGATCGGCAGGTTCGAGGCTGCGCGCGGCGGAACGCTGTTCCTCGACGAGGTGGGCGAGGTGCCGGTCGAGCTCCAGTCGAAACTGCTGCGGGCCCTGCAGGAAAAAGAGATCGTGCGGGTGGGAGGCTCGAAGCCGATCCGTGTCGAGACGCGGATCGTTGCAGCCACCAACCGGGACCTCGATACGATGGCCTCCCGCGGCGCGTTCCGGGAAGACCTGTTGTACCGGCTGGCTGTCATCCGCATCTGCCTGCCGCCCCTCCGGGAACGCCGTGAAGACATCCCGGCCCTTCTCGAACATCTGGTGGGGCTGCTCCGGAAAGAGTTCGGCCGCCCACGGCTTCGGCTCGACCCCACGCTGATTCCCCAGGTGAGCCGACGGAGCTGGCGGGGGAACATCCGGGAACTGCGCAATGCCCTCGAGCGTGCGGCGGTCATGGCCGAATCCGATCTCCTCGAACTCCGTGATTTTCCGCTTGCCCAGGGGGAACCAGCAGGTGGCGAGGCCGACGGGGGTGGGGGAGCGGCCGAGGCACCCGCGGGATCTCTTCCAGAGCGTCTGTCACGGCCGGGGCTCGGCCTGAACGAGGCTCTCGAAACGCTCGAGCGCCGCATGATCACCGATGCGCTCTCCCGTGCCGGCGGGGTGAAGAGCCGGGCCGCCGAGGAGTTGCGCATTCCCCGCACCAATCTGCTGTATCGCATGAAGCGCCTCGGCATCGCCGGAGACGACGACAGCCGGGGCTGACGGGATCCTTGGCTGGGTTCTGCTGCTGCATCCGGGGCCGGCAACAAAACGGGCCCGGCATTGCTGCCGGACCCGGATTGTCCGAGAGAAGAGGGCGGGGCTCAGTTGAACTTGGCGAGAATGCGCTGATAGGTCTCTTCGAGCTTCTTGAGGGCTTCGTCGGCGACCTTGGCGATCTCGGCGGCGATCTCCTTCTGGGCGGACTCGAACTCGGCGAGAACCTTGCCCTTGTCGGCATCGTTCATGTGCGCGATCCGCTGCTCGAAATTGGCCCGGCGCTGGGTCGAGCGCTGCTCGAACTGTTCGCGGCGCTTCGCGATGCGGGACTTGATCTCCTCATACCGCTTCGTGATCTTTTCTTTCGCCTGGCCGGGGCGATCCGCCGTGCCGCTGGCAACGCCCGCTCCCGCCCGCTTTGCGCGGCGCTCGGCGAGCCGGTCGGCACGCGATTCCATCTTCTCGAGGCGCTCGGGCAGCTTCGTGAGCCGTTCCCGGATGCGACCCAGGATCTTCTCCTTCATTGCCCGGATGCGCTCGATGACCTGGTCGGCCGTCAGCTTTTCGCCTTTGTTCAGCCCCAGATGCTTGCCTTGACCGCGTTCGGCGGGGCCAACCATCTCGACATCGTCGTCCTTGCCGTCGTCCTTGTCGGCGACCGGCTGGGCAGAAACGGCCATGCTCAGCGACAACAGACCGCACACCAGCATCATCATCCAGAACTTTTTCATACACTCCTCCTGATTTCAAAATGTTCCTGCGTGACACTTTCGATATCGCATCCGGCGTGCCAGCGCCGCCGGCCCGACGTTGAAATCGAGCAATTCCGCTTTGGAACTGGCTTTGCCCGCGATCGAAGTCATGTGCAAGCGTCCATTTTTTGACGTTCCCATCGGTCGGTGTCCAGAAGTTGACGCCGAAAGCGTTCGGATTTCGACGGCTTCGATCTCCTTCGCCTCACTTCCGGGAGCAAATCTGCCGATAGCTCAAGGGAATAATCCTCAGGAAAGGGGGTGGAAACCGGTGAAGGACTCCCTCAAACAGTTTCTGGGGCTGCTGCTGATCGGGCAGCTGTTCCTGATTGGTGCGGTGACGGATGGCGGCGGGAAGCAGGCACGGGATGCCGAAGCGACCGCCGTTATCGCCATGTCACCGGTTGCCCCGGCCCAGCCGGCTGGTGGAGCGTCGCCTTCCGCCGTGGCTGCCACCCCGAAGCCGGCCCCGGCTCCCGTTGAACCGGAGCGGCCTCGCCGGAAGCCGGTCGAACTGCTGAACGTCACCCACCGCATGGACGAGCCCTACCAGGCTCTCGATTTCGACTTTTCCGGCCCCGTCTCTCTTCAGATGCCGAATCGCGCAGGCAAGCTGATGCGCCTTCGCATCACCCCCTCCGTCGGGGAAATCGCCCCGGCGACGGAGCGGAGCATTGCCGGCCTGTTCGACTCGTTCCGCCATTTCCGGTCGAGCGCGTATTCCGAGTTCGTGTTTGCCGGGAAAGGCGCGTTCGGTGACCCCGTGCTCGCGACCGGCACGAACGGCCTGCCGCGGCTGACGGTGCTGTTCCGTGCCGCGGAAGGCGGCTTCCCGCTTGTTGCCGGCGAGACCCTCGCTCCCGGCGTCACCTACTATACGGACCGTCCCTCGACGAAGTCCGGCCCGAGCGACGTGCACCTTCTTCGCATTGATCCGCTCGCCAGGAATCTTGCCATTTTCCCCGTTCTCGCCAATGAGGGGATCTGCCAGAAGGAAGTCCTTTCCTCGATGGCGAAACGGTACAAGGCTGTCGCGGGCATCAATGCCGCGTATTTCACCCCGAAGGGCGATCCGATCGGCACGCTGATCATCGACCGGCGCCTGATCAGCTCCCCGCTGTACAACCGTTCCGTGTTCGGCCTTGCCCGGTCCGGCCAGCCGCTGTTCGGCAATCCCGATTTCTCCGGGGCCCTTCGGGCAGGCGGCGTTTCGATTCCGATCGATGCCGTGAACCAGCCCCGGAGCGGCGACCAGCTCGTCGTCTACACCCCCGAGTATGCCCGCAGCACGATGACGACCGAGGAAGGTGTCGAGCTCGTGCTGATCAAGGGGCGCGTGATCGGCATCCACAAGGTCGACACCCTGATTCCGCCCGACGGCGTCGTCGTCTCGGCCGGCGGGGAAAAGGCGGCCCAGCTTTCCCGTATCCGGCTTGCCCAGCAGGTGAAGCTGGACTACCAGGTGAATTCGCCCTGGAACGACGTGCAGCACGCGGTTTGCGGCGGTCCCCGCCTGATGACTGAAGGTCGCATCGACATCAATGGAAAAACCGAGAAGTTTGACCCCTCGATCCAGAACGGCCGGCATCCCCGCACGGCCGTTGCCCTGACGGCCACCGGCGAGCTGCTGTTCATCGTCGTGGACGGCCGCTCGAAACGCAGCGCCGGCATGACGCTGGCGGAACTGGCTTCGTATGTGAAAAAACTCGGCGGCTTGCGCGCCATCAACCTCGATGGCGGCGGCTCTTCGTCGATGTTCATCCGTGACCGGATCGTGAACCGGCCTTCGGATGGAAAGGAACGGCCCATTTCCAATGGCATACTCATTACGACCCGCTGATGTCCGGTTTGCTCTCCGCTGGCTGCTGATCCTGCTGCCGGCGCTGTTTTCCGTTGCCGCCTCCCCGGCGTTCGCGGCGGATGACATCCTGCCTCTCCGGGACGTCAAGGTCGGCATGAAGGGAATCGGCAAGACCGTCATCCGCGGCCGGGAGATCGACACGTTCACGGTCGAGGTGATGGGCATTCTCGCCAACAACAAGATCAACGAGAACGTGCTGATCAACGGCAAATCGATTCTCGTGCGGGTCGCCGGCAAGGTGATCGACGACGCCGGCGGCATCGCGGCCGGCATGAGCGGCAGTCCGATCTACGTGAACAACCGGCTCATCGGCGGTCTCAGCTCCGGCTGGGTCATGACGGATCACACCGTCGGCCTCGTCACCCCGATCGAGGAGATGCTCGAAATCTGGGATTATCCGCTGATGAGCCGTCTTCCGGGCGATACGGACGAGCCTGTCCGCTGGTGCAGCGCCGCTCCGCTGAAGCTCGGCGACCAGGAAATACATACCATTATAGAATGCGACGATCCCGCGGCGCTTGCGGGGCACGTTGCCCCGGGCGAAGCCGTGTTCATGCGCGCAGCGACGCCGATGGTCATCCAGGGGCTCGGGGAAAAAGCCGTCGCGGCTCTGAACGGCCGGCTCAAATCGAAGAAATACCGGCTCGCCCCCGTTCCCGCCAGCGTCGGACCGATGCCCGCCCTGCCGATGACGGCTTCCCAGACGGTCGCGTCCGCGGCCGATCCGCTCGAGCCCGGCTCGGCGATCGGCGTCCAGCTTGCCCGCGGCGACATCAACCTCACGACGCTCGGCACCCTGACGTACCGGGACGGGAAGAAGATTCTCGGCTTTGCCCACTCGTTCATGAAGAAGGGGAACGTCTCGTTCCTGATGACCGGCGCGCATATCTATCACTGCTTCTCCAGCGTCGAGATGCCGTTCAAGATCGGCGCGCCGACCGACGTGCTCGGCATCATCACCCAGGACCGCGAAAAGGGGATCGGCGGCGAGGTCGGCCGGTTCCCCCCGCTGATGCCGGTGCAGATCGAGGTGACCGACAGGGATCTCAAGCGGACCCGCAACATCAGCTACCAGGTCGTCCGGGACCGGGAGGTCCTCGGATCGGTGCTCGAATCGACCCTGCTTCAATCTATTGATGGTGTTATAGATCGTGGCGGCGCCGGCACGGCTTTGATGGGAATCGCTCTCGAATGCGCCGGCAGCAGCGGACAGAAATACAATCTGCGCCGCGAGAATCTCTTCTATTCGCGGGACGACATCGTCGGTTCGATCATCTCGGAGGTTACCGGCCTGGTCGAGACGCTGAGCGAGAACGAAATGGAAGAGGTGTGGCCGACCCGGCTGATGCTCAAGATCGAGCTGGAGCAGCGCCGTCGGACGATGACCATCGAGAAGATCGAGGTGAAGAACACCTCGATCACCCCTGGTGGAACGCTGGAGGTCTGGGTGACCACGCGGCCTTACCGGGAGAAGAGTTCGGTCCGCAAGATCCGGATTCCGATTCCGCAGGATATCGGGAAGGAGAATCTAACGCTGACGGCGTATGGGCTGTCGGCCAACCGGAGCGAGGATGCCGATTCCGCCGAAACGGCGACCAAGTCTGCCAGGGACAAGAGCCGGATCGAGGATGGGTCGCACGAGAATTTCGAAAGCACGATGCGGTCGTGGGTGAATGCCCCCCGCAACTCGGATCTGCTGCTCCAGTTGACGGTGGAGGGCGACGAGACGAAGAAAGTGAAGATCAACGGTCGCGACGTGATGACCGAACCGACGAATCTCGTCGTGCTGGGCCGTGTGGACAGCACGATCACCCTGGGCGAGGACTGATGCCGTGATCCTGGTCAATTTGCTGCGCAGCTTTGTCGAACTGTTCGGGAGCCTGGCGATCCTGTTCCTGCAGTCGCTCTACTGGACCGGCCGCAGCCTCAAGTCCGGCCGGTTCGGCTTCAAGAACCTGATCGAGCAGATGTCGCGCATCGGCGTCGATTCGCTGCCGATGGTGATGATCACCGGCTTTTCGACGGGCGCCGTTCTGGTCGTTCAGATCGGGTACCAGTTCACCCAGCTCGGCGCCGAACGGTACGTCGGCGGTGTCGTCAGCCTCGCCATGGCCCGCGAACTCGCGCCTATATTGACCGCTATTGTCGTTGCCGGCCGCGTCGGATCCGCCATCGCGGCAGAGCTGGGCACCATGAAGATCACCGAACAGATCGACGCGCTCGAGACGATGGCGACCAACCCGGTCGATTATCTCGTCGTGCCGCGCTTCTGGGGCTGCACCCTGATGCTGTTCATCCTGACGATCTTCACCAATGTCGTCGGGGCCATCGGCGGCTCGATCGTCGCGATCTACCAGATTGGCCAGACCCTGACCACGTTCAGCGACTCGATTCTCCAGAATCTCAAGGTGTATGACCTGATGGGCGGGTTGTTCAAGGCGATGATCTTCGGCGCGATCATCGGCATCATCGGCTGTTACAAGGGATTCACGACCGAAGGGGGCGCCGAGGGTGTCGGCAAGAGCACCACGGGGGCCGTCGTTCTCGCCATCATGTTCATCCTCGCCGTCAACTACTTCCTGACGGTCGGCATCAACAACTTCAACATGGCGTATCTGCAATGATCATCATCTCGAACCTCTCGAAAGCGTTCGGCTCAAAGAAGGTGCTGAGCGGCATCAACCTGAAGATCTACAAGGGCGAGTCGCTCGTCATCCTCGGCCCCTCGGGGTGCGGCAAGAGCGTGCTCCTCAAGCACATCATCGGCCTGCTCAAACCGGACAACGGCCAGGTGCTGATCGACGGGGAGGATGTCACGACCTTCAGTCAGAACCGGCTCGACGCCCTGCGCATGCGCATGGGAATGCTGTTCCAGTCGGCGGCGCTGTTCGACTCGCTGACCGTCGAGGAGAACATCGCGTTCGGGCTCCGCAAGCACACGAACCTGTCGGATCTGGCGATCCATCATATCGTCTCGGAAAAGCTCGAGATGGTCGGGCTGCCCGGTTCCAATTATCTGATGCCCAGCGAGCTGTCGGGCGGCATGCGCAAGCGTGTCGGCCTGGCGCGGGCGATCGCGATGGAACCCGAAATCATCCTGTATGACGAGCCCACGACGGGCCTCGATCCGATCATGACCTCGGCGATCGACGAGCTGCATCTCAGTCTCAAGAAGAGGTTGGGCGTCACCTCGATCGTCGTCACCCACGACCTGGGCTCGGCCTACCGCATCTGCGACCGGCTGGCCCTGCATTACGGCGGCAAGATCGTCGCCATCGGCACCAAGGAAGAGATCATCAACTCCCCCGACCCGGTCGTCCAGCAATTCATCCGTGGCGAAGCCAAGGGCCCCATGACGCTTCTGTGAACGCGAGGAACCATTCATGAATTCAACCTTCAAAGTCGGCATCATCACCCTCATCGCAACCTTCATGCTCGTCTACATGGCGTTCATCATCGGGGACATCCAGCTGACCGAACGCGGGTACCGCTTCATCGTCACGTTCTACTCCGTCAACGGGTTGAACAGCGGTGCGAGCGTCTCGATGGCCGGCGTCAAGATCGGCAAGGTCGAGAAGATCGAGATCCGAGACGACCAGGTGTATGTGCACTGCTATATTCGCGAGCTGCGCTACCGCATCCGGAATCGCAACACCTTCACCATCGGAACGGCCGGCCTGATGGGGGAAAAATACGTCGAGATCGTGCCGACGCGCGATCAGACCTCTCCCTATGTCGAGAATGCCAACGTCGTCGAGGGAACGGATCCGACCCGCATGGAGGAGCTGTTCGACCAGGGCAACGAGCTGCTCAAGAAGCTCCAGAGTCTTGCCGCCTCGGCCAAGGATGTCGTGGGCGATCCGGAGCTGAAGCAGAGCACCCGCGCGATCTTCAAGAACGCCGAGACCGCTTCCAAGAACGTCAACAACATCATCGAGTCGGTCAAGGGCCGCACCGACAAGATCGTCGAGCATCTCGAGAACGTGCTGCGCAAGGTCGACGAGGAGGTCGACGCGAACCGCCAGTCGATTCGCGACATCGTCGAGAACATGAAGGATTTCAGCAAGCGCATCGGCGAGATCTCGAGCGAGAACCGCGAAAGCCTCAAGGAGATCGTCGAGAACATCCGCAACGTGTCCGACCGCCTCGACGACATGATCGCGGAGCTGAACAAGGACAAGAAGCTGACCGAGGACGTGAAATCGACGGTCGACTCGCTGCGCAAGGCCAGCGACAACGCCAAGGAAATCACCCGCGAGGTCAAGGAGATCGTCATCGACAAGGATATCCGGGGCAAGATCAAGACCGGCCTCGACGACGCGCACAAGCTGGCCCAGGCCGTCGACAAGGTGTTCCTGAACATCAAGCAGACGAAGATCGACTTCAAATATCTGCTCAGATATAACAAGGAAGAGGACGTCTTCTTCAGTGACATCATGGTCGACATCTGGCCGAGCGAGAAGAGCTTCTACCGGGTGGGCGTCGAGGATATCGGAGGCGATCCGCTGTTCAACCTGATGGTGGCGCGTGACCCGCAGCAGCGGCTGATCAAGCGTGCCGGCGTCATCAGCTCGAAGGTGGGCGTCGGTGTCGATTACCAGTGGGCGCAGGATATCACCTACAGCCTCGATGTCATCGACACCCGCGATCCGACCGTGCGCTTCACCAGCGGCTACGCGATCAGGCCGGGGCTCAAGTTCCAGCTGCGCGTCGACGACATCTCGGACGAGAAGGACGTGAACTTCGCGATCGAGTACAAGTTCTGAGCCGGATGGGGAGCTGATCATGACGGGCATCAACACGGAACGCAGGCCGCGGGTCCTGATCGTCGCCACGGGCGGCACGATCACGATGGTGCGCGGACCGGACGGGGGGCTCGCCCCCTGCGCCGACACCGGGCTGTTGCTGGAACGGGTGCCGGAACTGCGGCAGTTGGCCGATATCGACGTGCTGCCCCTCGCGAACCTCGACTCGACCAACCTACAGCCGTCGTTCTGGCCGGAACTGTCGAAAGCGATCTACCACCGGCTCGACCGGTATGACGGCGTCGTGGTCACGCACGGCACAGACACGCTCACCTACACGGCGGCGGCTCTCGCCTTCATGCTCCAGGAGCTCCCCAAGCCTGTCGTGCTGACGGGCTCGCAGGTGCCGCTCGACGAGATCGGTTCGGACGGGCGTTCGAACCTGATCAACGCGGTGCGGGTCGCCTGCATGGACGTGGCGGAGGTGCTGGTCGTGTTCGGCTCGCTCGTGATCCGGGCGGCTCGCGCGAAGAAGACCTCGGCGTTCGATATGCAGGCGTTTACATCGGTGAACGCCCCGCCGGTCGGATCGATCGGGCTGACGATCCGCATGAACGGCGAGGTGCGGCCTCGTGGAAAACGACGGGCCTTGCTGCGCGCGTTTCTCCGTCCGGATGTGGCGATGATCCCGGTGTATCCGGGACTCAAGCCCGAGGTGGTGGCGCATCTGGTGGCCACGCACGCCGGCATCGTGCTCGAGGGATACGGCGCGGGGAACATTCCGAATGCGGAAGGGGCCTCGCTGGTCCCGGCCATTACCGAGGCAACGGCGCAGCGGGTTCCGGTCGTGGTCTGCACCCAGTGCCTCGTCGGGTCGACCGAGATGGAGTTGTATCAGGTCGGGCGGGCCTCGTTGCAGGCCGGGGCGATCCCGGCAATGGATATGACCCCTGAAACGGCGCTGGTCAAGCTGATGTGGGTGCTGGGCCAGACGGATGATCTCTCGACCGTCGGCTCGCTGATGCTCAAGGCCTTTGCCGGGGAGCTGCACGAACTGCCATGACGACGCGCCCCTGCCCCGAATGCGGCTCACCGCTGCCAGAGAACGCGGCTTTCTGCGCGACCTGCGGAAGCGATCTCGCGACGCTGTACACCACACGGCGACATCGGATGCTGCTGTTCGGCTCGCCGATGTCCCTGCTGCTGCTCGGCGTCGTGCTGGCCTGGGAAATGGGCTGGGATGACCCTCTGAATGGCGGCATGGACCTCGGGATGGCAGCGTCCCTGTTCTACGTCGGGGGGGCCGTCGGCCAGTGGCTGCTCGCCCGCTCGCTGAGCCGGGTGGCTGGGATGCTCGATGCCTGGGTCGGCGGTCTGTTTGCCGTCATCCTGTTGCCGGTCGCTCTGCTGGCGGGCCTGCCGGCCGAACAGGCGTTCGTTGGCGACGGGGTGGCCGGGATCACGCTGGCGGATGAAGCATGGCTGCGTCTTGGGATTTATTTTAGTATTTATACAGCTCTACTCGCGTCGGGCCTGTTCGGGGCCACGATCCGGCTCACCGCGCTCCCGGAACCTGTTCCGGCGGGCGCGGCGGAAACCGGCGCTGCCGCCGTCGACGTGCTCATCCGGGGTGTTGCGCCGCGGCCCGGCGCCCTTGGGCGGGTGCCCGGCATGGCGGCTCTCGTGATCGGGACGCTGGTGCTGACGTTCGCGGGATACCGGCTCCTGCCCGAACCGGTGAGGCTCGTCGTCACGGCCCGCCTGGCGGCCCTTGCCGGCCGTGGGGAGACGGCACTCGCCCTGGCCGGCGAAGCGGTGGCCAGGGACGGGCGAAGCGCGTCGGCACACCATCTTCGCGGGCAGCTCGAGCTCCTTCGGGCACGCAGTCTGGAAGGTCGGGCAAAGGCTCTGGAAGATCTGCGGACGGCGGTCCGGCTGGCTCCGCATGCAGCACGATACCATCTGACCCTCGGGGCGGAGCTGAACCGGCTTGGCCTGGCCAGTGAGACGGCGCGGGCGGCTTCCGAAGCCGTCGAGATCCATCGCGGCGAACCGCAGCTCTGGATGCTGCTCGGGGATGCCCTGACGACGCTGGGCGACCGTTCCGCCGCCGTCGAGGCGTTCCGGAAGGCCCACGCGATCGATCCGCAGGATCCCATCGCCATGAACAACCTCTCCTTCGCCCTGCTTGAAACCGATCACGATCTGCCGTTCGCGCTCGATCTGGCGCGACGCTCGGTCGAGACGCAGCCCGGCCTCGTCTACAACATGGATACCCTCGCCTGGGCACTCCACAAGAACGGCCGCTCCAACGAGGCTCTGGAACTGCTTCTCCAGATTCGCGAGCAGATCGCCACGCCGCCGGCCGAGATCGAGTTCCACACCGCCGTCGTTCTGCAGGAGCTCGGCCTGCTGCCTACCCCCCGACTCGTGTTCTCCCGGCTGCTGGATCGGCCCGATGCGCTGGCGGTGCCCGGTCTGCGCGACCGGATCCGGGACGTTTTCGAAACACTGGCGACGGCTTCGGCCGAACTGGCTCACGGGCCGGGGCCAGACGGATCACGATCCGCTTCTACGATATCGGAGCCGTTCCGACAACGTGGAGGGGCGCATCGCGATGCGCCCGCCTCGCGCGGGGCGGAGCTCGAACCGGCCGTCATGTCGATCGGAAACGCATCCTCGGCCGTTCCGGCCGCAGAAGGGCGGTGAAGGGATGAAACGCACCTGGAACGTCGTTTTGGGCCTGTTGCTCGCTCTGATCCTGCCGCTGGTCCTCGCGGCCGCCGGAGAGGCTGCCCTGAGCATCGACACCAGCTATGCCGGCCGGTATCGGGGAATGCCGCAATACGAGAAGCTTCAGGCCGACCTCCCCTTCGTGTATCAGGAAGCCCTGCAGAAGATCCGCCGATCACTCGGGATTGCCGAACCGGAGCGGCTCGAGGTGATCGTCGTGTTTTCGGATGAACTCACCCACAACGGCCTGCGGCTGCGCGGCAAACGCCGCTCGGTCCAGAGCGCCGGCAGAAAAATACTGCATTATATTTATCTTGATCTCGAGTTCCTCATGACGGGCCAGGCGACGCTGATCGAGGAGATGACGCACGAGATGACCCATGCCGTCATGGCGGATGCCAGCGGGCTGGGGTTGTATGAAACCATGCCGATGTGGGTCAAGGAGGGGACGGCCGTTCATGCCGCCGACCAGGGCCTGGCCCGAATCAAGGCGCTGATGCGGCGCGGTTTCAGTCTCGAGCAGTTCAGCAACGAGGATGAGAGCGATGACGGAAACCCGATCTCGCTCGAACGGTATGTCGAAAATTATCTCAAGGTCCAGTTCCTGCTCAAAACGTTCGGGAACGAAGCCCTCCACCGCTTCATCGGGCGGCTCCTGCGGAGCGGGGATGTCGCGGCCGAGCTCCGTGCCTGTTTCAACGGCCTTTCGGAAGAGATCATGACGCAGTATGCTAAAAACTATATAGCTCAGACTCTCATAGCGAATGCGCGGCCGAAGCATTCGCGCGAACAGCTGGCGCAGGGCATGAAGTTCTTCGAAGAGGGGGAGTATCTCTCTGCCCGCCTTGCCCTCAACGACGCGTTGTATGGCGGCCTGTCCGAGGAGGAGTTCCAGAAGGCGGCGTTCCTGATGGCCGAGTGTTATATCCAGGAGCGCAATCCCCAGGCGGCGTTCACCTTCCTCCAGCGTGTGAAGCCGGATCCGCAGAGGATCCCGGTCGATCGCTACCAGTTTCTGAATGCCTACACCCAGTATGCGATGGGACTGACGACCGAAGCCTATTTCGGCTTCCGGGAAGCGTTCGAGAAGACGACGAATGTCGCCGTCAAGGAGGGCGCCCTGTATTATCTGGTGCGCATCCTGCTCGACGTGGGCAACCTCGAGGAAGCGACCCGCGTCCTGACCTACCTCCGCGCGACCTTCCCAAAAAGCGCCTACGTCCCCCTCGCCGACGCCATGTTTGCCTCCGCTCGTCGCTGACTCGGGGCGCGTGGTCCGGGGTACCTCCGGGAAGCTGTCCCTGCCGTTTCGAAAGAAATCGGCGTGGGTGCATCGAACGATCGCGATTTGACAGCTCCCGAACGGCGTGGTACGCTTCGGGGCTCGATGGGAAGCATATTCACACGCCGGGGGAATGCATGAAGACCAAACTGGAACAGGCTTTAGCGATGCTGCGCGGGCGGATCGCCACGCCGCCGACCGTTGCCGTCGTCCTTGGATCGGGGCTGGGGAAGTTCGCCGACCTGGTCGAGGAGCCGGTCGTGGTCGAGTATCGCGATATTCCGCATTTCCCGGTGTCGACGGTGAAAGGCCACTCGGGCCGCCTCGTCTGCGGCCGGGTCGGCGGTAAACAGGTTGCCGTCATGCAGGGCCGGTTCCACTATTACGAAGGCTATGGTATGGCCGAGGTCACGTTCCCCATCCGCGTTCTGCGCGGGCTGGGCTGCACCGACCTGATCATCACCAACGCCTCGGGCGGTCTCAACCGCACCTACGCCGTCGGCGACCTGATGGTCATGACGGATCACATCAACCACATGGGTGACAACCCGCTGCGCGGGCCGAACGACGACACCATCGGCCCCCGATTTCCGCCGATGCAGGGGGTCTACACGCCCGCGCTCGTCGATCTGGCGATGAAAATCGGCCGGGAGATCGGCGCGCCGATGCAGAAAGGCGTCTACGTGGCCGTTGCGGGGCCGAACTACGAGACGGCCGCCGAACTGCGCGCGTTCCGGATCATCGGGGCCGACGCCGTGGGAATGTCGACGGTGCCCGAGGTGCTCGTCGCCGTTCATGGCGGCTACAAGCGTATCTGCGGCATCAGTTGCGTGACCGACATGGCCACGGGGGAAAGCCACGAGAACGTGAACCACGAGGACGTCATCGCCGCGGCTGCCGCGGCCCAGCCGTATTTCCTCGCCCTCGTGCGCGGCATCATCGAGCGCATGTGAGCATGTTCGACCGCCTCCAGGCCGTGTGCGAGCTGTTCGATCAGCTCACGCACAAGCTGTCCGACCCTGCCGTGCTCGGCAACCCGGCCGAGTTCCAGAAGACCGCGAAGAAGCGGGCCGAGATCGAGCCGATCACCGTCGCCTTCGCGGGGTATCGCGATCTGAAAAAACGCCTGGAAGGGGCCGAGCAGATGGCGGCCGCCGAGAGCGACCCCGAGCTGCGCACCCTGGCCGCCGAGGAGTCGGCCGAGCTGAAGCCGCTGCTCGAGCGCATGGAAAAGCACCTCCGCATGCTGCTCATTCCCAAGGATGCCGACGACGAGAAGAATCTGATCTGTGAAATCCGCGCCGGCGCGGGCGGGGACGAAGCCGCCCTGTTCGCGGGCGTGCTTCACCGGATGTATGCCCGCTATGCGGACCGCCGCGGCTGGAAAACCGAGCTGCTCAGCATCAGCGAGACCGGCATCG
>DAOOQQ010000051.1:0-35522 GCA_035388825.1 Candidatus Ozemibacteraceae bacterium
TGAAAGCTGATGACCGGATCGGTGTCGTTGCTGACGGCCAGATCGTAGGGCGCCTGCGGGATCGTGTCGTCGCCCGAGCGGAGGGTCACCTGCACGGGATCCGAGTTCTCGCTCTCGGTATAGTCCTCGTTGAACGAGCGGATGACGTAGGTGTACTGCTCGGCCGAGGTCTTGATCACCGAGGTGTCGACGTATCCGGGCGTGTCCTGGGGAACCGAGGAGATCCACTGGACGCCGCCGGCGCTCGTCGAGAGGCCGCGGTAGATGTTGTAGCCCTTGATGCGCATGCCCGTGACCTTGTCCCAGGCGATGTACACGTTCTCACGCGAAGCGCGCACCTTGATGTTCACGACACGGGGCGGGCGCTGTTCGACGGGAAGGCCGGCGCGGGCCTGGATCGCATTCGTGCGCGACAGGTCCGACTCCTTGCCCTGCGTGTCGAAGGCCGACAGCTTGTAATAGTAATACTGGTCGTTGACGAGCCCGTTCTGATTGTCGTTGTCCAGATACGTGGGCGCAGCCACCTGGCCGACGGTCGAGATCAGCGTGAACGGTCCGCCCGAGTTGTTCGAGCGGTAGATTTTGTAACCGACCAGATCTGCTTCGGTATTCGCGCTCCAGGTGAGCAGGATGGCACGCTCCTTGCCCACGCCGACGACGTTGGTCGGGATGTTCGGGGCCTCGAAATCGGTCAGCCCCGCATCCTTCTTGACGCCGGTGGTGCAACCGAACAGGGTGAACATCATGAACAGCATGACGCCGGCCATGAGGCTCCTTCTGTATCTAGCTGATGTCACCGTTCTCAGCATAGGGTTCTCCTTTTCATGCACAGCTTGGCACATACCACGGATGATTCATCGGCAGTCGGCGTGAAAGAGTTAACGAAAAATGCGCGCCTCTCACCCGCACGACAGAACCTCGGCCTCCCGGATCGCCTTCTTCATCTCGGACACCGCCCGTTCCAGTCCCGACAGCACGGCTCGGGAAATGATACTGTGGCCGATGTTGAACTCCTCGAGCCCCGGCATCAGCACAAGGTCCTGGACGTTCCAGTAGGTGATGCCGTGGCCGGCGTTCACGCGCAGCCCGAGCTTTTTGGCACGGGCTGCCATGTCATACAGCTTCTGCCGCTCGGCCTCGTGTTCTGCCTCGCTCATGGCATCGGCATAGCGACCGGTATGCAGTTCGATGAACGAGGCGCCGGTTTTCGCCGAAGCCTCGACCTGCTTCTCGTTCGCATCGATGAACAGACTGACCGCGATACCGGCCTGTTTCAGCCGGGAAACGGCGGCCTTGACGGTGTCGAACGCGCCGGCCACGTCGAGCCCGCCCTCGGTCGTGACCTCCTGACGGCGTTCGGGAACCAGCGTCGCCATGTCCGGCTTCACCGACTCGGCGATCTTCAGGATCTCCTCGCTCACCGCCATCTCGAGATTGAGACGGGTACGCACGCTCTGACGCAGGATCCGGACATCCCGATCCTGGATATGGCGGCGGTCCTCCCGCAGATGGACGGTGATCCCGTCGGCCCCGGCAAGCTCGGCCAGCGCGGCGGCCCCGACCGGGTCGGGCTCACGGCCCATGCGCGCCTGGCGAATGGTGGCGACATGATCGATGTTGACTCCGAGCTTGATCATCCTATACCTCCGAATATATCACGAACCTTGTTTCAGGCACGCTGAATGAACGAGAACAGGCTTCCCTGGCGCCCTTTCTGGCCGCGGTACGAGAAATACCGCTCACCCAGGCACATCGTGCAGTCGCTCACGTGGCGGATTCGTTCGAGCGAAACGCCGCGCCGCAGGGCCTGGACGACGTTGAGCCCGCGCAGGTCGAGATGCCACTTCACACCCCGCGAGAACAGCCCCATGAAGCCTTCGTCGGCATCGCGGAAGGTGGGCGGCACCTCCGGTCCCAACTCCAGGCAGCAGCTTCCGATGCAGGGGCCCATCGCGACGTTGAGCGAAGCCGGCGAGACGCCGAACCGGTCGGCGAGAACCGCGATCGTCTTCCCCGTGATGTCGTCGCGGGTGCCCTTCCATCCGGCATGCACGGCCGCCACCACGCCCTCGTTCCAGAGCAGGACGGGCAGACAGTCGGCCGTGAACACGCCGATGGGAATCCCCCGTTCGGCGGTGACGACGGCATCCCCGTCGCCCTGATCGCCCGGCACGGAAGCCGAGGTCACGAAATGGATATGCGAACCGTGGATCTGGGTTCCCCAGCGCGGCGCGGCCAGATGCTGGTCACGCACGATCTCGAGGGCCTGCCAGGCGCGTTCCGCAACCGCTGGATCCTGGCGATAGAAGCCGAGATCCCCGTCCGCGCGCTCGGAAAAAGCGGCGAGAACCGCTCCGTCGCGAATCAGGTGCATGTCAGGAGCCGGCGGTCAGGGTCGCGATCATCCGTTCGGCGAGATCATCGACGGCATCACGCTTCATCGAAACCTCGCGCACGCGCCGCAGGGTGCGCACGGCGTCGTCGACCCGGCCCTTCTTCGAGTAGAGCGAGCCGAGCACGATATAGGCCTCCTTGAGACCGCGATCGAGAGCGATGGCGCGCTTGCACTCCTCGTAGGCATCCTTGAGGCGGCCCTGGTTGTAATGCAGCAACGCCAGATCCTTCACGGCCTCGGCATTCTCGGGGTGCATCTCGAGGGTCTTGCGGAACTCGAGTTCGGCCATATCGTATTTGCCGGCTCGGAAAAAGTCCTTGCCCATCTCGAGATGGGTGCGGGCCGATTCGCGGTTCTTCTCGTCGAGATCCTTGCGGGCCTTGAGCAGCAGGCTGCGGGCCTGCCGGCCGATCCCCGACTCCCCGGCAACGGCGACAATCCGCTCGAGCTCGGATGCGGCTTCGTTCACCAGACCCCGGTCGATATACGACTGGCAGAGGGCGTATTTCTTTTCGAGCGCACGCTCCTGCCCGATCGAAAGCTCCACCGAGCTCCGCTGCGGCGCCGCATACCCGCTCTGCACCGCAGGCCGGGCCGAAAACGCGGAGGCCGGGGCCTGGGGAATGGCGGCCGTGGGGCTCACGAGGCTGAACTCGTCGCCAGCGCCACCTGTTGAGGCGGCGAACTGCTCGGCGCCGGGAACGGCGCTGACCGGGGTGAAGCTGGTCGGAGAATCATTTGCCTCGGAACGGGCATCGTAGGCTCCGAGCCGGCTTCCCTTCCCCTTGCGTTGCATGAACTCGGAAAGGCGGGAGCTGCCCTGGATCGACTTCACGTTCGCGAAGTAGTAGGAGCGGCTGTTGCTGTTGAGCTGTTTCAGCTTTTTCTCGACGTGCCGTTTCACCGGCGAGCCTGACGGGGCCTTCGTGAGAGCCTGCTGATACACGTTGATGGCCTTGTTGTTCTGGCCGGTCTTCTCATAACACTCGGCGAGCGGGATGTAGGCGCGCACATAGCCCGGATTCAGCTTGAGGGCGGCGAGGAAGCTCCGGCCGGCCTCGGCGTAGTTTTTCCGGGTGAACTCGCACAGCCCGATGTTGAAGTAGGCCTTGAAGAAGCCGGGATCGAGACGGACCGCGGACTGGAAATGCCGGATCGCCTCGTCGTGCCGGCCGGCTTTGTAGCAGGCCCAGCCGAGCGAGTCCCGGAAGCTGGCCGAGTCCGGCTCGAGCTCGACGGCCCGCTGACAGAGCTGGACGGCCCGCTGCGCATCGACCTCGAGGGTCGCGAGGAGGAAACCGAGGTTGTTGAGGGCCGAAGAGTAGTTGGGATTCAGCCCCAGCGCCCGCTCGTAAGCCGCGGCGGCGCTCTTCATGTCGCCCGTCTTCTCGAGGGCGAACCCGAGATTGTGAAACGCCTCGGCCATGTCGGGCCGCGCCCGGACCGCCTGGCGCAGGTCATCGGCCGCCCCGACGTAGTCTTTCTCTTGCAGTTTCTGGGTGCCGCGCACGTACATCCGCATCCCGGCATCCTGGTAGTTGGGCAGGGTGTCGAGCGTCAGCGCGACGACGGGAACCGCCGCCGACAGCCATGCCAGCATCAGTCCCAAGCTCAATTTGTTCATCGTCTCGCCTCCTGCGGCTATTTCTCCTGCCCAACAGCCACCATCGGCAGATTCGCCCCAGAACCGAAGCCTCGAATCACCACACCCCTCACCCCGAAACTCCCATCCCGTTCTTCTCCGATCCCTTAGGCCATCTGCGACATCTGCGTCATCTGATGAGCCGGCGTGTTCGTTCGGCGGCTGTTGCAGGATGGGGCGGGATCGACTATTCTGAGGCGGCAAGAGGATCACACGAACCATTCAGGGAGGCAGCATGGAAAAGCGCACAAAGATCGTCGCGACGCTGGGACCGGCATCCGCATCGGCGGAGGTCATCGCGAACCTGATCGAAGCGGGGGTCAACATCTTCCGCCTCAACTTCTCGCACGGCACGCACGACAGCCACCGCCAGCTCATCGAGACGGTGCGGGGCGAGGCCGGGCGCCTGGGCAGGCACATCGGCCTGCTCGGCGATCTGTGCGGCCCCAAGATCCGCATCGGCACCTTTCCGAACGGCTCGGTGACGCTGAAGGCCGGCCAGAGCTTCACGCTGAGCCAGAATCCCGACCTGGTCGGTTCCGAAACCGGCATCGGCACCTCCTACCCGTATCTGGTGAAGGATCTCAAGCCCGGCGACACGGTTCTTCTCGATGACGGCAACCTCACCCTGCGCGTCGCCTCCAAGAGCGCCGACGCCGTGACCTGCACGGTCGTCGACGGCGGCGTGCTCAAGACCAAGAAGGGCATGAACATGCCCGGGGCGAACCTCTCGGTCGAGACGATCACCGCGAAAGACCGCGAAGACCTGAAGTTCATGATCGCCCAGGAGCTCGACTTCGTGGCGCTGTCCTTCGTCCGCCGCGGCGAGGATCTGCGCGAACTGCGCAAGCTGATCGGCCCCAGCCCCATCCGTGTGGTGGCGAAGATCGAAAAGCCCGAAGCCCTCGACGATCTCGAGGCGATCCTGGCAGAAACCGATGCCATCATGATCGCCCGCGGCGATCTGGGCGTCGAGATGCCGATCGAGAAAGTTCCCGCGATCCAGAAGCACATCATCACCCGGTGCACCCGGCGCGGCATCGTGGTCATCACGGCGACCCAGATGCTCGAGTCGATGATCTCGAATCCCCGGCCGACCCGCGCCGAGACGACCGACGTGTTCAACGCCGTCATGGACGGCACCGACGCGATCATGCTGTCGGGGGAAACCGCCGCCGGCGCTCACCCGGTGGAGGCGGTCCGGACGATGGCCGCCATCGCCGCCGAGGCCGAACGGCTGCACTGCGACACCACCGACACCCTGCTTCCCGAAGTGAAACACGACATCGAGGATATCATCGCGCATGCGGCCTGCGAATCCGCCGTCAACATCGGGGCGAAAGCCATCGTGCCGTTCACCCACAGCGGGAATACCGCCCGCAATGTTTCGAAATACCACCCCTCCGTTCCGATCTACGCGTTGACCCCGAAACCCGAAACCTGCCGTCGTCTCTCCCTCTCCTGGGGCGTCGGATCGATCCAGATCGAGGATCTGCGGGACACCGACGCGATGATCGCCTGCGCGGAAAAAACGGTTCGCGAGCACGGGCTGGCGAAGCCGGGCGACGCGATCGTGATCGTCGCCGGCGTTCCGCTCGGCGTCAAGGGCAACACCAACATGATCAAGGTTCACCGGATGCGCTGAAACGCATCGTCAAGAGCGACGCCCGGCGGAAATCCGCCGGGCGTCGCTCTTGTATATCAAGAAATATTATTTGTCTTCGTTTTCATCCTTCACGAAGTAGTAACCGCATTTGCCGACCGTATGCGGGAACACATCCTGCTCGTTGAAGGGGTAGGTTTTGCAGACTTCGGGTTTGGTCTCGTGGATCTGGCACAGCAGCATGTCGCCATGCTTGAACAGAAAGGGGCAGTTGAAGGAGGCTTTGCAGCACTCACCGCACCCTTTGCACTCGCCCCGCCGGCGGCGCAGCCCGTCCGCGACCTCGTCCTTCTTCAGCAGCATCAGATACCGCCGCTTGACCTGCATCTTGAAGGAGGTGATGAATTTCTTGTATATCCGCGTCATATGCTTCGTTCTGCTCCAGCCAGTGTGTGCCCGATCCGGGAACGGACCGGGATGATTATACCGCCGCGGGTTTTCGCTCGTCAATCAACCCCGCAGCGGCAGATCAGCCGAGGCGGAAGAAGCGCTTGATCCGTTCGAGGATGACGGTGCCGGCAGCCGTTTCCGGGACGGCCTGGTGCATTCCCGTGCGCCGGGTGACGGGCTCGTCCCCGCTTCCCCGTCCTGCGGCCTGGTTGGCAGCCTCACGCTCGGCGAGCACCTCGCTGAGAATACGCGCCATTTCACTGTTTTCATGCAGGATATGGCTCATGACGTCCTGGGAAAGGCACAGCAGCAGCGTCTCTTCCTCGGCCACGATCGTCGCGGATCGCGGCTCACCGGTCAGCAGCGACATTTCGCCGAAGAACTTCCCGGCCGCCAGCGTCGCCACCTTGCCCTTTTCCCGGTTATCGAGGTAGACGCCGACCGAGCCTCGTTCGATGAGGAAGAACTCGGTGCCGGCTTCGCCCTTCCGGACGATCTCCTCGCCGGTTTCATACCACTGTTCCTTCAGGCGTTCGGCGATGTGCGCCTTGTGGGTTCGGCCCAGCTCGGCCAGAAAATCGACATTCTCGATCAGGCCCAGCCGGCGCTCGATCATCTCGGCCCGCTGATCCTTCTCGGGATGGGTGTAGACTTCGCGGATCGGATACGGGATCACGATGCCGTCGCGCTTGAGCCGGTACCAGATCCGCGACAGCAACTGATCCTGGACGGTCGGATGGTAGGCGGAATCGCTGATCCAGTAGCGCACCCGGTACGAGATGCTGAAATCCCCGAACTGTTCCATGAAAATCTGGGGCGGCGGGGACTTGAGGATCCCCTCGACCTGGGAACATGCTCCCAGAAGCGCCTTGCGGGCCTGGTCCGGTGAGGCATCGTACGAGAGGCCGATCGTGAAATCGCGATGCAGCAGCCCCGGCCGCAGCATATAGTTCATGATTTCTTTCTTCGCGATGTCGTTGTTCGGCAGCACGATGAGATCCCGGGTCGTCGTCCGCAGCGTGGTCGCCCGCCAGTTGGACTCGACGACCTTTCCGATATAGCCGGCCACCTTGATCCAGTCGCCGATGCGGAACGGCGGCGAGAAGTGCACCGAAAGCCCCGAGAACAGATTCCCGAGAACGTCCTGCAGGGCGAGACCGATGACCATGGTGAAGACGGCCGAGGTGGTGAGCAGCGGCGTGATGTCGATGCGGTAGGTGGTCGACAGGATCGACAGACCGACCAGCATATAGACGACGACCTTCAGGAGCTGCTCGAAGATCGTGGGCACCTCGGTTTCGCGCCGTTCCCGGAGGTAGTAGCCGATGCCGCCGGCGAACAGCGCTTCTCCCAGCAGCAGAACGGCGTTGAGCCGGACGAGGAGTTCGCAGGTCGCCAGCCAGGCCGACCGGCTCTTGAACAGGGGGGCGAGATTGAGGCCGAGATCGACGGCGAGGAAGGCGAGCAGGAGATACCCGGGAAGGCGGACGGCGGCGATCAGTTTCGCCATCAGGCCCTTGCCGTCCGGCGAGCGGCGTTCGATGCCCGCGATGACCCAGCGCCAGAGCAGGATGCCGGCGACCAGGAAGATGAACCCTGCCAGGAAGGCGGCCAGCCCCTCATCAAGCGTTCCGCTCAACCACTGTTTCAACCAGGCCATCCACCCCTCCGGCCGACGAATTTTCATCACTCCGGCTGCCGATTTTTCGACAGCGCCGAATTTTCTGCTGTCAAATTATCGGTACAATGCCGATTTTCATGAAGGAGATACTTGGCACGCACGTTGCGTGATACTCGCGCAACACGTCCAAAGATCAAAACAAACAAACCATAAGCACATAAAACAGGAGGGTATCTCAATGAATAAGAACCTGCTTCTTTCGGCTCTGGTTATCAGCACCCTGACCATCGCCCCCGTCTACGCCGGCAACCCCGGTCAGAGCGGCCAGTCCGGTCAGTCGGGTCAGAGCAGCCAGCAGAGTGGTCAGAGCGGCCAGTCCGGCCAGAGCGGTCAGAGCGGCCAGTGCGGTCAGCACAACGGCGGCGGCTGCCATCAGAAGCCCGGGTTCTTCCAGAAGGTGAAAGCCTCCTTCAAGAAGGGGTTCGAGAACGGCAAGAAGGCCGGCACCAAGGCGTTCGACGCGGTCCAGAACAAGGTCATGGACGCCGGCGTCGCGGTCAAGAAGGGTGTCACCGGCAAGAAGTGCAAGACCTTCGTGAAGGGCCACTACAACAGCGACGGTTCCCACACCAAGGGTCACTTCCGCAAGGTCTGCAAGAGCAGCTGCAAGAAGTCCAAGTAATCGACCAGCCAACCAGGCCGCTCCCGAAGGCAATCTTCGGGGGCGCTTTTTCTTCGCCTTGAATGGACGCGGCTTTTTCGCTACCATACCCGCATGATGATCGATCTGATACGCCGGTTCGAGTTCCGGGCGATCTCCTACGAGGAAGACGCCTCCTCGCTCGTCGATATGCACCGCTGTTTCGAGCAGCTCGAGGGCGGCTGGTTCGACGATGAAGTCACGGCCCGCCGCCATCAGAAGATCGTCGCGCGCTGCCCCGGCTCCTCCTGGGTGTTGAGCTGCGAGCGGATGATCTTTGGGTATGCCGATCTCGTCCAGAAGGCCGGGGGAATCGGCAGCGTGCCGCGGTGGCGCATCCATCCTGACTTCCGGCAGCCCCCCGTCGCGCGCAAACTCTTCGACGGCCTTCGCCAGGAAGCGCTCAAGCGCGGCTGGAGCAGTCTCGAACTGTTCGCCGACACCGCGGAGGTGCGCGAGGACCTGGCGGGCATCGGCCTGCAGCCCGACCGGTGCTACTACTGGGCGAACCCCGCCGACGTGGTTTCGGAAACCCGCGTGGAGCATCGCAGCGAGATCCATTTCGACCCCGACGCCCTCGTGCGCGAAGGCTGGCAGTCGTTCCTCGGCTCGCCGCTCGCGCTGCGTTTCGTGCTGACGCGGGCGTTTATGGCGTCGTCCTACGCCGCGTTCCGGTACACCGCCCCGAAGTTCTGGCGGCTGTCCGTCGAGGGAAACGAGTATCTGGCCTGTTACGACGGCCGGGAGTGGCACGTGTTCCGTCACGGCCGCAGCGATGCCGACGCCGAGGCGGTTCAGCCGATCCTGGCAATCCTCGACGCGCTCCAGCCGGCCCGCATCATGCTCAGCGAAAAAGCGGGCGAGATTGCCGGCGCGTTTCCCGCCTCGGATCAGCGATTCTGGGATTTCTTCATCGACCGAACCGGTTGACACCGGATTTTCCCGCCCCTATCATGCGGAGACTCTCCGCCTACGGGCGGACACACCTTCAGGAGGCCTTAGATGAGACTGGCAAGCATCGTGTTTGTCCTGATACTGACGACCCTGGTCCTGGTGACCTCTTCGGCATGGGCGATCCGCGTTATCTGCCCCGCGTGCAACACGCTCGCCGAGCTGACCGACACGACCTGCAAGAAGTGCGACAGAGAGCTGAACAAGTGCCTCAAGTGCGGCACGCTGAATCCGGTTTCCGCCGACTTCTGCGAGGGTGAGGATTGCGCCGAGCCGCTCGCCGAAATGCGCCTTCTGGGTCAGATCGACGCAGAAACCCGCCAGGAGCTTCGTCTGGGCCAGTCGGAACGCGCCCAGCTCGATCGCGAACTCCAGTCGATCTCCTACCTGCTCGAAAAGGATCCCTCCCAGGCCAAGAAACTGCTGTTCCGGCAGGCCCGCATCTACCGGCAGATGAACTTCCCCGCCAAGGAAGCGGTGGCCTGGCAGGAGTATCTGCAGAAGTTCCCCGACACGAAGAAGAAGCCCGTCATCGATGTGTTCCTTTCCGAAGCCCTTCGCAAATGGGGGTATCTGTTCTACATGCAGGACGATCCCGAGACGGCGCTGAAGAAGTATGAAGCCTCCGTCGCCTGCAACCCGGCGAATGCCGAAGCCTGGCTCTGGGTCGGCCGCATCCGGAACGAGCAGAAGGACCGCAAGGGCGCGGCTGATGCCTACATGAAGGCGCTCGAAGCCGAGCCGGGCAACCGGACCGCGATCCACTTCCTGCGCGGCGCGAAGCGGCAGATTCCGGCCGAGCTGCTCAAGGCGGCGAAGAAGGCTCCGAAGGCCGCTCCCGCGAAATCCGCGCCGGCGAAGACCGAGCCCGTGAAGGCGGCAGAGCCGGCACCGGCCGCCGCTTCCGCGCCGATCACCGTCGCCCCGGCGGATGCGAACACGCCCGCCACGGGCAACTGAGGCAGTCCCCATGGAAGATCCGCGCCGGCTCAAGGATATCGCGACCCAGTTTTTCGCCGATATCGCGCCGCGCGGCGTCAAGGAGCTGGACAGGCTGTTCGAGCAGTGGAAATGCGGCCTGCCCAAGAAGCAGGAAGTGAACTTCGGCATTGCCATGCCGCCGGTGATGCGCGAGCGTCTCCTGAGCGACATCGGCATTGCCGAAGTTCGCACCGAGCCTGCCCAGCAGCGGTACATCGGCTGGCTGAACGTGCTCAACCGGCTGATGGAGAAAAACATCGAAGAGCTGCTCGACATGAGCCCGGAAGACCTGACGGGCCTGATCTGGAAGGAGGGGCGCCGGCTCGGGCTGCGCGATCCCGAGATCCAGGAGCTCGCATCGGTGCTGCCGCACTGGGTTCAGAAGATCTCGAGCAAGGTCATCTTCGAGTTCTCGCCCATCAACGTGTACGAAGTGACCGGCTCGGGCGCCGGGAAAGAGCCGCAAGCGCCGACGACTCCCCACTCCGGCGCAGTGTTCAAGGGCATGATCGGCCGGTCCGAGAAGATGCAGTCGATCTTTTCCTGCATCGAGCGGATCAGCGCCAGCAATCTTTCGGTCCTGATCCAGGGCGAGAGCGGCACGGGCAAGGAGCTCGTCGCCCACGCGATCCACATGAACTCCCCGCGGGCGAACGAGCCGTTCATCGCCGTCAACTGCGGCGCCCTGCCCGACTCGATCATCGAGAGCGAACTGTTCGGCTACGAAAAAGGCGCCTTCACCGGGGCCGTCGGCCAGAAGATCGGGTATTTCGAGATCGCCAACCGCGGCACCATCTTCCTCGACGAGATCTCGGAAACGTCGCTCCACACGCAGGTCAAGCTGTTGCGCGTGCTGCAGGAGCGGAAGATCCGGCGCGTCGGCGGCGTCAAATCCATCGACATCGACATCCGCGTCATCGCGGCCTGCAACCGGGATCTGCCGTCTCTCGTGCGCGAGGGGCGGTTCCGCCACGATCTGTATTACCGCATCAACGAGATGACGATCACCCTGCCGCCGCTGCGGGAACGCCAGGGGGATCTGCCGCTGCTGATCGAGTATTTCCTGGACAAGTTCGCCCGGGAAAACGGGAAACCCGGCCCTACGATCGACGCTTCGGCCCGCCGTCTGCTGTTCGGCTACGCCTGGCCCGGCAACATCCGCGAGCTGGAAAACGTCCTCAAGCGGGCGGTGGTGCTCGCCGACAAGGTGATCATGCCCTCGCACCTGCCCCCGAACCTGACCGAACGCGGGACCTCGGTCGGGTCGGCGTCGCGCAGTGCCGTTCCCGCGGGAAGCCTCGAGGATCAGCTTCTGGAGGCCGAGCGCGCGATCATCGTCCAGTCGCTTGAAAATAACGACCACAATGTTTCTCTGACCGCCAAGGTGCTGCGCATTTCCCGCCGCACCCTGCAGCGCAAGATGAAGCAGCTCGGGATCGACCGCGGGGCCGACGCCTCCCCCGACGACGGGGATCTCCCGGAAGAATGACCCCGGAATCTCCCGGCAACGGCTGCGGCCTTCGACTATATAGCCGATACAATATCACGCCGCGCGGTCCCCGGCAGCCATGAACGCCGGACATCCCCGCGGAGGCGGGTGGTTTCTGCTGATTCTCGTTGCGGGAGCGGTGCTGCGGTTCGCCTTTCTCGGCACGGAATCCCTCTGGGAAGACGAAATCGGCTCCCTGATCATCGCCCGGATGCCGGTCGGCGAGATCCTCGGCATGCACCGCACGACGAACGAGTTCCATCCGCCCCTCTATTTTTTGTTTCTCCACGTCTGGATCCGCCTGTTCGGGGAAACCGAGATCGCCGTCCGCTCGCTCTCGGCCGTCTGCTCCACCCTCTCGCTGGGACTCGTCTACGTCTGCGGGCGGCGGCTGTTCGGCCGGGAGGCCGGCCTCCTGGCGATGGGCCTGCTCGCCCTTTCCACGTTTCACATCCGGTATGCCCAGGAGGCGCGCAACTACGCCCTGACCGTGCTGCTGGGCATCGCCTCGTTCCATACCCTGGCACGCTGCCTCGAGCGGCTCGATCTGCGCAGAGCCGCCGCCTGGGTCGTTTCCACGACGGCGCTGCTGTATACGAATAACCTCGGGCTGCTCGTCCCGTTCGCGCAGAACCTGTTCGTCTTTCTGTGCGCCCCCTTCCCCGAATCGCAGGACAAGCGCCGGTGGCTGCTGGCACAGGGTGCCGTGCTGATCCTGTTCGCCCCCTGGCTGCCCGTATTCCTCTCCCAGCTCGCCTCGGCCCAGAAAAGCTTCTGGATCTCCCCTCCCGACCTTCAGTCGATGCTCGACACACTCCTGGAATACGGCGGGAGCCTGGTTTCCTGCCATGCCACCCGGGAGGGCGACAGGACGGCCGCCGTCGTCACGCTCTGCCTGGTGATCGGCTCAGCCCTCGCATCCTTCTCCGATAACGGGGAATCCCCCCGCGACCGGCGCCTCAGGATCGCCCGCAACCCCGCTCTTTGTCTGACTCTCCTCTGGTTCGCGGTCCCGCTCGGCATCCCCTACCTGCTCTCGCTCGTCGGACAGCCGGTGTTCATCCCGCGCATCACCATCCTCGCCTCGGTCGCCCTGTTCCTTCTGGCCGCCCGCGGGCTCTCGCTGTTGCCCGGCGAGCGCCTGAAGAAGCTCCTCGCGGGGGCAACGGCGGCCTCCATGATACTATCTCTCTTCATCTATTATACGACCCCCGACAAGGACCAGTGGCGGGAAGCGGCCGCACTCGTTGCCGAATCATCCCGGCCCGGGGAGACGATCGTCGTCGCGTCGGCACGGTGCAGATATTCGTTCGAGTATTATTTCGCCCCGAAAGACCGGAGGATCCTCCCCTTCCCGGTCTCCTCGCACGAGATCAACGACAAGACGGTGTCTGAGCTGATGCCCCTGATCGGGCATGCCCCTCGCCTCCAGCTCGTCCTGTCCTATCACACGTTCGGGAACGCAAACCTGCTTCTCGAGCGGCTCGCCCCGATCTACAGGCTCATCGGCCACCGGGAGGTGTTCGGCATCCAGGTAATCCGGCTGGAAACCCGCGCCACTGAAGGCGCCGCCGAGTGATCAGAAGCGGTAGCCTTCCATGTATCCGACGCCGGCGAAGAGCGGGCCCACGAAGCCCGCAAACAGCCCGGACAGGGTGAGAAACGCCCCGAGATTCGTCTTGATCATCGCCGCCGGGCCCTGATAATACGGGAAGAACAGCAGCGGTGAGAGGAGGATCGAAAACACGAACCCAATCCCGAACAGCACGAACAGGATGTCCCACAGAGACTCCTGCGAGGCCGATGGGGCCTCGCTGGAAGTCTGGCCACTCTTCAGACGCTGAAACACGCCCATGATCCCGGCAAAGGCGAGGAACATCAGAGCCAGCGCCATTCCGCTGACGGTTCCACGGTAAAGGGCAAGCGGGATGTCCTCGGCGTACATGCCGAGAAGCCGGCCGATGGAGAGCCGGGCCATCGCCCGGGGTTCTTCCGCGAGCAACGTTCCCCCCGGGCCGATCATCCCCAGCGCCAGGTAATCCTGCCACATGCAGCCGAGAAGGAAGAACCAGAAACCGACGGCCGCCGTGCGCGCAAAGCAGCGGGGGCTCGGAATCGGCTTGGGAGCCCTCGCGAACTCCCACAAATATTTTATATAAGCAAGATAATATATTATAGCGAACAGATATCCCATTGTCCGGGGCCTTTCCCCAGCGCAGGGGTCTCAGAGCCCCGGCGTCGTCAGGAGGGTCACGCCGTAGACCAGCTTCGCCATCTGTTCGGCGCTTTCGGCGACGAACTCGAAACGGTCGTCGGACGTGCGCTTGAGTTGGGGGATCCAGGAAAGCCGGTCGTGGAGGTTGACGTCCGAAACGCGGATGCCGAGCTGCAACGGGGGCGAGATGGCGGGCGGTTCGATCGTCCCCGCGGATTTCACGCCTCTCTTGATCTCCTCGCGCAGCGCGTCGCACACCATCTTCGGATGGATGCAGATGGCCGAGCTGACGCCGATCGGATACTTCGTGATGACGGTCGGCGTGGCGGGCATATTCGTGTTCGCCTGCTCGATCGTTTTCGAGTCTCCCGAGATCAGAATCGTCGGCACCTTGTATTCGCCGGCCACGAGCGAGAGGATATCGAACTCTCCGATGGGGGCCCCGAACAGTTCGAACCGCAGATGCCCCGCGTAGGTGTGCGGGATGACGCCCTCGCGTGAACCGGATCGGGCATGCGCGCCGAGCAGGACCAGGCCGCCGAAGGTGCTGTCGAGGTGGTCGAACCCGGCGGTCGGCCGGAATCCGCCCCGGATCAGCATGACCTGGGAAGGAAGCCGCTCGAGCAGCAGGTTGCGGCCGCAGCCGTGAAAATCGTTGATGTAGATCTCTTCGACGCCGGCCTCCAGGGCACCGGCGCAGACGGCGTTCACCTCATCGGTGAACTGGCGGCGGGCCTGTTCGATCTCGGGTGAATCACCATCGCCGATCTGGACCGGGGAAACGACGCCCGCGATTCCCTCCATATCTGCAACGATATATAGTTTCATCCGGGTCGCTCGCTCCTTTTCTCTGGGGTGAACCCCTCATGGGGTGTGGTTTGACAGGTCATGCTACCATATCCGGCATGACGACACCAACCGCGAACAACCGCCTCGACCTCGTCAGCCCCTTCCAGCCCCGCGGCGACCAGCCGCGCGCCGTCGAACAGCTCGTCGATTGGATCGAGGCCGGCCATCGGTACACCACCCTTCTCGGCGTCACCGGTTCGGGCAAGACGTTCACGATGGCGAGCCTCGCGGCCCGTCTGCAGCGGCCCGTTCTCGTCATCACCCACAACAAGACGCTCGCCGCCCAGCTCTACAGCGAGTTCAAGGAGTTCTTCCCGGGAAACGCCGTCGAGTATTTCGTGAGCTACTACGACTACTACCAGCCCGAAGCCTATATTCCGACCACCGACAGCTACATCGAGAAGGATTCGGACATCAACGAGGAGATCGACCGGTTCCGCCACTCGGCCACCTCTTCCCTGTTCATGCGCCGCGACGTCATCGTCGTGGCCTCGGTGAGCTGCATCTACGGCCTCGGATCGCCGGAAGACTACCTCGAGCTGCGCATCTCGCTGCGCCAGGGCGACCTGCTGCCGCGCCAGGAGCTGCTGCGCCGCCTGACCGACATCCAGTATTCCCGCAACGACATGGATTTCCACCGGTCCCGGTTCCGGGCCCGCGGCGAGACCGTCGACATCTTCCCCGCTTCGAGCGAGGAGGCGATCCGGGTGCGGTATTTCGGCGACGAGATCGACCGGATCGAACGGTTCGACCCGCTCACTGGAGAGGTCATCGCCCGCCCCGAGGCGATCGAGATCTTCCCCGCCCAGCACTTCGTGACGACGCTGGAGAAGAAGGAGCGCGCGTTCGCGGCCATCGAGGCCGAGATGGCCGACCGCGTGAAGCTGTTCGAGAGCGGCGGAAAGGCGATCGAGGCCCAGCGCATCAACGAGCGCACCCGGTATGATCTCGAGATGATGAAGGAAACGGGCTTCTGCAAGGGCATCGAGAACTACTCGCGCCATCTCGCCGCGCGCGAGCCGGGAAGCGCCCCCGACACGCTCGTCGATTACCTTCCCAAGGACTGCCTCATCATCCTCGACGAGTCGCACATGACCGTTCCGCAGTTGCGGGGCATGTGCCATGGCGATCGCAGCCGCAAACAGACCCTCATCGATTTCGGCTTCCGGCTGCCTTCGGCGCTCGACAACCGCCCTCTCAACTTCGAAGAGTTTCTCGGCCGCAAGCGACAACTGCTGTTCGTTTCGGCCACTCCCGGCCCCTGGGAGCTCGAGGTCTCGGAGGGCCGCGTCGCCGAGCAGCTGATCCGGCCCACCGGCCTGCTCGACCCGAACATCACCGTCGTGCCGACCGAAGGCCAGATCGATCATCTGATGGACCGGATCCGCGACCGGCTGGACCACGGCGAACGTGTCCTCGTCACGACCCTCACGAAGCGCATGGCCCAGGAACTCTCGGGGTATCTCACCCAGATGGGCATCCCTGCCCGGTATCTGCACGACGAGATCGAGACGCTCGAGCGCATCGAGATCCTGCGCGATCTGCGCGCCGGCGTCTTTTCGGTGCTGGTCGGGATCAACATGCTGCGCGAAGGCCTCGATCTGCCGGAAGTCTCGCTCGTCGCCATCCTCGACGCCGACAAAGAGGGATTCCTGCGATCCGCCTGGGCGCTGATCCAGACCTGCGGCCGCGCGGCCCGCAACGTCCGGGGTGAGGTGTTCATGTATGCCGACAAAATCACGCCGTCGATGAAGCAGTGCATCGACGAGACCGCCCGCCGCCGCGAGATCCAGCAGCGACACAATCTGGAAAACGGCATCGAGCCGGCTTCGATCGTGAAAAAGCTGCCCAAGGTGTTCCTGCCGGGCCAGGAAGGCGGCGCCGAAACGGGCGGCAAGGTCGATGCCGAGCGGATCTCCGAGATGCTCAAGCAGCTCCAGACCGAGATGGAAAAGGCCGCCCGGGAGCTTCAGTTCGAGCGCGCCGCGATGATCCGCGACGAGATCATCGCGCTCCAGGAGGAGCACCTCGAGGCGGACGTGCTCGCCGGCCTCGGGAAGGCGCTGCGCTCGGGCCGCGACCGGAGCATGGCGAAGAAGCGCAACGCCCGCAGAGCCCGTTCCCCGCACCAACAGCCCGGCTGACCCTCTCGTCAGACTCCCCGGGCGGTTCGCGAACCGCCCCTACGCATCGAATCGTCCTTCCCGGGCCATCGCGGGATAGCCCGCCACCCCATGTAGGGGCGGATCGTGATCCGCCCGCTCCACTCGATATTTGCCCGTGGAAGCCGGAAAAAAGATCCGGAAAACAGCTTCATCACAGAGAACACAGCGGACACAGAGGATTCACGGAGGATCGGAACATTCTCCGTGCAGCCTCTGTGTTCTTCGTGTCCTGGGATGTTGAAATTCGAACGATTCACCGCTGAGACGCTGAGATGCCGAGGAAAATATTTTCATACATCATTTTTCCATCTTGTTTCAATCTCTGCGCCTCTGCGCCTCGGCGGTGAAACGGTCTTCGTATCTCTGTGATGAACGTGTTCCTTCGTATTCTCGTCTGAAATTCTTGCTTGTTCCAACGAAGTATCTCTGCGGCTCGGGGACTCCCGGGTGAAAAGAAATCGTCTCATCGGCGTGATTTGCGGATGAGACGATTCCTGAGAATTTCGGTGGGTCAGGGCCGCGGCTTGATCGGCTTGTTGAAGACGTCGAAGGGGAGATCTTCCTTCAGCTCGACGCGCAGGAAGGTCAGGATGTCCATCCCCAGGGTGCGCATCTTCTCGCTGTCGAACCAGAACAGCTCGAACACGACCCGCTCGGCCTCTTTGCGAAGGGCGGCGAGATCGGTGAGCTGGTGGTTGATGTTCAGGTTCTCGATGTGGCCGGCGATCTTGTCGAACTCGGCGCTGATCAGCTCGGGGCCTTCCGGCGAGTCGTTGAACCCGCGCGGGAAGTTCGGATACTTCTCGCAGAATTCTATTTCCCGGGCTATATGTCTGAGCATGGACGGTTTTTCCTCGAGGCCCATGCGGACGGCCAGAAGCTGTGCCGCGATCGCCCGAGGATCGTTATTTTTCTTCGTATACTGGAGGGCCGCGACGAGGTCGTTGATCCCGTGGAAGGATGCGTCGATCATGCCGCAGGCGAACAGCATCTTCTTCAGGACGACTTCCTTCGTCAGGGGAAACTGGTCGCGATGCAGCTCGGCAAACCGGGGCGTCGTGGCCTGCGCTGTCGGCGGCAGACAGCCGAGATGCGCGCCGGCCAGAAGCATGACAACCGCGAAAAAGCGGATCCGCAACCCCTTGTTCCGAATGTGCATGAACTCATTTTACCTGTACCCCGCCAGGTTGGCAACCTTCCCGTTCAGCTCTGCAGTCCCGGAGCTCTCGATCCTCGTGCTCGCGTACCATATTCCTCCATCCTTCGAATCTTTGTGCCTCGGCGTCTCTGAGGTGAAGTTCCGTTTCGGCTGTGTTCCGGGCGCATCACGATGCGCCCCTACGCGTCTCTAGATCGCCATCTGCATCGTAGGGGCGGATCGTGATCCGCCCAAACCGCCGACGGTGAAAACCGTCATGCTTCTTTGTATCCTGGCGCTCTTGTGGTGGAACGGACCTCGTAACGGCTTGGTTCAGGTGCTGTCCCGGTCTGTCGGGCTGACCGGTGAGGTGCCGGCAGCGTGTTCGACGAGCTGGTCGAGCTCGGAGCGAAGCTTGCGAAGCTCATCGAGCTTGCCGTTGAGAACGAGATACTGGAAGTTCGGGCTGCGGAAAATGCCCATCTTCCGGAATTTCGGCTCGAGGAACCAGCCCTCCGTCAGCCGCTGGATCAGCATGTTCGCCGGCTCGATCAGCAGGGCGACCGCGAAAGCGGGCAGGATCTGCGCCCACCAGGAATGCTCGTCGATGTATTTTTTCAGGTCGTCCTGGAGGATGTTCTCGACGGTCTTGTACAGCGCCGCGGTGCCGAGCGTCAGCAGCATGTAATACACGCCCGTTCCGATCACGACGTCGATGTCGACGAGTTTGAACCGCATCGTCGCGTACACGACGATGATCATGAACGCCAACGTCGCCCACTCGACGATCGGGAACTCGAACACCCAGAAGATCTGGTGGCGCAGCAGCATGTCGTGCAGGGCGCACAGGCAGTAGAACGCCTCGCCGAGCAGGATGAACTCGACCCGGCGGCGCATCATCTCGTCCGGATGGGTGAACCGGGCCTTCAGCAGCCGGTAGGCGATCCGCACGAGCAGCACGCCCATCGCGAAGGCGTACCCCTTCATGAGAGCCCCCCCGATCGCCAGCGGCCCGTCGGGCGTCAGTTCGAGCTCGCCCCGGAAGATCAGATTCGTCGGCAGCGCCAGCAGGAACACCGTCGCCGCCGACCAGGCCATTGCCCGCGTCCGGGTTCGCGCATACCGCCCCTCGAGCACGGCATCAGGGAATTCCGCGAGCAGCGGGATCAGCAGGATCGTCCCGATCCAGCCGGCCCGGACGAACCAGATGCTCGGCAGGATTTGAAATATAATTTGAAATATATTATACAGCATCGACGCCGTGGCGATGCCGGCGATGACCCGGTTCACGGGCTGCTGTCGGGCCCTCCCAAGAACGAACCAGCCGACGAGCGCGGAAATGCCGGCCGAAATCAGTGATGTCGCGAGCCGCAGCGACGGTGTCAGAACGATTTCATCCATGGGTTTCGCATCCTCATTCCGGGTATGTCGCGCCCATCTAACCACGCCTCCGGCTTGCATGCAAGCTCGTCCTCGACACCGGGGCGAAAGGGGTTCTTTGTGTCAGGGAGGAGAGACCGCAAGCGCCTCGGATATCCCCGACATGGCCCACACATCTTCGACCGGTCCGGCAAGCTCGCCCAAAACAGTGGGGGGGAACCGGTTCATTTGTATACCTCCGCCAAGCACATTCCAGTTTGTCCGGGGAACGGGTGAACTTGCCAAGGGGGACGAGGTGTGGTATGTTCATAGCAGAGGCTGTTTGAAAATCATGTCCCTGCGCTGTGCGTGATGATGCAGGTTTAATTGAGCCGACACCTGTATCCAGAGGGAATCTGTCTTCGCCCCCCGCTGAGATCACCTTACGAACAGGATCACTCCTGTTACGAAGACCTCATTGTGAGGGCGAGCGGACAACCGTTTACCGTTAGGTAGGGTTCAATTTTCCTTCACACGGCAGAGGCGGGGGCTTACCCGCAACCCATCGAGGCCGCCCGGACACTCCGGCGGCCTCGTTCTTTTTTCCGCTTTTCCTGTTGCCTTCGGGCGCCGGATCGGTATAGTATCCACGTCATGACGGCACGACCGCTGCTCATCGTCTCGGAAACGCTCAAAGCCCCGGATCTCCTCCAGGCGCCGTTCGGGCTCCAGCCCGAAGAGTTCATGCTGGCCCGCCTCGAATCCCTGGCATTCATCGGCTTTTCCCGGTTCGCCGCGGTCGTCATCCACGAGCCCCCCGCCGACCTGTTCCGGCGCCTGTCGCTCGGCCTCCGGGACCGCCCCGACGCCGAAGCCCTCTGGACCGTCATTTCCCAGGCCCGATCGATCCCGGTGCACGTGCTCGTCGACAAGATCGGCCGACCCCCGGCGGAACTGGCCGACCTCGGAATCGGCCTGGTCACGCCCGCCCGGCTCCGCGAAGCCTGTGAGGCCGCCCCCGCCCCCGGAACCATTTCCGGTCCGACGGTCGCCGCGGCCGCGATGCTGACGGCCGACGATGTCCGGGTCATGCACACCCAGGGGATCCGGGCGCTCGATGAAGAAACCCCGATGACGGACTGGGCACGGGAAACGGCGGCCGCGCTCGGCATCCGGCTCACGAGGCGCGCTTCCCGGCGCGTGCTCATTCCGGTCGAGGCCCGCGGCGTGAAGCATCTGCAGAAGTTCGGCGAGCTGATCCACGGCTTCGCCGCATCTCCTCTCGCCCCCCTGTTCACTGTTTCAGAGCCCCTGATGCCCGCGTTCAACGAGCTGTTCCCCTCCCTGAAAGGGCGCCTCGTGGCCCCGAGCATCCATTGGGAGAAACAGGGGGCCTTCACCGGTGAGATCTCGCTGGCGATGGCGCTCGACCTCGGCTGCGAGGGCGCGATCGTCCCCGACCTGCCGGCGTACACCGAGCCGAAGCGGTTCGAGGCGCTGTGCCGGCTCGTCGCCGGGAAACAGTTTTCGCTTTATGTGCCCGCCCCCCTTGCCGCCCGGGATTGTTGTGCTATAATTGGCGACCGGATCTTCCGGCTCACGGACGTCCGGGGCCGCACGGCGGCGGCGCTTCCGCCTGATGGAGCCCTTCTGATGAAGGGTTGTGAACTCGAGAATATCGCCAGGGAAAGGAACAAGTCGTGATCGACGAAGCCAAAGTCAAAACCATCGTTGCCGAAGTGCTCAAGCATATCGATCTCCAGGATCGCATCCGCCCCGGAACCGTTCCCGTCGGCGTCAGCGGCCGCCACATCCATCTCACCCAGGCCGATCTCGAGACCCTGTTCGGCGCCGGGTACCAGTTGAAGGAAATGAAAAAGCTCTCCCAGCCCGGCCAGTTCGCCGCGGAAGAGTGCGTCATGCTCGTCGGCCGGAAGGGCGTCATCGAGAAGTGCCGCATCCTCGGCCCGGTCCGGCCCGCGACCCAGATCGAGATCTCGGGCACCGACAGCTTCACCCTCGGGGTGCCGATCGTGTACCGCGATTCCGGGGACACAAAGGGCACGCCCGGCATCATCGTCGTCGGCCCCAAGGGCCATGTGGTGCTGAAGGAAGGCGTCATCGTCGCCACCCGGCACGTGCATCTGCACACGAAGGAAGCCGACAAGATGGGCCTCAAGGACATGGACCGCGTCTCGGTCAAGACGCAGGGCCCCCGCGCGGTCGCCTTCCAGAACGTCCTGGTGCGCGTCAGCGACAAGTTTGCCGCGGATTTCCACGTCGACAACGACGAGGGCAACGCCGCCGGTCTCAAAACGGGTGACATGGTCGAGATCATTCGCTGATCCCGGTCTTTTGCCATAGAATTTCGACAGCAGTACACCATTTTCGATAAGCCAAATCTCAGGAGGACGCCATGCAGGAAGCTCTGGGTATGATCGAAACCAAAGGTCTGACCGCTCTCATCGAAGCCACCGACGCGATGGTCAAAGCCGCCAACGTGAAGCTCGTCGGCTGGGAAAAAATCGGTTCCGGGTATGTGACCGCCTTCGTGCGCGGTGATGTCGCCGCCGTCAAGGCCGCCACCGATGCCGGCGCTGCCGCCGCCAAGAAGATCGGCGAGCTGATCTGCGTCCACGTGATTCCGCGGCCGCACGGCAACCTCGACGAGGTCATGCCGATCCGCGACAACAGCCAGACGGCTTCCAAGAAGTAATCCGACGGGAACGTCGTCATGAATCTCGGTCGCGTCTGCGGCACCGTCGTCTGCACCCGCAAGGAAGAACGGCTCAACGGGATGAAGTTCCTCGTCGTCGAGGAGCTCACGATTGATCACAAGCCCACGGGCCATCATGTCATTGCGGTGGACGCGGTCAGTGCCGGTGCAGGGGAAACCGTGCTGCTCGTCAACGGCAGCTCGGCCCGCCTGACGGAGCGCACCCTGAACTGCCCGGTCGATGCGGCGATTGCCGCCATCGTCGACGCGGTGGTGATGGACCACGAACGCACGACCTGACGGACGGCGAGACCGCTTCCGGAGCGTTTTCCCGGCCCGCGCAGCCTGAAATTTCGCTGCCGGGCCGGGGATCGTCCGGGTTGGCCGCCTTCTTTCGATCACGGGGGGTATCATGTCCATTTCTCAGGATGAACTGAGCGTCATCGTCAAGGAAGTCCTCAAAAATCTGAAGACTGCCGGAGCCCTGCCGGCCGCCGCATCGCAGCACGGCGGCTCCGCCGGCGGCAAGGGCGTCTTCGAGAACATCGAGGATGCCATCAAGGCCGCCGGGGAAGCCCAGAAGAAGCTTGTCGAGCTTCCGGTCGCCCTGCGGAAGAAGATCATCGAGAACATGCGCCGGCGGTGTCTGGCGAAGGTCGAGGAGATCGCGCGCATCGGCGTCGAGGACACCGGTTACGGCCGGATCGACGACAAGATCCAGAAGAACACGCTCGCGATCACCAAAACCCCCGGCATCGAAGACCTGCAGCCCGTTTCCTACTCGGGGGACGACGGCCTGACCGTCGTCGAGCAGGCGCCCTACGGCATCATCGGGGCGATCACCCCCTCGACGAACCCCTCTGAGACGATCATCTGCAACTCGATCGGCATGATCGCCGCCGGGAACTCCGTCGTGTTCGGCCCCCACCCCGGCGCCACCAAGGTCAGCCGGTTCACCCTCGAACTGCTGAACGAGGCCGTCGTCGAAGCCGGCGGCCCCGTGAATCTGATGACGATGGCGGCCAAGCCGAGCATCGAGAACGCCCAGATCCTGATGACCCACCCCTCGATCAGGCTGCTGGTCGTCACAGGCGGCCCCGCCGTCGTCGCCGCCGCCGCCAAGTGCGGCAAGAAGTTCATCGCCGCCGGCCCGGGCAACCCGCCCGCCGTCGTCGACGAGACGGCCGACCTGAAAAAAGCAGCGCGCGATATTATATCCGGCGCTACACTCGACAACAACGTGCTGTGCATCGCCGAGAAGGAGATCATCGTCGTCGAGTCGGTCGCCGAGGAGCTGAAGCGGCATCTGCGCAACAGCGGCGCCTACGAGGCGTCGGCCCGCGAGATCATCCAGCTCGAGAAGCTCGTGATCGACCCCAAGACCGGCGGCCCGAACCGCAAGTTCGTCGGCAAGAACGCCGGCTACATTCTCGAGCAGATCGGCGTGCGCGTGCCGGATGACATCCGCATGGTGCTGTGCGAAACCGGACCCGACCACCCGTTCGTGGTGGAAGAGCTGCTGATGCCGGTCATTCCTCTGGTCCGCGTGCGCGACGTTCACGCCGCGATCGACCTGGCCGTCAAGGTCGAGAACGGGAACCGCCACACGGCCGTCATGCACAGCCGCAACATCGACAACCTGCACAAGATGGCCGTGCGGTGCAACTGCTCGATCTTCGTCAAGAACGGTCCGAGCTACGCCGGGCTGGGAATGGGCGGCGAAGGGTATACCACCTTCACCATCGCCTCCCCCACGGGCGAGGGGCTGACCAGCGCCCGCACCTTCACCCGGCAGCGCCGCTGCGTCATCGTCGACAGCTTCCGAATCGTCTGATCCGACGAACCACAGAGACACGGAGGCACAGAGCATCCCGATGACAAGACACGTGCATGTCATCTTGAAGAAGTGTGCTTTTTTTGCTGTCACTCTGTGTCTCTGTGGTAGATCTTTCATCGCGGTGATTTCATCGTATCCATTCCTTCGAAACGGATGAGAACCATGGCCGAGATTGCGGTAGCGGAACTGGGATTGGTGGGATGTGGAGGCGCGGGATTCCCGACGCATGTGAAGCTGGCGGCGCAGAACGTCGACCACCTGATCGTGAACGCCGCCGAGTGCGAGCCGCTTCTCCACAAGGACAAAGAGATCCTCAAGCACGCGACGGACGAGTTCTTCAAGGGCCTGATCCGCGCGATCGATCTCACCGGGGCGAAGCAGGCGCATATCGCGATGAAGCGCAAGTATGCCGACCTGCTCGCGATGCTCGAGAAAGCCATTCCCGACCGCCGCATCGCGATGCTGCCGCTCGGCGACTTCTATCCGTCGGGCGATGAATACGAACTGGTATATGAAGCCAGCGGCCGGCTGATCCCCTTCGGCGGTATCCCGCTCCACGTCGGGTGCGTCGTGTGCAACGTCGAGACGCTGCTGAATCTTGGCCGCAACCGGCCGGTGACGACGAAGATCCTCAGCCTCGCCGGCGCCGTTCCGAACCCGATGACGGTGGAGGTGCCGGTCGGCATCACCGTGCTCGAGGCGCTTGCGCTTTCCGGGCTCAAGAGCGTCGACGGGCTGGCCGTGATCGACGGCGGACCGATGATGGGCCGGCTCGTGCGGGATCCCCGCACCGATGTCGTGACCAAGACGACGGGTGGCCTGATCGCCCTCCCTCTCGACCATCCGCTGATCCGGCGCATGATGACGCCCGAGGCGCACAACCGGCAGATCGCCCGCTCGGCCTGCGACCAGTGCACCGACTGTTCGGAACTGTGTCCCCGCGCGCTGCTCGGCTACCCGATCCGGCCGCACAAGGCGATGCGGACGGCACAGCTCGCGCCGTTCAACGATCAGAACTACGCGATCGACGCGATCTTCTGCAGCGAATGCGGCCTCTGCTCGCTGTTCTCCTGCCCCGAAGGCCTGCCCCCCCGCGAGATGTGCCAGATGGCGAAGAAGCATCATCTCGCCCACGGCGTGAAGGCGACCGACTGGAAGTCCGCACCCCAGGTCCACCCGATGCGTGGCCAGCGGCGGGTCGGCATCGAACGGCTGATCAAGCGGCTCGGCCTCCTCGAATACGATCACAAATCCCCCTGGACGCCTGTCCAGGCACGGTATGAACAGGTCCGGCTGCCGCTGAAGATGCACGTCGGCGTGCCGGTCGAGCCCCTCGTGCGCGTCGGCGACACCGTGAAGGTCGGCCAACTGATCGGCGCCGTTCCCGAGAAGAAGCTCGGCGCAGCCCTGCATGCCTCGATCAGCGGCCGCGTTTCCAGCGTCGACACCGGCGCGATCGTCATCACCCGGGCCTGAAGACGCCCCGAACCAGGACGGAGAGCACCGACATGAATATCTCACAGAACGCCATCGGAATCGTGGAACTTTCGAGCATCGCCATGGGCTACCAGGTCACCGACGCCATGCTCAAGACTTCCGCGGTCGAGCTCGTGCTGTCGCGCACCATCTGCCCGGGCAAGTTCATCGTCATGGTCTGGGGCGACGTCGCTGCCGTCGAGGCCAGTGTCGCTTCGGGCGTGCGGGTCGGCCAGGGGTATCTCGTGAATGACCTCGTCATTCCGAACCTGCATTCCCAGATCTATCCCGCGATGACGGCCACGAATCCGCTGCCCGCGACGGACGCCCTGGGCGTGCTGGAAACCTTCGACGTCGTCTCGACGATCCTCGCGGCCGACGCTTCGGCCAAGGCCGCCGACGTGCAGCTCGTCGAAATCCGTATAGCAATGGCTATAGGCGGCAAGGCGTTCTACACGATGACCGGCGACGTGGCCGCCGTCGAAGCCTCCGTTGCAGCGGGCCTGAATGTACTCGAGGGCCGGGGCCAGGTGGTCTACAGCGTGGTCATTCCCCGCCCCCGCCCCGAACTCTTCCGCGAGTTCATTTAGGAGGATCACCACAAAGACACGAAGACACAAAGGGCCTTTAAATGAGTCTGTCTCTGTTCTTTGTGCCTTGGTGCCTTTGTGGTGAAACAGCGTTTGTGTCTTCGTGGTGAAATCCTTATCAAGCAGGATGGTGAGATATGCCGAAGATCGTGATTGGGGCTGATCATGGCGGGTATCCGCTCAAGGAGGAGCTGAAAAAGCACCTGACGGCGGCCGGCCACACGGTCGAGGACGTCGGCGCGTTTTCGACGGAGCCGGTCGATTATCCCGACATCGCCTGGCTCGTCGCCAGCTCCGTTGCGATGAATCCCCACACCCTCGGCATCGTCATCGACGGAGCCGGCATCGGCTCCTGCATGGCCGCGAACAAGGTTCCCGGCATCCGGGCCGCCTGTTGCAACGATCTCTACACCGCGCGCAACAGTCGCGAACACAATCATGCCAATCTGCTCACCTTGGGGAGCATGGTGATCGGCCCCGGCCTGATGAAGCAGATCGTCGACCTCTGGATCGCGACCCCGCCGGCCCCCGGCCGCCACGCAGCCCGCGTCGCCAAAATCATGCGCCTCGAGTCGCTGGGCACACCATCACAACAGGGATAACATTTTCCAATTTCCTTTTCTGAACAGACGTTCCATGTGAATGCTCTCTGTCTCGGGGAGGAAAATCCATGAAATGTGGTATCATGCCTTGTGATGCCTAC
Organism: Candidatus Ozemibacteraceae bacterium; assembly: GCA_035388825.1. Lineage (GTDB taxonomy): Bacteria > Muiribacteriota > Ozemobacteria > Ozemobacterales > Ozemobacteraceae > MWAR01. The sequence continues at coordinate 26,881 of DAOOQQ010000051.1, forward strand.
CATTCTCATGATTTTCGGCTGGAGATTCTTTTTCTACGCGAATGAGAGCAATGAGCCCATTCATGTTCATTGCACAAGCGGCGACAAGGAATGCAAATATTGGCTCGACTGCGACGATTTTGACGCAATTGAAGCCTATTCATACAATATGAGTCCTTCAGACAAGAGGCTCGTGAAGAAGCTGATTTTTGAATATTTCGAACTCATCGAGAATTCATGGAATGAATTTCAGGCGAGAAAGTCTTTATGAATAAAATTCACAACATCCAACATGTTCGATTCACGAACGAAACCATGCAGATCGAGATCGATGGAAAACAATACGAGTTCAAGCTCAAAGATATTTCTTCAACATTATCTGTTGCGACAGGTGAGCAAAGAAATGCCTTTGACGTTTCACCTTCGGGTTATGGCATCCACTGGCCACTGGTCGACGAAGACCTTTCAATCGACGGGTTGCTGAATATTTCCCATGCGCTTCCGGTAAAAAAGACGAAAGCCGCGTGAATCAAGGAGACAAGAGAATGCGAGCAATATGTATCGTCGTTGACAGTGCGGGCATCGGGGCCATGCCGGATGCGGCGGAGTATGGAGATGAGGGATCGGCGACGATTCCGAACATCGCGAAGGTTTCGGGGGGACTGAACGTCCCGACGATGGCGAAGCTGGGTCTGGGCAACATCACCCCGATCGTGGGCGTCGCCCCGGTGAAGTCCGCGATGGGCTCGTTCGGCAAGGCCCATGAACTGTCCCCGGGCAAGGACACGACGACGGGCCACTGGGAAATGATGGGCGCGAAGCTGGATTTCGCCTTCCCGGTGTTCCCCAAAGGCTTTCCCCGCTCCTTCATCGAGCAGTTCGAACAGGCCGTCGGCCGCGGCACGATCGGCAACTACCCGGCCTCGGGCACCGAGATCATCATGCAGCTCGGCGACGAGCACGTGAAAACCGGCAAGCTGATCGTCTACACCTCGGCCGACTCGGTGTTCCAGATCGCGGCCCACGAAGAGGTCGTCCCCCTGGAAGAACTGTATGCCATCTGCCGGAAAGCCCGCGAGCTGCTCCAGCCGCCCGATCTCGGCGCCGCGCGCGTCATCGCCCGGCCGTTCGTCGGCACCTCCGGCGCCTACAAGCGCACGCCGCACCGCCATGATTTCAGCCTCGAGCCAACCGTCGACACGCTGCTCGACGTGCTCAAGAAGCAGAAGGTGACGACCTACGGCATCGGCAAGATCTACGACATCTTCGCCGGCCGCGGGGTCGAGCCCTACGTGACGACGGAAAGCAACGCCGACGGAATGAAGAAAACGATGGAGTCGCTCGACAAGGTGAAGGAGGGCTTCATCTTCACGAACCTCGTCGACACCGACATGATCTTCGGTCACCGCCGCGACGTGGCCGGGTACAAGAAGGCCCTCGAGGAGTTCGATGTCTGGCTTGCCGGGTTTCTGGCCAAGCTCGACGAGAAGGATCTGCTGATCCTCACCTCGGATCACGGCTGCGATCCGACCTTCAAGGGAAGCGACCACACCCGTGAGTATCCCTTCCTGCTCGCCTACCAGAAAGGCCGGCCGGGCACCGATCTCGGCATCCGCCAGGGCCTGTGGGACATCGCGGCCACGGTCGCGAAGCACCTCGGCCGGTCCTACCCGCACGGCAAGGCCTTCTGGAGCTGAGCTCCAAACCAAGAGCAAAACCGCCCCCGGGAATTTCCCGGGGGCGGTTCGTTTTTGGAAATGTTCTGGACTCAGCTCGGCCGTTTGGCGTTCACGCCGATGATGAGGGTCGGAGCCGGAAGGTCTTCCGGCGGGCTGATCATCTTGGATTCAGCCGGATTCGGGATCGAGTAGCTGCCAGAGGCGGCGCGGGCGGGAGCCGGCATGACGGTGACGGAATACGGGAGCTCGTACCCGACCGGCACGTTCGGGAATTCGACATCGATGAAGCCGCCGAGCGGAGCGATCAGAGGATTGTAGGTCGGATTGCCCCACAGATACCCTTCGACCGAGTCGCCCTGGAGCAGGTCGGGACCAGCAACACGCAGGGTCACGGGGCGGGTGATCCGGTTATCGAGCAGACCGGCTTTGGATTGGATCGGAATGATCGGCTTGAGCACGACCGTCGTCGTGCCATTGTCCGCTAGGAAATCTACGTCGATGCGGATATTTCCCTGTTCCTTATCGGCAATGGCCGGATCGTCGATTTTCACGACCTCATCCTGGTAACCTCGGATGTTCACTCGCAAATAAATCGGGAAGGCAATGCCGGGCACGGTCACGATTTCGGGCAGATTTGGCGAGGACAACGTACCCAGGTTGTTGATCGTATGAGTTGCCAGCACCTTGGCGGCCCTCTCAGGGTCTGTGTCAATTTTCTCGGCATACAGATTCACGACGCCGCCCTTGATGTAATCGGGCACGTTCACGCACCGAACGACGAGGTTGTAGGAGTTGGCCTCGAGCGTGATATCGGTCATGATCGCGCTGTTCCCGGGAATAGTCATGGTTTTCGTCTTGTAATACTCGGGATCAGGGTTGATCGACACGGTGTAGTCGCCGCTCTTGGCAGGCAGCGTGATCGGATCGCCCGCCGCCGTCTGGCCGCTCTGCCATTGCAACACGGTGTGAGTGAAAACCTTGTCGTCGAAAGCGATGCTGACGACGCTTGCCGGATCGAGCACTTCCATCGACTTGCTGTCGCGCAGAATGATCCGGACGGAAATATTCTGAGGCAGCGGATTGGGAATCGCCGCCATCTTCAAGGCACCGAGATTCACGTCCTCGCCATTCGGCACGTAGAACACCGTGACGGTTGAGGAGCCGCCGGGATACTCGAGATCCTCGTATCCGACCTTCGAGGCTTCCAGCTTCATTTTATCCGGGGTCATATTGGTGAACATGAACTGGCCGTTTCCATCCGTCTGGGTGACATAGTTCTGCCCGAGGGCCTGCTGGGAGTTGCCCATCACAGCCGTTTCGGTGACCAGCCTGACCCGGACGCCATTGATGGGGTTCGAGCTTGCACTGTCGATGATCGTTCCACGGACATTGCTGCTCCTGACGCCCAGGGCGCCCTTTTCGCACCCCATGGTCATCAGGACCGAAACCCCGGCAACGGCAAGCAGCCAGCCCCCCCACACGCGCAGATTCATGAAAACCGACCTCCTGTTCTCGTTCGCGGTCGTATATGCCATCGTTTCGGTCCTCCGTCAGTTCACCGGAATCGTGACGATCTGAGGATCGACACCGTCATCGTTGACCATGACCCGTTCCGTTCCAATCGTTCCATCATCCACATTGTATCCCTTGAACGTCAGGGTGTAGCCGGTCGGAACCTGGTTCGTCCCGAGGTCGACCACACGCGGCGTGCCAATGCTGCCGGTCGGGTTGGTCACGGTCGTCGTCGGCCAGACGGTTCCCGTTTCCTGGCAGTAGGCGCCGAGGCGCTCGCCGGAGCTGATATTGGTGCCCGTCACGACGACGCGCACATCGCGCAGGATGGGTGAGAAGTTGTTCTTGAGGGAAAGCGTCTGGTAGATGACGCCCTGGAAGTCGCTGTTCGGCACCACGGGAACCGCCCCGTTCATCCGGAAGCCCTTGATCTCGACCTCGAGGGAAACGCTGGTGCCCATCGGAATCCCGTCGACCTCGAAGGATTGCGTGTTCAGCTGGCCGGTAGCCGTAGCCACGACGCGGTTTCCCGAGTAGGCGACGATATCGGCGCGGGGACCTTCGGTGAAGACCCAGCCGGGAACGTCTTTCCAGACGCCCACGATCTTGTAGGTCTGGGGCTGGAGCAGAATGACCCCGAGGTCGACATCCGTCGCCCCATTGACCGTGGTGGTGTAGGTCTGGTAGTTCGATACCTTGATCGTCACGTTCAGTTCGCCGACCTGGGCGGGAACGGCAAAGCCGACCTGGAAGTCGGAGGGCAGGCGGTTGTTGTACACCTGATTCCCGAAGGTGAACTGAGCCGTTCCGATGGAGATGATCGTGCCGTTCCGGGCATCCTTCAACAGGCCCCGGACGGTGATATACTGATTGGCATAGTTCTGAACCATCCGGACATGGGGCACATTCCGATGCTCGTTGTTGACGACGACGACCTTGGTCGCCCCGGAAGCATCCTGGGGGATCGGCTCGTATCCGACCTTGTCATACGAGATGGTCCATTCGCCGGCGCGCAGGTCTCCGAAATGGTAGTTGCCCTGCGAGTCGGTCTGGGTGAACGAAGTCACCCGGTCGTCGCCGCCCTCGTCCCCGGACGTGCCGGTGACGTTGACACCGTAGACGCCCGCGAGCGTGCGGCTGTCGAGGACAACGCCGGAAATGCTCCCGCCCTTGAGACCGAGGGTGCCTTTCTCGCAGCCGACCAGCGTGAGAATCAGCAGGAAAAAGGTGAGCAGGATCCCCATTCCCGAGGGGATTCTTCTGAGTGGCATCATGTTGCGGCCTCCCGGATCGATACAGTTTGCCGATGGGTTTGATTCTGTATCGGCGCATCCCGGTCGTTTCTTTACCCCCTGCCGTGATTCGTTCTCGGACCGCCCCTTACGGATTTTTTCCGACAGCTAAAAGGCCACGGGGTGGGTTCGGGCGCTTCACGAAGCGCCCCTACGGCCAAAGAGCCGGGTTCTCTCAGCTCTGATTGGGTTCGGGCGCTTCACGAAGCGCCCCTACGGGCCATGGGGGAGCGATCTCTCTGGCGTAGGGGCGGATCGCGATCCGTCCGTGTCGGGAACCAACTTCTTCATTCGAGAAGAAAACCATCAAGGATTCGGCGAAATACGCCGATACCTTCACCGGATCACTTTCATTCAGCTTCGCCGCAGGGCGAACAACGGAGGCACTTCACATGGGAAGCGAGTTGAAACCGGCCAAGACACGGTGGCTCCTGTTGGTGGCGCTGGCTCTTTCGAGTCTCGTCATCACCGGCTGCGAGAAGGGCTCTCTCGGCGTCAAGTCGGGAACGGTCGAGGGCTATGTGCTCGAATCGACCAAATACACCCCGGTCGCCGACGTTCTGCTGCGGGCGACCAACGCGAAGTACGGCACCCGTTCCGTCAACACCGGCGGGGACGGGCGGTATGTGTTGACCGACATGAATCCCGACGAGGGCGATTGGACCCTCGAGGCGACGAAGTACGGGTATTTCGTCGACAAGGCCAGCGGCACCTCCGAAGCTGGCACCGTCGTGGTCAAGGTGACCAACGGTGAAACCGTTCAGGCGCCGACCATCCTGATGGGCAAGAGCACGACCTCCGAGCGCGGCACGCTGCGCGGGTATCCGATCGATGCCGTGATCGGCAAGCCCGTGCAGAACTTCACGGTGACGCAGATCGACCCGGCCCGCACCAAGACGTTCGAGACCTCTCAGGACTTCAAGGAGAGCGGATGGACCAGCCTCGAAGGCGGTGAGCGCACCTACAAGATCAACTGCGACAATTACGATGTCCACACCATTGGGCCGATTCAGCTCACCAAGTCCGGCTACGACCTGGGCGTGATCCAGCTCAACCCGCTGCGGGTCAGCATCTCCGGAACCCTGCGCAATGTTCCCGGGTATATTTACGGGAACGGGGCCGATGCGAACTTCACGGGCGTGATCTGGGCCGAATCGGCGGGCCGCGTCGTTGCGACCGGTACGGCGGGCACCGGCGGCGGCACCTTCCAGGGCACCGTGGTGTATACTCTACCGAATATTCCGATCACCGCCGGCACCGTTGCGGTCAAGATGAAGATCCGCGGCTACGACACGATCACGATCAACTCGTCGGTCAGCCTGCCGAGCCAGCGCCCCGGCGGCACCATCGGCGGCATCGACATCGACTTCAACAACATCGAGCCGATCAAGCGCGATCTGCGCGTCGTCGTGCGCGGCAAAGCCCCGTCCGGCCAGGAAGCCTCGACCCTCGAGAACGGGGAAACGGTCCGCGTCTACATCAAGCAGGGCGGCAAGGACCTGGTTCCCTACGTCGACGTGGTCGGCAGCAACTACATGGCCGAAGCCTACTTCAGCGGCGTGATCACCGGCTACGAGATCGACATCCTGGCCGTGAACCTCACTCGCGGCTACATCAAGGGTGAAGAGACGGGGCTGAAGGTCTCGGAAGACAGCAGCTCGATCTTCACCACGGAACTGCAGCTCGAACAGTAACCGCTTCCCTCCGACAGAGAACGCGCCCGCGGGGTCGATCCCCCGCGGGCGCGTCGTTTCGTCGGGATCGATTCGCTCAGGCATCCTCGAGCAGATCGGGGGCGTAGATGGCGGCGTCGCTGTCGGGATACTGCGTCATGATGATGTCGACATGGCGGCGCACCTGGTCGAAGAGACCCCGTTGCTTGGAGATGACGGCCAGGTTGTAATGGGCATTGTCGGCGAGGTCGCTGTCGGGATACTTCTCGAGCAGCTCCTGGAAGATCCGCTCGGCCTCGTCCGTGTTCTTCTCCTTGAGGGCCATCTTTCCGCGGAAGTAGCACTCGTCGGCCGTCTCGGCCGGCCCCTTCCCGAGCTGGCGAAGCAGCTCGACCTTCTCGTCCTCGGCAAAGTAGGCCGCGTCGCTCCCCGGATAATGCACCAGCAGGTATTCGAGCCACTCGAGCGCCTTCATCGTCTGGTTCCGCCGCATATGAATCTTCGCGATATTATAGCAGGCATTATCGGCAAGATCGCTCTCGGCAAAGCGGTGCAGGAACTCCCTGAACAGCTCCTCGGCACCGTCGAGATCCCCGGTCTTGAACCGCTCCATCGCCTCGGCGATACGCTCCTTCTGTTCGGACGGACTGGTCATCGTTTTTCCTCCCTTGCCATGTAGGATGCGAGAAACTCGCTTTTGAGCCGCTGGAACGTTCCATCCGCCAGCGCCGCGCGGATCCTCCCCATAAGGGTAATCATGAACGTGATATTGTGCAAACTCGCCATGCGCAGCGCCAGGATCTCCTTCGCCTTGAACAGGTGACGCAGGTAGCCGCGGGAAAACGTGCGGCACGCCTGGCAGTCGCAGGTCGGATCGATCGGCTCGTCGGATCTCTGCCAGGCCAGGCCGGTCAGATCGATGCGGCCGGTCGGGGTGAAAACGGCCCCGTGCCGGGCGATGCGGGTCGGCATCACGCAGTCGAACATATCGATCCCCCGTTCCACGCCATAGAACAGATCCTCGGGGCTGCCGACGCCCATGAGATAGCGAGGCAGATCTTTCGGCATCCCGGGCATCATGCCGTCGAGCGTGTCGATCATCAGGGCTTTCGGTTCGCCAACGGAAAGGCCGCCCACCGCCAGGCCGTCGAACCCGATCTCGGCGGTCCGGGCGATCGACTCCTTGCGCAGGTGCAGATAGGTCGAGCCCTGGACGATGCCGAACAGCGCCTGGCCGTTCCGCCCCGACGGGTGGTCTTCGCGGCACCGCTTCGCCCAGCGCGCCGAGCGTTCCATCGCCTCCCTGGCAAGCTTTTCGTCGGCAGGCCACGGGCAGCACTCGTCGAACACCATCATGATCTCGGCCCCGATCGAGCGCTGGATGCGCATCGACTCCTCGGGCGTCAGCCACAGCTTCGCCCCGTCGAGATGGGAGGCGAACTGGACCCCCTCGTCGGTGATCTTGTTCAGCTTCTTCAGCGAAAACACCTGGAAACCGCCGGAGTCGGTCAGCATCGGCCGGTCCCATTTCATGAACGCGTGGAGACCGCCGAAATGCTCGAGGATCTCGGTGCCGGGCCGGAGCCAGAGGTGGTAGGTGTTTCCCAGGATGATCGTGGCGCCGGCCGTCCGGACTTCCTCCGGGGAGAGGGTTTTGACCGAGCCGCAGGTGCCGACCGGCATGAAAACCGGGGTCCGGATTTCGCCGCGGCGGGTCCGGATCGTCCCTACCCTGCCCCAGCACTCGGAGGATTCGGATTCGACGGTGAAGGAAAAGAATCGTTCGTTCATAGGTGCGCCCCGTTCAGATGATCGCCATCGCATCGCCGAAGCTGAAGAACCGGTACCGGCGGCCGATGGCTTCATGATACAGCTCCAGGATCTTTTCCCGGCCGCAGAGGGCCGAAACGAGCATGAGCAGGCTCGATCGCGGCAGATGGAAGTTCGTGATCAGGTGATCCACCGCCCGGAAGCGGTAGCCCGGCGTGATGAAACAGGCCGTCTCGCTCCAGCCCGTCCGGAGCCTGCCGTCATCCCCCATCGCCGACTCGAGTGACCGCACCGACGTGGTTCCGCAAGCCCAGACCGTGCCGCCCTCGGCCCGCACCTCGGCATGGACGGATGCAAGATCACGTGATATATAATATCTTTCACTATGCATTACGTGCCCCTCGACTTCTTCGGCCTCGACGGGTTTGAAGGTGCCGAGCCCGACATGGAGCACGGTTTCGGCGATCCGGACGCCCCGCAGGCGCAAGGCATCCAGAAGAGGAGGATCGAAATGCAGACCGGCGGTGGGAGCGGCGATCGATCCCTCCTCGCTGGCAAAAACGGTCTGATACCGTTCCGGGGTGCTTTCCCGGGAGGTGATATAGGGCGGCAGCGGCATCTCCCCATACCGGCGGAACGCCTCGACGGCATCGCCGCTCCCCTCGAACCGCAACACCCGCAACCCCGACTCGAGCACCCCCTCGACCACCGCGACCCCGTCTCCGGGAACACGATGA
>DAOOQQ010000052.1:0-35217 GCA_035388825.1 Candidatus Ozemibacteraceae bacterium
CATACCCCGAGCTGGGGGCCGAACCGCCGGCGTTTCTCGATCAGGCGGGCCGGGACGAATGGAACCGGTTATTCCCGATGCTGACGGATCGGGGGCTTTTGACCGCGGGAGACGCGGCCGGGTTCTCGGCATACTGTGGCCAGTATTCGATCTGGACGGCGGCCATGGAGGCGGTAAAGCGGGAAGGGCTGGTTATCACGCTCCAGAATGGTGTTCTCGCTCAGAATCCCAACCTTGCCATTGCGACGAAGGCGTCAAAGGAAATGCGGGCGTTCCTGGTGGAGTTCGGGTTGACGCCGGCGTCGCGTTCGAGGGTGGAGGCATCCGCGCGAAAGGACCTTTCACACAACCCGTTTGCCGACGTTGACCCGTGGGCAGAATTCAAACGATAACCCGATCGGGCCGAAGGCGCTCACAGCGACCAGAGGCGAAAAGCTGGAAGACCGAACGATAAATTAGCCTCACTTGAGGCTAATTATCCATGCCGGTGTGGGCGCTTTTGGTATGCCGGCGCAACCTCCACCGCCGGTCCGTTCGAGATGTAACGGCCGCCACCCTCTTTCATTCTCCCGTTGCTCTCCACCGCCGGGCCGGTGGCTGCAGATTTGCCTGAAGACATAGCGTCATGTGACGCTAAGTCAGTCCGTTCGCCTTGCTTCCGTCTCTGATCGGCTCTATCGTGCCGTCCGATCCGGCTTGTGTCTGCTTGTGCTGACCCTCTCGAGCTGATCGACTCGAGGAACCCGGACGGGGCCGGGGCGGACGAGCGGAACCCGTCAGGGTGAAGCCGTGCCGACTCGGAGCCGGTAGGGGTGAATGGGCCGCGATGATGGCGGCTGATCCGGTGGCGGCCGGTTCCTGTCCGCCGGCGTGGTAAGCCGGGGCCGTTCTTTTTGGGTGGCGGCCGTCGTGTGTGGTATCATGAGGGTGATCGATGTTCTTTTGACAATTCCAGAGGTGGCAAGCAACGACTCCGCGGGGGTATTTCTGGGGGTATCGGTGGGTTTCTTCATCGGAAAAATCCGCTGCTAGAGCGGTCTTACCGCCATCAGTTAGGTTGACGCCACCTCCACTGTGCAAATCCTCGAACATTGCTCTCAACGGATGTTCGAGGACCTTTTGTCATAACACCTTTCTTCTTAGCTCTTATGGCGCGTTTTTGAGAAAAAGAAGAAATGGAAATTCGTTTGGTGAGAGGTCCGCTATGACCAGCCGAATCATTGTAGATCAGGATATTTTACTTGGAAAACCGATTATCAAGGGAAGCCGGATCACCGTTGAATTTGTGATCGGCTTGCTCGCTCAGGGCTGGAAGTATGAAGACATCACAAAGAATTATCCCCGGGTGACCCAGGAAGATATTATTGCCTGCTTGAAATATGCTTCGGAAGTTTTGGAATCCGAAAAGGTTTTCCCGATACCGTCATCCAAGGTCGCCTGATGCGGTTTCTCGCAGATGAGAATTTTCCAGGCGGGGCAGTTTATCTATTAAAAAACGCCGGGCATGACGTGGCATGGATCTGCGCTGACACGCCTGGAAGCAAAGACCAGGAAGTTCTTGCCAGAGCAGTTTCAGAATCACGAATTCTTCTGACATTCGACAAAGATTTTGGAGAACTGGCTTTTCGTTCCCGACTTCCTGCATCCTGCGGAGTCATTCTTTTCAGATGCTCTTTGGAATCACCTGAAATTGCTATGAAAGCCATCGTTGACGTCATTTGCTCCAGAGATGACTGGGCGGGCTTTTTTGCCGTCGTGGAAGCAAAGCGTATCCGTCTGAGAGCATTGCCTTGAAGACACGTTTGGCAATGATGGTCGCCAAACAATGAATCGTGCACTATATTCAGATTCTATAGAGACCTTCTGTCGAACATCCCGCGAAGAAATTCTCGGGAAAATTGCGGCGCGGTATTCCTTTTCTCTCGAACAATCCCAGCGGGATGCCTGGTTGCAGGAAATCAACATTCTTCAACCCATTCTGCAACATATTCCAGGCACGATTCATTTCGAGTTTTCCATTCCGCGCCTGGGAAAATACATCGACGTTGTGCTGGTCACAACCTCGGTCATTTTCGTGCTCGAGTTCAAAATCGGCGAGAAGCATTTTCAGCCACAAGCCATAGATCAGGTCTGGGACTACGCCCTCGACCTGAAGAATTTTCACGAAACAAGTCACGAAGCCTCTATTGCCCCGATTCTCATTGCCACTGAAGCGAATGAACGAAATACTCCCGAACTGACCTGGCCCGAAAACGACCGCATTCTCCCTCCGGTGAAGGCAACCCCCAATTCCCTCCCGGTGATCATGGATAAAATACTGAATTCTCTCTCCCATCGAACGATCGACACGCACGCATGGGAAAACGGGCGATATGCGCCGACGCCGACGATCATCGAAGCAGCCATGGCACTTTATCGCGGCCACTCCGTTCACGAGATATCGCGGAGTGACGCGTGCGCCATCAATCTGAGCAGAACATCTCAATCAATTTCTGATGTTATACAATATTCAAAAGAGCATTCCCGCAAATCCATCTGTTTTGTGACCGGAGTTCCGGGGGCCGGGAAGACGCTTGTCGGATTGAATGTCGCAACTCAACATCAAGAGAGAAGCCAGGATGTATACAGCGTTTTCCTTTCCGGAAACGGCCCGCTCGTGTCCGTATTGCGCGAGGCGCTGTCACGCGACAAGGTTGCGAAGTGCAAAGCCGATGGACAGCGAATATCGAAGAAGGAAGCGGCAAGCGAAGTCCAGATGTTCATCCAGAACGTCCACCATTTCCGGGACGAATGCCTGATCGACTCGAATTCTCCACCCATCGAGCACGTGGCGATTTTTGACGAGGCACAGCGCGCATGGAATCTCGAGCAAACGTCGAATTTCATGCGCCAAAAGAAGAAGCGGGCGGGTTTCATCCAGTCAGAGCCCGAATATCTCATATCTTGTCTCGATCGGCACGATACCTGGGCAACGATCATCTGCCTTGTGGGCGGCGGTCAGGAGATCAATACTGGCGAGGCTGGTATTCGCGAATGGTTTGAATCGCTGGAACGCTCGTTTCCGACTTGGGATATCTATATCTCCCCACATCTCACCGGTTCGGAGTTCGCTGTCCATGACCTTCTGAGTCGAGGTTTCACACCGGAACGGGTACACTATAGGGATGAACTCCATCTCTCCGTTTCCATGCGCTCTTTTCGTTCGGAACATGTGTCGAAATTCGTTGGGGAACTGCTCGATCTGGAGAGAGACTCGGCCCTGGAAACCTTCAAACAGATTCGAACTCGGTATCCAGTCATGCTCACCCGGGACATAACGAAAGCGAAGAACTGGCTCAAAAGCCGTGCGCGAGGCTCGGAGCGGTATGGGATCATGGTTTCCTCTGAAGCGCAGCGCCTCAAGCCCTATGCCATCGACGTTAGAAGCAAGATCGACCCGGTGCACTGGTTCCTCGATGGAAAAGACGATGTCCGGTCTTCCTATTATCTCGAAGATGTCGGAACCGAATTTCAGGTCCAGGGTCTGGAACTCGACTGGGCATGCGTAACATGGGACGGCGACTTTCGCTATACCCCCCTGGGCTGGGAACACTGGTCCTTTTGTGGTGATCGATGGAAACACATCAAAAGTGCTTCCCGAAAGATCTATCAGAAGAACGCGTATCGCGTCCTGCTGACGCGCGCCAGGCAGGGAATGGTCATCGTTGTCCCCGAAGGGGATTCCACAGATCCAACCAGAATTCCATCATTCTATAACGATACATATGAATATCTGGCCGGTCTGGGGCTGAAAACGTTCTAATTCGGGAATGGCATCAGTCCTGTCTTGCAATGCTTACAGACGAGAACTGAATCAACCGGGGGAAGCTTGAAGGGATACCCCAAAAGAGATCTTCTCACGAGGATTTACCCCGATGTGGACCACCTCCACTGCACGAATCCTCGAACGTCTTTCGCCGACGTTCGAGGATTTTTCTTTCTCGGTCAAAATTCGAGATATTGCGACTTGCCGTTGACTTCCCCCTCTTCTGAGTGACATAACAGGAGGGAGATCAGGCACCAGGGGGCGCTGAACAAATACAGCTCAACACAGCTTGATCAGGCAAGGGAAGGACAGACATGGCCCAGCTCGAACACATCGAAGTCATCGAAAAACGGCTCTGGAGCGCAGCAGACACGTTGCGGGCAAACTCGAACTACGCCAGCAACGAGTATTTTCTGCCCGTGATGGGTCTGGTTTTCCTTCGACATGCCTACAGCCGGTATCTTGCCGTCAAGTCCGGTATCGAGGCCAATCTTCCCAAACGTGGCGGCAAGAGCCGACCGCTGACCAAGGAAGACTTTTCGCAGAAAAGCGCCATCTTTCTGCAACCCAAGGCACAATTCGATGAGCTCGTGGCTCTTCCCGATAGTGCGGATCGAGCCAGGGCCATCATCGAAGCCATGGAATCGATCGAAGCCGACTACGAGACCCTGCGCGGCGTGCTGCCCAAGAGCGAATACCAGGAACTGGATAACGACGTACTCGGCCAGCTCCTGCGCGCCCTCAACCCCGAGGCACTCAAACACGTTTCCGGCGACGTTTTCGGCCGCATCTACGAGTATTTTCTGACCCAGTTTGCCGACCAGAAAGCCCACGACGGCGGGGAATTCTTCACCCCCATCTCGCTGGTTTCGCTGATAGCCAACGTCATCGAACCGGCCTGCGGCACCGTGCTCGACCCGGCCTGCGGTTCGGGCGGCATGTTCGTGCAGAGTGCCCGCGTGGTCGAACGCCGCCACGAGAATCCCACCGAGAAGCTCACGTTCTACGGCCTGGAAAAGAACGCCACCACGATCCGCCTGGCCAAGATGAACCTCGCCGTTCACGGCCTCGAAGGCGATATCCAGAAGTCGATCACCTACTACGAAGACCCGCACGAGCTCTTGCGCAAGTCCGACTTCGTCATGGCCAATCCACCCTTCAACGTCGACGAGATCGACGCCGACAAGGTCAAGGGTGATCCGCGCCTTCCCTTCGGCCTGCCCGGCATCAACAAGAAGGGAAAAGTCTCGAACGGAAACTACGTCTGGATCAGCTATTTCTACAGCTATTTGAACGAACGGGGCCGGGCCGGGTTCGTCATGTCATCACAAGCCTCCAGCGCGGGGCGCGACGAGGCCAAGGTCCGGCAGAAACTGGTCGAGACCGGTGACGTGGATGTCATGATCGCCATCCGCCCGAATTTTTTCTACACCCGCACCGTCCCCTGCGAGCTCTGGTTCCTCGATCGCGCCAAACCCGAAGCCCGCCGCGACAAGGTGCTGATGATCGATGCGCGCAATATCTACCGCAAGGTCACTCGCAAGATCTACGACTTTTCCCCCGAGCAGGAACAGAATCTTCTGGCCATCGTCTGGCTCTACCGAGGCCAGATCGATCGCTATCTCGGCCTTGTGGCGGGGTATTGCCAACGCATGTTGTCCGAAGGCGCGGCCTGCTTCACCGCTCAGACCGATGAACAGGAAGCCATCGGACCGTTACCGACGTTCATCTCCTCGCTGGAAACGCTTCGCGAGGCCGTTGAACCGTTCCTCGTGAACCTTGCCAAGGATGCGCCCCATGCCGAAACGCTCGAAGAGCTGGACAACGGCATCCCGACGTTCAAGGCGGACGTGGCCGCTTTCCGAAAAGCCCTCTCCGAACAGCAAGCGGCATGGGAGTCACAGAAGACGACCAACGGGGAATTGAAGAAAGCAGTCGACCGGCTCTCCACGCTGAGCGAGACCAGCCGCGATCTGGCGAAGCAGTCTGACCTGCTCTACAAGCTCGCCTGCCGCCTCATCGAAACGTGCGAAACCGCATGCGCCGCCCGCGAGAGCAACGCCTGGGCAGGCCGCGAGATCACCCGGGCTCGGAAGGCTGCCGACGAAGCCCGGGGCAAGGCCGTCGAACAGCTCAAACAGGTCCGGTATTTCTGGCGCCAGGCCCACTGGCTGACCGAGCGTTTCCCGGAAGCCAAACTCCGCGATGTGGAAGGGCTGGTCAAGCTGGCAGACCGGGCCGAGATCGAGGCCAACGACTGGAGTCTCACCCCCGGCCGATATGTCGGTGTCGCCCCCGAAGAAGAAAACGAGGATTTCGACTTCGAGCAGGCGCTCCGCGATATCCACGTCGAACTGGACGACCTGAACACCGAGGCCGCACAACTCGCCGCAACGATCAGGAAGAACTTCGAAGAGCTGGGAATATGAGCTCGCGAAAAATCCCGCACGCCCGACCGCTCTCGGCTTCCACAGGTGATGGCAAGCGCCCTGGAAGCTACGCATCGGCTTTCGCCGAGATCAGGGAGCATGTCAGGGCAGCCCAGCATGCCGCTTTGCGGTCGGTCAACAAGCACCTGGTCGGGCTGTATTGGAATATCGGCCGGATCATCGTCGAACGTCAGGATGCCGAAGGCTGGGGAAAGGCCGTCGTAGAAACCCTGGCGGGCGACTTGCAGAGGGAATTCCCCGGCGTAGGCGGCTTTTCCGTCCAGAATCTCTGGTATATGCGGCAGTTTTTCCAGGAATATCATGCGTCGCCAAAACTCCAACCGCTGGTTGGAGAAATTGCCTGGAGCCACAACCTGATCATCATGTCCCGGTGCAAGGATCCCTTGGAACGGGAGTTTTATCTCCGCATGGCCCGCAAATACGGCTGGTCGAAAAACGTTCTCGTCCATCAGATCGAAAACCAGAGTTACGAGAAAAGTCTCCTGGGGCAAACCAATTTCGACAAGGCTCTCACGCCCCGATTGCGCGCCCAGGCCAAGCTCGCCGTGAGGGACGAATACACGTTCGACTTTCTGGAGCTCGGGGAAAAGCATTCGGAGCGAGAACTGGAGCGCGCGCTGATCGGCCGGATCGAGGATTTTCTCCGGGCCATGGGCGGCATGTTCGCCTTCGTGGGCAGCCAGTTCAGGCTGGAGATCGAAGGCAGGGAGTATTTCATCGACCTTCTGCTGTTCCATCGCAGGCTCAAGTGCCTGGTCGCGATCGAACTCAAAATCGGCGAGTTCGAGCCCGAGTTCGTCGGCAAGATGCAGTTTTACCTCACCGCACTAGACAAGCAGGTGCGCGAAGAAGGCGAGAATCCGGCTATCGGCATCATTCTCTGCAAGGAGAAGAACCGCACCATCGTCGAATACGCCCTCATGGCCGCCGACAAGCCCATCGGCGTGGCCACCTACGAGATCGTCAAACGTCTCCCCAAGGCCCTCAAGGGCCAACTCCCCACCCCCGAACAAATCACCAGAATTCTGGAGGAGGGGGTATGAGCTGGAAAACCCAAAAACTGGAGTCTGTTGCAGATTTTTGTCTCGGAAAAATGCTGGACCAGAAGAAAAACCGTGGTGAGCCGTTACCCTATCTCGCCAATATCAATGTTCGCTGGGGTGAATTCGATTTGGCTGATCTGCGAGAAATGCGCTTTGAGCAACATGAGCTGGATCGATATGGGTTGAAAAATGGCGATATCGTAATGTGCGAAGGTGGTGAACCGGGTCGTTGTGCGATCTGGAAGGATCAACGGTCGAACATGATGATCCAAAAGGCGCTTCATCGAATTCGCCCCCACGATTGCTTGCTTCCAGAATTCCTTTACTATTTTTTCCTCTATAAAGGCCGAGCAGGCCATTTGTCTTCTCTCTTCACCGGCTCAACCATCAAGCATCTTCCTCGTGAGAAACTTGCTCTTGTAGAAATTCCAGTGCCGCCTCATCCAACCCAAGAGCGAATCATTTCTATCTTGTCCCCGTATGACAACCTGATCGAGAACAACCGGCGGCGGATTCAATTGTTGGAACAGGCCGCGAGACTGCTCTACAAGGAATGGTTCGTCCACCTCCGCTTCCCCGGCCACGAACACACCAGAATCATTGACGGCATACCCGATGGATGGGTGAGTAATTATGTTCCCGAAATAATCAGCATTAATCCAACGGAGAGAATCCAAAAGGACGCGGTCCTTCGTTACATTCCCATGGCAGGGCTTTCCACCACAGATATGACCATTGACTTAACTGAATCTGAAATGCGAGCGACACCGACTTCTGTTCGCTTCCGAAACGGCGATGTTCTACTCGCTCGAATTACACCCTGCCTTGAGAACGGCAAAACTGGTTTTATTGATTTTTTAGGAGCAGATGAGATCGCTTGTGGCTCGACAGAGTTCATAGTGTTGCGAGGACGCCTTGTGAGCCCATATTTTACCTATTGTCTTGCAAGAACTCACTCCTTCCGGGAAACGGCAATAAAAAGCATGATTGGCTCCTCAGGTCGGCAAAGGGTGCAACCTGCATGTTTTGACGAGTTCATTGTTCCTTTACCAAAGAAGATGATTCTCGAACAGTTTGATGATGCAGTCTTTTCGCTTTTTCGGCAGATCTCAACACTTGTTCGGCAGTCAGACCAACTTGTCAAAGCCCGCGATCTCCTCCTTCCCAAACTGATGAATGGGGAAGTATCGGCATGAACATCTTGACACCTTCCGCCGGAAATATATACAATTTCGTATAATAATTTACAGTTTGCAGGGTTGATTCGAGCTGAACCATGATGAAAAAGAACATCCTCCGAGAGAATCCCGGCTGAAATGACACCGACTCCTTACAACGAAGATACCCTCGTTCAGCAGACGACCGCCGAGTATCTGAACCGGGAACTCGGCTGGGAGTCGGTCTATGCCCACAACAACGAGAATTTCGGCCCGGGCAGCCTGCTGGGCCGGGAATCGGACCGAGAGACGGTGCTGATCCGCACGCTCCGGAACAAGCTCGAAGAGCTGAATCCCGGCCTTCCCGCCGCGGCGTATGAAGACGCCGTCCGCCAGATCGTCACCGTTTCCGCCTCGCAGAGCCTCGCCGCCGCCAACCGGGAAAAGCATGAACTGATCAAGGACGGGGTGCCGGTCACCTACCGGAACGCCAAAGACGAGCGGATCCGCGAGCGTCTTCGGGTCATCGACTTCGATCATCCGGAGAACAACCATTTTCTCTGCGTACGGGAGCTGTGGGTGCGCGGCGATCTGTATCGCCGCCGGGCAGATATCGTCGGGTTCGTCAACGGCCTGCCCCTGCTGTTCGTGGAGCTGAAAAATATCAACAAGGATATTCGCGCCGCCTACGAACACAATTTCCTCGACTATAAAGACACCGTTCCCCACCTGTTCCATCACAATGCCCTGGTCGTCCTGGCCAACGGCGTGGAGGCCAAACTCGGTTCGGTCACCAGCCGTTTCGAGCATTTTCACGAGTGGAAGAGGCTCGCCGAGGAACAGGCGGGCGTTGTCGACATGGAAACGCTGCTCAAGGGAGTATGCGACAAGGCGAATTTCCTGGACCTGCTGGAGAACTTCATCCTTTTCGATGATTCGGCGGGGGAATCCAGGAAGATCCTGGCGCGAAACCACCAATTCCTCGGCGTCAACCGGGCCATCGAGGCGGTTCGCGACCGGAAGCAGCGCAACGGCAAGCTGGGGGTGTTCTGGCATACGCAGGGTTCGGGCAAAAGCTATTCGATGGTGATGTTCACCCGGAAGGTTCACCGCAAGCTCGGCGGCAACTTCACGTTCCTGATCCTGACGGACCGCGACGATCTCGATACGCAAATCTATAAAACCTTTGCCGGGTGCGGCGTGGCGGACAACGACCGAGACCCCTGCCGGGCCGCGAGCGGCGAACACCTTGCCCGCCTGCTGGCCCTGCACAAATCGCACGTCTTCTCGCTGATCCAGAAATTCAACCAGGCGGTCGTCGCCGACGCTGCCTACACACAGCGGGACGACATCATCGTCATCACCGATGAAGCGCATCGCACCCAGTATGGAATCCTGGCGCTCAACATGCGCAACGCCCTTCCGAACGCCGGCTATATCGGCTTCACAGGAACGCCGCTGTTCAAGGATGATGAGATCACGCGGCGCGTGTTCGGCGAGTATGTCTCCACCTACGATTTCCAGCGGGCCGTCGAGGACAAGGCCACGGTGCCGCTCTATTACGACGCGCGCGGCGACAAACTCGGGGTGGCGATCGGCGATTTGAACGAGCGCATCGCCGAGAAACTGGAGGAGTTGGAGATAGGGAACATCGATGTGGAGCAACGCCTGGAGCGGGAGCTCCAGCGCGACTATCACATCATCACGGCCGGAAAACGTCTCGATCAGATAGCCCGGGATTTCGTGAGGCATTATTCCACGGCATGGGAAACCGGCAAAGCCATGCTGGTATGCATCGACAAGGTCACCTGCGTTCGCATGCACCGGTTGATCGAGTTCTACTGGCACGAAAGGATCCGCGAACTGGAACAGCAGACCCCTTCGGCCGCGGACGAACAGGAAGAGCAGTACCGCAAACGCCAGATCGCGTGGATGAAACAGACGCAAATGGCGGTCATGATCAGCGAAGAACAGGGCGAGGTCGAGAAGTTCCGCAAATGGGACCTGGACATAACGCCGCACCGACGTCTGATCAAGGATGGGCTCACTCTTCCCGAGACCTTGCGAAAACAGCCGCGGTTTCAGAATATGCAGCGGCTGGCACTCGACGACGCGTTCAAAGCCGAGGAACACCCGTTCCGCATCGCCATCGTCTGCGCGATGTGGCTGACCGGGTTCGATGTTCCGTGCCTTTCCACCCTGTATCTGGACAAGCCTCTCAAGGCCCACACCCTGATGCAGGCCATCGCGCGGGCGAACCGGGTGAACGAGGGCAAGAACAACGGAATGATCGTGGATTATTGCGGCATTCTGAAAAACCTGCGCAAGGCCTTGTCGACCTTCGCCGGGAAGGCCGACGGCGGGGACGGCGGCGAGACCGAGCCGGCCAAGCCGGATGAGGAACTGTTGGGCGATCTGGCCGAAGCGATCGCGCTTGTGCGGGCGTTTCTGGCCGACCGGAACGCCTCACTGGACGCGATTGTCCGGCAGACCGGATTTGCCAGAAACGCAGCGATTCTTGCCGCCAAGGAAGCGGCGAACGAGAACGATGAGACTCGAAAACGATTCGAAGTGATGTGCCGGGCCGTATTCTCAAAGTTCAAGGCCTGTATCACGATCGAAGGAATCCATGCTCACCGCCCGGATTACGAAGCGGTCAACATCGTCTACAAGAGCCTGCAACAGGATCGGGAACGAGCGGATATCACCGATATCATCCGTCAGCTGCATGAAGTCGTCGACGCGGCGATCGAGACGAAAACCGACCCAGCCGCCGCGGAAGACTCGGCACCTTATGACATCAGCAAAATCGACTTTGACCGCCTTCGCCGGGAGTTCGAGCGCAGCCGGGCCAAACGCACCACCGTGCAGAATCTGAAAAACGTCATCGAACAACGTCTCCAACGCTTGCTCCGGCAGAATCCCCTGCGCACCGATTTCCAGCGGCATTACGAGGATATCGTCGCCGAATACAATCGAGAGAAGGACCGGGTGACGATCGAAAAGACCTTCGAGGCGCTCCTGCGGATCATGGACGAGATGAACGATGAAGAGAGACGGGCCGTGCGGGAGGGCCTCAGCGAAGAATCTCTGGCCGTGTTCGACTTGTTGAAAAAGCCAGATTTGTCATCCGGTGAAATCAAGCGAATCAAGGCGGTCGCGGTCGAACTCCTCGAAAAACTCAAGACGGAAAAGCTGAAGGTCGATCATTGGCGTGAAAAGGAATCAACGCGGGATGCCGTCCGACTGGCAATTCAGGATTATCTGTGGAACGAAGAAACCGGCTTACCCGAAACGTATTCAGAAGCGGATATTCAGGAGAAAACAGAAGCAGTTTTCGTCCATGTGTTCCGTGCTTATCCAACGGTGCCGTCACCATTCTATGAAGGCATGGTCGCATAGAAATTGGGAATTGCAGCACAAAACGGAAACGCTTGATGGAAACGCTACTCGAGAATTCGTCTTCCCTTTATCGAGAATTTGTAAGTATCCCCGAAATCCGGACCACGGGCACGTAGAAAGTTCAGCAAATCGAATGGCGATTGGCCAAAACGTGCGATGAATGCATGAAGGAGCCCTGAGAATAAGGGCCGGGACGAGAGCGGGAAAGCAGCCTGGGGCTCATCCCAACCGGATCCGAGCCGCACGGACGATCGACATGATACCAACGCTTCTCGGAATGATCGGCGTTCGGATAGAGGAAGCCGTCAGGATCGGGAAAAGAACTTTTTGAGCTCGCCGGTGAACATCTTTTCAACGTGTTTGCCGTCGCGGGTTCTGGCGAGTCCGCCTTTGGCCGTTTCCTTGTAATCAGAGTGGATTCGCTCGCCCACCTCGCGCATGGTAAGCATCACTTCATCGGGAGATACGTAGGATTTTATGCCGGACAGCGCCATCAACGCGGCACTTATGGCGAGTGACGAATAGACGCCGTTGCGCTTGACGCAAGGCACTTCGACCAGTCCCGCAATCGGGTCGCAGATCAGCCCGAGACTGTTCTTGATCGCCAGCGTGAATGCGGCGATCACCTGCTCGACATCTCCGCCTTCCAGATAGCAGAGGGCGGCGGCGGCCATCGCGGCGGCGGAGCCGACCTCAGCCTGGCAGCCATAATCGGCTCCGGCCATCGACACGTCGGTGAAGAGCAGCATTCCCAGAAAACCCGAGACCAGCAGCGATTCCAGAATCCGCTCCTCAGAAGGATTCGCAAGCTCGGCGTAGGCCCGCAGCACACCCGGAAGAATTCCGCAGGATCCGGCGGTCGGGCAGGCGACGATGACACCGCTTCTGGCGTTCACTTCGTTCACCGCGGTGGCGTATGCAACCGCTCTTCCGTAAATGTTGTCGAACAGCGGATGCCCGGCGACATAGCCGTTGAGTTTGAATCCTGAGTCTCCCGAAAGGCCCAGCATCGACATTTTCCGGTTGGCAACCCCGGTTTTCGCGGACTGTTCCATGGTTTTCCAGTAGGTCCGCATCTGTTCGAAAATGTCTTCGCGCGTCATCGCATACATGCCGGATTCCACGTCAATCACGACATCGACCAGTCTTTTCTGTTCCCGCCGACAGTATCCGATCAGCTCTTCGAGCGTGTTGAACCGCATGACGTAGCCGGTCTCCGGCTCGTTGTGATCGAAAATGCCACGAATCACCGGCAGCGTGCCTGCGGCATTCTGCGTTGCCACGATCGTATCGCCGTCGAGGTAGAAGTCTCGCTTTCCCGTGATCGGCGTCTCGAGCAACGTGTCGAAATACCTGATCTCGACGTTTCCGGCTCCGATCGAAAAACCGGTGATGGTGTGAGTGCCTGAATCGGTCGTGAAAATGATTTCCGCAACATTGTTGTTTTTTTCGTCGGCATAGCGAAGGTCGTCTTCCGGGAGACCGCGCGTAAAACCGATGAACCGGGCCTTGCCGGCACCGAACACAAAACCGTTTGTCCTGAGATACTCCGGTTCGCCATGGCTGAGCATGGTTTCATCGTCAGCCGTCAGACCATGAAGTCCGCCGGCAAGCGCCAATGGCGTTTTGTGCCCGACTCCGGTGTCCCTGAATGAACCGATCAGCTTGATTTCGACGCTCTGAACCGTCTCGCCCTGCTCGACTTTGGCCAGAATGATATTACGGGCAATCTGTCCGATGCGGTTCGCCCCGGCCGTATGGGAGCTGGACGGCCCAACCATGGCGGGGCCCACCAGGTCGAAGATGCTCATCGGAATGGTATATTGCTGAATATATCGTTCGAAATCCGCTGTCAGCGATTGCAGTTCCTCGGCTTCGATGCGGTCAGCACTGTGGATTCTGGCGACGTGAAACGAATTCACCTTCTCGGTCTCATGCAGTTTTCGCCATACTTCGACGAAATCGACGTTCAGATGATGCAACTCGATCGTTTCCCAGAGGTTGGTGAGCAGCGTCTTGTGGGCGACGTTGATGCACCGGATCTCGATGATCTGCGCATCATCGTCATACTCGATGACCAGATGCCGCCTGATCAGGCCGCGCTCATCGAAAAACGAAGCCCTGGACGAAGCAAATGCGGGAATATTGAATTCCGAGGCTCTGTCTCCGATGATTTCGTCTACATAGATCGAGTGAAGCAGAAAGCCCACGTCCCTGTTCGCAAACGTGCGATACATGACGTTGTTGTCGCGGCAGGCCCAGGTGATGCTCTCGATCTGCTCCAGCAACGTCGGAATATCATAGTCGTGAAAAATGAAGTCGTTGATTTCCCCCTGGTACCGCAGCAAACACTTCTTCCGTTCATTCTTGTAAAAGTGTTCAATGAAAAGCTCGTGATGCCTGAAATCACTGGCAAAGGAGTTTTCAAAATACGATCTGGACATGACGGCGCAAAACGGCTCGGGATGTTGAACGCCGTTTTCCCTGGCCAGAGCTACCAGATCCGAATTCGAAACGGGAGTTTGTCGCCGGGTATTCTCTATCTTCGGCATCATGTCACTCGTTGCCATAGTAGAGAAAGTCCAGATCCTCTTTTGAAAGCATTTTGGACAGCCTCAGGGAGGCGACGGTTCTTCTCAGTTGCTCGACCGTGATAGGGCCTATCACGAGAAAGTTCGTCCGCTTGTGAGCCAGCGCATACGCGTTGACCATCTGATCAACCGTGTAGGAAGTCTTGTGCTTTTTGTTGAACGCGTTCGTGAAGCTGACAACCCTGTTGTATCGTTCCTCGTTGGCGCAGGTGAAAATGGCATGATAGACATTCTTCCAATATGGATCACTCTGAGAATATTTTCTTCTCGCCTCTTTTTTGGCATTTTCCCAGCAGGGTTCCGGCCGATCGAGAATGCTGACACCTCCCAAGGGAGAATAGGGCATGATATTGATTCCCTTCAGGAAGTTTTCATCCATCATTTCCTCATGGGTTACCTGCACGCCACCGGCATGAATGGCTCTTTCAGACATCTCGAAGAGAGAAAAATACGGACTATTGAAAACCGGCTTGGCCAACCCCGACTGCCGCTTCGCCAACGTCAGTGATCTTGTGATCCGGTGGGGCTTCCAGTTTGACCAGCCAAGGAATGTGTATTTGTCGCGAATTTCGTTCGAACTGAGGGCCTCCATAATCGTTTTGACGGAATTCTGGCTCCTCTTGATCGGCTCGAAATTGATGAAATCTCCATCATCCCGGTGCATGAGGTAAACCGTGGGGTTCACCCTCAGGTTTTTCAGGGTGTTCGCCTGTTCTTCACTGATTCTCTCGATTATCTCGTTTTTGCTCCCGAATAGGCGGCTGGCATAGGTTCCGTTCGGAGCATTCGGCAGGGACGTATCTCCCTCGGCCATGATTCCTTTTGTCTTCAACATCTCCTGCAGACAATTGGAGTTGATCCCTGCCGGCAATTGTTTCGACCAGTACAGATCAAAGGGGAAACCGCCTTTCGAAAGCGCATAGATTTTCTTGTCCGGGTGTTGCTGCCTGTAGGACTCCATCCACTTGCCAAGCTTGTTTTCGATATCGCCGACATATATCGGGGACGTATCGAAGAGATTGATTCCCAGGCGGGCAGCTTCATCGAGCACCTTGTTGATCTCCTGCTCGGATATCTTCCTGGAGTTTGGCCCATACCAGTCCTCCTGGGCCAAATGGTCCGTTCCCATGATCAATCTCGAGAATTTGATCCGCTCGTTCTTTTCATTACATACTTCAATATATTCCATCCCTTCCCGGGACAGATCCAATGCGAACAGGATATTCGCATGAAAGAAGTTCGAAACGAGCAGGATGGTAATGAGCAGAACCGCAGGAAATCTTTTCATCTCAATTCCTCTCCAGATTCAATTTTCATCGGCAGCCGGTCATCAGGGGCGGGCAATAAAGGGCAAGAACAATACCCAGAACGAGCATTCCGAAGCGGACTCGAATACCGGTGAAAAGCTCGAAACGCCTTGGTCTCAACCACCGCATAAATTCTCCCCAGGCATGGGATGGGAAAAACAAATCGTATCACAGTTACTCTGCTTCCCCTCATTTTTCCACCGCCCCTGTGCCCGGGCTTGTCCGATTGGTGCCATCGCCATTCTCAAAGGCATGGCCGCCCAGGAAGCAGGCCCGCCATCCACGTCAAGAACTCCCGAACACCGTCCGTCGACGTTCGAGAATGTTCCTGTCGTGGTCCCCTCCGCCCGCGAGCAGGCCGCAGGCGGCACGGATGTCGATGCCGCCACTGGTGCGGCGCGTGACGAGCTCGATGTGCTCGGCCCGCAGGGCGTCGCGGAAGGCGTCCAGTTCGGTCTGGGTGGGCGGCCTGAAGCGGCCGCTCGGGTCGTTCACATCGATCAGCTCGAGCCGGAAGGGCAGGCCGCGGGTCAGTTCGGCAAGCTGCCGCGCATCCCCGGGGGTGGTGTTGACGCCGGCAATCATCGTCCAGGCAAGGGTGACCAGGCTCTTCGTCGCTTCGTGATAGGCCCGGATGGCCTGCATCAATTCGCCCGTGCTCCACGTGTTCTCGACGGGCATCAATGTCCCCCGGCGCCGGGGGTCGGCGCAGGAAAGGGAAACGATGAGTTTGGGCGGGTTTTTCTCGGCGGTGAGACGCCGGATTCCCGGAACGATGCCGGAGGTGGAAACCGTGATCGCCTTGCGTGACATCGCCATGCCGCAGGATTCGGTGAGAATGCCGACGGCACGCATGACCGCGTCATAGTTGAGCAGGGGCTCGCCCATTCCCATGAACACGATTCTTCGGATGGGGTGAGGAGAATCCATTCTGATGCGAACGACCTGGTCGATGATTTCCCACGTCGAGAGATTCCGTCTGAAGCCCATGCGCCCGGTGCAGCAAAAGACACATCCCATGCCGCAGCCGACCTGCGAACTGACGCAGACGGCGTAATGCGTCGCCCCGGATTCGCTCGAAAGGGGGATCCGGACGGCCTCGAACGGTTCCGGCCCCTCCCCGCGGAAGACATAGCGGGCGAATCCGTCGGTGGGTGAGACGACCTTCTCCAGGAGCGTCAATCGCGGAATCTCCGCGATGCTCCGGACATGCGCCAGGAGATGCGGCGAAAGCCCCGCGCCCCCGGGGAGCCACCTGTCCTCCCGAACGGCCGCCGCCTGGAGTTTCTGCGCCATAAACCGGGGGACCCCTGCCGGAGCGAGCTGTTCCAGAAGCTCTTCGAGCGTATGGTTTTTCAGCAGAATCACGAGCCGCCCATTCCCTTCCCGATCGATGCCTTCGTGTGACCTCTGCACTCTATCACGACTGCGCCCACGCATATGGTATCCTTCTGAGGACAGTCGCGGGGATCGATGCCGGGGCGAATTCCCCGGCGCGGCCCCAGATGCAGGATATCGGTCGGGTGATCGAGGTTCTCATCGCCCGGTAAGGAGTCGAACGTGGCACTTCCAAAGATTGGGTACGATATAGGCAAAGAGAGTCTGCGGAACAACTGTTTCTGCTTCCTCCAGGAGCACTTCGAGAAGCATCCCGACCGGGTCTGCATGAAGTGGGTCAACACGAAGAACAAGATCTGGTTCGATTACAACCCGTTCGCCCGGACCCTGACCCACGACCCCTTCACGTATAAAGACATTTATTCTATGGTCGTCCACGTGGCTGCCGGCTACAAAAAGCTCGGCATCGGGAAAGGCGATCTCGCGCTGGTGTATGTGCCCATGATCCCGTGGCTCTACACGGGGATGTTCGCGTTCCAGATGCTGGGGGCCACCTGCATTTTCCTGGACTCCTTCGCCCGGGCCGATCAGCTCGAATTCGTCGCGAACCTCTGCAAGCCCAAGGTCTGGCTGTCGGGCGAGCGCGGCTTCGGCATGGGTGAGGGGAAACCCGCTCTCGAAGCCATTCCGATCAAGATCAACATGGGGCCCTGCACGAAAACCTGGACGGCCCGCTTCGAAGAACTTCTCAAAACGCCCGAGGTCGCGGAGCCGGTCCCGGTCGAACAGGAGCACACCGCGCTCATCACGTTCACCACCGGCTCGTCCGGAACGCCCAAGGGGGCCGACCGGTCCCACCGGTTCCTCGCCGCGCAGCATTACGCCATCGACGCCTGTCTGCCGTACACCGAGAGTGACCTGGATCTGCCGGTCTTCCCGATCTTCTCGCTGAACAATCTCGCGGCGGGCGTGACCACCGTTCTGCCGGCCATCAACGTGGCGGAGCCGGCCGCCAATGATCCGTACGTGCTCTACACGCAGATCAAGGGGGAGGGCCTCACCACGCTCACGCTGAACCCCTCGCTGCTCAACGGATTGAACAAGTATTGTCTCGAGAAGGGCGTGACCCTTCCCGGACTGCGCCGGGTCGCCGCCGGGGGCGCCGCCGTGTCGCGCGACGTCGTGGAGGAGTTCACGAAGATCGCGCCGAACGCCGACCTCGTCGTCATGTATGGTTCCACCGAGGCCGAGCCGATGACCCACATCACGGGCAAGGAGATGCTCGCCCAGCGCAGCGTCACCGAGGACGATCCCGAGCTGGTCGACGCCGGCGTCAACGTGGGCCACTTCGCCGACGGACTGAAGTACAAGTTCATCAAGATCGTGCGCGGCCCCATCGAAATCGCCTCCGCCGGCCAGTGGACCGAGCTCGAGGTGCCGCAGGGAAGCGTCGGGGAACTCCTGGTCGCCGGAGAACATGTCTGCCGGGCGTATTACAACGACCCCGAAGCCTTCAAAAAATCGAAGATCCGCGACCACGACGATATCGTGTGGCATAGAACGGGTGATCTCGGGCGCCTCGACGGAAAGGGGAACGTCTGGATCGTCGGCCGCATCCACAACGCCATCGAGCGGGCCGGGACGTATCTCTTCCCCGTGCAGGCGGAAGTCGTGCTGAAGCGCCAACCCTACACCCGGCTGGCCGCCTACCTCGGCGTGCCCGACGCGAAGCTCGGCGAGAAAACCGTCTGCGTGATCGCCCCGAAGGACACCGCCGACATTTCAAACAAAAAGCTCTGCGCCGAACGCGAGGCCGAGATCCGGCGGATCATGACCAAGAACGGGATTCCGGTGGATCAGGTGATCTTCCATCCCGACATCCCCATGGACCTGCGGCATCGCTCGAAGGTCGAGTACGGCATCCTCCGCGACGAACTGAAAAACGCCGGCCTGGTGTGACGGCCTCGGCGCCCGCTCCCAATCAGCGATAACAGAAGGCCGGCCGCCCCGAACAGGGCGGCCGGCTTCGCAAACACCGATCAGATCAGAGGAAATCCGCCGAGGACCAGGTGCAGGACGCCCAGCACGAGGCGGGCGAGGCACCGTCGCCGGATGCGGATGCGCCGTCGGCAAAGGTATTGCACAAGATATTCTTCCGATCAGAACTCGTCGCAGAAGAAGAACAGCAGAGCCGCAATGGCCCGTTTCCGGTCGAACGTGTCGGCCTGCTCAGCCGAGCCCCAGATCGAGCCGTTTTTCCGGATCGTTCCACCGTCCTCGATACTGCCATACAACGATCCGTTCTTACGGAGCGTCCCATCCTTCTCGACATTCCCGAAAAGGGAACCGTTCATGCGGATCGTGCCGTCGGCCTCGACCGCGCCGACGATGCTTCCGTTTTTCCGCACCGTCCCGTCGGACTCGAAGGCACCGGCGATGCTGCCCTCGATACGGATCGTGCCGTCATCCTCGATTGCTGCCCACAGGCTGCCGCCTTTGCGCACATCGTTCGATGCGAACACAGCCGTCGCCATCAGGACGACACCGATCAAAACAGCCAGAAACCACGTACATCTCTTCATG
The DNA here is from genome assembly GCA_035388825.1 of Candidatus Ozemibacteraceae bacterium. Classification (GTDB taxonomy): domain Bacteria; phylum Muiribacteriota; class Ozemobacteria; order Ozemobacterales; family Ozemobacteraceae; genus MWAR01. The sequence continues at coordinate 19,677 of DAOOQQ010000052.1, forward strand.
GGGATCCTCCTCTCATGTTGTTATCTCCGCGCATGATATCAGAGTTCCTCCGGGGAGTCGGAAAAACATGATGCCAGCCCCGGCAAGCCGCGTGGCTTCCCTGACAGCCTCTGCCGGATTGCCAGGGGATATTTACCGGAGACCTTTGCCAAACCGGAGCTCCGTACACTATCCTCAGAAGGCCACCGGGGAGTTCGAAATTTCGCAGCCCCGGCGGCAGGGAGCTGCCAGCCGGCGCCCGTGATCCTTCAAAGGCGGTGTTCATGAAGGTTATCAATCTCGATACCTGGAAACGCAGAGAGCATTTTCAGCACTTCTGCAGCCTCGACGATCCGTATTGGGGGTTGTCGACGGCGGTGGACGGCACGGAGGCCTGGCGGGCCGCGAAAGAGCGCGGGGAGTCGTTCTTCCTGCGCTATCTGCACGCGTCGCTCATCGCGGCGAACGGGGTCGAGGAGCTGAGAATGCGCATCGTCGACGGCGGCGTCGTGTGCTTCGACCGGATCCACGGCTCAGCGACAGTGTTACGGCCGGACGAAACGTTCGGCTGCTGCTTCATCGAGTTTTTCGAGGATTTTCCGGCATTCGCCCGAGAAGCGGCCGTGCGGATGTCGGAGACGAAAGCGCGTTCCGGCATGTGCATCGACCAGAACGGCCGGGTCGATCAGATCTATTACTCGAGCATTCCCTGGCAGTCGTTCACGGGGCTCACCTATTCAAAGTCGCTTCGTTCCGAGGATTCCGTGCCGAGAATCACGTTCGGAAAACTCCACCGGCAGGGCGACCGGGACATGCTTCCCATTTCGATCCAGGTGCATCACGGGCTGGTCGACGGCCTGCACGTCGCCCGGTTCCTGGACCGGTTCCAGACGCTTCTGGGCGGATGATCCCCCCTCAGGACACGGCAGGAACGAGTTTTATATCACTAGGCATATTTCACCGTCCTCAGGGCGGCCGGTGCCCGTCAATCGGCCCACTGGATGCGGTCGATGGTGAACCCGTAATCCGTCGAGGTGTCGTTCGAGCGGAACACGAGGCGGGCGGTTCCGGTCGGGATCACATCCGTCCAGAAGTCGGTGCGATAATCGTTGAAAAACTGCCGTTCGCGGCCGGCCCCATCCTCGATCATCAGCGTGTCGTTGAAATGCTCGATTCCGAGGCGCGCAACGTGCAGCCGCATCTTTTTCGCACCCGGGATACCGATGTCCCAGGTGCGTGATGCGCCGTTCTGGTACGGGTGCGACGTCTCGATGAGGCGGGCCTCCTCGTGCCACCGGCTGAAATCCTCGACGGGAAGCCGTTCTCCCGGCTTGCCGGCCAATGCCTTCGCGAGGTTCAGCCGCAGGCCGCCCTGCACCCAGAGCCCGAGTCCGGCCACCTGGTCGGCACTCTCGAGAAGCCGTGCCTTCACGTCCCGCCAGGTGAACTCCGGGTTCATGGCCCAGACCCAGCAGGCGGCGCCGGCCACGAGCGGACAGGCCTGCGACGTGCCGGATAGTGACCGATACATATTCTTGGGCATGAGGGAAAAGATCGCCTCGCCCGGTGCCGCGATCCCGACCATCGAACCGTAGTTGCTGAACGTCGAGAAGTCCCGGTTGTTCGTGGCGCCCACCACGAGCTGGTTCTCGACCCCGAAACAGGAGGGGTAGTCCCGGTCCTCCTCGAGATCCATGTTCTTGCGAGAGTTGCCGGATGCACAGACGAACAGCGCCCCCTTCGACAGGGTGTAACGCACCGCGTCGTGCATCGCCTTCGTATACGAGGGCGTGCCGTAACTGTTGGAAAGCACCTTCGCCCCGTTGTCCGCGGCATACCGGATCGCTTCGGCGAACTTCTCGGAAGACAGATAATTGCCCAGCCCGAACACCTTCACCAGCATGATCTCGAGGCCGGGATACGCCCCGGCGATACCCGCGCGGTTATTGGAGCGGGCGACGAGCAGGCCCCCGACATGCGTGCCGTGATACTGGTCCTCCTGCACGTCGGGGGAATTCTTCATGAAGTTCCAGCCGTGAACGTCATCGACATACCCGTTTCCATCGTCATCGATGCCGTTCGTCGCTTTGTCGCGACCGTCCGTGTCGGTGCCGGACTCGCCGGGATTGGTCCAGAGACAGGCCGGATCGATATCTTCATGGGTCAGATCCAGCCCCGAATCGACGATCGCGAGGATGATCCTCGTTTTCGGCTTGTACCGTTTCCAGGCGTCAAAGGCTTTCAGATCGCAGCCAGGGAACCCGGTTCTGCCCTTGTCATCGGCCTGACCGAGATTCTCGAGCCAGTATTGTTTCAGCAGGAACGGGTCATCTGGCCGATCCGCAGGCGCAGTTCTCGCCGGGGCATCGGAGCTTGCCGCAGCTTCCCCCCAGTCCACCGGTTCGAACGGCATCGGCGGAACGGGATCGTTCCCCGTCCCCGTTGAGCCGGCCACCGGCGCGCTCCAGCAAGCCAAGCCGAGAAACACCCCGAGAGTCACCAAACTTCGCTTCAGCATACACTCAAGAATAGCAGATCTCTTCCCAGCGGCATATCCCATATCTTGAAATATCCAGGCTACCGGCCGTACAATGGCTTCGAACAGATTTCCCATGAGAGGTTCCCGTGATCTTTTTTCTCCTTTTCGTTCTGATGCTGGTGGTTGTGTTCGCCCTTTTCGCCTGTCGTGCGTATCTTCGGGACAAACGGTTGAGGGAGCATCTCTCCCGCAAAGTCATCTTTTCCCGCGAGGATGATGAGGGTTCCTGAGGGACGGACGGGTTGATGGTCGCGGGTGCCGCGGCCGCCCTGCGGGTGGACGGCCGGTCTCCGGATGGGGTATAGTCTGGCATCATTTGCCAGATAGGATATGCCATGACACCAGCCACCCAAGCGGATGCCCCACGAAGTTTTTTCCAGATCTTCACCAGCTTTACGCGCGCCTTCTGGTGCTCGAACGTCATCGAGCTGCTCGAACGGTGGGCCTACTACGGTGTGCGCGGCGGCATCGCCGTCTACATGGTGGCAGCCGCCACCGTCGGCGGGCTCGAGTTCTCGCATCTGCAGAAGGCGAACATTTTCTTCTGGTGGGCGGCGTTCCAATCGCTTCTGCCGACCGTCATCGGCGGCCACGCAGATCATTACGGCCACAAGCGCACCGTCGCGTTCGCGATCGCGATTTCCGTGATCGGGTATATCAGCATGGCGCTGGTGAGCGGGTATTGGCCCTTTTTCTTCGCCTGCATGCTGGTCGCAACCGGGACGGCGGTGTTCAAGCCGGGGATCCAGGGGATTCTCGCCAACTCGACGACCAAGGAGAACGCGACGCTCGGCTGGAGCTTCTTCTACATGATCGTCAACATCGGTGGTTTCACCGGGCCGCTGATCGCCGGCTACCTGCGCCTCATGAGCTGGAAATACGTGTTCATCACCAGCGCCTGCATCCACTCCCTGAACTTCCTCACGCTGTTCTTCTTCGACGAGCCCGACCGCGGACACACGCCGGTGGCGCACGACGACAAGAGCCTCGGCGATAAATTCGCACGAATATTCAAAGAATTCTGGCAGGTGCTGTTCAGCTCGCTGAAGAACCTGTTCGACCCGCCGCTGATGATGTTCCTGGCCGTCTTCTCGGGTTTCTGGCTGATGTTCATGCAACTGTTCGACCTGCTGCCGAACTTCATCACCGACTGGGTCGACACGGCGCCCGCCGTCACCTTCTTCGGAAACCTGCTCGGGAAAGCGAACTGGGTCACCCTGGGCCAGGGCGGCCAGCAGATTCCCGCCGAGTGGCTGATCAATCTCGACGCGTTCGCGATCATCTTCCTCATGCTGCCGATCGGCTGGATCTTCGGAAGGATGCGGCCCGTGGCCGGCATGATCCTCGGCATCTTCATCGCGAGCGCCGGCCTCGTGGTCGCCGGTTACACCCGCAGCGTCTGGATCTGCGCGCTCGGCATCTTCGTCTTCGCCATCGGCGAGATGATCGCCAGCCCGCGTAAAAGCGAATACCTGTCGATGCTCGCCCCGCCCGGGAAGAAAGGCCTCTACATGGGCTACGTGAACTTCCCCCAGGGCATCGGCTGGATGCTGGGCAGCAGCCTGGCCGGCCCGATCTACCAGTATTACGGCGACAAGACGACGCTGGCGCGGCAGTATCTGGTCGAGCAGTTGAACATGGCCAAAGAAACCGTTTCCCAGCTTCCCGTCGACCAGGTCCTGCCGACGCTGGGCAAGGCGCTGAACCATCAGACGGTCCAGGAGACGACGCAGTTCCTCTTCTCGACCTATCACCCCGAGCGGATCTGGTTCGTATTCGCCGCCGTCGGCATCCTCTCGATGCTCGGCATGCTCGCCTACGACGTCGTCTTCGAGAGGAAGCGCAGCCAGCAGGCAGCCGCGGAATCCGCCGGAACCGCCGCCTGATCCCTATTCTATAGTTTTACGGATATATTAGAATCCCCGGGCATCTGCAATGGATGTCCGGGGATTTTTGTCTGCCCAGATCTGAGCCGGGGTCTTCCCGCCTGATCAAGCCCTTTCCAGGGCGGCCCAGACCTTGAGAGCGGCATAGGCGTCGTTGGCCGCATACGCCAGCTGCGAAGACGAAAGCTGGAGACGGGACCAGTCGGAGGTCGTCACGTGCTTCGCCTTGCGGAAATTCTGCCGCAGGACGATGCCGACGGCGGCCCGGACGCCGACCGTGTTCCGGTAGCCCTTCTTCCGGAACACGGAGCCGAGATCGAGCACCGCCTTCGCTTCCAACCCGCACCAGCGGCGGAGCAGCGCCCGGTCTTCCCGCAGGTCGAAACCGACCTTGAGCACATCGGCGGCACACAGGATTTCGGCGAGAAACGGCCGGCATTCCGGCCGTTGAAGCTGGAAGATGAACGCTTTGTTTTCGGTGGCGAACTGGACGATGTCGGGCCCCGGCCTGACCACGCCCTTCGCGAAAACCGGTTTCGTCTCGGTATCGAATCCGACGACCCCGGCAGAGCGGATTTCGGCCACGGCCGACGCGAACTGTTCCGGCAGGGATGGGGTGGAGATGCGGTCCGCGGGAATCCCGTCGAAAGGCTCCAGCAGTTCCGTTTCGGCTTTGCAGGGTGCGGTTTGTCTCATCTGTGTTTTCTATCCGTTCTGAGATTCTCGTGGGGCATCCGACCGGGAAACGACATCGTATTCCTCGAGCCAGCCGTGAGAACCTTCTTCGATCCAGTGGATGTCGTCGTTCCTGACGAGCTTCACGCGGGAAGGCGTCATGAGCTCGGGATACTTCTCGCCGACCAGGCCGTTGCGCGGCTCCCCCCTATACCCGGGGATGCACAGCCAGTCGGTGTAGAGTTTGTGCGTGCCGAGCCTGTCGAGCACGTTCGCCAGCCATGTTCCCTGGGTTTTCCCGCCGGCCCAGTTACGGGACCAGACGAATGGGACGCGGATGCCATGGGCAAGAAAGACCTTCGCCACGAGCGCCTCGTTTTCGCAGAGGCAGAAGATCAGCGTTTTCGCCGTCTCCACACCCCAGGCGCGCAGCCGGTATTCGAAACATTTCCCACTATATTCATAATTGTCACAGATCGCGTTCGGGGCCTCGAGAGCCGGCAGTTCTCGGAACGACACCACCTCGCAGGCTCCGTGGATACCGCACTCGGAAGGTGACAGATCGGTTCCGGCGGCAAACTCCTGGTAAAAATTGATATCGGTATGGATGAACAGGTCGGGATCGTCATCCGAGCCGGGAGCCGCCGGTCCGCCATCCCTCCGTTCCTGCCACAGTTTCCTGCCGGAGCCGAAAAAGTCGATGTCGCCCAGATCCGTTCCTGCGGACGGGTAATAGCATATACTTCGATATTTTTTTACTTCCCGGGCAAGAAACTCCACGCCGTTCATGGCAGGGCGTTTCCCCTGGAAGCAGGGCAGGCGGTCATTCCGGGGATCACCGGCCGAGTTCCCTGCGGATCCAGCCTTCCACCTTTTCGGCGATGACGGGCTTGCCCATCGAGTAGATCTTGCGGTTGATGACCACGACCGGGGTGGTGATGATGCCGAAGCCCGTTGCCTCCGGGGTACCGCTGGCGATCAGATCGAGTTTGATCTCCTCGCCCGGAAACTTCGTCGTCGCCTCGCTGACGATGCGGGCCGTCTCCTCGCACATCGTGCAGCCCGCGGGGTTCTTGATCACCGTGATGTTTATCATGGAACGCCTCCCGGCATGTGGATTCCGGCCCGTCAACGATCTTTCAGCAGTCCGACGATCTCATGGTACCCCCGGCCTTCGGCAAGGTCAACCGCCCGTCGGCCGTCCAGATCCCGCAGCGCGGGGTCCGCCCCTCGCACCAGCAGGTATCGGACGGCCGCCGCATGCCCCTGCTGGGCCGCCAGGTGGAGCGGGGTCCAGCCGTCCTTGTCCGGCAGGTTCAGAGCCGCTCCGGCGTCGAGAAACAGGCCGGTCATCTCGACATGCCCGCGAAAGGCAGACCAGTGAAGCGGCGTCCAGCCGTCCCGTTCGAGGGCATGGACCGACGCCCCGGCGTCGAGGAACAGGCGGGCCATGGGGAGCTTTTCCTTGGCTGCGGCCCAGTGGAGCGGTGTGACGCCATCGACGTTCGCCTTGTTCACCGATGCCCCGGCCGCCAGCAGCCGGCGGGCGATTCCCTCGTGCTTCGTTTTAGAGACATTGAGCAGAGGCGTCTGAATGCCGTCCGCATCGGTTCCGTCAGGGTTCGCCCCCGCAGCCAGCAGCTCGGCCACGTCATCCTCGCGCCCTTCCGAAACGGCCACCAACAACCGCCCGACGAGGTCCCCCGAGGCCGTGGTTTTCGTGGTCATCCGATCTCCCTCCAGGCTTCACGTTCACCCCGCATGATGCACTCGTCCGTGACCTTTGCGCAATGGGCCGGAGAAATGTGCCGAACTTGGCCGGCGACGGGTGACGATGTATACTCAGGGCGGTTTCGGGAAAACCCCGCCGGACGGCAGCGAAGTATATATAGAAATATTATTCCGGCAGTCTGCCGGCGCGTTCCCGGGACAGGGCAAGGCAAGGAACAACAGCAACGACAGGAGGAATGGTGTGAAGAAAGACAACGTCAAGATCGCCATCTGGGGATTCGGGGCCATGGGAAGCGGCATGGCCGAAGTGCTGCTGCGCAAGCAGGGCGTCGAGATCGTCGGCGTGTGCGACATCCACCCGAACCGGGCCGGGAAGAGCATGTTCGAGGTGCTCGGTGCTCCCCGCGGCAGCCACAAGGACGTGATCATCCAGAGCGACATCCACAAGGTCATCAGCAAGAAGTCGGCCGATCTGGTGCTGCTCGCGACGGACAGTTTCACCAGCAAGGCGTTCGACAAGATGAAGCTGATCGTCGAGCTGGGCATCAACGTCATCACGACCGCCGAGGAGATGGCGTATCCGAAGGCCAAGGAGCCCAAGCTGGCCGCCGAACTGGACCGCCTGGCGAAGGCGAACGGTGTCAGCATCCTCGGTACGGGCATCAACCCCGGCCTGATCATGGACCTGCTGGTTGTGCTGATGACCGGCGCCTGCACCGACGTCGAGTTCGTCAAGGCCGAGCGCGTCAACAGCCTCTCGCCGTTCGGCCCGGCCGTCATGGAGGAGCAGGGCGTGGGCATCACGCTCGACGAGTTCGAGAAGCAGTCGAAGGCCGGCCACCTGGCGGGCCACGTCGGGTTCAACGAGTCGGTCAACATGATCTGTGACGCGATCGGCTGGAAGCTGGACAAGCCGGTCGAGCAGACGATGGCCCCGATCGTCTCGAAGGTGCTGCGCAAGACGAAGTATGCCGAAGTGAAGCCCGGCAACGTGGCCGGCTGCACGATGAAGGGCTTCGGCTACGTGAACGGCAAGCTCGCGGTCGAGATGATCCATCCGCAGCAGATCGAGCCCGAGCTCGAAGGCACCGACACCGGCGACTACGTCGTCATCAAGGGCACCCCGAACGTCAACCTGGCGAACAAGCCCGAGATTCCCGGCGGCATCGGCACCATCGCGATGTGCATCAACATGATCCCGCAGGTCATCAACGCGAAGCCCGGCCTGCACACCATGCTCGACCTGCCGGTTCCGCGCGCCATCATGGGCGACATGCGCGAGCAGATCCACGACTGATCCCCCGTTTCCCGATAACGGCGAAGGCAGGGACATCCCGTCCCTGCCTTCGCTTTCTTTGGCATGGGGCCCGCAGGGCGTGTCTCAGCCCGTCGGTTTCGCGGCTCTCACGGTCATTTCCCGGATCTCCTGAGCGAAGATGCCCACGTCCCCGGAAACGAGGAGTTCGAGGCTGTCGCCGGCCAGGACGACCGTCGTCCCCGATGGCACGAACCGGTGGCCGAGCCGCCGGATACTCACGATCAGAACGCCTTCCGGCAGGTTCAGCGACCGGATCTCCCGGTTTTCGATCTCGGCCCCCTCTTCGACGACCAGATGGAGTTCCGCGGGCTCGCCGAACAGGACGGGAGGAAGGCCGCCCTTCCGGAGATCTTCGTTCAGAAGTGCCTCGTAGATGGGCTTCCCGCCGAGCCACTCGGAGATGTTGTAGGCAACGAGCGACGCGATCATCATCGGGAACAGCAGCTTGAAATTGGCCGTCATCTCGAGGATCAAAACGATCCCGGTGAGCGGGGCATGCACGACCCCCGAGAAAAAGCTCGCCATGCCGACGACGGCGAACAGGGCGGGTGACACACCGCCGCCGGGGGCGGCCCAGGCAACGCCCAGGCCGACGGCATACCCGGTCAGGCTGCCGATCGCCAGCATCGGGGCGAAGATGCCGCCGGGCACTTTCGCGAAATAGCTGAGGAGCGTCAACAGAAGTTTGCCGGCCAGCAACAGGAGCACGAAGCCAAGACCGAGTCTTCCGGGGTTCGTCTCGTTGAGGATCATTTCCGCCGTTCCATGGCCGCCCCCCGTGATCTCCGGAAGGAGGACGAGCGCCGTTCCGGCCGCGAGACCGGCCAGAACCGGTTTCATATATTCTGGCAGATATTTCATCGGCCCCTCCCGCCGGATGCCGCCGATGATCAACCGTCTGAAGAGGAGGGCCATCAGTCCGGTCGCAAGCCCCAGGAGCAGGAACCACGGCAGCATCTCCAGCGGGGGCGTCGCATGGGTGAACACCCGGAAGGAGGGGAGCTGGCCGGCAACGGCCCGCGCGACCGTGTCCGCCGTGATCGAGGCGGCCAGAGCGGTGATGTAGGGAAGCGACGTCAGCTCGTAGTGCAGCTCTTCCACGACGAACAGGAATCCGGCGAGCGGCGCGTTGAAGGCCGCCGAGAGACCGGCGCCGGCGCCGACCGAGATCATGAGGGAGGCCGACTTGGGCGGCAGCCCGAGTTTGTCGGCGACCATCCTTCCGACGGCGCCGCCCATCTGGACCGTCGGGCCTTCCCGCCCGAGCGAGAGACCCGCCCCGATGGCAAGGACGCCGCCGAAAAACTTCACGGGCAGCAGCCTCCCCCAGCACAGGTCGCGAAGATTCAGAAGCACGGCCTTGATGTGCGGGATGCCGCTTCCCGAGGCTTCGGGGCAGAAGCGGGCCGTCGCGCGGGCCACGAGGGTCACGACGAGGACACAGGCAGCCAGGATCAACGGGATCGTCCACCACCCGCCTTCGAGAAACCTCGGAAGAAGGCGGGAGCGGATGTGGTCAGCCTCGAAGAGCGCCCACTGAAAGGCAACGCCCAGGAGGCCGGCGATACCGCCGACCAGGATGGCCTGGAGCAGTTGGACCCGGCGTCGTTCGCGGGGAATGAATGCCGAAGATGACGGTTTCATGAAGGGCTCCAGTTGTCAAAGACAGGGTGTGAAAGGGCATGACCCGACAGGAGGGATATTCTGCATCAATCAGACTCCCCACGCAAGCGCAACCGGCCGGAGCCGCATCAAACGGTGAGTGCCGAGGGCCGGCAGCAGGAGTATATTCGAGGCATGATCATGCGAACATCAAGCCATTCGAACCTTTTTCTCGCAGGCCTGTTCCTGCTGCTCGCCTTCATGCGGCCGGCATGCGCTCTGGATGAGGGGATCGAGGAGTGCCGGGTGCGTATCGAGAACCGGCTGCACGGGGAGATCGCCGTCTCGACCGATCGCGGAGTGACCTGGAAGCGCATCGGAACGGTTCTGCAGCCCAACGCGGGGCACACACAGGAGACGGACGACAAGGGGTTCACCGCGGCGGACTGGGCGCAGGGCGGAGCCGTGGCCGCGACGGCTGTCAACGCGATTCACATCAAGGTGCGCCAGGGGAAGCGGCATGCCGTTCTCTTCACCCTGCAGCCCCATGAACTGCTCACCAAGACGGCGGAAGAGGTGAAATCGTATTTCTCGAACCCGACCTCGATCTTCACCGACATTCCTGCAGGCCGGCTGTTGTTCGGTTCCGAGTATGCCCCGCGGCTCGGCAACGCCGTATATATCAGTAAGAATAATTACCTTATCCGCCTTCCGTCGGATTATACGCCCCGCATCGGAGATCTCCTGGTCGTGGCCTCGCTCCGGCCGGCAAAAGAGCTGACGGAGCTGAGATTCGTCAATCGTGCCGGCGGGCTGGCATTCGCGGCATTTTCCGACGGCACGGCGCGGTGTATCGGCTGCGTCGAGCGGCCGGTCGGGGCCACGGGGCGGTTCGGCGGCTCGCAGTATGCGGGGCGCGGGGAGGTCCGGGCCAATCATCCGGGCGTCTTGTGCATCTCCACTTCTCAACCCGGCGAGATCGGCGGGTTCCAGATCATCCCCTCGGTCCATGCCCGGGAGCCGAATCTCGACTATGTCTGGGGAATCATCCCCGCCTGGATGGTGGTGAAGCCATTGTTGCCCAGCGGGCCGTCTCAGGAAGGCCTTCCGCCGCTGTTCCAGGGGCACATCCGGCCCCGCACCGGCCGATGCCTGGTCCGCATTGCCGACGGCGCGTGGGAGCCGGTTCCCGAACGTGCCGGGCTGGTGCAGGACGGCCTGAAGGGCGTCACCGAAATCCGCCTGACCTTTCGCGGCGTGGCCCGGGAATCCAGGCCCTGAGCGCCATTCGTTTCCCTTCCGGCCTTCGGGAGTCTTGATTTCTGGGTCCGGGGGCGGGCCGTGTTCAGGTGACCGAAATTCGGCCGTCTGAGTACATAAAATCCGGCAGATAGGGGCCCGGCATTCGGGCAAATCAGCTTCGGGCCGAACTTCCCGGTTTGGCACGGAACCTGCGTAAGTAGGGCAAACTCAATCACACGGAGGAACAACGATGTTGGTTTCCAGGAAGCTCGCAGCCGTGGTCATCGCCTTTCTGATGGTTTTTGCGGTTTCGGCGTTCGCCGGATCGGTCAAGGACCTGTCGAAGCATCTGTGGACCTGGGCCGTGATGGAAGAACTCATGGATGAAGCCGCTCACGGCGGCATGCCGCCCGTTGGCCCCGTGGAAGCCGAAAACACGATGCTCCAGGCTCAGGCCGAGGTCAAGGCGATCGTTGCCGGCATCAAAACCGAAGAAGAGATGCTCGCCGCCCGCAAGCTCGCCGACGAGTTCGTGCAGATGGGTGACCAGCAGGAAAACGTCGGCCGCGCCCTGCACCGCCTCCTCGACCAGCACGCCAACTTCACCAAAGCCCACGGCACAACCGCCGAATAATCCAGAACCCATCGACGGCCCCGAACGTCCATAACGGACCTGTTCGGGGCCGTTTCCTTTTCCCGGGATGTCCGCGGGATTTGGATCCTGTATGCTGATCGGGATGCATAGGAGAATCACGATGATGTCTGTTTCCTGCCCCCTGCCGATCACCCGCCCCAGACCGGGATCCGGCCTCTCTTCCTTCCGATACATGTTGTTGTCCCTGGCCTTCGCCTGCGTGGCGATCACCCTGACCATTCCGTCATGGGCCGCCTCCCCGACTCCGGAGGATATCGCCCGCCTCACGGAGGGGGTGCGGCAGATTGCCAAGACGGGGGTGCCGGGGCCCATTGCGTGCGTCGGGCCGGATGCGTTTCCCGTGGTTCTCGGGAAATCGCAGGGAAAGGATCAACCGGTCGTCGCGGCGGCCAGGTTCGGGGCGGGACGCGTCGTCGCGTTCGGGCATGGCGGGATGCTGAATGATGAAGGGCTGAAACAGGGGGACACGCAGCGGTTCATCGTCAACGCGGCACGCTGGGCTGTCCGGACGCCCCCCGCCGGGAAGGCAAAGCCGGTTGCAGGGCTGATCTTCACGCTCGATATCGCCAAGCCCCTAAAGGAAGCGGGGTTCGAGGTGAAGTTTCTCCGGTGCCCGGGTTGGAAGGACCAGCTCGAGGGAATCGACCTTCTCGTCGGGGACAACATCGCGGCCGACGAAGCGCACGAGCGGGCCCTCACCTCGTTCATCCGGAACGGGGGCGGGTATCTGGCCACGGGGCTCGCCTGGGGCTGGATGCAGGTGTATTCCACGTTAGATTATATCAAAGACTATTCTTTGAACCGCGTCCTGGAGCCGATGGGGCTCGCCTTCGTCGACGGATACATCGACGAGATCCCGCCCCTGAAGGCCGGCGATCCCGCATGGGTGAAGCGCGGCAACGCGTTCGATGCCCTCGCGCTGCTCGAATCGCAGAGAAGCGGGGAGCAACGCGAAGCGGTGGAGCAGGCGCTCGCCGTCGTTTCCAGCGCGTATCGCTGGCTCCCCCAGGGGAAGTCCGCGTTCCGCGACCGGGTACATGCCCTTGTCGATCGGGCGGCCCGGCCGGTCGTCCCGACCGAGAACCTGCCGATCCGCGCGGATGATCCGCTTCCCCGGCTCGCCCTGTTGACGGATCGGTTCGACACGTACATAAATATATCATCTGATACACACCCGGCACCATCGGCAGCGGATTTTCCCGGCGCTCCCCCGGAAGGCGCTCCGCTCGCCACCCGCGAGATCGAGGTCGACCTCTCCGTCCCCGGCTGGACAAGCACGGGCCTGTGGGTGCTCGCGGGCAAACCTGCCGAGATCACCCTGCCTGAATCCAGCTCCGGAGAGGGATTCCGGATCCGGATCGGCTGTCACACCGACGTTCTCTGGAACAATCCCGAATGGAAGCGGCATCCCGAGATCGCCCGCAGCTTCCCCGCCATGAAGGGCCCGAACCGCGTCGTGAATCCGCACGGGGGGCTTCTCTATCTCGAAATTCCCCGGCTTCCCGACACCGCGCATCCCGGCCATGCCACGATCCGTGTTGCCGGAAGCGTCGTCGAGGCACCGTTTTACACCCTCGGGAAAACGAGCGCCGCCGAGTGGAAGCGGCTTCGCGATGCGCCCGCCCCCTGGGCGGAGCTCCAGTGCGACCGCATCACGCTCACCGTGCCGTCCGCCGAAATCCGCGATCTCGAAGACCCGAAGCCGCTCATGGAGTTCTGGAACAAGGTGATCGGGTGGTATCCCGAGCTCGGAAGCCGCCCGCTCGACCGGCGGCCCCAGCGCATCGTGACGGATCGGCAGATTTCGAACGGCTGGCTCCATGCCGGGTATCCGATCATGGGCAACATCGCCGTATCGGGCAAGCTCGTGAATCTCGAGGGCTTGTCGAACCCGGCCAGAGACGTCGAGGGTGCCTGGGGCTTCTGGCACGAGATCGGGCACAACCACCAGCGCCCGGAATGGACCTTCGCCGGGGCCACCGAGGTCACCTGCAACTTGTTCTCGCTATACGTGGAGGAGAAGATCCGCGGCATCAAACCGAAAGATCATCCCTGGTTTTCGGATCATCCCGAGAAGATGCGCGCGTATCTTGCCCACCCCGATTTCGAGGTCTGGAAGAAGGATCCGGCGATCGGGCTGCTGTCGTTCGTCGAACTCCAGACCGCGTTCGGCTGGGATGCATTCAAAACGGTATTCGCCGGGTATCCCGTATCCGCCGGGCAGTCCCGGTATACGGACGATGAGAAACGCGACCAGTGGCTGATCCGGATGAGCAGGGCGACTGGGAAAAACCTTTCCCCGCACTTCGCCCGGTGGGGCGTCCCTGTATCGGCATCGGCCCGACGCGAAATCGCCGATCTTCCCGCCTGGCCGGAAGAGAGACGGTAAGCGGCAGCGGGGGCGTTGCGGCCTTGTCAGGCCTCACCCAAGGCGTCTATCACTCCTGAGAAGCGTTTTCCCGGCAGGACACGGGGAACGACACGCAGAGGAGGGGGTTTAGCCTTCCCGACGTGTAAAGGCGCCCCGCCAGAGGCTTGGTTCGAACAGCACGAACAGGGTGATGACTTCGAGCCTTCCCGCCCACATGAGAAAGAAGTAGAGCGCCTTCGTGAGGGTGGTCAGGCCGGCGAAAGAGCCCATCGGACCGATCGGGCCGAAGCCGGGACCGATATTGCCCAGAGTGGCAAGGGCTCCGAGGAACCCGATGCTCATGTCGTTTTCGAGCACGGAAGCCAGGCTCCCCCCCACCAGGAAGAGGGCGAAGTAGGCTGCGATGAAGCCGAGGATGGGCTGGAGTTCGGCATCCTGGAAGATCCGGCGGCCCAGCCGGATCGGAATCACCGCCCTCAGGTGAATGGCCCGGGTGACCTGACGGGCAAGAAACCTCATCAGGAACAGGATGCGGATGACCTTGACTCCGCCGCCGGCCGACCCCGAGCAGCCGCCGATCAGCATCAGGAAGACCAGCACCACCTTGGACCGCTCGTTCCAGAGACTGAAATCGACAGAGCCGAATCCGGTGGTGGTCAGGATGCTGAGGTTCTGGAACAGCGCCGTCCGCAAGGTCCCGAGGGACCACCCGCCGACGGCCGGATCGACTCCCAGCAGGAGAAACAGGACAAGGGTCGATCCCATCACGATCGCAAGGTAGCCGCGCAGCTCCACGTCTTCCCAGAGGGCGCGCACGTTTCCGCGCAGGGCGCGCACCTGAAGCGTGAAGTTGGCCCCGGCGAGGAACATGAACACGATGATGATCCACTCGACCGTCCCACTTCCGTAGCCCATGATGCTCTGGGAGTGGGGGGAAAATCCGCCTGCGGCAAGGGTCGCCATCGAGTTGCAGAACGCATCGTTGGCGGACATGCCGCAGGCCATCAACAGAGCGGTTTCGAGGAGGGTCAGAAACACGTACCACCCCCAGAGATGGCGGGCGGTATCGCGAATGCGCGGGGTCAGTTTATCCTTCGATGCGGCCGAGGTTTCGGCGAAGAACAACTGCCGGCCGGCAACCGAAAAGAGGGGCAGGATGGCGACGAACAGCACCAGGATGCCCATGCCGCCGACCCAGTGGGTGAAGCCGCGGAAGAAGAACAGGGAGCGGCTGAAGATCGAAAAATCGGTAAAGACGGTCGCCCCGGTGGTGGTGAAACCGCTCATCGACTCAAACAGGCTGTCTATCAGGGAAAGCCGGCTGCACAGGTAGGGAATGGCACCGAAAACGGAAATCGCGAACCATCCCAAGGCAACCACCGCCATTCCCTCGAGACGGTCCAGGTCGTCGAAACTGCGACTGGGCACGAGGCTGCCGCACCATCGCCCAATCCACCAGGCGAGGCCGCCGGTGATGGCGAAATGAAGCACGGAAGTCCACTCCTGGAATAGGAGGGCGACCGTCAGGGGCAGCAGCATGAGA
>DAOOQQ010000053.1:0-33689 GCA_035388825.1 Candidatus Ozemibacteraceae bacterium
GGCATACGGCCTGTTCCGATTCATGGTAGAATTCCTGCGGGACGATGACCGGGGCGGTTTCTTCACGCCCCTGCATTTTTCCGTTTCGCAACTCATCGGTCTCGGTGCCGTCGCCGCGGCCGCCGCCTGGCTCGCCCTGTGCGCCGGGAGGCCTCAGCCGGAACTGCCTGACCGCGACCGTACCACGAATGGAGCACCTCCGACATGACCCGCATCCTGGAATTCACTCTCGGCCCCGAAGCGAACGGCGCACGGCTCGACGCCGCGCTTGCCGGCAAGGCCGGCGACCTGTCCCGCACCGCGCTTCAGGAGCTGATCCGTCAGGGCGCCCTGACGGTCGACGGCAAGACGGTCAAGCCCGGCCTCAAGCTCAAGGGCGGAGAGTCGATCCGCGTCGAGTTGCCGGAGAAGTCGGCACCCGAAACGATCTCCGCGACCCCGCTCACCTTTCCGATCATCTTCGAGGATGAGCATCTGGTCGTGGTCAACAAGCCGGCCGGCCTGGTCACCCACCCCGGCGCCGGCCATGAAACCGAGAGCGTGGTCTCGGCCCTGCTGAGCCACGCCCGCCTCAGCCCGATCGGCGCCCCGCTCCGGCCGGGCGTCGTCCACCGGCTCGACAAGGGCACGAGCGGCCTGATGGTGGTGGCGAAGACAGAAGCCGTTCATCGCAAGCTGGCCCGCTCGTTCGCGGGCCGCCAGGTGACGAAAGAGTATCTGGCCCTCGTCCAGGGCCGGGTCGCCGATGACCGGGGCCGCATCGAGGTCGCGATCGAACGGGACCGTCTGCACCGCAAGCGCATGAAGGCGACGTACGGGGAACGGGGCCGGATGGCGGTCAGCGTCTTCGAAGTGATCGAACGGCTCCGGGGCGCCAGCCTGGTCAGGATCCGTATCGAGACGGGCCGCACCCACCAGATCCGTGTCCACATGGCCTTTCTCGGCCACCCGCTGCTCGGCGACGTTCTTTACGGGGGAAAACGCATCGACGGGAAGGCGGTCCATCATCTTCACAGCGCCCGCCTCGCCCTGAAACATCCCGTCTCGGGAGTCCCGACCACCTGGGAAGCGCCGCTTCCGAACGACTTTTCCGAAACCCTTGCCTCGCTGCGGGCCGGTCCGGGCGAGGTCCCGGCAGGCGCGCGTCGTCCGGCGGCCGCCCCCCGGGCGAAGAAGCCGGCCGCCTCGTGATCCGGCTTCCGGAGGCGGCGTTGACAGGCGCAACCCGGCATGGTACGTTGCCGGGGCAGCTGCTTATCCCATGTGAGGAGGAACCCGCCATGCCCCAGATCCAGGACGGCATCGTCCGGGGAAACCCGCGTCGCGGCAGTCTCGGCCTGTATGCGATGGCCATGGGGCTCGTGACGCTGTTCCTCGTGCTGGCGTTTTTCTTCCCCCAGTATTTCCGCATGAAATCAGGGATCTACCGCATTTCCTGCAAGGAGATCCGGCGCAAGATCGAGGTGGCGGTCGCCAACTACGATTCGAACAACACGCGCAGCATCGTCCAGCCGGGCAAACCGATCGACGTCGATCATCTCAAGGCAACCGGCTTCCTGAGCGAAGTGCAGACCTGCCCCGAGAACGGCAAGTATCTGTTCGGCCCCCAGGGAGAGGTTCTCTGCACCATCCACCGGCCCACGGCGAAACAGGCCGCGGACGCCGACAGCGGCTCCTGAGCCGTCACGCCACACGGGAACAGCCCGACGGAGGGATCCATGGCCAAGCATCGTCGACGCACGTATCTGATCAAATCCGGCCTGCAACTGCGCTACATGGGCATCATCGTCTCGACGATGCTGCTCGTCGCATTCGGGGTCGGTTGGATCATCTACTACACGTCCTGGAACCGTATCATCTCGACGCCCGATCTCACGATCGACCGGCTGGCCGATATCTTCGACGGGGTCAACCGCTCGCTGATCCAGTGGGTCGCGGTATTCGGTTTCGTGATCGCGGCCCTGTCGGTGTTCGTCTCGCACAAGATTGCCGGCCCCGTCTACCGTCTCGAGCGCTCAGCGAAAGCCATCGCTTCGGGCGACCTGACCCAGAGCGTCAAGCTGCGTCACGGCGACGAACTGGCCGACCTGCAGGATGCCTTCAACACGATGTCGGAGTCGCTGCGGAAGATGGTGTCGAAGGACCGCGAGGTCATCTCGCGACTGATCGCGGCGGGAAACCGACTGAACGAGCAACTGCAGAAGAAAAAGCACGACACCGAGTCGATCGAGGTGGTCGCCCGGGATCTGTACGGGATCATCGAGGAGCTGCGCCAGGTGACGGCCGGGTTCAAGATCGACAAGGATCTTCCGATCGAAGGCGCCGCCGACGCGGGCGCGGATGATACCCCGGGAACCGAACAGGCTTGACGATTCAGGATTTCCACGATTTCTGCCGATAGTCAGGCTGGGAATCAAGGAATGATCTTCTCACGAGCTTCGGCTTTCACCCGTTTCGTCACCGCGCTGTGCGCGGTGGCGATGGTCGTGTTGCTGATGGGCGCCACTCCGAAAGCGGGCGCGGCGAAGAAGAAGGTGACGAAGACGGCCAAGACCCGGGTCGTGAAGAAAAAAAAGGCCCAGGTGGCGCGCGACGAGCACGCGCCGGCCAAGGATCCGCCCCGGCGGCACCAGAACGATGTTCCCCGCGGCAGGCCCTGGTATGAGAGCATGTTCGGGGACAGCGTGCTCCGGATCGCGGTGTTCTGGGGCTGGGATCATCCGCGCGAGGCGGTCGAGGCGACGTTTCCCGCCTTCGAGACGCTGAACGGCAAGTATGTGTATTACCGCGGCCGCAAGGCTCGGATCGAGATCGGCGTGATCACCCAGGTATCGCCGAATCCGAAGGCGCTGTTCAAGGCGGCGCTGGAGGATCCGAGCATCGACGTGGTGATCTACAGCGGCCACGCGCGATACGGCGGCGGAATGGCGTTTTCCGACCGGGACGACCTGTTCCGGAGCGGAAACGGTGAGATGATCGAGGATAGGCATACCAAGCCGTATAAATACTTCCGCGCCTCGAGCGAGGATCTGGACGAGACGATGTTTCCGAACTCGTACCGGATCATCATGCTGAACTGCTGCGACTCGGAAGCGCATTTCCGGGAGAGCTGGTCCCGGCGGCTGAAGGAAACGGGCGCCGTTGCGGATCTGGTGCTCGTCGAGTATCCCGTGTTCAATCTGTATGACAACCGCCGCGTGCTGAATTTCATCCAGGATCTGCTGTCATTCTCGGACTGGAAGCGGGTCAAGAACCGGTATGACTCGGAGGTCCACAAACGGCGCAACTCGCTGGTGGTGCAGCCGGTGTTCGTGCCGGAGGAGACCCCGGTCACGCGGGAAGCCGGACCGGAAGAAGATGAAGAGGCCGCTATCGAGGCGGAAGCGGCTGTAACCCCTGTTGGCGAGGAAGAAGGAGCCGGTTCCACCGAGCTCGCCTCCGTCCGGCCCTGATTCCCGGCCTTCCGTGATCCCGACCGCCGGATTTTGAAACCGGTGAAAGTTGCGTCGGGGGGCGCTTGGGCATTACACTTGTCCGTACTCGTATGGACAGCAGACGGTTTTTCACGACGCTCGCCTCGTTCGCCCTTCTGCTCGGCCTGGGAACGATCGGCTACCGGCTGATCGAGGGACCCCAGTGGACGGCGCTCGACGGGCTGTTCATGACCGTCATCACCCTTGCCACGGTCGGGTATGGGGAGGTCCATCCGCTGAGCCCGGCCGGACGCATGTTCACGATCGTGCTGCTCATCACCGGGGCCGGGCTGATGGCGTATACGGTGACCGCCCTGGGCCAGTTCGTGGTGGAAGGCAAGTTACGGGAACTCTGGGGGAAACGGCGCATGAAAGATCGCATTCAGGGCTTCAAGCATCATTACATCGTCTGCGGGGCCGGCAACACGGGGCTCGTTGTGATTCACCACCTGCGGGCGAAGCAGATCCCCGTTGTCGTCATCGATTCGAATGCCAAGGTGGTCGAGGAGCTGCTCGAGCAGGAGATTCCGGCCATCGAGGGGGATGCGACGGCCGACGAGACGCTGATCAGCGCCGGCCTGAAAGCGGCTGCCGGCCTCGTCACCGCGCTTCCCTACGACGCCGACAACGTGTTCGTGACCCTGACGGCCAAGGGCATCAACTCCGAGGTGTTCGTCGTCTCGACGGCGGATGCGATCGAGTCGGTGCAGAAGCTGAAGCGCGCCGGGTCAAACTATGTCGTCACCCCGGCCGTGATTGCCGGGGCACGCATGGCTTCGGTGCTGATCCGGCCGTCGGTCGTGGATTTCGTCGACGCCACGATGGCCGGGGACGACCAGGGGTTGCAGATGGAGGAGTTCCGGATCCGCGAAGCCAGTTTCCTGGCGCAGAAAGCGCTGAAAGACGCGGATCTGCGGCGGCGGTCGGGCGCCATCATCGTCTCGGTGCGACGCGGGGACCGGACGACGATCAATCCCGAGCCCCATTTCGTCTTCGACCCGGGTGACATCCTCGTCGCTCTCGGCACCTCGGAACAGGTGGCGAGAATCGGCGAACTGGCCACCCATCCAGAAAAAGCCTGACAACATCCGAGGAGGATCGGACGATGCGGTTTCGTATACTTTCTGCTTTTTTTCTTGTTTCCCTGTTGCTGTGCGTCTCGGGCAGTTTCGCCCAGGGCCAGGGGGACGCCCCCCTGCCCCAGCAAGGCCTCCGGACCGTCCGGACGCTGGTCCCCTACAAGGATCTGGGGGAGATGCTCGAGGATCGGGCGGCAAAGTATCTGATCCTTCCGGTGCGGGAGTATGAGAAGCTTCGAGCGGCGAAGGAAGCGTGGCTTGCCTCGTCGACCGTGACGCCGGGCGAAGTCCCGCCGCGGCAGCTCCGGTTCGCCTCGGCCCGGATCGAGGGGCGGCTCGAGGGCTCGTTCGCCGATCTCGAGATCGAGTATATCCTCGAGAGTTTTTCGGACGAGTGGCAGGAAGTGCAGCTGCTTCGCGGGCCTCTGGCCGTCGTGTCGGCCCAGATCGACGGGGCGCCGGTCAGCCTGACGCCCCGCTGGGAGTCATCGGACGAGCGGATTCTGCGGTTCGGCCGGAACACGAAGGGGCTGGTGGACATCGGATTCACGCATTCGCCGCTGGCCGGCGAGGTGTTGAAGCAGGAACACTGGACCACGGCGGCCTTCACGCTGCCGCTGCGGGGCCCGGGGCGTCACCGGTGCCAGGTGCGCGTGCGGGTGCCGATCGAGAAGATCGATGATCTGTCGCGGCTCGAGTTCGAGATTCCGCAGATTCCGCTGACCTTCCTGCGCGTCGCCATTCCTGACGTGGTCGTGGCCGTCGAGGAGTCGAGCCTGCGGGATTACGGCGTCGAAGCGGATCCGGCACAGCCCGAGCGGGGCTGTTTCGTGACGGGCTGGCTGGGCGCGACCCCGGAAGTCCGGCTCCAGTGGCGCACCCGGATCGCCCGCCAGGCCGACGAGCCGGCGCCCGAAATCATCCCGGTGGCAATGCCCGAACCGTCACAAGCGTCGGAGCCGGTTGCCGTAGCCCCGAAGAGGCCTGTCCGTCAGCCGGTGCGGCCCCTCGTCTATGCGCGCACCGAGACGCTGGTCACCCTCGGCGACACGGCTCTCCAGGGCCGCATCGACGTCGAGTATTCGATCACCAAGGCGCCCGTCTCGAGCTTCGCGCTCCTGCTGCCCGACACGGTGAACGTGCTCGGTGTCACGGCGGATCGGCCGCAAAACTACCAGATCACGCGCGATGGCAGTCGGAAGCGGCTCACGATCGATTTCATGACGGGCCGCGAGGACTCGTGCACGCTCAGCGTGGCGTTCGAGTCGCGGCTCGACGAGACGACGGGCGAGATCGAGATTCCCGAGGTGCACCCGATCGGCGTCGAGCGGGAAATGGGCTCGCTGGCCGTCCAGGCCCTGAGTTCGGTCGAGGTGCAGCCCGGCACGACCACGGGATCCCAGGTGTATCCGCTTGCCCCGCAGCAGCTTCCCGAAACGCTGCGCCAGAAGACGAGCCGGCCGATCCTGCTCGCCTACCGGCTCTCGGCGCGCCCCGCAGGCCTGTCGATGAACGTGAAGCGGTATGCCGACACGCCCCAGCAGACCGTCGTGGCCGATACGATGGACGTGAAGACGACGTTCACGACCAACCGGAGCAGCCAGACGCTGCTGACGCTGCGGATCAGAAACAATAACAAGCAATATATGACACTCCAGCTCGCGAGCGGCTCGAAGGTGCTGAGCACGTTCCGGAACGCGGAGGCGATCGAGATCGTCGAGGGACGCAGCAATGGCCGGGTCCAGGTGCCGCTCGTGATGAGCCGCCGGCTCGGGCAGCCCGAACAGATCGATCTGCGACTGCTGATCCAGGATTCGGTGCCGTCGCTGACGGCCATGGGCCGGATCGGGTTCGAGCCGCCGCTGGTCGACATCCCCGTTTCGCATTTTTCCTGGACGCTGCATGCCCCCGTCCAGTATGCCCTGTACAACTTCGCGGGAACGGTGCAGCCGACGCTGTCCGAGCGCGAGCCCTATCTGTTCCGCGGGTTCCTGCGCATCTACGACCTGGCCTGGATGGTCATCACGGATCCGGCGGCCGCCTTCCTGGCGGTCTTCGGCCTGCTGATCGTTCTCGTGTTCCTCTCGCGGGAGCTTCTGTTCCGGCTTCTGAGCGGCATCTGGAACGTCATCTGCGGGATCTTCGGCTGGATCTTCGGTGGAAGCGGTTTCCGCCTGGTCGAGCTGATGGTCGTCGTGATGGTGATCGGCATTCTCGCTGCCATGGCCGTCCCGAACTTCCGGAAGGCCCGGGAGCAGTCGCGGCACAAGGCGTGCTACGCCAACCAGCGCGTGCTGCTGGGCGCCGTCGAGATGTACAACATGGACAACCCCGTTCTGATGCAGGAGCTCGACATCAACCTGCTGGTCCAGGGCAAGTATCTCAAGGGCGGGATCTCGAAGCCCGAGATGGGCTGCAACTACGCCAGCGTGGGCAATCTGACCGGGAGCGGCAAGATCTCCTGCACCCTGCACGGGCCGGTCGAAGGGGATCTCAGCGATGTGGCCGCCGGCCAGCCCGGGTACGGGAGTTATCCCTCTGCGCAGACGGCTCGAGACGCGACCAGGAGCAAGAAGTCGAGCAGCCTTTCGTCCGAAGTCGCGCGTGAGGAGTATGAAGAGCTGAAAGCGGCGGGACCGGCCGCGGGAGCCCCGTTCGCCGGGGCGAAGGCGACGGCGAATCTGCCGATCGACACGAAGTTCGTCATCACGCCGAACTTCTACCAGCTCGAACGCGACCTGGTGCTGGCCGAGGCGTCGGGCAGCCAGCTCGTCGCCGATGCCACGTGTCCTCGTGTGTCGCTGTCCTACATGCGGTGGGAGATTCTGCTGTGCATGAAGATCGCCGGCTTCGTTCTGGGTCTGTTCGCCGGCCTGTATTTCATCGCGGGCGCCTGGAGCGGCGTCTGGCAGAAACTGGCCGCAGCCGCAGCCCTTCTGGCCGTCACGGCCGTCTGGGACACGATGTTCCAGGTGGTGGGCGACTGGGGGAACCTCGGTCTCTGGCTGGCGATTGCAGGCGGCATCGCCTGGAAGATCGTCCAGCTTGCCGGCCAGCGGCTGACAACGGATCCCGACGCGCCGGAATCCGGCGGGGGCGGGACCCCGCTTCCGGTGATGAACCGCGGTGGCATCAACACCCCCACGGGCGGCTCCGGCCAGGCCACGCCTCTCACGCTGATCGCCCTGGCGGTCGGCCTTTCCATCCTGTCGGCACCGGCCGTGGCGCGCGCCGAGCCAGCCCCGGCTGCGGGCCAGCAGGAAGTGCGGGTGCTCGTTCCCTTCGCCGATCTTTCGAAGGTGGTCGAGACCTCGGACCAGGTCGTCATCCTGCCGGAACCCGACTACCGGTATCTGCTGGATCTGGGAACGCCTGTCGCGACGGCGCCGGTGCGGGCACCGCTGGATTTCGTGGTGCGATCGGCGGCATATCGCGGCCGGGTCGAGGAGAAGGGCGTGCGGTTCACGGGCAGCTTCGACATCGAGCTGCTCAATCCCGGCTGGAAGTTGATTCCGCTGCTCTCGAACGAGGTCGTTCCGTCGAAAGCCCTGTTCGACGGGGAAGCGACAGCGCTCGATCTGCTGAATCCCGGCTCGGAAACGGGATACGGGCTCACGACGAACGCCACGGGCGCCCATCGCGTCGAACTGGAGTTCTTCGTCACGATGAAATCGAGTGAGTTCGGCGCGCGCACGTTCGATCTGCCGATGATCCCGAGCGCGATCACCAGCCTCGAGGTGCAGACCCCCGACACGGACGCCGAAGCCTGGATCGATCCGGGCGTGCTGCTGCCGGCGGCGAGCGCCACGGCGGGAACGGTGTTCCGTGCCCAGGTTCCGCCTGCGCGGCGGGTGCGGTTCGAGATCTACCGGCGGCTCGGAACGGCGGCCCAGCCTGTGTCCCAGCCGATTCCGCAGCCCGAGGATGTGGCATCGGCGGAAGCGGCGATCGAGCCGGCGACGGCGCCGCAGGAGATCGTCGAGGAGACGCGGATCACGGTGCGGGAGAACAACCTGCTGTTCTTCGAGGAGGGCTTCGTCAAGGGGCGCAACGTGTATACGCTGGATGTGACCGGTCATGCGGGCATCAGCACCTTCACCTTCCTCGTCCCGCCGCAGATCCGCATCCTGAAGGTGACGGACCGGAGCATCGACGACTGGAAGCTCGAGGAGCCGGAAGGGCAGAAGATGCACCGGCTGAACATCGCTTTCACGTCCCAGATGCGCGGCCGGTTCGGGTTCACCGTCGAGTTCGAGGAGGTCGCGCAGAATCTGCAGGAGAAGCCGTACCGGATTCCCGAGCTGGTGCCGATGGGCATCGACCGGGTGTTCGGCCTGCTCGGCATCGCCTGTCTGCCGACGCTTGCGGTGTCGGTTGAGGAGACGCCGATCGGGTATGGGATGATCGACGTTTCGGCGTTTCTGAGCGAGTTCGCCGGCCAGCCGCCGGAGAAGATGCCGTTCGCCTTCAACTTCACGGCACACGGGCAGAACACGCTGACGCTGACGGTGAGCCGGCCGCGGAGCATCGAGCAGCGGTCGGCGACGATCGACACAGCCGAGGCGATGTCGGTGCTGAACGAGGAAGGCTGGCTGTTGACGCGGCTCGTCTACGAGGTGAAGAACAATTCGGAGCAGTTTTTGAAGGTGCAGCTGCCGACGATCGCGAGCCGGCCGGCCGAGCTGTGGAGCAGCGAAGTGGCCGGAATGGCCGTGAAAGCCGGGTATGACCGGGAACACAAGGTGTTCAACATTCCGATTATCCGGTCGCCCATCGTGGAGAAGCAGGCCCAGGCCTTCCCGGTCGAACTGGTGTATGCGGTCAAGCTGGATGCGGCGCTGGCGCCGGTGACGAAGGTGCGACTGGAGCTGCCCCGCGTCCATCTGGCCGTAAGCGAGCTGAGCTGGATGCTGTATCTGCCCGAGGGATACGAGCTGATGCGGGGCGAGGGCAACGTCGACCGGCTGCTGGAGCGGCCTTATCAGCCGCTGCTGAGCGGGGACAAGACGTTCGTTCCGGTCACGGCTGACCTTACGGGCAGCCCCCGGCCGGCTTCGGGCGGCGGTGAGGAGCGGGTCTTCGGCATCATGGGCCTGCTGCCGGTCAAGTTCCGGATCCCGACGACCAACTGGGCGACGGGCTTCATCATGCAGCAGATCGAGCCGACGCGGGATCCGCCGTTTATCAGCGGCACGCTGATGACGCCGCGCCGTGGTGCCGGTCGTCTGCTGGGCTGGACGATGATGGTGTTGGGCGGCATCGCGGGGTACATGCTGCTGATGCTGCTGAGCGGGAAGCGGCCGATGATGGCCCTGGTCGTGCTCGCGCTGTTCGCGGCGCTGGTCGCGGCGGCCGTCATGCTCAAACTGTACCAGGCCGATCACGCGTTCAAGATCGGGTTCCTGCTGGTCTTCATCACGGGCGCGCTGCATGCGATCTTCGTCTGGCGGCCGGAGCCGGCGAAATCGTGAACCCCGACGAGCGGATGGCCGCGGAACTGTTGAATCCAGGCAAGAGCCTGGCCGGAGAGGATCCGGCCAGGCGTCTGCCGCTCGCGGGAATGGGGCTTCCTGTCATTCTGTTCCTGCTCTCGCTCTGGCAGTGGGACAGCCTGCTGGTGTTCCCGTTCAAAATCCTGACGGTGTTCTTTCACGAGCTGTCACACGGGCTGGCTGCAGTGTTGACGGGCGGCTCGATCGAGAGCATCACCCTGTCGGCCAACGAAGGCGGCGTGTGCGCGACCCGGGGCGGAAGCTGGTGGCTGATCCTCACCGCCGGGTATCTCGGCAGCCTCGTCTGGGGGTCGCTGCTGTTGCTGACGGCGGCGCGCACCCGGAACGACCGGCTTCTCACCCAGGTTCTGGGGGCCGGCATGCTGGTGATCACCGTGCTGTATGTGCGGAGCCTGTTCGGCTTCGTCTTCTGTCTGGCGTTCGGCGCGGCCCTGCTGTATGCCGGTCAGCGCGGCAGCGAGCTGTTCTGCGACCAGTTCCTGCGGTACATGGGACTGACCTCGATGTATTATGTTCTTATTGATATAAAATCAGACCTGATAGACCGGTCGATCCCCTGTTCCGATGCCTACCGGTTCGCCCAACTCGTGCACCTGCCGCCGACCCTGGTCGGGCTGATCTGGCTCGGGATCGCGCTGTTCCTGACCTGGCGCACGCTGCGCGCCACGCTGCCGGCGACGGGAACGGGAGCGACGGGCGGTGTTTGACAGCCGCCCGCGGGGCGGCTAGGATGCGCGATACATCGCATCGTTGTTCCCAAGGAGGAGTCATGAATCCGATGATCACCCGCGGCGCCCTGCTGGGCGTCGGTTTGTTTTTTTGCGGATCCGCGTTCGGCGCGGTCGATCTCACCACGACGGAGCTGATCAAGGTTTCGGGCAAGGTCGAGGTCCGGAAAGGCCAGGAACCGGCGTTCAAGGCGGTTCCGGGGAATCTGAAGCTGGCCGGCCCGCTCAAGCGGCTCGACGGGGGAGACCGGGTCAAGACCGGCACCGAGAGCAGCGCCGAGCTTTCCCTGAAGAACACCTGCGTGCTGGCGGTCAAGGAGGACAGCCTGTTCGAGGTGCCCGTGGTGCTGGACGAGGCGGCCCTGGCGAAGCTCAAGGCCCAGCAGGGCTCGTTCCTGTTCAAGGTCGTGTCGGGAAGTGATTTCAAGGTGCAGACGGCCGACGTGATCGCCGGCGTGAAGGGCACCCTGTTCGAGGTCGAGATCCACGACAACCTGCTGCCGCTGCTGATGACGCCCGGCCTCGACCTGGGCGTGGAGGACGCGGGCGGCACCGTCGTCAACGTCTATGAAGGCGATGTCGAGCTGACGCACGCCGTCACCGGCAAGACGCGTCGCGTCAAGGCCGGGGAGCGCCTGGCTGCCTTCGGGCGCCGGATCATGCAGCTCGACGGCTCTCTCGCCGAGGGGTTCGGCCAGGTCATCCCGTTCAAACCGCTGCAGAAGCTGCAGGAACGTTTCGGCACGCTTGGCATGCGGCTCGGCGCAGTTCCCTCGAGCCTACAGGGGATCTCGAGTCTCAACACGGAAGGCGCGCTGATGCCCCGGGCCCTGCTCCGGGGATCGAACCGGCTGAACGCGCTGACGGAGGGGCTTTCAGGGCCGGTGCTGGAGAAGCTGCGCCGATTCGATGCGATCCGCTCTGCCGTTTCGGGGATCAAGAAACAGATGGAGGACCTCAAAGGCAAGGAGTTCGTCCCGTCGATCGATACGGGCAAGTATCCTATCCAGTCGGAGCCGCTGATCGTCCCCGAAAACGGTCTGTATGAGGCGCATCTGGGCAACGGCCAGTTCCTTGCCGTCGGCCCCGAACAGGGCTGCCAGGTGATGAAGCTCACGCCGGATCGCGGCGGTCTGGTGCTCCAGGAGGGTGCCGGGACGGTCAGACTGAAAAATCCGGTGACCGGCCTGGACGGCCTGTGCGCCGTGCATATGGCGGGGGATAAGCTGCTCCACCTGGTGCAGGTCAAGAGCGGCACCCTGCTGGCGCGCATTCCCGGCGACGCCGAGGTGACCCAGGTGACGCAGGCCCAGCCGCTCGCGGTCGAGTTCGACCCGGCTGCCGGGACGGGGCGCAAAGTCGCGTGGCCGTCGGATGCGGCGTTCAACCCGTCGGTGGCCGAGTATCGTCTGACGGTCGAGACGGATATCGAGGAGCAGAAGGCGGCGCACGACGCCCAGGTCAACGAGGCGCGCAGCAATGCCGTGCAGGAAGTCATCAAGAAGGCGCCGAAGATCAAGCTGCCCAAGTTCCGCTTCCGCTGACCCATGAAGGGACAGCCGGGATCCGGAAGCAGCCTGCACGACCGGCCGTGGGTGCTGCTGGCCGTCACGCTTCTCGGCCTGTTCGCGATGGCGCCGGGGCCGCGCCAGTTGCTGGCCCTGTTTGAGAACCGGTTCACGGACCTGCTGTTCGTTTCGGTGCAGCGGCCCGCGATCGAGCACCCGGTCGCGGTTGTCGCGAAGGACCAGCTGTTCATCGACCAGTTCGGGCGGGAGCCCGGCCGGGCGGATATGGCCCGGACGCTCGACACGGTCGGCAGGGCCGGCGGGCAAGTCGCGGCGCTCGACTACATCTACGATCTGCCGCGTTCGCCGGAGGAGGATGACGCGTTCGCCGCAGCTTTGGGCCGTTTTCCGGCTCCGATCCTTGCGCAGCATTTCATCGGCCGCCAGGGACTCAGCGGGGCCGAGGCCGTCCAGATCAGCGACGAGAACGCCGAACGGCCGTCACCGCCCCTTCCGCTGCTCGAAGTCCTCGCCCGGCGCGCTGCCGATCGCGGCCTGATCAACCAACTCCCGGACCCGGACGGCACGATCCGGACGATGCCGCTGGCGTTCCTGCCTGCCGAGGCGGACGCGTTTCTTCCGACCCTGGGATTTGCCGCCTGGATCCAGGCCGGGTTGACGGCTGCCGCTCCGAATCCGGCCATGTTTGGCCCGGGCCTTCCCGATCCCGTCACCGCGTCGGAAGCGGCGCGCGCGGCAATCCGCCGACTGTGGGAGGCGGCGCCCCACCCCTTCCCCGGCTTCGGCCACGAGGGCCTGGACGCCATCGTCCGGAGGCGCGAAGCCCAAATGCTGGGGCGACTCCTTGCCGTTCAGACCGGGGTTTCGCCCGACACGGCCGAAGCCTGGAAGAATATAGCCAATACAGTAGATACCACCAGACTGGCCAGCCGGGGCTGGCTGGCCTTCCCTGGAGGTCGGCCGCCGCTCACCGGGTCGTGGCATCTGCCGTGCCTGCGCATTCCTTTCATGAAGCCTTCCGGCAGCCTGAAGGGCGACGGGATCCCGGTGATATCGATGGGCGTGCTTCTCGCCTCGGCCCCGCCCGACTCGCTGGGTTCGATCGACATCGGCGAGCGTCAGACAGGGACACGTTTCGTCTGGGCGGCGACCGGCACGGCCTCGATCTCGGGCATCGCCACCGACCTGTATGGCCGCCCCCTGGCGGGAATCAGCGTGATGGTGCGTCAGACGGATGGCCCGGCCTGGGCATCCGGAACGACGGAGCTCGATGGCCGGTTCACGGTCGGTGCCCTTCCGGCGGGCAGCTATCGGACAACCCTGACCCAAAGCCGTCCGCACCTCACGATCCGGCTGAGCACGGCAGAGCCGCTTCCAACCGGAACGGGCACCCGGGAACTTCCCCCCGCCCGGTTTCCGCCGGCGGACAGCACCCTCGGAGGCATGCTGGCCCCCGCCACACAGCCGCTCCAGCTCGTCATCGACGGGGAGGCCCTTCCGGTCGGCATGACGGATGCGGCCGGCCGCCTGCCGCTGGATTCTATTCCAGGCAGTATATCCATTGCCCTCGTCGAGGGGGAAGAGGTGCCAGGCTGGGCCCCGGGCACATCTCCGGTGGTGATGTTCGCGGGGACCCCCTTGTCCGGGCGCAAAGCGGCCCTGCTCGAGTCCGAGGGCTCCTGGAACGCGCGTTTCACGGCCCGGATCGCGATTCCAGCCGGAGCCGCCTCGTTCACGGCGACGGCCATCCCCTCCACCCTCGACGCGCGCATCCTTCTGTTGGGGAACGCGGACGCCGACGGGGAGCTGCAAACCGCAGCCACCGAGCTCCTGTTGGATACCACGACCCTGCTCCCGGCGGCGCCGCCCATCACACCCGCCCGATTGAGCCCCGTTTCTCTCGACCAGGCCGGCGTTGCCGGACACGATGCGCACGAAGCATGGCTTGTCGGGGATGACGGCCTCTGGCACAAGCTCGGCAAAACCGGGGCAAGCCTTGAGCTTCCCGCAGGCCGGTATCTGCTGCTCGGACGCGACGCGCTGGGCCGAACCGGGCGCGCAGACCGCATTGCGACCGCCATCGCAGGCCGCACCCTCTTCTTCGGCACCACCCTGCTCGAAGACCAGGATTTCGTCACGACCCCGATCAATCTCCTCGAAACCCGTTTCCGCAAACTTCCCGGGGTGCATCTGCACGCCAATCTCTGTTCGGCCCTCCGTCGCGGCGCATTTCTGCATCCGACCCCGCTCCATCCCGATGCGGCTCCGGACGCCTGGCCGCTGCTGAATCTCCTTCTGCTGGCCCCGTTCCTCGCGGTCGCCGATCATCTGTTCCGGGGAGGACGCGGCAGATCGGCGGTAGCCGTGCTCGGTCTCACGATCGTCGCGTGGCTGTCGGCCTCGGCCGGGCTGTTCGCCCGCAACATCCTGTTCCCGGCGGCCTTTCCCGTTTCGCTGACGGTTCTGTTCGGCATCGCACGCGGTGCCCAGGCGTATTTCGCCGCCCGCACACGGGAGCGCGAGACCCGGGCCACGTTCGGCCGGTTCATCGCAGCGCCGATGGTCGAGCAGATCCTTCGCCACCCCGACACCGTGCGTCCCGGGGGCGAAAAGAAGGAGCTCACCGTGATGTTCACGGATCTGGCCGGCTTCACCTCGATCTCCGAGATGATGACGCCGGAAGAGCTGACGAAGCTGATGAACGAGTATCTCGGCGAGATGACCCGCGTGCTGTTCGAACACGGGGGGACGCTCGACAAGTATATCGGCGACGCGCTGATGGGCTTCTGGAACCATCCCGCCGCGCAGCCGGATCATGCGCTCCGCGCCGCCCGGTGCGCGATCGCGATGCAGCGCCGTCTCGCCGTCCTGCGCGAAGAGTGGCTGAAGCGCGGTCTTCCCCGCGTCGAGATGCGAGCCGGCATCAACACATCCGAGTGCATGGTCGGTTTTATAGGTAGCGATATTCAAATGAACTTCACCTGTCTCGGCGACGGGGTGAATCTCGCTTCACGGCTCGAAGGAGCGAACAAGGCGTATCACACGCTGATGATGGTTTCGGAGACGACGCACCGGCAGCTCGAAGGAAGCGGCATCCGGACCCGGCTGCTGGACTTCCTCGCCGTGAAGGGCAAGGCACAGCCGGTGAAAGTGTATGAACTGATCGGCATCGAGGGCGAGGAGGACGCGCTCTGGAACGCGCTCCTCCCGGTTTACGGAGACGGGGTGCAGCGGTATCTGGCGCGAGCGTGGGATGAAGCGGAAGCGGCGTTCCGCCAGGTTCTGGCCCTGAGGCCGGACGACGGTCCGGCGACAGTATATCTCGAGCGGATCGATCATTTCCGGGTCGAGCCCCCGCCCGACGGCTGGGACGGCCGGTACATCCTCAAGACGAAGTAGCGGCGGCCGCGACGAAGCCGGCATACCTGCGCATCAGGTGGCGCAGGATGACCATGGCCACCAGGGCAGCCCAGGCCAAACCCAGCCAGGAGCTCACCGGGGCAAGAAGTCCGGAGCCGGCGGCGACGGCAAGCCCTGTCGCAACCCAGCCCGCCACCTCGCGCACCGCGCTCATCGGGCCCACAGCCGCAACCGCCATGTCGCGGATCACCCACAGCTTGAGGCCGCCAACGAGCGCCTCGATCGCAAACCGGAGACCCAATGCGGCCGTGACACCCCACCGCGGAATCAGGAGGAGCCCCCCGACGATGCTGATTCCCAGCCCTGTGGCCGAAATCAGCGGCAGGGATGCGGATTTCCGTCGGGCGACGAGAAGGCTGTCGAGAAACATGTTGCCGACCTGGAGCGGCAGGAGGCAGAAGAAAGCCGTGAGCAGGCTCCCCATGCCGGAAAACGCGCTTCCCATGATGAGACGGCCGAACCAGTCTCCCTGCGCGACACAGTATCCGACAGCAAGCGCAGCGAGAAGGCCGAATGTGTGCCGAGTTTCAATCCAGCCCCGGCGATGCACCTCGTCCCGGGCGTGGGCGGTCAGAACCGGATAGAGAGCGGTGACCCAGACGCCGGAAAAGCCGACCCCGTTCATATACAGCATAACCGCCGCCGCATAGAGGCCGTGGGACTCGGCGGGGATGGCCCCCCGCAGCAGGAACAGATCGAACTTGTTGTAGAGCGAACCCAGCAGGATCGACACGCCGATCAGCAGGCTTTCCCGACCGAGGATGCGGGCCAGATCCAGCTGAGGACGCGCGCAGCCGGTTCGATGGAGCGCCCAGGCCCCGCCGATCACCGCCCA
The DNA here is from genome assembly GCA_035388825.1 of Candidatus Ozemibacteraceae bacterium. Taxonomy (GTDB): domain Bacteria; phylum Muiribacteriota; class Ozemobacteria; order Ozemobacterales; family Ozemobacteraceae; genus MWAR01. Next base: position 16,578 of record DAOOQQ010000053.1, read on the forward strand.
GAGGATGACGGCCGCGGTCAGGGGCGCCCAGACATAGGAGACGGGCGCAAGACCGGCCCAGACGGCGAGCATGAACAGGCACCAGAGAAGCGGCATGCCGATATCGAGCAGCATCGAGGCCGACCAGTTCTGATCGGCCTGGGCCACCGGCGACGGGACGGTCAGCAGCGGCAAGGCGAGGGCTGCGGGAATCAGCCACGCCAGGCCTGTGGAAAGCCACGGATCGCCATGCCAGGCAACCGCCACGGCAAGGCCCAGGGAAGCGGCGGTCGCGACCCCCGCCTCGAGCGACAGGACCGTGCCGATCAGCCGTGACGGCACGGCATGGCCCGGCAGTTCCCGGATCAGGAGACGGGGGTAGCCGAGCGTGACGGCCTCGATCACGAGGCCCCAGACAGCCAGGGCGATCGAAAAGGCTCCGAACAGCCCGGTGCCGAGCAGCCGTGCCGCGAGCAGGATCGCGCCAAAGCCGCCGAGCCAGCCCAGAATGCGGGCCGGCAGCATCCAGTAGAGGCCGAGTTTTCCCCTCATGCGTCCATGGTAGCCTCCCGGCCCCCCCCTGGCAAGAACCGGTCACCCCTCGAACCCCTCCCCCCTATGGCCTTATAGCTTCTATATTTTATTCATAGAACAATACAACGAACTACAGAGTCACAGAGGCACAGAGGCACAGAGAAACGGAGAAATACTGGGATTTCAATTCTCGTGCTGAGCAGCGTCTATCGGGCACCAGGTCGTCAGGCAGACGCAGGCACGGCGAGGCTGCGGGCCGAGCACGATCCGCCCCTACGACACAGGTGCCTGGGCATCAACGCTCAGGGATGCATCGCGATGCCTCCCCGTGGGAGCCACTTCGGAAGATGCCGCAGCTCCATTCGAAACATCCGTGGGTCGAAGTTCCATGCCTCGTTTCCTCCGTGTCTCTGCGTCTCTGTGGTGAAACGATCTTCGGACCCTTCTGGAGAGGCATCTTCAGGGGCGGCCGGTCGACAGGCCGGGCGGCATCTGCTACCATGCGGTATCGCAGCCATGCATCAGAACCCCTCCCCAAAACGGCTTGCCGTCATCGATCTGTTCTTCACCTGGCCGCCCCACGGCGGCGCATGCGTCGATGTCAAGGAAACCCTGGAACGGCTGGCCCCCCACATCGAGCTGAAGCTGTTCGTGGCGCGGTTCGACCGGTTCTTCCCGCGCGGTCGCATCACCTCGCCCCTGCCGTTCCCCGTCGAGGAGGTCAGATTCGACCTCGCCACGTTCACGGTGGAGCGCATCCAGAGCGCGTTTCGCGAGGCGGTCGACCGATTCGCGCCGGATGAGGTGCTGGTGGCGAACGGACATTTCCTCAAGCCCCTCGTGGCCGAGGCGTTCGTCGACCGGTATCCGACCTCGATGCGATATTTCACCTACGAGGTCATGTGCCCTGCGCGCGACGGGATCTTCTTCCGGAACGGCCATACGTGCCTCGAGAGTTTTTATACCACGGGAAATATGACCCGGTGCCGCCTCTGCGCCTTCACCGGGGCCCTGTTCACCCCCGGCATCCGGAAGTATCTCATCCACGAGATCCTCGTCAGCGGCGCCTTCTCGGCGGCCTACCCTGACCGCGTGCGGGCCCTGATGCCGCGTATCCGGCAGCACATCGTCTACAACGATCTGGCAGCCGGATTCATCAGGGCGATGGGCGGCACCCCGGCCGTATTCCCCTCGGGGGTTGACACGGACCGGTTCGTGCCCCGCGCCCTGCCAACCCGCCCGGATGCCAAGCCCCGTCTGCTGTTCGCGGGTCGGGCCGATGCCGAGTTCAAAGGATTTGCCCTGCTTCTGGAAGCCTGCCGAAGGCTCGAGGCGGCCGGCCGGGAGTTCGAACTGCTCGTCACCTGGAAACCCGAGTCCCAGTATCTGCCGGACACGGCGTGGGCCAAGCCTATCGGCTGGCTTCCCTCGTCGGTCCTCGCGCCGGTCAACGCCTGGCACCGCCGCCGGTGGGACCGCGACCTGTTCATGCCCTCCTTCGTCAAACGCGTCGACTGGCTCGGCCCGGGCGCCATCGTCGACCTGTATAACTCCGCCGACCTGTGCGTCTTCCCGTCCATCTGGCAGGAACCGCTCGGCATCGTCACCCTCGAGGCCATGTCCTGCGGCCGCCCCGTCGTCGTTTCGGACGTCGCCGGCTTCCGGCAGACCGTCACGGAAGGGCAGACGGGCCGTTTCTTCCCCGCCGGCGATCCGGCCGCCCTCGCCACTCTGCTCGCCGAGCTTCTCGACGACCCCGCCCAGCGTGCCCGCCTGGGCGCGGCCGCACGTCGGGACGTCGTCACCCGCTTCGACTGGCGCCGCCTGCTCGACCGGTATTACCGGCCCTGGCTCGGCTTCGGCCAGGCCTCCGACACATCCCGGAACCACCAGGAGATATCATCATGAATATCATCAAAAATATTATATCAAAAACTCTTGAAAGTATCCGTTCTTCCTCCTGGGGAAGCCGGCTGTTGAGTTATCCGCCGCTGCACGCCTTCAAGGAAGGCCTGGCCTACCGGGTTCTGATCGACTGGCTGGATTACCCGGTCCATCTCGGCCTGCGCGACGCCGCCCGGCGCCGACGGTGGCAGGGGCCCACGATCCTCTCCCGCAAGCCGGCCGAGGGCGAACCGGCGCTGCGCGTCCTGCTCGTCCAGATCCCGCTGCCGGCGAACCTGCGGCACAAGCGGATCATCCCGATGAACCTCGCATATCTCGCCGGCACCCTGTGCGACCGATTCCCCGGCATCGAAGTCGGCATCCTTGATGCCCAGGTGCACGATCTCGGCCTGGACGGCATGCTGAGGGCTGTTTCCGAGACGAAATGGGACTGGGTCTGCGTCGGCTCGTGGACGATCCAGTATGAGCTCGCCCGCACCTTCCTCGGTGCCGTCAAACTGGCCCGGCCCGAGACGCTGACCATGCTGGGCGGCGTCCACGCGACGATTCTTCCCGACGAGGTCGGAACCGCGGCAGACTGGCTGGTCATCGGCGAAGCCGAGTGGACACTCCATGACATGGTGAAGGCAACGCTCGAGGGCCGGGCCATGGACGGCATCCCGGGAACCGCGCGCCTGGCCGATGGCAAGCTGCAGAAAGCCCCGCCGCGCCAGCTGATGGCCGATCTCGACGAACTCCCGTTCCCCGCCTACGAACTGCTGCCCCTGCCGCTGTATGACAACCCGCTCCACGTCGTGGGCGGCGAGCGGCTGCCGATCTTCGGCTCCCGGGGCTGCCCGTATGCCTGCTCGTTCTGCAACAGCCCCCAGATCTGGCACCGGAAGGTGCGGTACCGGCGGCCGGAGAAGGTCGTCGAGGAGATGTCCCGCAACATCACGGCGTTCGGCATCCGCCACTTCCATTTCTGGGACGATAATTTCACGCTCAACCGCCGGTTCGTCGAGGAGTTCTGCCGCCTCGTCATCGAGAAGGGGCTCCAGATCAAGTGGGTCGCCCTCGACCGCGCCGAGCATCTGAACAAGAACAAGGATCTGCTGCCCCTGATGCGGCAGGCGGGCTGCGTGGGCGTCGAGATCGGCGTCGAGAGCGCCAACCCCGACACGTTCGCGTTCATCAACAAGCGCCAGGGCTTCGAGGAAGTGCGCAACGCCGTAAAGAACCAGAAGGATGCCGGCCTCGCGCCCCTCTACACCTGCATGGCCTTCAACCCCGGCGAGACGATCAACGGGTATTACTTTCAGAAATTGTTCCTCGACCAGATCCAGAGCGAGCTCGAATGGTATCCCTTCTTCCATCCGTTCAGCTTCCCGCTGTATCTGGGCCAGTTCGCGACCCCCTACCCCGGCACCGAGTTCGGCCGCACCGCCCCCGAGATGGGCATGATCGTGCGCAACGTGCCGGAAGACCGGTATCACCACCAGATCAACTTCATCCCCAGCTCTCTGCTCGACGACATGCCCGTGCTGACGGGCCCCGTGACGCCGGATGATTATGCGACGTTCCTGATCGCCCTGACGCGCGGCTTCTGGAGCTGGTTCCCGGCCAAGATGCGGAAGGGCACGATGGGCGAGAAACTCCGGCCGGCGCACCAGATCCTGGTCACGATCCTGCCGAAATGGGAAGGGCGCATCACGCTGCGCAAATCGATCCAGGAAACCAGCGACGAGACCGGCCTCGGCCTGCCCGTCGTCGCCCGCACGGCCGCGCTGCTGGCCTACATCTTCGGCCAGCAGGGGCTGATCCGGTCGGCCCTGCACCAGGTGGAGCTCGAGATCAAGCCCAACCGCGTCCGGGTGCCGGGCTTCATGTTGCGCCAGATGCGCCGGATCGTCCGTGCTGCCGGGCTGCCGGCGTTCCAGGAGTTCAGCTGGTAGCATCCCGTGGCCATCCTGTTTTTCCAGCACGTCACGGCTCTGCTGATGCTTCTGGAGCTGCTCCGGAACATGTTCCCGGCCGTGTTCTGGCCGCTCGACGCCCTGTCGGTTGCGTCCCGGCCGATCATCTGGATGCCGCTTCTGGCCGTGCTTTCATGCACATCGCTCCCGGAAACGCGGCGCGGGCTCGTTCTGGCGGGTTGCGCGGCCGTCGGCATCATCCAGACCTTCGCAGCCCCCGTTCTGCCGCTCTGGATGCTGAGCGTGCTCCTCTCCGTCGTGACGGCCTCGTTCGTTATCCAGAGCGCCGCATCGGCCTGGCGCCCAGTCCTCTGGCGGCCGCTTCGCGCCCTCAACGCCCTGTTCCTTCTGCTCCTGTACGTCGAACTCGTTTACAACTCGGTTTCCCGATCCCACCTGTCTTTCGGCCATCTCACCTATTATCTGAAATCCCTCTCCGAAGAATCCGGGGATCCGTTTGGCATCAAAGCCATCGGGATCTCGCCGGCGTTTCTCCTCCCCGTCGCAATAAATATAGCATTATATTTTTTTACATCCTTCTGTATCGTCCGCTTCCGTCCGGCTCCTCCGCAGCCCTCCCGGAGTGGGCTTCCCGTCACGATCGCCGTCCTGATTCTCCCTCTTCTCTTCTGGAGCCTCGCCTTCCAGCACATCGTCGGGCAGCGGCCGTTCCACGAGTATCTCGCGTGCAGGCTCGAAAACTCTGCGTTTCCGATGCCCCTCCCCCGGAGGTTCGACACTCCCGGATTCCGTGAGGCCGCCTTTTCCGCGGAACAGGTCGATGCGACAAGAACGTCGGCCCAGGGATCATTTGCCTGGAAAGAACCTCCACGGCTGAACCTGGTGATCTTCATGATCGAGAGCTGGCGTCCTGACGCGCTCACGGAGATGCCACTCCTGATGGCGCGGGTCCACACGGGGCTGTGGCTGAAAAACCATGTTTCCGCATCGAACGATACGATAGGCGGCAATATCGGTTTTCATTACGGTGTGCACCCGATCGATGCCTACACGCTGAAATGGGACCGATCCGTCCCCTCGTCCTGGATCGAGTTTCTCCGTGCAGGCGGCTACGTTTCGCGCAAGATCGGCAATTTCGGCTCGTATCTTCCGAACGAACGGTACCGGTTTACGCCGGTCGAGGTCTATTGCCGGGAAGAGGGGCTTCCCGCGCCGGCCGACCTTTCCGTGTGCGGCGTCGCGAGCCAGGTGTGCTACCTGCTGCTGCGGGAACTGGAAAAGCCCGGCCTCCACTTCCTCGAGACGCAGATGTACCCGACCCATTTCAATTACTATTATCCGCCCGGACACGAGAAATACCGGCCGGTTGTCCCTCTGGAAGCCGATTTCATCAGGAATGGCTTCACGGCGGAAATCGCCGCCGGTCTCGTCAACCGATACAAGAATTCCTGCTTTTTCCTGGACTCCCTCCTCGACAATTTCTTCCAACGGCTCGAGGCGAAGGGGCTCGACCGGAACACCGTCGTCGTGCTCGCCGGCGACCACGGGGAGTGCCTCGGCGAGGACGACACGCTGTATCACGCGAACGGGCCGCACGAGAACCAGGCCCGGACGAATCTGATCATCCTCGCCCCCGGTCTCGGGCCGCGGGTCGTCGAGGCCCCCACCAGTCACGTCGATTTCATTCCCACTCTTGCCCCGATTCTCGGGTATACGGCCTCGGGAACGGTGGGCCGCAACATCCTCGCCGATGCCACCGCGCGGAACGGCATGGTGACCATCGACATGTCGTCCGGGGTGCGGCTGGCGATGCGACGTCGCGACCACATGACCCTGTTCCGGCTCACCTCCGACCGTCGCCTCGAATGGCTGATCACCGCCCGCAACGACAACACGATCGATGATGCGATCTACGACCTGTACCGCCCCGAGCGCCTTGACGAGCTGGCCGCTCTCATTCGCGAAGACCGCCAGGCCGTCCTCCGCCTCCTCGCCGGAAAATAACACATACTATAGAATGCCGAGCCAGGCGAAGGGCTGATAGGCGGTCGAAAAAAGCCCGAACAGGAGCGCAAGCTGGCCGATGATCATCGTCCCCGTGAACAGGGCTCCGAGCACCTCGGCTTCCTGATCGACCTGGCGCTCGTAGGTCTCGAGAAGCCACGACACCATCTCCTGGAGCATACCAAGCTCTTCCCCGCTCACGATGGTCGATACGACCCGGCCGGGCAGCAGGCCGCTCACCGAAAGCGCCATCGAAAGGCTCCCTCCGTTTCGCAGGATCGGCGCCGCCGAGCGGAACACGGTCGCCAGATCCTGCCGGTCGGCTGCCGCTGCGACCTGCTCGAAGGCTGTCGCAAGCGGCACGGGCGAGGTGAGCAGAAACGCAACCAGCCGCAGGGTATCGGCAGCCAGCCGTGACCGCTCATATCGACCGATCCACGGCAGCCACCGGACAATGCCTCTGATGGTGGCGAACAGCCCGATTCCGCCCCGCGACCGCCAGAGCGCATACCACAGGCCGAGCAGAGCCACGAGAACCCAGGCAAGAGGCTCCTCCACCCAGGACGCGAGCCATCCCCAAAGCCGGATGAGAAGCGGCTGATCGGGAGGGCGTCCATAATAGCCGATATCCGGCTCCCCAGGCGCGAGCGCATACAGCACCACGATTCCCCAGAATGCACCGGCGAGTCTCGGCCATTTCATGAGCCAGGTGCTGAACACGTCCCGATACCGGCGTCCCCAGGCGCTGACCTGCCGCAGCAGCGTCATCGCGGCATCGATCCGCCCCGTCGTCTCACCGATCGTCAGAATCGCCACGGCAAGAGCCGGTCCCTCATCAAGGCGCCGGCCAACCGAGAGGGAAAGCGGCATCCCTCCGGCAACGTCCCGCGCCATCTGCATCGCCAGCCGCCGAGCCTCGGGCGCCTCACACCCCTCCGAGGCCACGGCGAGCGCCCGATCCACCCCCGCCTTCCCGGCGAGCCCCGTCTCGGTCAGATACAACAGCGTCTCCAGATCGCCTTCGGAAACCCGCACCCGCTCCGTCGTTTCCATGCGCGCCTCCCCGATTCCCGTCGCTGCCGTGAAGGTCTACCGACGTTGGAGAACGCATCAGACGTGCCGCACAGGGACCCAGGCCCCGAACGCGCTTGGAAATCCTCACCGGGCCACGATCCGCGCAACATGGACAGACGAACGCAAACACCGGTGTGCAACAGGGGGCGTGTGCAGACACCCGCACACGCCCCCTGCAGAACGTGAAAGAACTCAGGCCGGCAAGTTCAATCCTTGCCGCCCAGCATATTGAACACCCCGCCGAGCACCGAACCTTCTTCTTTGCCGCCGCCGCCCGTCTGCTTCGCCGCGGCGTAGATGCGCGAGGCGAACCGCGAGAACGGGAGCGACTGGAGCCAGATGCGGCCCGGGCCGGTCAGAGTGGCCAGGAACAGCCCTTCCCCGCCGAACAGGGCGCTCTTGATGCCGCCGACCATCTCGACATCGAAGTTCACCGAGGGCTGGTAGCCGACGATGCAGCCGGTGTCGATCTTCAGCTTCTCACCGGGCTGCAGATCGCGGGAGATGATCGTTCCGCCGGCGTGACAGAAGACGAGGCCGTCGCCTTCGAGCTTCTGCATGATGAAGCCCTCGCCGCCGAACAGGCCGACGCCGAACTTTTTCTGGAGGCCGATGCCGACCGCGACGCCCTTGGCGCCGCACAGGAACGACTCTTTCTGCACCAGCAGCGTGCCGCCGACATCCTTGAGATCGACCACGACGACCTTGCCCGGATAGGGCGCCGCAAAGGCGACTTTGGCCTTGCCCGACGCACCTTTATGGGCAAAGACGGTCATGAACAAACTCTCCCCGGTGAGCAGCCGCTTGCCCGCACTGGCCAGCTTCCCGAACCAGCCCCCCGTGTCGGACTTCGCCGAGCCGTCCCCGAAAATCGTCTCCATCTGGATCGCCTGGTCCATGTACATCATGGCCCCGGCCTCGGAAACGACGGACTCGCCCGGGTCGAGCTCGATCTCGACGAACTGGAGGTCATCGCCGAAGATATTGTAATCGATCACATCGGCCGTCTGGGGCCGGGAAGCCGCGGTCGGCACCGGGGGAAGGAACTCCTCGCTCTGCAGCGCGTTCGCGAACTGGGCGATCTCGCTCAGGGGCGTCCAGGTCTTCGTGATCCCGTCGGCGTGGGCCATCGTCATCGACTTGATCGCGCCGCTGTGAAGCCTCGCGATGATATCCTCGGCACCCATGGGGCCCTGTATCTGGCCGCCAATGATCACATACCACATTTTCGCATCCGACATCGTCTCAGCCTCCCGGTTCAGATTCAGCCCTGCGGCTTCTTCATCATGGCTACCAGAAATCGCCCGCCCATGCAATCCACTGCCGCTCGGACCCGGCCAATGTCCCTGGCGGGTTTGAAACCCGCCCCTACGGTTGGAGGAGAGCTCCTCTCGACCCCAGTGTCTCGGTGTCTGGCATGTGGATCTCGTCACAAGAACCGAACCACAGATGGCGCAGATGAAATCCCCCCCGTACGCTGAAGCTGACGGGGGGATCGCGGTTGTGAAATGGGCGGGAATCGGGTAAGGTGGGGAAAACACGTCAGAGAGGGGATGAACGATGGCACACCCGGCTCCAACCGTTCCCGACACCGCCGCCCTGGAGGCGGAACTACACCAGCTCAGGCTGCGCCTGAAGCTTTCGGCCGAAGTCGACGCCGTCATCGAAGTCTGCCAGCGCGAAAAGAAGAATCTCGGCGGAACCATGGACCGCGTCTATGAGTATCTTCACGGGGTGATCGAGCCTGCCGCGGCCTTCCTGCAGACGCAGAACGAGGAGCTGATCTACACGATCTACTCCCGCGGAATCACCCCGCAGAACCTCGAACACGACCACGCGAACCTCTTGAGCATCGGCGAGAGGGCGACCTGCAACCGGGACGGCCTCGACTGGTTCGTGATGCCGCTCGACATGGCCGGCGAAAAGATCGGCTCGTTCGGCTTCGCATTTCCCCAGGGGCACAGCCATCCGCCCGAACACGTGTTCGAGTGGCTCGAGGCGGTCGCCGAGGAACTCGACAACTACTTCTACGGCATCCAGGAAAGCCGCTACAAGCACATGACGATCATGGAAATCCAGCGGTGCATGAAGTCGCGCAAGCTGAACGAAGCGCTGGACATGGCCGTCAGCGTTCTCAGCGACATGGTGCCGATCGATGAATTGGCATTATTATATATCGACGAGGATCTTGACGGCAGAAAGATCGTGCAGTATTCGATCTATCGCAATTACAATAAAATATTCGACTCGAACGAAAAGCCCATGCCCGAACTCGAGGAACTGATCAAAGCCGGCCGCGACGTCGTGGTACCGGGCAACAAGGATCTCGAGCGGGTGTTCCCCTCGAACGGAACGACCGAAACGGTCCTGCTCGACGGGCTCGTGGTCGAGACGCTGGTCGGGAAGATGCTGATCAAGCCGCCGGCCGAATGCGGACTGTCCGTCGCCAGCCGCGAGATCGTCCAGGTGTTCGCCGAGACGCTCCGGCAGCGGCTGGTCGATTTCAACCGGGAAAAGAACGCCCTGCGTCAGTTCTTCTCGCCCGAGATCACCCGCCGCCTGCTGCGGCACGACGATTACAAGGAAAAGTTCCTGGCGCCGCGCAAGGCAGACATCGGCATCCTGTTCGCCGACATCAGCGGCTTCACCAAGATGAGCGAACAGGTGCTCAAGGATCCGCAGCGCATCGCGCGGTTCATCGACACCTGGTCGAAGGCGATCGTCGAGCGCGTGTTCCCCCTGGGCGGAGCGCTCGACAAGATCGTCGGTGACTGTGTCATCATCCTGTTCGGCCCGCCGTTTTACGAAGCATCACCGGAAACCCTCGCTTGCAACGTCATCCAGGCCGCCATCACGATACGGGCGTTCACCGACGAGTTCCTCGCCTCCCCCGAAAACGCCGATATCCAGAGCTCGCCGTTCTACAAGGACTTCGGGGTCGCGATCGGGATCAACTACTGCTCGGCCGACGTCGGCCTGATCGGCCCGAACCAGGATCTCACGGCTTTCAGCAGCGGCATGAACAACACCGCCCGGCTCCAGGGCCTCGCCAAACACGGCGAGATCCTGATGACCCCGTCGGTCAAGGAACGGGTCGAGGCGTCTGGCAACTGCTCCTGGCGGTTCACCGGACCCAGCTCGGCCCCGGTCAAGAATGTCAAGGAACCTCTCGTCTACTTCAAGCTCGAAGCCTGACGCATCCCGGCGGCGACCCCGGAAATCGCCCGGGAAGCAGCCGCCCGGAAAGAACGAATCCGTCGCCGGCGACGGCTGGTTCGTCTATGTCGTGCGTTGCCACGACGGCACGCTCTACACGGGCGTCACGACGGATCTCGACCGGCGCGTGCAGCAGCACAACGACGGCACCGGCGCGCGGTATACCCGCGCCCGCCGGCCGGTCCGACTGGTTTTCTCCGAGCCCTGCGGGGGCCGCGGCGATGCGCTGCGCCGGGAACTCGCGATCAAGGCTCTCTCACGGCAGGAAAAGCAGCTTCTCATCACCGGCCAGCAATAGCTTTAGATATATACTAACAACCTTGTCAGCTTCCGAGGCGGATGATCAGGCAGGTGAAATCGTCCTGGAGGCCGCGCTTGCCGACGAACGCCCGCACCGCATCCCGGATCCTGGCGACGAGCTCCGAAACCCCGACGGCGGCGTTCCGGCGGATCACCTCGTGCAGCCGCTCCGCACCGAACATCTCGCCGGCCTCGTTGCGCGCCTCGCTCACTCCGTCCGACAGGATCACGACGAGATCCCCGTCGTTGAGCGGCAGGCGAACGCACGAGTAGTCGAGGGCTTCGCCGATGCCGAGCGGTGGCCGCGTCGACTCGAGCGTGACCAGCTCCCCCGTCGCCGCCCGATGGACGAGAACGGGCGGATGGCCGCAGTTGATGAGCTGCAGCGTTTTCTGGCGCACATCGATCCGGGCGAAAACGAGCGTGATGAACGCGCACAGCTGCGCGAGCCGTTCCGAAACCTCGCCGTGCACCATTCCGAGAATGGCCTCGGGATCGGGCATCGCCTTTCCCCCGCGCGCCAGCAGCCGGGTGAATGACCGCAGAAAGGCGATCCGGGCCGCGGCACCGATCAGGGCTGCCGGAGTTCCCTTGCCCATGACATCCCCGAGGACGATGTCGCAGATGTGTTCGCGGGTCGAGTAGACGTCGTAAAAATCGCCGTCGACCTCCATCGAAGGAATCGAGACGACATCCATCGCCAGGACCGGCGTGGGCGAGGGCATGCGGCCGAACAGCAACGTCCTCTGGATCTCAGAGGCGATCTCGGCCTCCTGCCGCCGCGCCTCCTCGAGAGCCTGACGGGCCTGTCGCAGCGAGGCTTCGGCCTGCTTGCGCTCGGTGATGATCTGCGTCACGAGCATGCCGGCCACGACGGTCGAACCGCCGGAACGCACGGGAACGAGCCTCATTTCGATCGTCTCTCCGAGATACAACATTTCGTCGACGATCGTCTCACCCGCCAGCGTGCGCTGAAACATCGCCCCGAGCTTTTCCGCGGTTTCGGCCGGGAACACCTCGTTCAGCTTCCGCCCTTCGAGCCGCTCGGGAGTCAGCCCCCAGCGCGCACCGGCCTCCCCCTCCGCCACCAGGAACCGCATCTCGCGATCGAACAGCAGCACCATGCCGTTCGGATAATGGCTCGCGAGAAGCCGGTACCGCAGTTCGCTGTGCCGGCGCACCTGCTCGCTCCGCTGCCGCACGATCTCCTGCCGGAACACCGTGCCGCCCAACTGGAGCAGTTGCCGCTCCCACACCGTCCACCGCTTCAGGACGTTCCGCTCCGAAAACCCCAGGACGGCCCGCATCCGGCCGTCGAGCATGATCGGCCACATCAGATACCCGCGCAGATGCTGGGGCGGCCCCTCGAGCACGGCCGAAACGGCCTCGGCCTTCCCTTCGAGCCGCTCGACGAGAGCGGGGTATTTCTGAAGAGCCGGCAGGTGGTTCCATTCGGGGAACGCCCGGAGATCGCGCGAGCTGACAAGCGCGTCGTGCAGCCCCTGGAGCCGGTCGTCCATCACCCACAGGAAGGCGGCATCGACCCCGATGAACCCCGCCATGCGGCTGAGGGCCCCCCGGATGCGGGCACGGAAATCCATCATCCGGGCCGCGAGCAGATCGTCCGCCAGCAGATTCAGCAGCTCGACCAGCGACTCGAGGTAATCGAACGAAACATCTTCGGGAAAGGGGACATTCACCGGTCTGCCTGACTCCGATCCCTCCGGAGCGATCATTTCCCGGTTCTCGAGAATCCTGATCCTTTCCTTGCTCATACCTCCACACCGCCTGTTCTTCTGAAAAACAAGCAAGTTTCGTACGAGTAGCGGTACCCTCGCGCGCAGAAGCCGGAAACGGCCTACCCGTCAGGGGTTCCACCATCATCCGTCGCAGACCGGCATTCTGCGAAGCAGAATATTTCCCCTGACTCAGAGGAAATTTTCTCCACTCCCGGAGGCCGGCAAGGCGTCAGGAGGCGTTCCAGCGTTCGAGGAAGAGGTCACGCGCGAGTTTGATATACGCGCGTTCGTTCACGAACACCTCGAGGGTGATCGTACCGTCATAGATGCTCTTGAGACCGGGAATGAACGTCGCCCAGTCGATGCGCCCGGCACCGGGGGGGAGGTGCTGATCCTTCGTGCCGTCGTTGTCGTGCAGATGCACGTGAACGAGCCGGGAGGCGAATGCACGGGCGAACTCGAGCGGATTGCGCTGGTTCAGGTTGAAATGGCCGACATCGAGATGGAACCCCAGCCGGGGATGCCTGGCCAGAAGGGTTTCGAGATGCTCGCGCGACTCGTGGGGCGAACCGACCGGCTCGAACATCAATCCGACACCGACATCGCGGGCGGCAGCCTCGAGAAGGGTCAGGGATTCGCTCTGCCACTCGATTCCTTCGGCGGCCGTGAACATCGACGTCGGCCAGCTGGCATGCACGGTGACCCACGGCATCCCGATCCGGCCGAACACGTCGAAATAAACCTTCGCCGCCTCGACGGCGGCCGTGCGCATCTGCTTCATCGCCGAACCGATCGGGAGATACCAGGCGAGATGACCGACACACCCGAGCCCGTGGTGTTGCAGAGCGTTTTTCACGGCCGAAGCGTCGACGCACTCGGCCGCCCCCTTGTCGGGTTCGAGAAACAGATCGACAAAGTCGAAGCCTGCCGAGGCGATCCAGTCGATCTCCTCGAGAATCTCCCGCCGTGGATGGTTCGGGTAGCCGAGCTTCATGATTCCCCTCCTGCCGTGCCGAGCAGCCGGTCGATCCAGGCCGGAACGACTTCGGTCGCCTTCCCATAGACCGTTTCGGCAAACCGGGAAGCGCCGACCGAGGGCTCCAGGTTCAGCTCGAGCGTTCTCGTGCCCTCGTTCATGCGTGCCCGTTCGACGAAACCAGCGGCCGGATACACGTTTCCCGAGGTGCCGATCGCGACGAACAGCGTGCACCGGTCGAGCGCGGCGAAAATCTCGTCCATCCGGAGCGGGATTTCGCCGAACCAGACGATATGAGGCCGCACGCCGCCCTTTCTCCCGCAGGAGTCACATACGGTATCTGCCGATATACTTCCCGTCTCGGCGCGAACGGTCTCGCAGTGTTCGCACCGCACCTTGAGCAGCTCGCCGTGCATGTGGATCAGCCGGGTCGAGCCGGCCCGCTCGTGCAGATCGTCGATGTTCTGCGTCACGACGAGCAGGCGGTCGCCGACCTCCTGCTCGAGCCGTGCGAGGGCGAAATGCGCCGCATTGGGCTGCACCTCTCCGAGCTGGGTGCGCTGCTCGTTGTAGAAGCGGTGGACTTTCGCGGGATTGCGTACATACCCTTCGGGAGTCGCGACATCCTCGATCCGATACCGCTCCCAGACGCCGCCGGCATCCCGGAACGTGTCAAGCCCCGACTCTTTCGAAATGCCCGCCCCCGTCAGCACGACGATGCGCGCGTTTCCGTCCAGCCCCTTCCGGCTCATGTCACGCCCTCCGATTATATCTCAATCTATATTTTATGGCCCGTTCAGTTCTTTCCGCCGCGCTCGTCGATAACGGTCTTGATCTTGCCGGTGCGCGGATTCCTCGGCAGGCCGCCGGGGGAGAACCACTCGATCTCGATCGTCAGCCACCGGTCGTTGAGCGTCTCGGCAATCTTGTACGAGCCCTGTTTCAGAGCCTCGACGACGGCTTCATCGGGAAGCGGCTTTTCGGCCTCGAGCCGCAACAACAGATGATCGCGGGCGTTCTTCTGGCGGGCCACGATCTGGAAGTTCTGGCTGACGGCGAGCGTCGCGAGCCCCGGAGCGACATCCGAGGGCATGAGGTTGATGCCCCCGATGACGATCAGATCGTCGCACCGGCCGAGCAGCTCGAACGTCCGGCCCGCAAAGCCGCAGGCACACTCGTCCATATCGGCCCACCGTCCCAGATCGCCCGTGCGATACCGCACCACCGGCATGAGATGCCGCGTCAGGCCCGTCGCGACGATCTCGCCGGGCTGATCGTCGGTCCGCACGACCCCGGTCTCGGGTTCGATGATCTCGACGAGCTGGTATCCGTCGAGCACGTGGTGCAGGGCGCCACCGAGATGGGGACACTGGTAGCCGACGGGGCCGGTGTCGACGCAGGCATACCCGGCCGACCGGACGAACTCACAGCCGAGAGCCCGCTTCAGATACTCGACGGTCGGGGCCCGGAGATGCTCGCCGCCATACAGGACCTTTCGGATCCGCAGCTTCGATCCCCGCCGCTCGACCTCCTCGGCCAGCTTGATGATGATCGACGGAAGCCCCACGACGGCATTCGCATCGAACGCCTGCAGGAATTTGATCATCGTGGCGTAATCCGTCGCTCCGCCGATCGGCATGTTGAGACACCCGATATTCTCGAGGGCACGGCCGGCTACGTTGAAACTCGTCCAGAGGTTGCCCGCCAGGAACAGGTTTCCGACGATATCCTCGGGACCGAGACCGGCGGTCGCATAGATGAACCCCAATACATCCGTCGCTATTCTATACTCCTCGTTCGAGTACAGCGCGAACTTCGGCTCTCCCGTCGTTCCACCCGAGGCATACACGTAGGCATCCGTCATCGGCCCGGTCAGGATCGCCCTCGACAGGGGCGGCGAGTGGCGGTAGAACGTCTCGCGATCGAGCAGGGGAAGCGCAGCCAGCCGCTCGGCCGGAGTGGTTCCGGCTTTTTCCGCGGCCGCGACGAGGGGGCCGTAGTAGGCGGAGCGTTTCAGGGCATCGAGGAGTCCGCCGATCAGGCGGTCTTCCCCGCCCCGGTGTTCCCGGTCGACCCAGTCGACGAGCCGGGAAAGCAGAAACGAACCCTCATGCGGCGCCCCATCCTTTCCCTCGCACATCCCGCCGAAGCCGGTCAGCCGCTTCGCTCCGATGCGCAGCAGCTCCTCTTCGAGGCCCGGTCGTCTGGCGGGCTCCACTTCGAGGCCGACCGTCTGGAGATACGCGCCCATGGGGGCGATCTCGGCGATCAGGCGCTCGACGGAGGGCACGGCTTTGAAGAACAGCGTGCGGTTGAGGCAGGAGACCTTGAACACCGGATCTTTCTCGTAGATCAGGGTCCAGCCGAAGGTTTCGGGGCACACGAGGCGCGCGCGGCCTTTGGCTTCGGCCATCGTCGTCAGTTCCCGGACGCGCCGGATCTCGACCTTTTCGTCGAACCCGAGCGGCCCGGGGGGAAGATCGCGCGTGAGGCTCTCCAGATGCGGAACAAGCCGGTTCATCAACCCGAGAACGGGCTTTTCCGACCGGCCGATCACGTAAACGACGTGAGGCGACGAGCAGGCCTGCTGGTCCCAGGCGCAGAGGTCGAGGGCAAGGCCCCGGACCGCGGCATCCGTCAGATTCCGGGTGACGGTCTCGGCATCCGTGACGGCAAACGAGTAACGCGGGCCGTTCTCGACCAGCTGGGTGCCCGGCCCGATGCGGCTCCGCACGGCAGCCAACGCCTCCCGTCCCCCCCAGAAGACGATCGTCAGATCGGCTCCGAGAAGCGGCTGTTCGACGCTCCCGTCCCCTCCCTTCCAGGCGACGACCGCCTGGTTCGGCCAGACGAGGCCGTCCGGGTCACACGCCCGCAGGCTCTGCATGAACAGCCGCGGGAACAGGGGATCGGCGTGGGACATCTTCAGGATGTTCGCATTTTTCGTCAGGATGCCGGCCAGAAGGCTGTCGACGGCACCGACGAACACGTTTCCGGCAGCAAGGTGCAGGATGACGCCCCGGGGCACGGCCCGCAGGTCGTAGCCGAGATCGACGCGTGTCACCCAGTCGTCCATCACGGCCAGTTCGCCGATCTCGCCGTAGATGCGCGCCTCGGTCGCGTCGTGCCGGCACAGGCCGGCTACGACGTCGAGACCCTTCGACACCATCTCCGGGCTGAAGCCGATGATTCCAGGCAACTCCCGCTGGGCCTTCACGCGCAGCGGATGCGCGGGATCAGCCCAGACTCCGGCGACACGGTCGAGGATCTCGACCACCCGGTGGATCGGCACGGATGCCGCAGCCGCTGCCCGCTCGCGGGCAGCGGCGAGCAGCCCGGGAACATCGGGTCCGTGCAGGGTGAGATCGGCCGTTTCGGTTCCGAACAGAGAGATGTTTTTCATATTTTTTCTGAGTAAGTGTTCAGTTGGGTAATCGGAGAAAAGTGTGAAAGATTTTCAGAAAATGCG
>DAOOQQ010000054.1:0-33459 GCA_035388825.1 Candidatus Ozemibacteraceae bacterium
ATGGCGCAGTTCAGCCGGACCCGACCCGCACGAGGCGGGAAGTGGGCCGGCGGCGTCCGGATGGCGCAAGAATACCACACGGATCCGGGGCATCCAAATAGTGGGTGCGTTTCGAGACGATTTGAAATACCGTTCTGTATACATTCATCCGGTTGCAATGTGTCTCCCTTCGGCGGCTCTCATTCCACGGAAGTGGTATATATGTGGAGAATGTATCGGGAATCCCTGCGCAATCAGATGAAGGGGGTTCAATCGATTGGAGGATTCAATGAGAGCTCTGGTGCTGGTTCTGTGTGTGCTCGTTTCGGCAACGGCCTACGCAGGAGGATTTTCCTCGTTCTGGAAGAAAAACGTCGAACAGCCCTGGAAAAAAGAGGTCCTGGGAAAAAAGGACAAGAAACCCACCCCCGCCTCTCCGGCGCCGGCTCCCGCTCCAGTGGTGACTCCCCAGGCACCGGCTGCAAACCAGCCGCAACAATTCACGCCCCATCAGCAGAAGGCGATCGATTCCATCGTCGGCTTCTATCGCAGATTCGAAGGTGAATCCGCCGCGACGGAGCTCCGCAGTCGCTTCGATACGGGGAAAATCCGGGTCGGTCCCGTGGAAGACAACGACAATGCGGATACCAATGTCGATACCAAGGTCATCACCCTGAACGAAAAAATGGCCGAAGAGGTCATTACGGGCTCGAGCCGTAGCCAGGACCCGGGAACGGAAGACTTCAAGGCCACGGCGGACTGGGCGGCAACCATCAAGCATGAATATGTCCACGCCGGGCAGAAAGCATCGCTCATCACGCGCTCCACGGCCCAGTGGGAGATGACCGGGACGGGGTATCCCTCCGAGGTGGAGGGCTGGCAAGCCGGATTTCAGTCGTATCTCACATGGCTTTCCATGGTTCGGGGCAAGCTGAATTCCAACCTGGAATCCGAACGTGAAGACGCTGCCGCCGAAGTGAAGGACCTGTGTGAAGGTTTCCTGAACTATCGTCAAAACTATAATACGAGATACGGCGCCATCGCGCTGACGAGCTGTGAACAGGACAAGGATCGGGTGACCCTCGATGAGGCAGCCCGCGAAGTCGAGGATCTGAAAGCGAGCGCGGAACGGATTCTCGATCGGACCGGCTTCAAGGTGTTCACCAATCCGAGGGTGTGCAACCCCCAGGAGGGGCAAGTATACGAATTGAAAGCCTCCCTGCGGGGAAGGGAAGCGAAGGATATTCTTCACTATCGATGGTATGTCGATGGCGTCAGGATGGAGCCGACCGGCCCTGTCTTCCGACGCACCGCCAAAAAGACCGAATCCGTCCGGCTCGAAGTTACCGACAGCTTCTGCTCGAAGCGTGATTACACCTGCCATGTCACGGTGAAACCGAAGGCGGATGAGCCGAAAACGGAGCAGCCGAGATCTGCTGCCCCGGCCGGCGGAAGCGTCAACGGTGTCGCCGAGTGGGGATGCCACCATATCAAATACACCATCTCCGGCGCGGAGCTGGTCACCCCCCCCACGTTGACGTCACCGAAATTCTGGGATGTGTACTCGTATTCCGGGAAGGTCCATCATGTTGGGATCGTCACCATCTCCGGAAGCGCCATTTCGGACAATCCCTCGAACTCCGAGGCGTTCTATTACGGAATCGAGGTGTCCCTCACCATCGGAAAGAACACCAAAACCTTCAGCTACAAGGCGCCACCCGGCGAGAAGCTGAACAAGCCGTTCAACCTGTCCGTTGCCATTCCGGAAGGGGCGGTCGGAGGAACGTTCAACATGACCCTGACCCAGGTCAATCCCCTGTATGGCAACCGTGGCGTGGCCGTGGAGGGCAATCTGACGGTCCAGAGGGATTGATCTCCGAAAGGCGTCGCCGATGACGAATGACGACTCGCTTCGAGAAGTGAAGGGATTTCATTCGCTTGAAATCCTGCAACCGGGGACATGCTGTAATACTGTGATCGAAAATAGATAACCCGTTCGCGGGATAACATTGACGGGAGGATGAAATGCTGTTGCGACTACTGTTTCTTGCCCTGTTCGCCCTGAATCTCTGCTTGGGAACCGACTCGATCGCCCGGGCTGCGGAGCCTGACTCGTTCCCGGTCGACGTGATCCCGACCTCTGCCGGGGAACTTGGGATCACGTTCATCGGCCATGGCACCCTGATGCTCCGGTTCGGCGGCCGCGTGATGCATATCGATCCATATAGCTCTCTCGCCGACTATGCGACTTTGCCGAAAGCCGATCTCGTTCTGCTCACCCACCATCATCCCGACCATCTCGACCCGAAGGCGCTCGCCCCCATCCGGACCGATGCCACCGTCATCATCGGCACCGCATCCTGTGCCGGGGCACTTCCCGGGATCATCGTGCTGACGAACGGCGACACGCATGCGGCCGACGGCTTCACGGTCGAGGCCGTTCCCGCCTACAACCTGATCCACACGCGGGAAAACGGGCAGCCGTTCCACCCGAAGGGGGAGGGGAACGGGTATATCCTGACCTTCGGCTCCACCCGGGTCTACGTTGCCGGCGACACCGAGAATACGCCCGAGATGAAGGCTCTCGGAAACATCGAGGTGGCCTTCCTGCCGATGAACCTGCCCTACACGATGACGCCGGAGATGGTCGCGGACGCCGTCCGCGCGTTCAAGCCGAAGGTGTTGTATCCGTATCACTATGGAGATACCGACACCTCGCGGCTGACCGCTCTGCTTGCCGGCCTGGACGGCACCGAGATCCGGATCAGGCCGATGAAATGACGTTCTTTGACTCCGGCGCTCCCTGCGCCAACCATCCCCGGCAGGAGTCTGTCGGAGTCTGTGCCTCGTGCGGCAAGGCCCTGTGCGCCGACTGCCTCGTCGAGCGTGGCAGCTATCGCTACTGCCGTGAGAGCGGTTGCGCGGAACGCGGACCGGGAGCGGCAGAACGGGATCGGACCAGCCGGCTCGCCCACGCCCGGCGGGAAGACGGCAAGGCGGTGAAACGCGAAGGGCTGGGCTGTCTCCTCGGCGGTCTCGGGGATCTCCTGACCGGCGGCTGGTTCGGCCGCCCGGAAATGGATGCCCTGGGCATTCTGACCCCCGACAAGAAATCCCCCGATGCCTCATCCCGCACAAAAACCCGCAAACGCCGGCGACGGAAGTGACCCGACCGGCACGAGGCGGGATATGATCAAATCATCCCGATGGAAAGAAGGAGACCGTTGATGAAGGCGAAGGTTAACCCTGAAATCTGCATTGGTTGCGGTATGTGCGTGGGAACGTGCCCCGAGGTTTTCCACATGGAAAACGACAAAGCCGTTGTCGTCGTTGAAACCGTTCCCGCCCCCTCTTGTGCTGCCTGTCGCCAGGCTTGCCAGGAATGCCCCGTCCAGGCGATTGAACTACAGGAACCCTGACAAGCTGATTCCGGTGTTCAACGTATTTCCCGGCTCTTCAGATGCCTGCTCAGTAAATCCGCCAGATCCTTGAGCCGATAGGGCTTCTGAATGCTGTCCGTAAAGCCGAAATCTTGTGGCCAGGCCATCGCCGGATCATCGGAATACCCGCTTGCGACGAAGACCGGCAGGTCGGGAACCATCTTGCGCACTTCTCTGATCGCTTCTTTGCCGCCCATGGAGCCGGGGATCGTCAGATCGAAAAAGGCCGCGCAGAACGGTTCCCCCTTCTCCCGTGACTCCTCGATCAGACCCAATGCTTCACGGCCGTTCTCCGATTCGACAGGAGTGTATCCCATGGTTGCAAGCATGGTGGCCATGACGTCCCGGATGAACTCCTCGTCATCCATGATCAGGATCCTTCCGGTTCCCTGGTGCGTCGCGATGCTGACAGGCGCCCGCTCCGCAATCGCCTGGTCTGACGCAGGGAAGTAGAGATGGAAGGCGGTTCCTTTTCCCGGCACGGAATCGACCCCGATGAATCCTTCGTGCTTCTGCATGATGGAATGGCACATCGAGAGGCCGAGCCCGTTTCCCTTCGGCTTGGTCGTGAAAAAGGGATCGAAGATCCGGACGAGCAGATCCCCGGGAATACCGATGCCGGTATCGGCGATGGACACGTTCACGTATTTGCCGCCCGGCAGCGAGGGAATCTCCCCGTCTTTGAGAATGAGGTTATTCGCCGATATTTCGATGTTGCCGCCCTGAGGCATCGCCTGCTGGGCATTGATGACGATGTTGTCGACCACCTGCCCGATCTGGTTCTCGTCGAAATCGCAGAGCCAGAGATCCCGGGCGAGGCGATACTCGCACCTGACATTCGATCCTGAAAGGGCGAACGCCGCACTCTGCAGGATCACCGGGGATAACGGAACCGTTTTCCGCCTTGGCGCTCCCCCCTTGGAAAAGGTGAGGAGCTGCCGGGTCAGATCCCGGGCCCGGCTGAAGACGCCAAGGGCCTCATCGAGATGTTTCTGTGCGTCCGGATTTTTCGTGCTGTGCATGCGAGCCAGGTCCAGATGGCCGAGAATCCCGCACAGAAGATTGTTGAAATCATGCGCGAGGCCGCCGGCCAGGATACCCAGGGAATCGAGCTTGTCCATGCGTCGAAGGATGTCCAGGAAACGCTGCTTTTCCGTCATGTCGCGAAAAGCCAGGGCCACCCCGGTGATGGTGTTGCTCCAATCCCTGATGGGAGCTCCGCTGTAGGCCACCACCCGCTCGGTTCCTTCCTGCGATATCAGCACCGTGTGACCATCGATTTCGACGATGTCACCTGTCGCAAGAACCTTGTTGAACGGGCTCTCGCACGGCTGGCGGTTGATTTCGTCGATGATATGGAAGACGTCGGAAAGCGGTTTTCCCCGGGCTTCCTCCTGCTTCCAGCCGGTCAGAAGCTCGGCGACATTGTTCATGATCTCGATCCGGCCATGGGTGTCCGTCGTGATGACCCCGTCCGCGATGCTGCGAAGGGTGATGGCCAGCCGCTCTTTCTCGGCGGCAACCGCGTTTTCCGCCAGCTTCCGGTCGGTGATGTCTATGGCATATCCGGCAATATAGCGGGGTTTGCCTTCCAACATGATGGGAAATCGGATGGTGCTGTACCAGCGTCCGTGCAATTCAGACTCGATGACGATCGTCTTCCCTTCGGAAAAAGCCCGTTGTTCCTCCGCATGCATTTCCCTGGCCAGCTCGGGCGGGAAGAGGTCTTCCACGGTCTTCCCGATCAATTCCTTCCTGGGCTTTCCCACCAGCTCGGCATAATTGCTGCTCATTCGGAGATATCTGCGGTTTTCATCTTTGAAAAACACATAAATAGGGCTGCGGTCCATGAAATGTCTGAATATCTCCTCGGTCTCCCGCAAGGCGATATCGGCACGAAGGCGCAATACGGTTTCGCCGATCTGAATCGCGATGGTTTCCAGCGCGCGACGCGATTCAGGGGGAATGGAATCGAAGAGGTGTGACGCCAGATTGAGAATGCCCAGCAATTGTCCCTGGCACATAATCGGGATGCTGACGATGGCGCGCAACCCCTCCGTATTCGTTGGAGGGATGCCGGGAATATGCATGTCGTCATAGGCTCCATACCATGCTTCCCCTCTCTGATACCGCGATAATTTGGGGGAATTCACAGGGATATGCGCAACGGCTGCCGTGAACTCGCTCGATAGCCCGTGATGCGCGATCAGGTCGAGCGATCCATCTGCGGAATTGGGGAAGTAAAAACCCCCACAGTCGACAAAATCGAACTGAAGGATGGCATGAAGGGCTTTTTCCGCCCCGTCGCGCAAATTGCTGCAAGAGAAAAGGCTGATGACAACTTCATGAAGGATCTGCGCCATACGCTCGGCCTGGATACGCTCGGTCACATCCCGATCCGATCCTCGATATCCGCACATCTGCCCGGTTGCGTCGAACATCGGTTTCGCATTGCTTTCGAGAAATCGATAGGTTCCGTCCCGGTGACGCCAGCGGACGATCCAGCCGCGCCAGCCCCGCTTTTCGGCAAGAAGTCGGGGTAGTTCCGCTTCGACGGTTGCCTGGTCATCCGGATGCATGAAGGAAAAGGCCGATTTCCCGAGAAATTCCTCGGGAGGAAACCCGAGGATGGTCGTGAGAACCCCGTTGGAAGCCGTATGGTTCCCGGCACGATCCAGTTCCCAGATCCACTCTCCGGTCAGTTCTGCAACGGATCGGTATCTCTCCTCGCTCTCGCGCAGTCGTTGCTCGGTTTGCTTGAATTCCGTGATGTCGTAGCCCGTCCCGCGAAATCCGATGCGTGTCTCGTTCTCATCTCGCAGGGCAGTGGCATGAAAAGCCAGATGGACGCGGTTGCCGGATTTTCCGACAAGAACCGTTTCTATAGACGGACACGTTTCTGCTTCGAGAGAGCTGAGAAATTCCTGTTTCAGAGGGGACACGGAATCTGGAGGTTGAAACTCGGAAAATGTCCGCCCCAGCATTTCATGACGAGAGTATCCGAGCATTTTTCCCAGGCCGGATTGAGAAAGGTGAACCGCCCCTGGGAATCGACTTGCCAGACGAGAACCTGCAGCGTCTCTACGAGATCCTTGTAAAACTCGGGAGATTCGGTGGCCACAGATGTGCCGTCCGACATGGATGTCGTCGGCTGGCTTCCCTTTTCCTCTCCCACTCACCGCCTCCCGGTGAATTCCAAGGATTCCTCACGCAGACACACCATTTCCGTTCAAGATATCAAATCAGGGAACATGGCGCCATCGACATAGCTAGCCGGCATGCGGCAGGGGGGGCTCAGATACAGCGGCTAGGCGAGCACGGTGGTGTCCTTGATGCCGAAGACCGGGGCGCCCGAAATCTCGTAGGAGGACCAGAACGAGTCGAGGGTGTTGGTCAGCATGATTGCATGTTTACTAAATCATGCTATCATTCTTATTGAGAACGCAATTTTGTTTGCAAAGGGGGGCTTTCCATGAAAACGCTTACGTTGCGGCTGACGGATGAAATGCACAAGGAACTGAAGATCCTGTCTGCCTCCACCGGAATAGCGATGTCCGATCTTCTCATGAAAGCCGTTCAGATCATCACGAAACAAAAAGGAATCGAGGAAACGACCTTTGCCGAGGCCTTCGAGAAATCTCTGTCATCTGCCGAGGAAAAAGAGATCCGCCGGTATACCAGGAAACAGCTCGATGAATTTGCCGAGGAAGATCGTATCTGATGCCGATTCCCCTGCGATTGTTTCTTGATGCCTGCATCCTGGTCACTGCCGCTAATTCACCGGAGGGCGGAAGCGCCCGCCTTCTGAATATCGCGGCTGAAGGCAAGGTCCGGCTTTCCGCAACCCGTCTCGTCATGCACGAGGCCAAGGCAAATATCAAAGATCTTCTCGGAAGGCCTTTATGGGTCTGGTTTTGCCGTATCATCGGGCCTTTGCGCCTGTCGCTGTGCGATTCTCCAACCGCCGCTGAAAAGGCCAGGTGGGCAAAGGTTACTTCCCCGAAAGATACACATGTCCTGGCCGGCGCCATCAAGGCGAAAGCCGACATCCTCATTTCTCTCGACCGTCGCCATATTCTGAACCAGTCGGTTCAGGAGGCATTTCCCATCCCGATCATGTCTCCCGGCGAATTCCTTCAAAAATATGGTTTTGTTGAGCCCAGGCCGAGTGACCACCCCCCGAAAAAACGGCCGCTCACGGAATCGGTGCGCAAAAAAAGGTGACCGATGAATCGAAGAACGCGAAAAAAACGCCATGTCGGGGAATATCAGGAACTCGCTTGATATATATAATAATATTTATTTGCGAATAGATGGCAGCGTTGTGACCTGTGAATGAAACATCCCCCATCGCCATGGGTCTGGCGACGGGGGATGTGGTTTGGGGCGAGGTTAGAGCCAGGTCTTCTGGAGGGCGGTGACGGCTTCGTTGGCGGCCTTGATGAGGGCGGCGGGGGAGATGTCGCTGCCGACGCCGCCGATCATCCACTGGCGGGGGGTGAGGCAGCCCTGCTTGCAGATGCGTTCCATCTCGGTGCCGATGTTCTTGCCGCGCATGAACTCGTCGATCTGGAAGCTGATCATGTAGCCGAGCGGGTAGTCGCTGAGATACAGCGGGTAGGCCAGCATGTGCGAGTAGATGCCGAGCACGGTGCTGTCCTTGATGCCGAAGACCGGGGCGTAGTAGGCGTTCCAGACGTCCTTCGCGATCGTGATGACGGCTTCCTTCAGCTGGGCCGGGGTCGCGTCGGGGTGGTCGTAGAGCCAGCGCCAGACGCGCAGGTCGACGAGGGCGACACCCGAGATCTCGTAGGCGGACCAGAACGTGTCGAGGGTGTTCCGGTGCTGGACGGCCGGATCGTCGAGCTTCATGCCGATCACGTCCATGTCGCGGCTCTGGAACAGGAACGCGAAGCACTCGGTGCAGGCCGTGTTG
The DNA here is from genome assembly GCA_035388825.1 of Candidatus Ozemibacteraceae bacterium. Lineage (GTDB taxonomy): Bacteria > Muiribacteriota > Ozemobacteria > Ozemobacterales > Ozemobacteraceae > MWAR01. The sequence continues at coordinate 8,356 of DAOOQQ010000054.1, forward strand.
GGCACGTCGCCGAGCAGGTAGTGGTCGGCCCCGTACAGCGAGAGCACCTGCTCGGTGCAGTGGCCGAGCTCGTGCATCGCGGTGTTGAAGCCCTGGTAGTCCATGCCGCCCTTGGGAACGCGGGTGCGCAGGTGGGACCGGTCGGTGCGCATCATCGCGGGCGTCGCGTGGCCTGCGCCGCGGGCCGGCTCGACGGCGATGCGGCCGGCGATGAACTTCGCCTTCTGTTCCTCGAAGCCCATGAACTTCAGGATGTTCGGGATGTCGCGGGCAAACGCCTGCAGGTTCGGATACGCGTCGCGGACCTTCTGGTTCAGCTCCTTCTCGGGCAGCTCGCCGGCGACCTTGAAGCCGGAATACCACAGATCGAACGGGCGCAGCTTGCGGCCGATCTTCTTCGAGATCAGTTCACCGGTGCGGGCCGCGGCGTCTGACGAGATCAGCGAGACGAGCAGCTTCTCGACCTCGGCCTCGGGAATCTGGCGCATCAGGTCGAAGCGGCGGTCGATGTAGCGCGGATACTTGGGATACAGCGGGTCGACCAGGCGCTGGGCGTGGAAGTTCACCAGCATCTTCGCGTAGCGGGTGTCGGGCTCGGGCGCGGCCTCGATCTGCTTGAACCCGTTACCGGCCTTCTCGAACACGGTGTTCGCGACGGGGTCCCAGTAGACGGGCTTGTTGACGACCATCTGCGGGATCGACTGGTCGATGACCCGCTCCATCACCTTGAACAGCATCTCCTGGCCGATCAGGCCGTCGGCCTGGGCATACAGGGTCGAGAGGTGGTCGCGCAGGCCCCAGTGGCTGATCAGCTTGAGATCGTTCGAGAAGATCGTCTTCTTTTCGGAGTTCAACAGGTAGCTGGCGAAAATATTATAGTCATTCACATACGCCTCGGCCTCGATCTCGGCGTCGTTGACTTTCTGCCGGACCGCTGACGGGACGCGGGCCGAATACGAGTCGCAGAGGCGGGTGCGGGCCCACTCCTCGCGGGTCCAGGACGGGCCTTTCCCGAGTTTTTCGGCCAGCGTCGTCTGCGGGAAGTTGAGCAGAGTGATGAAGGCGATCTTCACCCGGAACAGGTCGTCCTGCAGATGGTTCGACGGATCAAGCTTGGCGAACGCCTCGTCGAGCGGCAGACAATCACCGATATCGAGATCGAGCGGCCGCTTCAGGTCACGCGTCAGCCGGTGGAAGTAGCCGTTGATCGACTCGAAGTTCTCCTGGAGCCGGTCGAACGTCTCTTTCAGGACTGCCGGGTCGGCGACGAACTGGTCGAGGCAGAACGTCACGAACTCGTCGTGAGAGCCGTCCTCGGCGCGCCAGAACGGGGCGGCCTGGGCCACGCCGGCTTCGATCCGGGCGCGGTGCGTTTCCCCGTGTTTCTTGACCAGCCCGGCTACGGCGCGGGCCTGGACGTCGGCGGGGATGCCGGCCGTGTCGACGGCCTCCGTGGCTGCCGGCTTCGAGGCCGGGGCCGGGGTGGCTGCGAAGGCCGGGCAGAGCGAGAACGTCAGGGCGGCGATCAGGAACAGACGTTTCATATATTCCTCGTGATAGAAAGTTTTCCCGGAGCGGATGTCCGGATCAGAATGGTGATTGATGAAATGACCGGAAGAACGATACCATGCCCGGGAAGGAATTTCCTTCCATCCTGCAAGCGGGAGGCGGTCATGATCGATTTGCTGAAGGTGTTCGCGGGGAGATCGAACCAGAAGTTCGCGGAAGAGGTGACCGAGCATCTGGGAATCCGCCTCGGGAAGCTCGACATCTCGACGTTCTCGAACGACAACATCTCGGTCCAGATCCAGGAAAACGTGCGCGAGCGCGACATCTTCGTCATCCAGTCGTTCACCGAGCCGGTGAGTGACCACATCATGGAACTGTTCATCCTGCTCGATGCCCTGCGGAGCGCTTCGGCCAAACGCATCACGGCCGTGATCCCGTATTTCTCCTACGCCCGCTCGGACAAGAAAGACGCGCCCCGGATCTCGATCACCGGCCGGCTCATGGCCGACCTCCTGCAGACCGCCGGCGCCGACCGGGTTCTGACGATGGATCTGCACTCGGACCAGGTGCACGGCTTCTTTTCGATCCCCGTCGATCATCTGAGTGCGATCCCGACCCTCGCCGAGCATGCCCGGAAGACGATCGACCTGGGCAACGCCGTGGCCGTGGCGACCGACGCGGGCGGCGGCAAGCGCGCCGGAAAGTTCGCCGAGCGGCTGGGCATCCCGATGGCCATCATCGACAAGCGCCGGATCAACGACGAGAAGGTCAAACACGGCCTCGTGATCGGTGAGGTGAGCGGCAAGGACGCGATCATCTTCGACGACGAGATCGCCGCGGCCAGCACCATCGTCTCGACCGTCGAAACCCTGCGCAAGGCCGGGGCCCGGAAACTCTATGCCGGCGCCACGCACGCCGTGCTGTGCGGCCCCGCGATGGAGCGGCTGAAAGCGCTGGATCTGACCGCCATCATGGTGTCCAACACCGTCGAGGTGCCCGAGGCGAAAAAACTGCCCAACCTCCAGATCCTGTCGGTGGCCCAGTTGTTCGCCAAGGCCATCGACCGCATCCATACCGGCGAGAGCATCGGCGCCCTGTTTTCCTGAGACCACGGGCTTTCTGTCAGACATGCGAAAAAAATGCCAGATCCCTCAAGCAGTTCAGATTCGATCGAGGTGTATCCGTCATTTTTGAGCTGCCAAATCGGCATAATTGTGGTATATTATAAAATATATGATTGATTTCAATGCACAAAGGAAAACTTCACTTCGATGAAACCGCTCTTGATGCTCATTTCATTTTTCGTCTTGTGTGGCCTTTTCCTGTTGTGCAGCCATTATGAGAGTCAAAGAAATCTGGCAGGATTCAAAGAATTTCATCGCACTCTCAATAAGAACTTTTCCATCGATGAATTTTCTTCTGTTGCCAAGAATTTCAAACATCGAATTACTCTTGAAAAACCGAATGGTGAAAGAGTTGATGATGCAAGCAGTTCGAATCTCAAGGAACTCGTCATGCAAAAAGACCATGGGGTCGTCGTTTATTTTTACGCTGTCGAGTTCAATTATTTCAAATTCAATCAGACATGCTATTCCTTTGAGGTGAGACTTCAGCCTCCAGGTGTAGTAGATCATATTGATCCCATCCGGGAAATTACGATGGATATATCCGGTGCCCCCCTGCATCCTTGATCCGGGTGTCGGAATGGGTTACCATGGATCCAGAAGTTCTCAGAGAGATATTAGATGATGGAGGATCCAGTGAGAAAAACCATCGGTATTGCTTTATGCTGCCTGTTTGCCGGCCTCGGGATCGGTTGGGGAGGAACCCAGACGGTTCTGGACCAGCCCCGGGAATCGAGCTTCGCCCCGACGAGCGTTGCCGAGCCCTTCGAGGCCACCATGGAGAAGGACATCGCCCGGAAACCCATGGTGATGAAAGAGCACATGGACTACCTGAACGCGCGGTTCGACCTGTCGCGGCGGGTCGATCCCCGGGCGACCATGTCCCGTGGAAAGCCGCTTCCGGTCGGCCCGACGGCCCGTCTGCCGGAAGGGATGACCTTCGATAAGCTGGCGAAGCTGACGCCCGAAGAGATCAAGTCGCGCGGCATCTTCCCTTACAAGCCGCTCGCGTTCATCGAGCACTCGGTCGGCGGCATGACGTTCCCGAAACACGTGATTCGGGAGCTTCCGCGGCTGGAGCGGTTCGATCTCGATTATGACCTGCCCGAGCAGTTCCTGCCCGAGTTCCCGCCCCCGATGTATCTGACCACCCACAAGGAAGCGGGCGACGTTTCGCAGGGAAAGCTCGTGACAATCGACAATTATTACGAACTGTTCAACGGCCTGCTGAACCCCAAGCAGCTCGAGGGGCTCCGGCTCCTGGTGACGCAGTTCCCGCAGCAGCAGTTCAACGCCACGGATGACCGCAAGACCGTGAAGCCGAGCCTTGGCGTCACCTGCTTCGACTGCCATGCCAACGGCCACACGAACCGCGCGACCCACCTCGTCGGCGATATCCGGCCTCAGGCCCACCGGAACCGCATCAACACGCCGTCCCTGCGCGGCGTCAACCAGCAGCGGCTGTTCGGCTCGCAGCGCGCGCTCAAGACCATCGAGGATTTCACCGAGTTCGAGCAGCGGGCCGCGTATTTCGACGGGGACCCCTGCATTGCCACGAAAAAGGGCGTCAACGTGCTGGAACGGGCCAGCCAGGTGCATTTCATGGCCGAGTTCGAGGCGCTGCTCGACTTCCCGCCGGCCCCGAAGCTCGACATCTACGGAAAGCTCGATCCGAAGAAGGCCACGGACGACGAAATGGCCGGTCAGAAGATTTTCTTCGGCAAGGGAAAGTGCCTCGAGTGTCATTCCGGGCCGGCCTACACCGACAACATGATGCACGATCTGCAGGTGGAGCGGTTCTATGCCTCCGAAATGGTTCACAAGCAGTATATCCGGCCGGAAGGGGCGATCAAGACCTTCCCGTTGCGCGGGGTGAAAGATTCGCCCCCCTATATGCATGACGGCCGCTGCCTGACCCTGGAAGACACGGTCGAGTTCTTCAACCTCATCCAGCAGCTTCGCCTCACCGCGAAGGAAAAGAAGCAACTGGTCGCCTTCCTGCGTCAGCTCTGACCGGGCCGAGATCCACGGAGCGAGGGGAGGATTCTCCCCTCGCTCTTTTTATTCCGATGAAAATAGAACAACGTTCGGCATTGCCGGACGTCGTGAGGGGCTGAAGATCCTGCCAGGCGGGCGCATCGCGATGCGCCCCTACGGCCTGTCGTTGCTCCAATTCCCCGGGTCGTGCGGGGCGAGGTCGGGATTTACGGGAAGAGTGCGGCGAGGGAGCCGACGTTGTCGAGGGCCGCGACGCCGAGGAAGGCCGGGAAGAGCACGTAGAGGGAGCCGTTGCGGACGCAGATGCGGGGGGTGGAGGTCTCGATGAGGATCAGGGCCGTTTCCCCGACGAGATACAACACGCCCCGCGTCGTCGAGACGAGGAGGCCCTTGACGGGGTGGAGCGCCAGCCCCGTGATCGGGTGCTGCACGTCGGCCATGACCGGCGTTGCGCTCTGCGTGGCCGGGTTCACCTCGTAGATCCGGCGGGCTGTCGCGGCGAAGATGCGGGTTTCATTCGCGGCCACGGCCGTGATCTCGCCGTCGATCTCGAGGAGCTTCTCGAAGCCTTTCAGGATGGCGCCCTTTTTCAGCCGGTACAGCTCGTTCTTGCCGCCGGGACGGGAGATGGCGACGAACAGGGTGTCGCCGGCGCCGGCGAACAGGCGGCCGTACAGGGCCGGAAGCTGGGCGATCGGCTGGAAGGGGACGATCGGGAAGTCGGTTTCTTCATTCGCCGCCGGTGCCGGCGTCGTGAGGAAGCCGAGTTTGGTGACCGTCGAGACGATCATGGCGCCGTTGTCGAGATGGACGAAGCCGGTGAACGGCACCGATGTCCTGGCCCGGAACCCGTTCGCCGGGCTGACGATGCGGCGATCGTCGAAGCCGATCCAGGGGTTGCCGTTCGCGTCGACGGAAAAACGCATCTCAGGGATGCGCAGTTTCGCCTGCTCCGCGGCGGTGTGACCCAGCGGCGGCTGGACCCATCGCACGGCGATGGGGCAGGATGCCGGAATGGCGAGCGTGGTGTTCAGGAGAGCCTCGGTCCCTGTCTGGGCCAGAACGGCCGGCGAGAGAGCGAGAGACAGCAGAAAAATACCTGTAAGAATATACTTCATGTTATTCTTTTCCACCGGGTCCTCCGATCCATTCCATGACGCACTTCTGGCCCGTGGACATCTGGCCTCGCAGGGACTCCCAGAATGCCTTGCGGTCGAACGTGCCGCCGACGGCCCGGGTCGAGTCCTCCATGAACTTGTTCAGGGCGGTGAAGGCGGTATTCGCGTAGATGCGGCCGCCATCGACGGCAAAGGATGCCTGGGGCATCCCCAGTTTGCCGATCACGATATCGATCCCTTCCTTTACGGCGCCGGCGGTGTTGCCGCCCTGGAGCTCGACGGTGACCTTGCCCAGGCCGAGCACGTTTTCATACTGGTTGGCGATGGGCTCGGGAACGAGGTTTCCGACGGTCCGCTCCCCCAGCATCTCGGCACCGGCCGCGGCGCGGTCGGCGTTGAACCGGGCGAGCATCTGCTCGAGATCCTTGTTTTCGCCGTAATACGGCTCCTGGGGCGTGGCGGGCGTGTCATCCCGTCCGAGAGAGAGGGGTTTGCGGCCGTTCTCGTCGCTCTCCCGGATGGGGATATCGAGCTGGAGGCTTTCCCGGTCTTTTTCGGAAAGGTCGTTCCGGGTGATGGCCTGGGCCCAGGTGGCGGCGTATTTCGCGATCAGGGTGTCGATATTCTGGAGCGATCCGGCCTTCCGGAGGGCGTCGATGCGCGACTTGATGTCGCGCAGGTTCGAGCGGGTCTGCGTGGCGGAAACGAACGGATCCGGCTGGGCCGTGATGACCGGAACCGGCCTCGGCTTCGGCGTGGAGGGCCTCAGCTGGGGCGGCAGCGGGGGAGGGGACGGCTTCTTCTGTGCCGTTTCGCGCTGGCGACGGCGGTTCCGCTCCTCGCGTTCCTTTTCCGCCCGGCTGGCGGCGAGAGAGCTTTCGGCGCGCTGGAGTTTGCGCAGCAGCTCCGCATCGAGCGGGGTGTGCTTGAGGGCGCGCTTGTAGTATTTGACGGCGTCACGGTAGTTGCCGCGCTCGTAGGCCCGGTCGGCGCGGGTGCCGATCTCGGCTGCCTTCTTCACGTGATCGACCGGTTTCGCCTTGAACAGGTTGAAGAAGCCCTGGAAGGGAACGCCGGTTCCGGTTCCCGAGCTTTCCGAGCCGCTGTCGGAGCTCGAATAACTCGACCCGCTGTCGGAGCCGGAGCTGCTCTCGTAGCCCGAAGAGGTGTCGCTGCTCCCCGAATACGAGCTGCCGGAGGAGGAGCTGTCGGAAGAGGAGGAGCTGCTGCCGGAATCCGAGCTGCTGGAGTCGTCGTAACTCGGCTGCGGCTCGACGGGCGTCGGGGGTGAGGGCTCCGGCACATTGCCGGGCTGGCCGCCGATCTCGATGAGCTGGTCGTAGGCGCCGGCCGTCGCTGTGTCCGGGGCTCCGAACGTCAGGGCGGCGAGCAGGAGCGGGACGAGGAGGGTGTGTCGTTTCATGCGGTTTCCCTTTCGAACAGGAAGTTTCCCTGTGATATCACGTCAACGGCCGGTTCCGAAACCGGATTGTCAGAGTTCGATCTGGCAGCCGAGCTCCAGCACGCGGGTGGGCGGGATGCCGAAAAAGGCGGTCGCTTCGCGGGCGTTGCGGGACATGAACCGGAACAGCCATTTGCGCCAGTGGGGCATGTCGGACTGGCCGGTCAGCAGCAGGGATTCGCGGCCCAGGAAGAAGCTGGTGTCGAGCAGCTTCACCGGATGGCCCGTTTCCCCGGCGGCGCGGAAAATCTCGGGCACGCTGGGGGTTTCCATGAAGCCGAACCGGGCGACCATCTTCCAGAAGCCGTGGCCCATGTCGCGGATCTCGATGCGCCGTTCGTGCGGCACTTCGGGAATATGCTCAGATATAATAGATAAAAATATAACTCGTTCGTGCAGGATGTGGTTGTGCTTGAAATGATGCAGGAGGACGGGTGGGACGACGTCGACGTTGGAGGTCATGAAGACGGCGGTGCCTTTCACGCGCATCACGCCGACTTTCTCGACTTCTTTCAGGAATCCGTCGACGGGGAGGAGGGATTTCTGCAGTTCGTAGGAGAGGGCGCGCCGGCCTTTGTTCCAGGTCGACATGAGGATGTACAGGAAGCTTCCGACGAGGCAGGGCACCCAGCCGCCGTGGAAGATCTTGCCGATGTTGGCGGCGAGGAAGGGCAGGTCGACGGCGAGGAAGAGGCCGGACAGGAGCAGGGCTTTGTAGCGTGGCCAGTTCCAGGTGTCGACCATGACGCGGTACAGCAGGAGCGAGGTGATGACCATCGTGCCGGTGACGGCGAAGCCGTAGGCGGCGGCGAGGTTGGAGGATTCGCGGAAGACGAGGACGAAGGCGACGCAGGCGAACATCAGCAGGATGTTGATTTCGGGCACGAAGATCTGGCCGTGGGCCTGGCTGGAGGTGTGGCGAACGGTGAGGCGGGGCGAGTAGCCGAGGTGCATGGCCTGCTGGGTGAGGGAGAAGGCGCCCGAAATGAGGGCCTGGGATGCGATGATCGTGGCGGCCGTCGAGAGAAGGACGAGGGGAATGACGAGCGCCTGCGGGGCGAGGCTGAAGAACGGGTTGTCCTGGAACTGGCCGCCGTGGACCAGAAGCAGGGCGCCCTGGCCGAAATAGTTCAGGAGCAGGCAGGGGTAGGCGAACCAGTACCAGGCGATGACGATGGGCTTGCGGCCGAAGTGGCCCATGTCGGCGTAGAGGGCTTCGGCGCCGGTGACGCACAGGACGACCGAGCCGAGCAGCAGGAAGCCGTGGAAGCCGTTCCGGAGGAAGTGGTTCAGGGCGTGCCAGGGGTTGATGGCTTCGAGGATCGCGGGGCTGCGGATGACCCAGGCGAGGCCCAGGAGGCCGATCGTCCAGAACCAGGCGAGCATGATCGGGCCGAAGATGCGGGCCACGCTGCCAGTGCCGCGTTTTTGGATGAGGAACAGGGCAAGCAGGATGCCGATCGTCAGCGGGAGGATGAACGGCCGGAACACGGGTGTGGCGATCTCGAGGCCCTCGATGGCGCTCAGGACGGAGATGGCCGGGGTGATCATGCCTTCCGACAGGAGCAGGGAGGTGCCGAAGATCGCCATCTTCAGCAGGAGGCTCGACGAGATGCGGGTGGCGGCCAGCTTGCCTTTGACCAGGGCCATCAGCGACATCATGCCACCCTCGCCGTCGTTGTCGGCGCGCAGGACGAACGTGACGTATTTCACCGAGACGATCAGCGTGAGGGTCCAGAACACCAGCGAGATGATGCCGAGAATGTTCTCGGGCGTGACCGGCAGGCCGGAGTGCCTCGAGAAGCACTCCTTCACCGAATACAGGGGCGATGTGCCGATGTCGCCGTATACGACGCCCAGGGCGCCGATGGCGAGGGTGAACAGCTCGCTTCTCGGGTGATGGGGGTGAGGGTGGGAGTGCGCTGGTGGCGGTGATGCCGGGGGGGTGTGGGCGGGTGCCGGCGTTTCCGCGGACATCGGCGGGCTCCTTGATATGGTAAAATATATAAATACTAAAATAATTACATTCCGCCCGAAGCCGGCCGGAAAGCCCCCCATAGATAGCATGCCGGGGCAGTCTCGCGCAACGGCAACCGGGTTTCCGTGTTATCCTGCCTCCCGTGGCGTAGGCACGTTTGGAAACAAATGGAGGGACCAAGACATGCGTGGACGGATCCGCTCGATGATAGCTCCAATATTGTTCATATCGGCACTTCAGCCGGTGATTGCCGGCGATCTTCCGAGGGGGGGAGCAGACGCGGCGGTTCCTGAGGCGGCCAAGCCGGCGGCGTTCGAGACTCCGACGATGTATGCGATGAACTCGAAAACCGCCCTCGATCGGATCCGTAAAGGATTTTTCGACCAGGTCTACCGCGGGTTCGGAACGCGCAAGGCTGACCGGATCGGTCGGGACGAGCTGCTTGGCTTTCATTTTCTGATCGACACCGACTGCCAGTCACACGGCCTGCGCTCGCTCATCAAGAAACACGAGATGGCCGGGCGGCCGACGGCGGAGGCGCTGGATCTCGCACGGCGGGAGCATGTCCAGGTGCTGCGCCGGACGTTCGCGAAGCTCGAGTCGCTCAAGAACCTGTTCGAGAACTACAAGGGCAAGGCCGAGATGCTGGAAAAGACAGGCATGCCCGATCCCGAGTCGCATTTCATCTTCACTTCGCCGAACCTGTCGGTGGCGAAGTTCTACGGCCCGATCGTGCTGGTCATCGAGGAAACGCGGCCGCGAGGGATGGATCTGAACAGCATCGCCCGCGACTCGAAATACTACACGGTGGCCCGGTTCCTGAAGAACCTGGCCGAGTTCCAATTCCGCTCGATCCTGTCGGATTACGTGGCCGACCGCGACGAGTACGTGCTGCCGTCGTATCTTTCGCCGAACGACGTGAAGGGGCTGATCGTGTATGATCCGTCGCCGGTCGTGATCGCGAATCGGCTCGTGATCCCGCCGCCCCCGGTGCGCCGCGTCTACCGCAAGCAGTTCGAGAAAGGCGCGATGGCGATCGACGTGTATGACGCGAAGGACCGGCTGATCGCCCGCCTCTGCGCAAGCCCCTCCGCCGCGGCTATAGATGCATCTATTGAACGATCTCCCGAGAAACTCCCCGACGAGATCCAGGCTGCCTGGAATGCCTACGCCGAGAAACTGCGCCGGCGCCGGTAACGCCGTGTGAACGGATGAGAGCCCGCAAAGCCCGAACGGATGCATCGGCTGATCCGTTCGGGCTTTTCCATCGGCACCGGCAGGTTCAAGCCGGCCCGGCGCTGATGAGGAGCAGGTTGGCGGTGTTCCCGGACAGGTCGGTGACGTCACAGTAAATCGGAGCGGTGATGACCACCGGGGTGTTCACCATGAACGAGAAGACCGTCCGGTTCGCATTCCAGGATGAAGTCATGTTCGGTGAGCCGACGATCGCGGCGATGGCTTCCCTGACCGCGAGCTGGCTTGCCGCATCCACCGGTTCGCTGAACGCGAGATCGACGACGGTCTGATTGACGGTGTACGGCCCCGTTGTTCCGAGGGGAGACACGGTCGGGGGTGTCGTGTCGGCGATGATCAGCGGCAGATCGGCGGCGGAGTTCCCGGCAAGATCGGTCAGGAGCGGTACCGAGACGTCCGTCGTCCAGGAGGCGGTTCCGGTGGTCGGGCCGAACCGGAGCGTGCCACCCAGCCAAGTGAAGCCGAGCGCGGCGGTTCCGCTCTTTGCGGCGTTCAAGGCGTTCTGGACATCCGTTCGGCCGGTCGTCGTGAGGGGTTCCGAGAACACGAGATCGGCGGTGCCGGGGGCGGTGAGATTGACCGGGCCGTCCAGAGAATTCACCGACGGCGGTGTTGCATCCGCTCCGGTATCGATGATGGTCAGGGTGGCGGCATTCCCGGCGATATCCGTGACCGTGACGGTGATATCGCTGGTGAAGGTGCCGGAAGTGCTTCCGGAGAACCAGAAGTCTTTCCGGCCTTCCACGTACCCGAAGTTCAGAGTGGAGCCCCACGCGCTTTCGAGGGCGTTCCTGAGGATGGTGACGCTTTCGGGTGACAACGGCTCGCTGAAGAGCACGGACTGCAGCGAAGCGGATACCTGGTAGGGGTCGACCCCGTTTCCCAGAACCGTCGAGACCGTGGGGGGCGTGGTATCCACGGGGGCATCGATCAGGAGCAGTTTGGTGGCGACATTGCCGAGCCCGTCGGAGACATCGGCTTTCACGTCATACAGAACGCCGATCGGATCCGAGCCTCCCGCGTTGAGCGTGAGGGTCATGCTGTCTGCGCTCCAGACCGTGGGCATGACGGTCATGCCGCCCGTCACGATCTGGATGATTTCGGCCTCGATCGCGCTTTTTCCCGCTGCGCTCACGGGCTCGGAGAACACCAGCGATGTTCCGGTGATGGGCAGGACGACGGCCGTGGTTCCGTCGCCGATTTTGGCGACGGTCGGGGGCTGGGTGTCATACGTCACGGAAGCGGCCGTTACGTCGACCGTGAGCGGATTCCCGGCCTGGTCGGTGAGGCCCGTGGGATTGAGGGCGGGGAGAACGGTTCCCTGGCCCGTGATGCTGGTGGCTCCGATCGTGAAGATCCGCAGGTCGGGGTCGGATGTTGTGGAGACCCAGGTGACCGGCCCGGCCGTTCCGGTGTTGGAAAGGTTGGCTGCCCAGTTGCCCTGGATGGACTCGCTGAAGGTCAGGCCGAAGAAGACCGGGGTGGTGCTGGCCGGGTTCGACTGGGATCCCTCCGTGGAAATGGTTGCCAGGGGCGCGACCGTATCGCGGGTTACCGACACGCTCGCGGAGGGGCCGGCGTTCAGGTTTCCGGCCGCATCGCTGGCGACGGCCGCCGGAATCTGGACGGTGTAGGCGCCATCTTCCACCATTGCGGTGAGGACCACCGTGTAAGTCGAAGGAGAGATCGCCGTGACCGAGATGCCCGGAACGACCGGCCCGCTGACCGTGATATCCGCGAGGTTGTCGCCGAAGCCCGTCACGCCCTCGGAGAAGGTCACCGTGAAGCTGGCGGTGTCGACGTTCATCAAGGCGGGCTGGCCGGGCGCGAGAGCGACGCTGACGCCGGGGCTGTCCGTGTCGAGGGTGTAGAGGCCGGGGAAGCTGCCGGCGGAGTTGCCGATGCCGACCTGGTCTGCCACGACGTCAGCCGCGATCAAAACGTCGTAGCTGCCGGTCGCGGAGATCGCATCGATCGTCACGGTGTAGGTCGTGGGTGAGACGGCGACGAAAACGGGGGTGCCCGTCAGTCCCGGGCCGCTCATCTGGAAGTCTGCAGCGGCGTCGCCGAACCCGGTCACGGCCTCGGAGAACGTGACGGTGAAGGTGGCCGCGGAGCCATTGGAGAGGGCCGGCTGGCCGGGCGCGAGGGCCACGAGCGCCGTCGGAACCGTCGCATCACGTGTCACCTGGGCCGGCGCGGCGGCGGTGTTGGCCAATCCCGCCGTGTCGCTGGCCGCTCCGGCCGGCACGGTCACCTGGTAGATCCCGTCGGCGGTCATGCCGGAGAGGGTCACGGTGTAGGTCGTGACCGAAACCGGGGTGACTGTCTGAACAGTGCCCGCGGGGCCGGTCACGATTATATCTCCAGCTATATCACCGAAGCCGGTCACCGGTTCGTCGAAGGTCACGGTGAAGGTGGCGGCCGATGCCGAGGCGAGGGCGGGCTGGCCGGGCGCGAGAGCGACGCTGACGCCGGGACCGGTGGCATCGCGGGTCACAGCGGCGGCTGCGGGGCCGGTGTTACCGTTTCCGGCGGAGTCGGCGGCCGCCCCGGCAGGCACGGTCGCCGTGTAGAGCCCGTCATCCGGCATCGTCAGAAGGACGGAATAGGTGGTCGGGGAAAGGGCGGCGACGGTCACGGTCGGGGGGGTGACGGGGAAGGCGGTGATCACGTCGGCGGCAGTGAAGCCGGTCACCGGCTCGCTGAACGTCACGCTGAAGCTGGCCACGCTGCCCGAAGACGTCGCGACCTGGTCGACCGCCCGCGTCATCACCACGCTCGGGATCGAGGTGTCGAGGGTGACTTCGTTGTCGATGGTGTTGAGCGAGGAAGGCACATTGCCGTTCCCGACCGCGTCGAACATCACACCGCCCGGAATGCTGGCGATCACGGTACCGTCGGCCGAGACGCCGGATACCGCGATCGTCCAGGTCAGGGCGTCGAGCTGCGTGAGGGTGCAGGTGGTGGGATTGGCGGTTCCGCCCAGCGAGACATCGGATGGGGTGAAGCCGACGACCGGCTCGTTGAACGTCACGGTGAAGAGGACCGGCGCAGAACTCGCCGGATCGGGCTGGGTTGGGCTCTGATCGAGCGTCAGATAGACCATGGAGTGATCGAAGACGACCTGGTCATCGATCACCGTCACTCCGGAAAGGGGATTCCCCAGGGTGTCGGTGATGCCGGCCGGATCGATCGCGACGCTTGCGATGCCGCCGGTTCCGAGCATGTCGACGGCGATCTCGTATACCAGGCCGGTCGGGTCGGGAGCTCCCAGGGAGAACGGTGCGGAGTCGCTGACCTGGATGTTCGCGGCGGTGAAGCCGACGACGGGTTTGGTGAACGTCACGCGGAACAGGACGGGCGTCAGACTGGCGGGATCGGACTGGCCGGGAGCCAGATCCAGGGTGGCCGCGGGTGCCAGGGTGTCCCGGGTGACGATGGCCGGGGTGGGCGCGGCGGTGTTGCCCGTGCCTGCCTGATCCGTGGCGGCGTTCGCGGCGATCGTGACGGCATACGGGCCGTCGGCGGTCATGCTGGTGACGCTCACCGTATAGGTCGTGACAGAAACCGGAGTGACCGTCTGGACGGTGCCCACGGGGCCGGTCACGATTATATCTCCAGCTATATCACCAAAGCCGGTCACCGGTTCGTCGAAGGTCACGGTGAAGGTGGCGGCCGATGCCGAGGCGAGGGCGGGCTGGCCGGGCGCGAGAGCGACGCTGACGCCGGGACCGGTGGCATCGCGGGTCACAGCGGCGGCTGCGGGGCCGGTGTTACCGTTTCCGGCGGAGTCGGCGGCCGCCCCGGCAGGCACGGTCGCCGTGTAGAGCCCGTCATCCGGCATCGTCAGAAGGACGGAATAGGTGGTCGGGGAAAGGGCGGCGACGGTCACGGTCGGGGGGGTGACGGGGAAGGCGGTGATCACGTCGGCGGCAGTGAAGCCGGTCACCGGCTCGCTGAACGTCACGCTGAAGCTGGCCACGCTGCCCGAAGACGTCGCGACCTGGTCGACCGCCCGCGTCATCACCACGCTCGGGATCGAGGTGTCGAGGGTGACTTCGTTGTCGATGGTGTTGAGCGAGGAAGGCACATTGCCGTTCCCGACCGCGTCGAACATCACACCGCCCGGAATGCTGGCGATCACGGTACCGTCGGCCGAGACGCCGGATACCGCGATCGTCCAGGTCAGGGCGTCGAGCTGCGTGAGGGTGCAGGTGGTGGGATTGGCGGTTCCGCCCAGCGAGACATCGGATGGGGTGAAGCCGACGACCGGCTCGTTGAACGTCACGGTGAAGAGGACCGGCGCAGAACTCGCCGGATCGGGCTGGGTTGGGCTCTGATCGAGCGTCAGATAGACCATGGAGTGATCGAAGACGACCTGGTCATCGATCACCGTCACTCCGGAAAGGGGATTCCCCAGGGTGTCGGTGATGCCGGCCGGATCGATCGCGACGCTTGCGATGCCGCCGGTTCCGAGCATGTCGACGGCGATCTCGTATACCAGGCCGGTCGGGTCGGGAGCTCCCAGGGAGAACGGTGCGGAGTCGCTGACCTGGATGTTCGCGGCGGTGAAGCCGACGACGGGTTTGGTGAACGTCACGCGGAACAGGACGGGCGTCAGACTGGCGGGATCGGACTGGCCGGGAGCCAGATCCAGGGTGGCCGCGGGTGCCAGGGTGTCCCGGGTGACGATGGCCGGGGTGGGCGCGGCGGTGTTGCCCGTGCCTGCCTGATCCGTGGCGGCGTTCGCGGCGATCGTGACGGCATACGGCCCATCGGCGGTCATGCCGGAGAGGGTCACGGTATAGGTCGTCGAAGAGATGGCTGAGACGGCCGCGACCGGACTGGCGCCGGCCGGCGGGGTGATCTGCACGCCGGCCGCGGTGAAGCCCGTCACGTTTTCGGTGAAGGTGACGGTGAAGTTCGCGGTGTCGGCGGTCGTCGTGGCGGTCTGGCCGGTTGCCCGCACCACCGAGGCGGCGGGGGCGGTCGCGTCGAACACCACCTGGTTGTCCGTGCTGGCCGACGGCAGGTTCTCGTTGCCTTCGATATCTATAACTATATTAGCTGGAAGCGAGGCGATGACGGTACCGTTGCCGGTCATGCCGGAAACGGCCACGTCGTAGGCGGTTCCGTCGTTGGGCGGCAGCGGGGTGACGGTGCAGGCGGCCGGGAGCGCGGTTCCGCCCAGCGAGACGTCGGCGGAGGTGAAGCCGGAGACGGCCCGGGCGAAGACCACGGTGAAGTGGATCGGACCGGCGGCGGCCGGATCGGCCTGCGCAACGGCCTGGTCGATCGTGACCGGGACCGAGGCCGGTGCGGGGCGGACGCGGAAGAGGTTCGTCCCCGTGGCTGTCTGGCCGTCAGGGTTGATCACCTCGATGCTCCAGATGCCAGTTGCGAGGCCCGTGACGGGAAGGCTGCCCGAGAGGCGCCCGGCGTCGACGAGGGTCAGGCCGGTCGCGACCGGCCCGACGGCGGTTGCCGTGGCCAGGCGCACAAGCGGGGTTCCGAAGAAGTTCTGTCCCGTGATCGCGACGGGAATGGGGGAACCGCCCTGGAACCCTTCGGCGGGGGTGATACCCGACACGACGGGCGCCGCGGCGGTGGCGACGTCTGCAAGGACGCGCATCGAGGAGATCCGGTCGCCGGCGTCGCGCACGGAGAGTTCGAACGAGAACGAACCGGCCTGCATCGGGGTTCCGCTCAGCAGGCCCGAACCGGCATCGATCGCGGCCCAGGCGGGAGCTCCTGACAGCGACCAGGTGAAGGGGGGCTCACCGCCCGAGACCGCCGTTTGCTGGGTAAACGGGGTGCCAACGGTCCATTGCTGCGGCGGCACTGGTGCGATCGCGATCGTGACGAAGGGATCGAGGCTTCCCGAGTCGCCCGGCGGCAGGAACTGGCGGGTGCCCACGCTGGCGCCCCACACCCACGAGAACCGGACCGGCCGGCGGGTCGTCAGGTCGTAATCGGCATACCCGACCAGGCCCATGCCGGGCAGGAAGAAGAGCGATGTCCAGGTGACTTCCGGGGAGCCGTTCCAGGTCAGAGAGATGTCGAGTCGGCGTGCGAGGCCCTGGATCCAGGGAAAGCTCACGCGGAGGGATTCCATGACGAGGATGCGCGCTTCTCCCGTTCTGGGGGGGATGCCGGGGGCCGTCAGGGTGATCGACTGGGTTGCGGCGGCGCCTTCCTGGACGAGCAGATCGGTCAGCCGCCAGGGGCGGCCCCCGTTGAAGGCGGTGTCGGCGCCCTGCAGGAAGAGACCGGACTGTTCGAACGCCCGGATGAGGCCCTGATGGTTGGGATCGAGGAGTTCCCACAGCGGGACTCCGGGGATAGCCCCCGTGGGGAGGGTGATGAAACCGCGATCGACGGCGCTGATACCGTTGGAGAAGCGGCCGAACTCAAAGGTTCCGGGGTCGATGGGCAGATCGAGCTGGCTCGTGGCCAGGCCCGCCTCGTACGTCGACATGCGAAACTGGAACGTCTGGCGGCCCTCCGGCCCCGGAAGCGGGTCTTCCGTAATCGAGAGGGTGCGAAAATCGACGCGGGTCGCGTTCAGGATCATCGCGTTCACGCGCGAAGACGGGCGTTCGCGGCGGGAAGCTGCGGGCGGAGCCTGGATTTCCACGAACTGCCAGCGGTTGTCCTGGGCCATCGGCCAGAGGGCGGTGCTGGGCACGGGGCCCGTCGTTGCGGCCGCCTGCGTCAAATCGAGGCTCGTGAGCAGGAGCGAGTCGAGATACCAGTACCCTTCCTGCTTGAAGAGACGAAGCGTCAGGCCGAACTTGTTGCCGTCCCGGAACCAGGTCCAGAGGGGGACCTCGGCGAGATCCGCGGTAAGATACCGGATTTCATTCGGATCATAGAAAAAGGTATAGATGTTGCTGTCATTCGGGTCTGTCACGCTGTCGCCCAGATCCCGCACGTAGAGCGGCCTGAATCGGCTGCCGTCCGGCATGTCGGTGCCGAGCGCCGATGTGCGGAACTGATCCAGGGCGGCGCCGTCACCCGAGGCGAGGGCCTTGACGATCTGGTCGACCCGTTCGATGAGGAGGCTGCGGTCTTCCGGGCCGGGTCCGACCCCGCCGCCACCGCCGCCGCCCAGACATCCATACAGGAAGAGGGTGAGCATACCGATCAGACCGGCCAGAAGGGCGCGCGCGGAAATGACCGAAGGGCGAAGAATCCTCTTCATCTCGGGACCTCTCAACTCTCATACGTTCTCTCGGGCAGGGATCCGATGAGCCCGGCGTTCCGAACAGGCGGGGCATCGTCATCCTGCTTGTCTTGTACAGATGATTATACGCTTTGGGGGCATCAAAGGCCAGAAAAGGGAAAGATCACCAGACGGCGGTGCCGCTTCCCAGGCCCCAGTGGCCGGTTTCGGGGTCGAGCTTGTGGCAATGGGTGCACTGACCTCCGTAGTTTGCCAGGAAGTGGTTTTCACGGCTGTTTTCGAGATGGATCAGGTGGAGGAGGCGGCTGAAGGGCGGAACCGTCGTCGAATCGCTCCTGTGACACTGGAGGCAGTCGGTGGGGATGGTCTTCACGCCTTCGCGAACGTCCGGATGCTTGCCGGTGAGGGGGACTCCGGCCGGCGCGGCGGCCTTTCCCTTCGCGAAATACTTCGGATCGACCGCCGTTTCCCAGTGTTTCAGAACGGTCGTGAGCCGGTAATCGGCCTTGGTATCCGGGTATTCCCTGTGGCAGTCGACGCAGGCGTTCGGGCGCTGATCCGGGGCGGTGACACCGGGGATCTGGGGAAAGGCAGGCGCGGAAGCCGTATCGGCGGCGAATAATGTATTTAAACAAATAATACCAAAAACGATCGTTGCAGCCAGGCCGTATTGGAGGGGTCTTCTCATGGGTGATCCTCTTTCGCGGGGAGATCCGGTTCGGAGCGCGTCAGGCCGGTGTGTGGCCGGACGCGGGGGCGGGATTGGAGCGGGACCAGGCGAGAGCGAGGCAGAGGGCGGTGAAGACGAGGCCCAGGGCGAAGCCGGGGGTGGGGGCGAGGTCGAGACCGAGTTTGGGGCTGGTGAAGATGAAGATCGAGGCGACGAGGCTCATGAAGGCGGCCGGGACGAGGGTGATCCAGAAGTTCCGGCCCAGGCGGCGCAGGTAGACGGTGCAGGCCCAGAGCGTGAAGACGGAGAGCGTCTGGTTGAGCCAGGCGAAGTAGCGCCAGACGACGCCGAAATCGATCGTGCACAGCCAGCCGCCGATCACGAACAGCGGAAGCGCGAGCAGGATGCGGTTGAGGAAGGGTTTCTGGGTCAGGCCGGTCATATCGGCGAGGATCAGGCGTGCTGACCGGAACGCTGTGTCACCGGTCGTCACCGGCAGAGCGACGACGCCCAGCAGGATGAGCACCATTCCCCAGTGTCCGAGGGTGTTGCCCACGGCCCGGACGACGACGACGGCATCGCCGGACGGGCCGAGCATCTGCTGGAGCTCGGCCGTCGAGCCGTGGCAGAGGGCGATGGCGGCGGCTGCCCAGACGAGCGCGACGAACGTCTCGGTCAGCATCGCGCCGAAGAAGACGCGGCGGGCGAAGCCTTCGCTGGTGATCGTGCGCGCCATCATCGGAGACTGGGTCGCATGGAATCCCGAGATCGAGCCGCAGGCGACGGTGATCATCATCACGGGCCAGATCGGGGTGCCGGCGGGGTGCAGGTTTGCGAGGGTCAGCTCAGGGATGACCCAGACCCCCGAAAACATGCGCCAGACGATCAGAGCGACCATGAGCAGCAGTGCCAGGCCGAAGATCGGGTAGATCCGGCCGATCAGTTGGTCGATCGGAAGCAGCGTCGCGAGCAGGTAATACGTGAAGATCAGGACCGACCAGAATAGCGGCGAGGCGAGCCAGCCCCGTTCCGAGGCCTGGACCCCGTGTGCCGTTTCCGAGGCGGTCCGGGCGAACGGATTCTCGAGCTGGGCGCCCGAAGCGGGCGAGCCGGCCGTTTCCGACGTGCCCGGCACGTTCATGTCGGCGAGGATCTTTGCCGGGCCCATCACGAAGACGGCGCCGACCATCACGAGCAGCACCATCACCAGCGCGAGCATCACGCGCCGGGGGCCGTTTCCCAGATACGTGCCGATGATCTCGGGAAGGCCTGCGCCATTTGAACGTAATGATATATATCCAGAAATATAATCATGGACGGCGCCGATGAAGATGCCGCCGAAGACGATCCAGAGAAAGACGACGGGGCCCCACAAGGCTCCGGCGATTGCGCCGAAGATCGGCCCCAGGCCGGCGATGTTCAGCAGTTGAATGAGAAATACGCGCGGCCAGGGCATCGGGATGTAGTCCACCCCGTCCCGGTTGGCGATCGCCGGTACCTGCCGGGCGGGGTCGATGCCCAGGGTGCGGTCGAGATACGCGCCGTAGATCAGATATGCGGCGATCAGCAACAGTGTCGAAACGCAGAACGTGATCATATCGAGCCTCCGAATCCAGGGGACGGTCGGCCTGGGAAGAGCGCATGGCGCTCTTGGAAATCACTCTCCGGAAGGGATTTTCTGTCGGCGGTCCTCTTCTTTTTCCGATCTTATCGCATTCCCCCAAAAAAGGAAACTCGTGCTGCGGATCATCCCACGTCTTTTGCCGGCCGTCTCTCTTCCGACATGCCGCTTGGGTGGCGAAAAGAGGTCTCCAGCCCTCGACATTCCTTGGTACTCTTCCGGGAGAAAGGAGAAACGGATACAATGAGAAAATAACCGGCTGAATGTGCCGACGGGGAGGATTGTGATGCGCTCATTCCGTATGCGAACGCATGTCGTGTTGTTCCTGTTCTGTCTCGTGCTTTCATGGGCCGGGGCAGCCCATGCGGGAACCGCTGAACCGGGAAAGGTCCTGTTCATCCTTCTCGACGGCTGCCGCGCCGACACCTTCAACCGGCTGTGCGACCAGGGCCGAACGCCGACTCTTGCCTGGCTGCGGGACCACGGGCTGGCCGTCGACCATGCCGTCTCGGTCTGGCCCTCGACGACCGGGCCCGCGTATGCGCCGTTCATCTGCGGAACGTATCCGTTCCAGTCGAATCTCACCGGCATCCGCCAGTATCTTCGCTCGTCGGGTACATACCGGAGCTACTGCGGCACCGATGTGAAGAAGATTACCGACGATCTTTCGCGGGATTATCCGACCGTGTTCGAACTCCTTCCCCGAGACAGCCTGGCGCTCGTCGCCATGCTCGATCGCGGCGCCAGGCGGAATTTCAACCCGCCTCTCGATTACTTCCTCAAGAACATGCGCGGCAAGTATATCGAGTGCGATCTGGCCATCCACAGAAAGCTCGAAAAAGAGCTCGGGAAGGGACTTCCGCGGTTCACGTTCGTCAGTTTTCACGGCCCGGACGCGGTCGGACACCGCACCGGCACCGACGGCGCTGCCTACGACGAGGCGGTTATCAACCTCGATGGCATCGTCGCGAAACTCATCGCGTGGTTGAAGGCTCACGGCGAACTGGAGCGGACAACGATCGTCATCAGCGCGGATCACGGCTCCCAGTCGACGTCGAAAAGCGGTGATCTTGCGCCGGTTCTTTCGGCCATGGGCCTGAAGGTCCGTGATGCCATCGGCCGCAGCACCTTCGGCTACAACTTCGACAAGAAGGGGCATGCCGAGGAAAACGACGTGATCGTCTGCGTGAGCGGCAACGCCTGCGTTCAGCTGTATCTCAAGGGCCGGCCCGATGCCAGTCTCGAGGGGATGCCCTCGTTCCGTGTCCGACCGACCCTCGCCGAGATGCGGCAGTATCGCCGGGGAAGCGACGCGCGCGAGATCGGCGACGTGATCGGGGCGCTTCTGGCACAGCCCTGCGTCGGCTTCCTGGCCGTCCGGGACGGCCGGGCCCGTTACCGGGTGCTGTCCGGATCGGGTGAGGCCGTCATCACCCGGGAAGGGGACCGCCTCGGCTACAAGGTCGTTTCCGGAACCGATCCGCTTCAGATGGGCGTTCCGGCGCGCAAGGTGTCGGACGGCCGGCTGGTCCAGGAGCGGAAGTGGCTGCGCATGACCTGTCTCGATCCGTATCCCGACGCCGTATTCCAGATTTCGCAGCTGCTCGAGGCCGAGAACTCGGGAGACATCATCGTCAATGCGGCTCCCGGCTACGAGCCGTGGCACGAGGGGCAGAAAGGCGTGCATGGCGGTCTGGATGCGGCTCAGATCAAGGTTCCGCTGGTCCTGTGGGGCCGGGGTGTGCCGCCGGGCCGGCTGCCCTGTGCCCGCACGGTCGACCTCTACGTGACGATGCTCAAGCTGATGCAGGTGGCGCCGCCGCCCGGCCTGCTTGGCATTCCCCTGTTCTGAAGCCGTTGGTTGTCCCGTCGTGAGGGAGGAGATACGCATGAATCATCCTGATGGTCGCCGGGTTGCATCTATCGGGCGGCTTGTTGCCGGTCTCTGCATCACCTTCTGTCTGTCTGTCCCGGCCTTCGCGGAGTTCCGGGACAGTCTCGACCGGTATGCGGAAGCGCTTCGCCAGCATCTCGTCTGGCAGTATCTCGCCCTCCCGCAGGCCGGAGCGCAGGTGGAAAAGCTCGCATGCCGGCACACGAAACCCGTTGCCGACCTCATCAGAAACCAATGGCACCGGACCAGTGCCGATGAGAATCTGCGCGGTTCGACCGATGCCCTGGAGCGGCTGCATGATCTCCTCCTGTCGAATGTCGCCGCGATGGAGCCAGGGAGACAGGACGAAGCGATCCGAGCGGTTCTGGCCGGAGTTCCGGACGGTGCAGCGGCCCTTCCCCTCCGACGAGGATACCTGTCGCTTCTGGATACGCTGAGATCCCGCCTCCTGCATCAGGGAACACAACGAGAGCGGCCCGAAACGCCGTCTCTCGAGCTCCTGACCGCGGCGATCGCGAAGATCCGCGCGGAAGGCACGCACCTGTCACGAGCTGAGGAGGTCAAACTTCTCCAGGCCTGGTTTTCGCGGCAGTGTGTGGCCGTCGAGCCGGCCCTTTCGGGGAGCGGAACGCCCGTTTTCATCCTTGCCGGAGAGGGAACGGTATCGAAGCGCGGAACGCGATCCGGCAAACCGCTTCCGACCGGAAACCCTCTTCCGAAAAAGTTTCTGTGGGGTGTTTCGACCTCCAGCCAGCAGTGGGAAGGCAAAACGCATGGTGGCATCTGGGAGTCGTTCGCCGATACGGGGCGCACCGAGGAGAAGATCGGGCGGGCCGCCAACGGATACGAACTGTTCGAGAAGGATCTCGATCTTGCGGCAGGGATGGGGCTGAACGCGTTCCGGACGAGCATCGAATGGGGCCGGATCGAACCGGAGCAGGGCAAGATCGATCCGGAGGGGGTCCGATTCTACCACCGGCTGTTCGATGGCATGCGGAAACGCGGGCTGGAGCCGGTTGTCACGCTCATTCACTTCACCTGGCCGCAGTGGTTCGAGAAGATCGGCGGCTGGGAATCGGAAGCCGGCGTGCGCGCGTTCTGCCGCTTCGTCGATATCGTGTCGCGCGAGTACGGGAGCAAGGTCGATTTCTGGCTCACCTACAACGAACCGCCGGTGGAGATCATTGCGGGCTACGTTCTCGGAGCGAACGCTCCGGGGTATCGGAATCCGCTCAAGGCGCTCGCCGTCACCCGTTCCTGGATCCGCTGCCACAAGCTCGCCTACCGGATCATCCACGACAATGATTCGACCGCGTATGTGTCCTGGAATAACTATACCGGAACATATAGAATAGGCGGCTTCGGCGATATCCACGCCCTGGTCGGGGGATCCGCGGGGCAGGCTGGTCCCGGTGCGGCAGCTCCGGATGTTCTCGAAACCCTGCGGGGCGTCGAGATCGAATGGCTGAAGGAGATGGCCGGGACCGGCGGCGGGCGAAGCTTCGGCGAGCGGGGATCGTCGAAGTGTCTCGACTATATCGGCATCGATTATTATGCCCTCTGGCGGCTGCCGGGCGGCTTCACGAAGCCTCATCTGTGGGAGGTTCATCCCGAGGGCTTCTACGACGTGATCAAGAATTATTACAACTGGTTCAAGGTGCCGGTGCTGATCGCCGAAAACGGCATGGCGACCTGCGACCTGGCGCCGCGGCCGGATGGCTGGACCCGCGAGGCGTTCCTCGTGCAGCATGTGAAGCAGATGCAGCGCGCGATCCGCGACGGCTACCCCGTGCTCGGGTACATCCATTGGTCGATCACGGACAACTGGGAGTGGGGTTCGTTCGCGCCCCGGTTCGGCCTGTACTCGGTCGACTGCCGGAACGGGCAATTTGAGCGCGTGCCGACCCCCTCGGTCGACGTTTACCGCAGCATCGTCCGGGCCGGCGGCGTCACGCCCGAG
The DNA here is from genome assembly GCA_035388825.1 of Candidatus Ozemibacteraceae bacterium. Taxonomy (GTDB): domain Bacteria; phylum Muiribacteriota; class Ozemobacteria; order Ozemobacterales; family Ozemobacteraceae; genus MWAR01. Next base: position 32,133 of record DAOOQQ010000054.1, read on the forward strand.
CTGGAAGCGCGGTATCCCGCGCCGGCATCCTCCCGGATGCCGCGGTAGATCGTTCCTGAGGGCCACCATACCCGTTTTCCCTGCCGCTGAATCCCAGAGTTCCCAGGGGTTCGTCTCTGGCACGAGCGGAAGCGCATGCGCTCGCCCTGAAGGATTTTCCGGATGGAAACCGCTGGACGGGCGGCTGTGGTAGAATACGCCCGCTATGGATATAACCCGGTTTTGCGGCATGGTGTTCGATCTGGACGGGACGTTGCTCGACACGCTGACGGATATCGCCGATTCGGCCAATCGTGTGCTGCGGAGGCGCGGATTCGCTGCGCACCCCGTCGATGCCTACCGGCATTTCGTCGGCGACGGCATGCGGGTGCTTGCCGAGCGTGTTCTGCCGGCCGACCGGCGAACACCGGAGCTGGCCGAGGCGTTGTTTCACGAGATTCACACCGAATACGGGAGCCACTGGGCCGATGCGACCGTAGCCTATGACGGCATTGCCGGGCTGCTCGAGATGCTTGTCGGTCGGGGGATGAGCCTGTCGGTGCTGTCGAACAAGCCGGATGATTTCACGACGGCGATGGTGCGCCATTACTTTCCGAAAACGCCGTTCCGGTGTGTCTACGGCGCGGGAAACGGCATTCCGCGCAAGCCGGATCCGGCCGGGGCGTTGCGGGTCGCGGCCGAGTCGGGAATTCCGGCCGAAGCCTTTTTGTATCTCGGAGACACGATGGTCGACATGAAGACGGCGACGGCGGCCGGCATGTTTCCGATCGGCGCCCTGTGGGGATTTCGCGACGAAGCCGAGCTGCGGGAAGGCGGCGCGAAGCTGCTGGTGCGTCACCCGGCAGAGTTGGCCGCGGCAATTGCCGGGGCCGGCGCGGCTCAAGGCTGAAAAGATTTCCCCGGATGCCGTTCGGAACCGATGACCGGTCGAGCGTGCATGATGACGGGGGGAGAGATGCAAAAAATCATGGAAAAAAAGCAACTCGGCGACCCGTCAGGCTTCAGTTCGGCAGGCTCAACGGCGTGAGGCTTCGTCCCCTGCGGGGGCACCGGTTGCCCGTTCGAGGATCCGGACGAGGTTGGGGTTGTTGCCGGCTCGCGCGAAATCGAGGGGGCGCTTGCCACCGGGGCCGGTTTATTGGGAATCGAGTATACGGGTGATTGTTGTGTTATTTGTGAGAGTTGGAGGTGTGTGTCCCGAGTTTCCGCGGTCGTCGTCCAACATTCGTCATTGCTCTTTTCCAGAATAGTCCTTTTGCTATTATATTACTATTCATATCAACATTCCTGACGTCACCCGATCAAAATTGTCAGCATTCGTTGAACA
>DAOOQQ010000055.1:0-33290 GCA_035388825.1 Candidatus Ozemibacteraceae bacterium
CCGCGGTTGCGGCTCGAGATGGTGCGCGCCATCATCCTCGAGACGGGTACCCGTCCGGATGTGATGACCCCCGAGACCATCGATGCGATGCTTCCCCCGGCCTGGAAAGCCCTGCTCGATGTCGCCTCCCCGGAAGCCCCGAAGGAGGATGGGGAATGCTGATCCATCTCGGAAACAATGAATTTATCGATCTGTCCGAGTGTGTCGCGATCGTGAACCTCGCGACGATCGATCCGGTGACCCGCGAGACGATTCTCGCATCGGTCCGGGGCAAGCTCGACGGGGAGCCGCATGCGGCGGTTCTGACGGCCGGCGGCACCTGGATCGGCTCGACGCTCTCCCCCGATGCCCTTTCGCATCGCGGGCGGAGCGAGGTTTTTGGCGAAGCGTTTTACCGCCGGCCTTTGCCGGCGAAGCAGGCTGTGGCCGATCACGACGACGGCCACGAGACGGGAGATAACGAAGATGTCTGATTCCGAAACCCTGTTGGCACCCCAGGCCGCTGCGGCGGCGAAGCTCGAAGACGGGAACGGTCTGCCGGTCGACGGCATGGCGGGCGAGTATTCCGCGAAGAACATCCAGGTGCTCGAAGGCCTGGAGGCTGTCCGGAAGCGGCCCGGCATGTATATCGGCGGCACCGGCCTCGACGGGCTGCACCACCTGGTCTGGGAAGTCGTCGACAACAGCATCGACGAGGCTCTCGCCGGACATGCCACGACGGTCCACGTGCAGATGCACGAAAACGGCTCGATCTCGGTTCTCGACGACGGCCGCGGCATGCCGGTCGACATCCACCCCGGCACCGGCCGGCCGGCCCTCGAGGTGCTGCTGACGGTCCTGCATTCGGGTGGCAAGTTCGATAAAAAAAGCTATAAATTCAGCGGCGGTCTGCACGGCGTCGGCGTCTCTGTCGTGAATGCCCTTTCCGAGTGGCTCGAGGTCACGGTCTGGCGTGACGGCGCGACCCATCAGCAGTTGTTCCGGCGCGGGGTCGCGGTGGGGGACATGACCGTCACCGAGGGTGCCGACCGGCGGGGCACGAAAGTGCACTTCATGCCCGACAAGGAAGTATTCCCGAATATCGAGTTCAACTTCGAGATCCTCTCGAAGCGGCTCCGCGAGCTGGCCTTCCTCAACCGCGGGGTCAAGATCGTTTTGCGCCAGACGAAGACCCAGAAATGCCACCTGTTCGAGTATCAGGGCGGCATCGGCAGTTTCGTCGAGTATCTGAACGAGACGAAGACGACCCTGTTCCGTGACGTCGTGCATTTCAAGCGCGAACGCGACGATATCGAGGTCGAGGTCGCGATGTCGTATAACGATGGCTATAACGAGCAGTTCCTGGCCTTCGTCAACAACATCAACACGATCGACGGCGGCACGCACGTGCTGGGCTACCGGTCGGCCCTCACGAAGGTGTTCAACGATTACCTGAAGAAAGATCAGTCCGTCCTCGGGAAGGACAAGGGAAAAGACATCAAGCTCACGACCGACGACGTTCGCGAGGGGCTTGTCGGTGTGCTTTCGATCAAGGTTCCGGAGCCGCAGTTCGAAGGGCAGACCAAAGGCAAGCTTGGCAACCCCGAAGTTCGGGGCATCGTCGATGCGGTCGTCTCCGAGTATCTGGGCGATTATTTCGAGCAGAACCCGCTGGTGGCACGCCCCGTCATCGACAAGATTCTCACAGCCATGCGCGCACGCATCGCCGCCCAGAAAGCCCGAGAACTGACGCGCCGCAAGACCGCGATGGACGGCAACTCCCTTCCCGGCAAGCTGGCCGACTGTCAGGAAAGCGATCCCGCGAAATGCGAACTGTTCATCGTCGAAGGCGATTCGGCCGGCGGCTCGGCGAAGCAGGGCCGCGATCGCAAGATTCAGGCGATTCTTCCGTTGCGCGGAAAGATCCTGAACGTCGAGAAGACGCGTCTCGAACGGGTCCTCACCAGCGAGGCCATCCAGGATCTCGTGACGGCCGTGGGAACGAACTGCGGCAAGGACGATTTCGACATCAAGAAAGCCCGCTACCACAAGATCGTCATCATGACCGACGCCGACGTCGACGGGGCACACATCCGCACGCTGCTGCTCACCTTCTTCTATCGCTACATGCCCGAGATCATCGAGAAGGGCTTTCTCTACATTGCCCAGCCGCCGCTGTACAAGATCAAGAAGGGGCGTGACGAGCGGTATGCCTACTCCGACGACGAGAAGACGAAGGTTTTGGGCGACATGGGCGCCGACGAGGGCAGCGCGAGCATCCAGCGCTACAAAGGTCTTGGTGAGATGAATCCCGAACAGTTGTGGGAAACCACGATGGATCCCTCGAAGCGCATTCTGAAGAAGGTCCAGTCCCTCGATGCGCTGGAAGCGGACCGCATTTTCTCCGTCCTGATGGGCGACAAGGTTGAACCGCGACGGCAGTTCATCTCCCAGTACGCCAAGCAGGTCAGGAATCTGGATATCTGAGGCGCCGAATGGTTACCGAAAACACCGAAAACACGAACGATATCACCCCGGAAAACACCGAAGCCGCCGGCACGGACGCCGCCTCGTCGGGAGCGGCCGTCCCCCCGCCTCCGCCGCCACCCGATGAGGGCGAGGTATACGTAAATATAGAAGACGATATGAAATCGTCCTATATTGATTACGCGATGAGCGTCATCGTCGGCCGCGCCCTTCCCGACGTGCGCGACGGCCTCAAGCCGGTTCACCGCCGCGTTCTCTACGCGATGTTCGATCAGGGATTCACGAGCAAGAAAGCCTACGTGAAATCCGCCCGCACGGTCGGCGAAGTGCTTGGTAAATACCATCCGCACGGCGATTCAGCGATTTACGACACGCTCGTGCGCATGGCACAGGACTTCAGCCTTCGGTATCCGCTGATCGACGGCCATGGAAACTTCGGCTCGATCGACGGCGACAGCGCCGCGGCGATGCGCTACACCGAGTCGCGTCTCGACCAGCTCGCCGATGAGATGCTTCGCGACATCGAGATGGAAACGGTCGAATGGATGCCGAACTTCGACGGTTCGCTCCAGGAACCGGTCGTTCTGCCCAGCAAGTTCCCGAACCTGCTCGTGAACGGTTCGGCCGGCATCGCGGTCGGCATGGCGACGAACATTCCGCCCCACAACCTGACCGAGGTCATCAACGGCACCATCCGGCTCATCGACGAGCCCGAGGTCGACATCGGCGAGCTGATCAAGATGATTCCCGGCCCCGACTTCCCGACCGGCGGCACGATCATGGGCCGCGAAGGCATCGAGGCGGCCTACCGCACAGGGCGCGGCAGCATCACGGTGCGCGCGGTCACGACCACCGAAGAGTTCGCGCGCGGCCGCGAACGCATCGTCATCACCGAACTACCCTACCAGGTCAACAAGGCCAGGCTGGTCAAGCAGATCGCCGACCTGGTCCGCGACAAGAAGATCGACGGCATCACGGACCTGCGCGACGAGTCGAACCGCGAGGGCATGCGAGTCGTCATCGAGCTGCGCAAGGGCGTCAACACCGAGGTCATCCTGAACCAGCTGTACCGGCACACGCCGATGCAGTCCGGGTTCGGGGTCATCATGCTGGTCCTGGTCGATAACCGGCCGCTGGTGCTCGACCTCAAGACGGTGCTCGGCCATTATGTCGACCACTGCCGCGACGTCATCCGGCGCCGGACGACGTTCCAGCTCCGGAAAGCCGAGGAAAAAGCCCATATCCTCGAAGGGTTGACCATCGCCCTCGACAATCTCGACGCGGTCATCCAGCTGATCAAGGAAGCCGCGGATCCCGCGAAGGCGAAGGAAGGCCTGATGAACGCCTTCATGCTGAGCGAGCGCCAGGCTCAGGCGATCCTCGAGATGCGCCTGCAGCGGCTGACCGGACTCGAACGCGACAAAATCGTGAACGAGTATCACGAAACCCTCGCGCTGATCGAGAAACTCAAGAGTATTCTCGCCAGCGACACCAAGGTGCGCGAGATCGTGAAAACCGAACTGATCGAGATCCGCGACAAATACGGCGACGAGCGCCGCACCCAGATCAGCTACTCCGAAGCCGAGCAACTCGGCATCGAAGACCTGATGCAGGAAGAAGACATCGTGATCACGGTCACGCGCAACGGCTACATCAAACGCATTCCTCCGAACACGTTCCGGCAGATCGCCCGCGGCGGCAAGGGCAGCTTCGCCATGGGCGTGAAGGAGGACGACGTCATCGAGCACATGTTCCTCGCGACGACGCACTCGTATCTGCTCATCTTCACCTCCACCGGCAAGGCCCACTGGCTGAAGGGCTACAAGATCCCGGAAGGCGGCCGTCAGGCCGGCGGACGTGCGATCGTGAACCTGCTGAACCTGTCCGAGAGCGAGAAGATCACGGCCATCCTGCCGGTGAAGACGTTCGACGACCAGCGCCGCATCTTCATGGTGACGCGGCGCGGCATCGCCAAGATGGTCGAGTTGTCGGCCTTCTCGCGGCCGAGTTCGAAGGGCATCATCGCGATCAACCTCGACGACAACGACGAACTGGTCGGCGTGAAGACGATCAAGGGCGGCGAACACGTCGTCATCGCCACCCAGCGCGGGTATGCGATCCGGTTCCCCGAGGACGAGATCCGGTGCATGGGGCGCGCGGCGCGTGGCGTCAAGGCGATCTCGTTCAAGGATCCCGCCGACGTGGTCATCGGTATGGAAGCCTTCACCCGCTCCGGTCAGCCGGCCGCACAGCCCGGCGAGTCCCCGGTTCCAGGCCAGGAAGGCGGCGAGCAGGCTGCTGCGATCGTTCCTGCAGAAGCGATGGCTGCCGTTTCCGAAACGGTCGAGCCCGGCGATGAGACGATTCCGACCGAGTATATCCCGTTCGAGGGGATGCTTCTGACGGTGTCCGTGATGGGCTTCAGCAAGCAGACCGACGTGAACGTGTACCGTGTCACGCATCGCGGCGGCAAGGGCGTCATCAACCTCGTGGTCAAGGAAAAGACGGGCGAGGTGCTCTCGATCAAGCGCATGTTCGAAGGCGACGAGCTGATGATCGTCACCACGAAGGGCAAGGTCGTGCGCCTGAACGCCGACGAAGTGCGCTCGACCGGCCGCGCCGCATCCGGCGTGAAGCTGATCACCCTCGACGAGGGCGACCGGGTCATGTCGGTGGCCCGGATCCCGGCCGTCGAGGAAGTGGCGAAGTAAGACGCATCCGGCCTGGCCGTCCGACCGGGATGGCCAGGCACGGAGAACCCCCGGCCCGGGCCGGGTACAGGAGCGGGGCGAATGGCAGAAGAACACCAGCAACAGACCCACACCGTCGGTTCCACGGGAAAGCGGCGCCGGGTACGGTTCTCGACCGAGATCATGTTCATTCTCTCCGTCGTATTCTGCGTGGCGCTCTCGGTGATCTATCTCTCGCGGTACTCGACGATCCGCAGCCTTCTGATCAAAGAGGGCGAGCTGAACCTGAAAATCGAGACGCTCGAACGGGAAAACCGGCGTCTGAAGCAGAATCTCGATACCCTTTCGACCCCCGAGGGCATCGAACGGCTGGCCCGGGAGCGGCTCGGCCTCGTCCGGCCCGAAGAGTTGGTCATTCCCACCGTCACCGCGAGCGGAACCCCGGAGATACGCTCCGGAGGCGATCAGGAGTCCCCTGCCCGGGAGCGCTGAAAATAAATCACGGGTTTCGGCGGAGGGCTTGCATTTCGGGTGTACCTGTGATATAGTGTTCCTCACGACCGCCGTGGAGGAATGGCCGAGTGGTCGATGGCGCCGGTCTTGAAAACCGGAAACCGAAAGGTTCGCGGGTTCGAATCCTGCTTCCTCCGTGCCAGTAGTTTTGGAGAGGTGGCCGAGTTGGCTTAAGGCAACGGTTTGCTAAACCGTCGTAGGGCCGTAAAGCTCTACCGCGGGTTCGAATCCCGCCTTCTCCGCCGCTTATTATGCGCCTGTAGCTCAGTTTGGATAGAGCACCAGATTGCGGATCTGGTGGCCAGAGGTTCGAGTCCTCTCAGGCGCGCTGTTTTTTTTTGGAGAGATGGCTGAGTTGGTCGAAAGCGCTCGACTCGAAATCGAGTAGGCGCGTTGATAGCGTGCCTCGTGAGTTCGAATCTCACTCTCTCCGCCCAAGTTTCACTCCCCAGGTGGGGTTTTGGAGAGGTCGCCTAGTTGGTCTATGGCGCGTGCCTGGAAAGTACGTATCCGAAAGGATCGCGAGTTCGAATCTCGCCCTCTCCGCTGTCGTGCTAGACGGAGGGCTCGGGGTCCTCTAACAAACCGCAAATCCCCGCCGGCGGGTTGAATCCCTGCCAGAGGACCTGGTTGGTGGTACCAGCCTGTTCCGGAAGTAGTGAAGGACGGGTTCCACACGGCGAAAGCCCGTGAACCCCGCCAGGATCGGAAGATAGCAACGGTAAACGTCAGCTTTCGGGTGATGTGGCAGTGCCTGTCCGGAGCAGAAGGTTCAGGAAATGGGCCATTGATCGTGGAACGAGGGCAGGTGCACGACCTCGCAGATGATCGAAGGGAAAGCGCTTTCAAACGGCGTTTTCCCTTCGTTGTTTTAGCCCGCCGATTTCTGTTGCCCGGCTGTCCCGGCTGAGGCATCATGATCACGGCATTCCCACACCCCGCGGGCCACGGCCCGGCGGCAGGAGACCGATGATGAGCAGTCAGCCCACGAGACAGAACCTCTACCGGAAATACCGTCCCCAGACGTTTTCCGAGCTTCTCGGCCAGGAGCATATCGTCCGTACGCTCCAGTCGGCCGTCTCGACCGGTCGTCTCGCCCATGCCTACATGTTTTCGGGGCCGCGCGGCACCGGCAAGACCTCGGCTGCGCGTCTGCTCGCGAAGATCCTCAACTGTCGCCAGCCCGTCACCCTCGCCAACGGCATGAAGGATGCCTGCCGTACCTGCGACGTGTGCCGGCGCATCGAGGATCTGACCTTCATGGATATCGTCGAGATCGATGCCGCGAGCAACAACGGGGTTGACGACATCCGCCAGATGCGCGAGAAGGTCAAATACCTCCCGGTCGAGGGGCAGTACAAGATTTACATCATCGACGAAGTGCACATGTTGTCGGGAGCCGCGTTCAACGCGTTTCTCAAGACCCTCGAGGAGCCGCCGCCCCGGGTCGTGTTCGTTCTTGCAACGACGGATCCGCAGAAGGTGCCGGCCACGATCCTGTCCCGGTGCCAGTGCTTCGATTTCCATGCCATCTCGCGCAAGATCATCGTCGAGCGGCTCACCGAAGTCGCTCTCAAGGAGCGCGAAGCCGACCCCCAGAACTTCCCCGAGATCGGCCAGGAAGCCCTGTATCTTATCGCGGAATGCGCTGCCGGCGGGTTCCGTGACGCGCTGAGCCTGCTCGATCAGATCACCGGCTCGATGTCGGGCGGCATCGTCACGCTCGACATGGTGCTCGAAATGACGCGCCGGCTCGGCCATGCCGTGTTGCGCCAGATCGCCCAGTGCCTGTTCACGAAGGATGCGGCGGGCCTGCTCAACAAGCTCCACGAGCTGTTTTTCCGGGGCCACGAGACCCTGACCATCGGCCGGGATCTGCTCGAATACCTGCGCCGGTGCCTCGTCCTCAAGATCGATCCCAAAGCCGGGCCCGTTCTCGAGATCCCGGTCGAACAGGCACAGGACATCACCGCCCAGGTGACCGGCATCGGCGCCGAACTGCTCATGGCCATGGCCGTGCGGCTTGAGCGCGTCGTCTGGAGCCTGCGCAGCTCCGCTTATCCCCGCCTGCTGCTCGAGATCGAGCTCGTCCGGCTTGCGATGGGCGAGGTCTCGGCAGGCACCGAAGGCCTAGAGCGCCGCGTGGCGGCCGTCGAAAGCCGCCTCATGGGCGGGGCTCTCCCCCCGGCGGTTGGCGCCCCTGCGAGCCCGGCTGGACGGGCTCCCATCACCCCGGCATCTCCCGGTCTCCGGGCCCTGCCCGGCGGAGCCGGTCGGACCGAGCCGCCGAAAAAGCCGGCTTCGGCACCCACACCTCTGCGGCCGGTTCCCGAGGATGGAGACCTCCCGGCGCCGGAATCCGCGCCGCGGTCGAACTCGCCGGCTTCCCTGTTTCAGGCGTTTCAGGCGCGATTCATGAAAGTTTCACGGGTGAACGGGGCGTTTCTCCAGCAGGCGACCTTCGGCTCGTTCAAGGATGGCGTCGTCACCGCTGTCACCACCTCCGGGTTCCATCTCGAGCGGCTGCGAGAGCCGGCTGTCCAGTCCCAGATGGAGCCGCTTCTCGCGGAACTGTTCGGCCCCGGAACGACGTTCGTCATCAAGTATCCGCAGGATCTGTCTTCCAGGCAGACTCCCGCGACGGGAGCCCCCGCTCCGGCATCGAATGCACCTGAGGCCCCGGCCGGAGCCAACCACGCCAAGCAGATTGCCCGCATCGACCAGGAGGCGCGCAACAAGGTCATTGCCAAGCCGTCAGTTGCCGATGCCCTGGAGCTGTTTGGCGGCGATGTCGTGAATGTTGAACGGGGGAATGGGAGCGATCCTTCCGGCGAGGAGCCTTCGGCCTGAATCCCCGGAACTGCCGGGAATTTCCTGCCATGGCAGGATGAAATCGCCTTCAAATCCTTTTCTGAAGAGGGCGAATGAGTGAAGCTTTCTTCGAAAAGCCCATGAACACCTGTTCGCGCAAGAGGAGACGCTACCTCAATAGCTGAATTATCAGAAAACGGATAAATAAAAGCATGTCGAGGGGCACCCCGAATGACGGCGCATGATCGGGAAAAGAGGCATCAATGCAACCGCGATAACCCACGAGCAGGGCTTCAAGCGTGCATGTGAGGGAAAATGGAGGGGTACAACCGCCTCTGGTGGAAAATGTGGAAAACCATGGGGATAAGCCATTCATGCGGTACGGTGGGGTGGAAAAGTTATTTCCTGTGCCCTCTTGACAAACGCTTGGCAGGCCGAAAAGAGCATGGTGTGACCCCATGGCCTGCTCCAAAAGCCGATGAGTGCAACATCGCTTGCCTCTTTTCTCGTGGTCACCCCTGATTTCAGCGAATCTCCCATCCCCGACGGCCGATTGAAGCCGTGTTCATCGGGGGGCATCTTCAGGAATGGCCCGTTCTCCGTGGCTTCGCTGGTCTTTCTTCTTCCCGAGGCTTCTGAAGAATCGAGATTCTGCCTGATTCTGACGGGATGAACGGACAAAAAAAGACGGGGCCGCGATCGTGCCCCGTCTCCTGAGAGGATGGGTCAGACGAACAGGTTGATGGTGGAGTCGGCGGCCGAATCGAGGTAGGCTGCCACGCCGCCTTCCGTGATTCCGTCGATGAGTTCGGCCTTTTTCAGGCCCATGACATCCATGCTCATCGTGCAGGCGACCATCTTCACGCCGGATTTCTGGGCCGATGCGATCAGCTCGGGCAGGGGGGCGACCTTCTTCTGGTCCATCACGTGTTTCATCATGAGTGTTCCGGCGCCACCGAAATGCATTTTCGACAGGCCGAGCGCCTCGGCACCGCGCGGCATCATCATCCCGAACATCGATTCGAGCACTGACTTTTCGACGACGGGCGCGTCCTTGCGGCGCAGGATGTTGAGGCCCCAGAAGGTGAAGAACAGGGTCACTTCCATTCCCATCGCTGCTGCACCGTTGGCGATGATGAACGTGGCATAGGCCCGGTCGAGATCACCGCTGAAAACGACCATCGTCAGCCGCTTTTTCCCCTGCATGCCGGCCAGGAACGGGGTTGCGCAGGCAATCGCCGGGGAAAGGGCTTCCGCGGTCTTCTCGATGATGACGGAGTATCGGCCCTTTTCGCCGCCCTTCTGGACGAGCTTGTTGCCGGAACGGCGGCACCAGGCTTCGGCATCGGCCGGGAATCCCGGATCCGTGGCCGTCACCTTGAGATACTGGCCGGCTTTCAGCTGTTCGACGCGATCGCGCATTTTCATCAGGGGGCCGGGGCACTGGAGGCCGCACGCGTCGAGTTCGAAGGTTTCACCGCCCGAGGTGGGTGTGGCGGCCGGGGTGCTGCAGAAGGTCTCCTGGATCGGCCTGGGGGTGGGTGAGGCACGGAGTGCATCCTCGTGATAAAGCGTCCAGGTCTTGAAGCCGCCGACGAGATTGCGGGCGTTGAAGCCTCTCTGGGAAAGGATGCGCTGGGCGAAGTAGCCGCGCAGGGCAACCTGGCAGTAGACGATGATCTCCCGGTCCTTCGGAAGCTCGCTGAGCCGCTCCCGCAGCTCATCCACGGGGATCAGCAGCGAGCCCGGGATATGACCGGCTTCGTGCTCGCCTGACGTGCGGACGTCGAGAAGAACGTGTTTCTGGGGATCGAGGGCCGGGAGTTCATCGACCTGGACGGGCCGGTACAGGTTTTTCCGGATGTTCTCGGCGACCATGCCGATCATGTTGATCGGATCCTTGGCCGAGCCGTAAGGCGGTGCATACGCGAGCTCGAGGTGCACGAGATCCTCGACCGTCATCTTTGCCGCGATGGCCGTGGCGATGACGTCGATGCGCTTGTCGACGCCGTCACTGCCGACGATCTGGGCGCCGAGAACGCGTCCATCCTCCGGGGTGTAGAGGAGTTTGATCGACATCGGCACCGCGCCCGGATAGTAGCCGGCATGGCTGGCCGGGTGGGTGTAGGCCTTGGCGTAAGGCTTGCCAAGCCGCTTCAGTTGCTTTTCGGAAAGCCCCGTCTGGGCCGCGGTCATATCGAACACCTTGACGATCCAGGTGCCGAGCGTGCCCCGGTATTCGACGGCGGCGTCGCTCATCGCGTTGTCGGCGGCGATGCGGCCCTGGCGATTCGCGGGGCCTGCGAGGGGGACCGAGGAGGGATCGCCGGTGATGCGGTCGAAGGATTCGACGGCATCGCCCACGGCGAAGATGTCGGGATCGGAGGTGCGCATGCGCCGGTCGACGGCGATCGAGCCGCGGGCATTGAGCGTCAGCCCTGCCTCTTTTGCGAGTTTCGACTCGGGCCGGACACCGATCGAAAGGATGATCAGATCCGTTTCGACGGGGGCGCCTTCGGCGAACTGCAGAGCGAGCCTGCCGCCGGCGTCGGCGATTCCCGAGACCTGGCTTCCGAGGCGCAGATCGATGCCGTTGAACCGGAGATGCTGGTGCAGCGGGGCGGTCATTTCCGCATCGAGGGGCGGCATGACCTGTTTCTCGCGCTCGACGAGGGTGACGGCGAGGCCGCGGTGCCGGAGGTTTTCGGCCGCCTCGATGCCGATGAAGCCGCCGCCGATGACGGTGGCGTGCCGGACCGGGTTTTTCTCGAGGTGGGCGATGATCGCGTCCATGTCGGGAATCGTCTTGAGCGTGAACACGCGCGGGGAATCGATTCCGGGCAGGGGGGGCTTGAACGCCTCGGCGCCGGGGGCGAGAATCAGCTTGTCGTAGGTGAGGGAATACTCTTGTCCGGCCTGGATATCGCGAACGGTGACTTCTTTTTTCTTCGGATCGATGCGGATGGCTTCGTGGAGGGTGCGCACGTCGAGGCCGAGCCGCTTTTTCAGGGATTCGGGCGTCTGAAGGACCAGATCGTCCCGTTCCTTGATGACGTTTCCGATGTGATAGGGCAGGCCACAGTTCGCAAAGCTGACGAACGGACCGCGTTCGAGGACGATGATTTCCGCCTGTTCGTCGAGGCGCCGGGCTCGGGCCGCTGCGGAAGCGCCGCCGGCAACGCCGCCGATGACCACCAGTCGTCGAGTCATGAGTTTTTCCTCCTGGGTTGGGGTTGGCCGGCGGGGTTGCGATCCGGGGCGGAGCGCCCAGCCGGCAGGCAGTGGTTCTGGCAGTTGGTGAGACAGCCGAGGAGCTGGATCAGCCCTTCGTGGGCGAGGGAATACAGAGAGTTCGTGCGGACCCGGCGTTGTCGGACCACGCCGCTGTTGCGCATGATGCGGAGCTGCTGCGAGACGATTGCCTGAGGCAGGCCGAGGAGTTCGGCCAGCTTTCCGACGGGCTTTTCGCCATCGGCGAGGGCTTCGAGGAGCCTCAGCCGCTGGGGGTGGCCGATCGCTTTGAGGGTGTCGGCGATCATGGGAAGCGCCGCTTCCGTCAGTTGAAATGAAGAAATATTCATATATAGCAATATTACTATGTATAAAGGGGGTTGTCAAGGGGAACGTCGCGTGGCTGAGAAAGCGGGATGCCATCAGGGATCTCGGCGGAATCCGATGGGCTCGGGCCGGGCCGGTACAGAGAAAACAGAAAACCAGGCCCGGGTTTTTCAGTATAATGAACAGATAGCGACTGTTACCGGAGGTTCCTGTCTGATGAAACGGATTCTGATGATGGCGGCGCTGGCTATCTGCACAGGGTTTCCTAACCCTGCTGCCGGCTCCGTCACCCATTACGCCTTTCCTGCCAATATTGCCCTCGAGCTGAAGCAGCTCGACGAGACCCACATCGAAGCAACCGTCGAGCCGCGCATCGGTTCGCCTGTCCAGGTGAAGCTGTTTTTCGAGAGTTCCGAGGATCTCTCCGTCTCCCCCGCCACATCTGCCATCGAGATCCTCGATGCAAGCCGCCCGGAAAAATTCCGTCTGAGCTTCGGCAGGACCGGCCGCCCGGCCGATGCCAGCGGCTCATGGATCCGTCTGCGCGCTGTCTACCGTCCCGATTACAAACAGCTCGAACGAGCGCTCGGCGACGCACGGAAGTATCCGGATGAGAGCGAACGCCAGCGGCTGATCGACATCATGATCCGCAATAGAAACTCCGGGGCCGTCCAAACCGATGCGACCCGCCTCGACCTCGGTCTGAAGACCGGAACCAATCGCTGAACCCCACAGCTCGGCGCCAAGGAGGAACACCATGACGACACAAAGGAATTTCCTGATCCGCCGGATGATCCCGGTCATCCTCGCCCTGTTCGTCTGTGCCACAGCGGTGGCGGCCGGGCCGGAGTTCGAATTCGTGTACCAGAAAGTCACGGCGATCGAGTTCAAGGAAGAGCCGGCCCAGAACCGGAAATGGTGGGAAAAGGCCATCGACTTCGGCAAGAAGGTGGTCGATCGCGTCGAGATGGTCGTCGATCAGGCCAAAATGCGCTTCTTCCCGGGGGATTATTCCGGAACCGTGCGTTCTGTGCAGAACGAGAAGGTTTCCTACAAGGTCGAGCGGGTCAAGGTGCGGGACGAGGCTCACCTGCTCGAGCTCATGGGCGTGAAGAACGGCGATCTGTCGACCCTCACGACCGGCCAGCGCGGCCTGCTCGAGTCATACCGGTATTCGAAATCCGAGGCGGTGAAAGAACGTGCCGCCTACGGGTACAAGAAGAAAACGAGTGTTCTTTTGACGGATCTGACGGCGGCCGACAGGATCGTCAACGGCTACGGCGGCGACAAGAAACTGATGGCGGCAGCGGCGCTCAAAAAGGACTTCTGGCCGATGTCGCTCGGCTCGATCCAGCTCAACTCCCAGTCCTTCGCAGGGAGCGACTGGCAGAAGGAGGCCCAGGGGCTGTTCATGCACGAATACTCCCACACCCTCGATCGCGCGATTCCGGCCGGCCTGCTCGACGAGGGCGTGAAAACCTTCGTGAAGCAGGGCGGATTCCTGTATGGCGCCGACGGCACGCATTACAACGATGAGCGCACGACATCCCGCGTCGCGTTCATCGAAGGCTGGGCCATGTTCAACGAGATCAGCGTCACGGACAAGGCCGACGAATACCGGCGGCAGGTGAGCACGATCCGGATCGAGGATCGCAAGGGCAACTACAAGGAGTATCCGGCGGCTTCCCTCACGGGAAAAGACCTTCTTGCCGTCGAGGGAATCAATGCCCTGATCCTCTTCGATATCGTCGCCACCGTTCCCGGCGGGAAGGAAAAAGTGTTCAAGGCGTTCGCCGGGTCGAACCAGCCGTTCCATTCGCTCAAGCATGTGACCCGCGAGTTCGTGAAGCAGAATCCCGACCAGGCCGCTGCCGTTCTGGCGGCGATCGACAAGAACACCCTCGGGAAGCTGTCGGATGCCGAGTTGAAGGCCCTGGTGGGCAGCGGCTCCGGCGTCGACGCCTGGCTGGCCGCCCGGAAAGCCCGCACGTCGGCGCCGGCCGCCTCCTCTACGGCGAACGACGGGACGAGCAGCAACGATACGGGCGTCACCGTGAACGGCACGGGAACCAACCCGTTCCAGACCTCGAAGTGAGCACCATTCCCGGATGGCCGATCCGGTGAGCCAGGAGAAACGTATGACGGGCAGGGCGAAAAAAATTGGTTATGGTATAATATTGGCCGCCATGGCTTTCCTGCTGTGGAATCCGGTCGTGGCGCGCGCCGCCGAAAGCGAGTTCGAGTTCTACTACCAGCGCATCGAGGCGGTCGAGCAGATCAACGATCCCAAGCCCGAAGGCTGGTGGGACAAGACGAAAGCCTTCGTGAAAAACGTCGGGAACAAGATCGCCGGCACGTTCGAGAAGCTTTCGCGCACGTATTTCCCGGGCGAAGGGGAAAAGCGCTGGTACTCCGAGAAAGACGCGAATATCGCCTACAAGCTTCAGCGCACGAAGGTGAAAAGCGAAGCGCACCTGCTCGAACTGATGGGCGCGAAGAGCGGCGATCTGTCGAAGCTGACGGATGGGCAGAAAGCCCTGCTGGCCGTTTACCGGCATTCACGCTCCCAGGCGGTGAAAGAGCGCATGTCCGTTTCCTACCGGTCGAAGATCGCCGTAACGCTGTCCGACACGACGGGCTTCGACGATGCGAAGAAGTATCCGCAGGTCGAGAACGATTTCTGGCCCTGTTCGACGGGGCGGATGATCCAGATGAGCTCGAACTTCTTCAACTATGCCGGCAGTGAAGAGGACGCCCAGGCGACGTTCGTCCACGAGTTCTCCCACTCGTGCGACCGCACCGTGAAGGAGTTCATCAAACCCTACGGCAAGGACGGCCGCCACTCCTGCAACGAGCTGACCCACAAACGCTCGGCGTTCGTCGAAGGGTGGGCCGAGTTCAACGAGATGCTCGACTTCCCCTCCGAGCGCAGCCGCATCCAGAACGCGATCAAGACCGTCAAGATCGAGAAGGGGAACGGCGAATACACGCGGGTGGATGCGACGGATGCCTCTCTGACGGGGCGCGATCTGATGAACGTCGAGGGCGTGGTGGCGAACATTTTCTATCGCATGTCGAGTGAGCTTCCTGATGGCCGGAAGAAGGTGTTCGCGGCGTTCAAGGATACGAACATCTACTGGCGCACCACCAAGATGATGCTGCGCGGGTATGTCGAGAAGAATCCCGGTGATGCGAAGGCGCTGGCGGCGATTCTGAACGAAGCGACCCACGGCAAGCTCACCGATGCCGACATGATGTATTACCTCGGGAAGGGCAACGGCGTCATGGAGTTTCTCGCCGCCCGGAAGGCCCCGAAGGCCGCCGTGGCCGTTCCGGAAGTGAAGACCGGGAGTGATACGGCCGATCAGGGCGTGACGGTGAACGAAGGGGAAACCGCCCCGGGAAATCCGTTCACGGCGGGTTCGACCAGATAGCCGCCGGCCTGCGTTCCGTTCAGGAAAAAACCGCCCCGAGCCTCGAGCTTCGGGGCGGTTCTCTTCGGTGTGGGTCGGTCCGGCGTTGTGGGTGGGGTCAGCTCAGTTCTTTCAGCAGGGCCTCGAGTTCGGGGTCGTCGAACTGCTCGTCGGCGCTGCCCTTGACCATGAAGATCAGTTTCTTCAGATCCAGTTCCGAAAGCGGTTTTCCCTTGGCGCGGGCGAGCTCCGCCTCGTCGTTGAGGAATTTGCGCAGGAACTTTTCGCGCGTTTTCTTGTCGGTCATGACTTCCAGCAGCCGATCGGCGAGGACGGCGGGATCGACCAGCTTGTAGGTGCCGTCGTGAATCTGCCGGGTGATCTCCTCGAGCCGCTGCATGTGAAGCAGCTTCGCCTGGTTCAGGAGCGTGGCGGGCTGGGTTTCGGGCAGATTGGCGGCGCGGGGCGTCGAGGCGCTTTCCGAAGGGGATTTCGACTTGAGGGCTTTGTCGAACGAGCCTTCCTTCGGTTTTTCGGCGGCATCCTTCGGCTTGGAATGCGTGACGATGATGGTTTTCCCACCGGGACCCTTGATCGAGTCGACCATATCCAACAACTCCCTTTACATCCATGTCATCTGGGCATTTTTTGCCCTATCTATAGAAAATATCGGCACCGGGAGGCGAAAAGTGAAGGGATATTTTTTGGAGGTGCTTCACCAGGGAAATTCCAGGGCTGGCGGGGGTACGGGGGTTCCGGAGGCCATCTGAAAGCCGGTTCTGGCGAAGAGCGAACCGACGGAGTCGCTCTGGATCAATGTCACGGAGGAGTGAAGACGGAGGGCGCGATCCAGCGGGCCGCCCGTTTCCGTCAGAATGAGATCCGGGGCGAGATCGAGAACCGCGCTGGCGTTTCCCTCGGCGCCGGCGCGGGCCTGGCGCACCACGAAATCGATGGGATACACGGTGGTGTTGCGGCCGTCCAGGGAGACCTTGATCCGGTCCGAGAGGTGAAACAGCACGATCCCTCCCCAGCCCAGGGGGGTCCAGAGACGCGCCTGGCCTGACGTTTCGCGGAGATATTTCACCGAGCCGAGGGGATACCGCGCGGCATCGATCGGGATCCTGCCGGGGAGGCCCATGAACGGTCGGAGAAACGCGATGATGCAGATCAGGGCGAAACAGAACGAAACGAGGCGGTATCGCGAGGTTCCGGAAACGGGGGCGGGCGTGGTGCTCCCGGGTTCGGAGCGGGAACCGAGGGCGGTGGCGAGGGTGACCGCGGCGAACATGACCGCGAAGATGATGAAACGTGCCCCCCGCAGGGTCATGAACACCGAGCAGAGGAGGCCGAACCACTCGTCGAGACTCGGCGGCGAGCGTCGTTTCCAGGCGGCAAGGAGGGGGAGGATCAGTGTTCCGAGAGTGATGTAGAGCAGGATTCCCTGAGGCGGATTCCATTCGGGTAGGTCGATGTGCGGGGCCCCGAACTCCTTGAAAATATATTGCCAGAGATATATGCCTTCGGGGTTCGCGAGGGTGAGCAGCGCCGGGACTCCGAGCAGAAGAAGCGTCGGGAAACGGTTCAGCGTTCCGTCGAGGTGCAGCGCGAGAACGCCGGCAGCGGCGATGCCGAGGCCGAAGAGGAAGCCGGCATGCATGTTCGCCCAGAGGGGAAAAAGCAGGATGAGCGCGAGGGCCGGCCAGGCGCGGCGCCGGCGCAGGTCGGTCAGCAGCAGGAGCACCAGGGCCGTTCCGAGATACGTGACGCTCTGGGGGCGCAGGTTGATCAATTGGGCGTAGAACGCGAGCGGGAAGGCGAAGAGAACCGTGCTCCAGAGGGGGTCCGGGCACCGTTTCCAGACGGCGGCGCCCAGGGCCCAGGCGGTTCCAAGGAACGCGATCATGCGGTAGAGGAGAAGGCCGGGGTTGCCGGCGTTCTGCCACAGCCAGCCCAGCAGGAGCTGCGTGAGCCACTGGTGGTTCATCCAGGGGCTGCCGGCCGCGGTGAAGGACCACGCGTCGACGGGGGGGACGGCGCCGTCGGCCAGGATGCGCAGTCCCGTCAGCACATGGAAGAACAGGTCGGCATCGACGCCGACCGACCATGCCAGCGGCACGGCCAGCAGGAGCCAGAGCAGGAGGAGCGGCCGCGGGAACGGAACGGTGGGAGGCAGATGGGCGCAGAATCGCATCGCAGCCAGTATATCACGATCGTTCCGTCGTGCCACCGGGAAGGACGATTCCAACACCGGAGACTGGGGCGATATGAACACCCCCGTCCGCTGTGTGGGCGGTGTCCGGGAGGGCTTCGGAGTCGCGGCTCAGGATGCCAGGCTGGGTTGCCGATATACAGGGGGAAGAGAAAAACCAGCAGGCGTATATGGAGGCAAAGCATGTCCAGGCGATTCCTGTCCCTGGTTCTGATGGCAGGCGGGTTCAGCATCATTCTCGGTATGGGGGATACGTTCTGGGGAACGGCGTCCGCCGCCGGGGCACGGGATGTCAACCAGGCCTGTCTCGAACAGTTCCAGGCCGGCGAGGCTGCTTTGTCCGCGCGCCAGTATGACCGGGCCATCGCGTTGTATCAGGCGGCTCTCTCGATCCGGGGCGATCACCTCCGGTCGCGGTACCGGCTTGCCCAGGCATTGGTGGAGGCGGGCCGCACCGAGGAGAGCCTCCCGCAGTTCCAGTATCTGCTCGAACAGTCTCCGCAGAATATTCCTGCCCGGGTCCTGCTCTCCAAGGCTTTGATTGCCACGGGGCGGCGTGCCGAGGCGCAGAAGCATCTCGACTGGATTCTCCAGGTCCAGCCCGGCCACGCCGAAGCGGCTGCGCTGCTCGGATCGATCCGGCCGGCGGCACAGGGTCGCACGAAGTCGCCGGCGCCAGAAACACGCATTGCCGCAAAGACCGTGGAAGGGATCGATGCCGATGCGGCTTATCCCTCCGTGACGATGGCGGCTGCCGGAGCCCGTTCCCCGGTCTCGAAGCCTGCGGGGAGCATGTCCGGAACCCGTGCCGTGCAGCCGGTCCAGGCGCCTGCCGCCGCTTCCCGCGAGTTCGTTCCGGCCGGGTTTCAGCCGCTTCCCGTCAAGCAGGCTGCGGCAGTTGGGGAAGAGGCTTCCCCGGCGCCGGCGCCCGCCCGGCCCGAGGCGGCTCGGGTCCCGGAAATCCCGGCTCCTCCGGCGGCCGTCGTGGCGAACGGGTGGCGGGTTTCGGATTTCATGCAGGCGGCCAGCGACTCGCTTCCCATCGTGCTCAATTATGCGACCTACTGTCTTGAAAAGGACGAACTGAAGCGGGCCGAGGAGTATCTCGACCGGGCCGAGGGGCTGGCCATCGAGGGGCGTGAGACGAAACGGTTCCTCGAAGTGCAGATCCACAAAAGCCTGCTTTCGCTCTACAAGGCCGACATCACCGGGTTCGGGAAACAGTTGATCAAGGTCAAGCCGCTCCTGTCGCGCCAGACGTATCTCTCGTTCCTCGATATCTACAACAAGACCCAGAATGCCACCGGCCCGGTCGACGTAGCCCGCATCGTTGCCGGCGTTGCCATGGGAGCGGAGCATTACGCCGTGGCGGCCCGCATCCTGAGCGAGGTGGTCCAGGCGATGCCGGGCGACCTGCTTGCGGCCCGCCTGCTGTCGGAAGCGCAGATGGAGAATCGTGATTTCGACGGGGCCGAGCGGACGCTGGTCGGCATGGTGCGCCGCTTCCCCAACGACGGCGAGTCGCAGTTCAATCTTGCCCGGTTCCATCTGACGGCCCGGTTCAATCCCGAGGCTTCGAAAGCCTCTCTGGAAGCGGCCGCGCGGCTGAACAAGGGGGATCCGCGGATCACGATCGTCTCGGCGCTGGTCGATTTCGCGCAGGGCGACTTGCAGGGCGGGCTGGCCCGGCTGAAGAAACAGCTTCCCACGGTGAAGGATTCCGGTCTGCGCTCGGTCTGCCAGCGGATCATCGCGGACGGCGAGGCGGCGGCGCGGCCCGGTGGGCCTGCGATCGATTTCGCCGGCCTGCTGGCGCTTCCCGGAAGCCCGGCGGCGTCTCCGGAAGCGGTGAATCTGATCGGGGAGCGGCATCTCAAGCGCGGCTCCTTCTTCGCGGCCCTGCGGTGTTACATGGAAAGCCGCGACCTGGCCGAGATCGGCCGGGCGTATCTCGCGATCGCCTCCTCCCTTGCTGCGGCGGGCGAGAACCGGGCATCCGCGGTGGCGGCCGGATACGGCATCAGCGCCCTGCGGGAGGAGCTGAAGCGCAGCCCCCTCTCGGCCCGGGCCCATCTCTACCTGGCGCTGTATCATTTCGAGCGGCGTGACCTGCGATCGGCCCGGGCCGAGGCCCAGGCCGGCCTCGACACCGGGGTTGCCGGCGAAACGCGCAGGCATCTGAAGGCCCTGCTCGACAACACCCGGGGGTAAAATTTTCCGGTAAGTTTGCAATTTCCCGGGGGGTCTCGCTATAATCTTCCGGATTCTAGACCGCAAATCATCCGGAGGACTCCTGGAATGTCCAAAACGATTCTGGTGGCTGAAGACTCCCTGATGCTCCGCAAGGTGGCATGTTTCCCCCTCGAAAAGGCCGGGTACAAAGTGCTCGAGGCCAACAACGGGATCGAGGCCATCGAGGCCATGTCGAAGGCGGAGGTCGACCTGATCATCACCGATCTGAACATGCCCGGGATGGATGGCTTCGAGCTGATCACCCAGGTGAAAGAGAACGAGAAGTTCAAGCACATCCCGATCATCATCCTGACAACCGAGGGCAAGCGGGATATGGTCATGAAGGGGCTCACGCTGGGCGCCAATTCGTTCCTCCAGAAGCCCATCAAGCCCGACCTGATGCTGCAGGAGGTCGACCGGCTCATCAACAAGAAGGCCGGCACTCCGGGAAAGGGGGACAAGTAAATGACCACCCCCTACGCTGCGATTCTCGAAAAGCTTCACGACACGGATCCGTCCGTCCGGCGCCGGGCTGTCCGCGATCTGCGGCCGTATCCCGAGAAAGAGGTTGCCGAGGCGCTGTGCGAGGCGCTCGGAGACGCGAACAAGGGCGTCCAGAACACGGCTATGGACGTGCTCTCCTCGATGCGGCACCCTTCCGTCATCCAGGCGCTTCTGCCCGTCATCCGCGGCTCGGATCTGAACACCCGCAACGCGGGCATGACGATTCTCAAGAATTTCGGGCCGATGGCCGTGCCGCATCTGATCAAGGCGATCGAAGCCGCTTCCGACATCGACGAGGTCATCCAGATTCTCGTGGTGTTCGGCAACATCGGTTCGCCGGCCGGCACCGATACGGTTCTCGGGTATGTCGCCCATGACGACGACAACGTGAAGACCACGGCCGTCGAGGCCCTGGGCAAGATCCAGGACCCCAAGGCCGTCAAGACGCTGGTGAACACCTACCACCAGACGGATATCCTCAAGTATTCGATCGTTGAGGCGCTCGGGAACATCGCCGTGAAGGACGTGTTCCCGGTCGTGAGCGGCTCGATCGAGTCGGAAGACGTGCTCGAGTACTTCTCGGGCATCGGCGCAATGGGCGCCATGGAGGATCCGGACTGCGTCGAGCCTCTGATGAAGAAGCTCCTGAAAGAGGAGGACGCCGGAACACGGCGGCTGATCCTCAAATCGCTCTCCCAGATCGAGGACGCCAATCCCGGCAGCGCCGCGAAGATCGACAAGAAGGCGCTCCAGCCGATTCTGCTCAATCTGCTCGAAGGACATGACACGGCGGAATACGGCCATCTCGTGCGGATCGCCGCGGCCGTCAAGGATCCCGCCTACATCAAGGAACTGCTCGCGGCGCTCGAGAGCCCCGAGGCGGATATCGCCGACATCGCGTTCCGTGGCCTGCTGGCGCTGGGCAAGGATGTGGTCAGGCCCGCTCTCGATGCGATCGGTCGGATGGCTCCTCCCGTGATCGTCCGGATCATGGAGCTGCTCGAAAAAATTCCCAGCCCGGACGCCCCGAAGGCGCTGTCGCTGTTCTGCCGGAACCCGGAGGATGCCGTCCGCCAGGCCCTGGCCCGCACGCTGGGTGCCGTGCCGTCGGATGCGGCGTTCACGGCCCTCAAGGAGCTTCTCGGCGATGCCGACGAGGTGGTCCGCCGCAATGCCGTCGTCAGCCTGCGCAGCATGCTGACCTACGACGGGGCCATTTCGGCGCTGATCGGCTGTTTCAAGGACATCAACGGCCACGTGCGGCGCGAAGCGGCCTTCTCGCTGCGCGGCGCCGCGTCCCCCCAGGTCGTCGAGCCCCTGATGAACCTGTTGCTGACCGACCCTTACGGCGACGTGCGCGAGGCGGCGGCCTCGGTTCTCGCGGCCCGCAAGGATCCCGAGATCACCCGCAAGCTGCTCGAACTGCTCGACAGCGACAACTCCCGCATCCGCGAGACGATCACCAAGACGATCTGGCAGTGCGGTTCGGCCCTGGCCGTCGATTCCTTGATCCACAAGCTGGCGGACAAGGAGTGGCGCGTCGTCGTCAACGCCTGTCAGTCGCTCGAGAACATGAAGGATCTCAAGTCGATCTTCCCGCTGAAGGAACTCCTCAAGCATGACGACTGGCAGATCCGCATCGCCGCCCTTTCGGCCCTGCGCGCGTTCCGCAGCAAGGAGCTGAAGCAGTTCTTCATTCCCCTGATCGGCGATTCGAACTCGAATGTGGCGAAGCTGGCCGTCGTGGCCCTCAGCGAGCTCGAAGACCGCTCGCTCGATGACACGTTCCGCAAGTATCTCGACCACACCCGCTGGGAAGTCCGGTACCAGATCGTGAAGGCCCTCGGCAAGATCAAGAGCCAGAAGGCGGTCGACACGCTGATCCGGATCGCCGAGTCCGACGCCAACAACGGCGTCCGGTCCAAGGCCCTGCTCGCCCTCGCCCGCATCAGCGACAAGAAGGCCATCAACGCCGCCCTGGCGCTGCTCGAGCACGCCGATCGCGACCTGAACGTTGCCGCCGTGAAGTTCTTCATCGGTTTCGACAACCCCCAGGTGCCCGATCTCGAGGCGAAGCTGAAGGCGCTGTTCCTCGGCAACCCCTGGATCAAGCAGTATTTCCTGGCGGCCTTCGGCCTGAACAAGCATCCGATGCTGGAAAGCGTGTTGCGCGCCGTCGCGACCCCCCGCGAGCTGCGCCGCATGGAAAAGGCCGCCGCCGTGAAGGCGGAGGGCAACGGGATGACGATCGAGGAAGCGATCCTGCTTCGCGACATCGTGGCCGAGAAATGCGGCATCTGGCTGCCCGAACAGAAGAGTCTGGAGCGCGCGCTCGAACGCAACCTGGGCAAGTTCTACATCACATCGTGGATGGAATATTATCACGCCCTGCGGTACGGGGCGGATGATCAGAACCTGTTCATCTCGCTGTACGACACCATCACCGACCCGCGCACGGGCTTCTTCGCCGAGCCGGAGCAGAACAAGGTCCTCGTCGGGACGATCATTCCCGAGCTGATCGAGGAGCGGGTGAAGGCCGGCGTGAAGACGCTGCGCATCCTGTCCATCGGCTGCTCGTATGGCCCCGAGCCCTACTCGCTGGCGATGAACATCCTCGAGGACATCCACACCGACCGCGTCAAGATCTCGGTCGCCGGTGTCGATATCTCCCACATCTGTCTCAACACCGCCAAGCGCGGCATCTTCAAGCGCGAGATCATGCGCCACGTCGATCAGAAATATATCGATGTCTATTTCGAAGACGACCGCGGCGACCTGCGCGTGAAGGACGACGTGAAGAACCTCGTCGAGTTCAAGTATGTGAACGCCGCCTCGACCGCCGAGACGGAAGACATGGGCCCGTATGACGTGATCGTCTGCCGGAACGTCTTCTCGGCCTTCTCCCAGGAACAGAAGGAACGTCTCTCGGAAAACATCTACAACATTCTCGCCCCCGGTGGCGCCCTGCTGATCGGCGCGAGAGAGACCCTCTACAACGTCACGAAGGCCTTCCGCCTCCAGACCTACGAGAAGGTCGTGGTCTACCGCAAGCTGTAAGATCATTCGTCACCCACGACGGGCGGGCCCTTGGGCCCGCCCGTTCCGTTTGACCGGAATCCGGCTCGTCTGTATCATGGCCGAAAACACCCTGGAGGAATGTGATGAAAACTGCCCACGCCTTTGCCCGGGATCTGATCGGCTTCATCGGGGCCGGACCGACCGCCTTTCACGCCGTCGAGGCGGCGGCGAAACGGCTGAACAACGCCGGTTTCCAGGAGGTTTCGGAGGGCGATGCCTGGGGGTTGAAAAAAGGCGGGAAGTATTATATGAAAAAAAATAATACTGCCCTGCTTGCCTTCGTCGTCGGAAAAGGCAACCCGGCTGAGACCGGCTTCCGCCTGGTCGGCACCCACACCGACACCCCCTGCTTCCGCGTGAAGCCGGCTCCGGAGATGGTTGCGGAAGACGCCTACATCAAGCTCAACACCGAAGTGTACGGCGGCCCCATTCTCAGCACCTGGATGGACCGGCCGCTCTCGATGGCCGGCCGCGTCGCCCTGGCCGGCCGCGATCCGCTCGAGCCGAAAGCGGTTCTCGTCGATTTCAAGCGCCCCGTGGCGATCATCCCGAGCTTGGCGATCCACATGAACCGCGAGGTCAACGACGGCTACAAATGGAACCGCCAGATCGACCTGCTGCCGCTGATGGGCCAGACCGGCAACGGATTCGAAAAAAAGGGCTTTTTCGTCCGTCTGCTGGCGGAGGAGCTGAAGGTGAAGCCGGCCGAGATTCTCGATTACGACCTGTTCCTGTATGACCCCGCGCCCGGCGGTCTGGTCGGCCTCGATCAGGAGTTCATCTCGGCTCCCCGGCTCGACAACCTCGCCTCGACCCATGCCGCCCTCGAGGCGCTGATCGACGCCGGCGCCGGCAAGGCGACGACGGTCCTGGCCGCGTTCGACAACGAGGAGGTCGGCAGCTCGACGAAGCAGGGGGCCGATTCCCCGATGCTGGCGACCCTGCTCGAGCGCATCGTGAACGCGTTGGGCGGCGATCGTGAAGCCTACTTCCGTGCCGTTGCCCGCAGTCTCATGGTTTCGGCCGATGCGGCGCATGCCGTCCACCCGAACAAGGGCGAGAAGTGCGACCCGACGAACCGGCCGATGCTCAACCGCGGGCCGGCCATCAAGGTCGCGGCCAGCCAGAGCTACACGACGGATGCCCCCTCGGGCGCGATGTTCGAGGCGGTCTGCCGGGCGGCGAAGGTGCCGGTCCAGCGGTTCCTCAACCGCTCCGACGAGCGCGGCGGCTCGACGATCGGGCCGATCTCCTCGACCCATCTGAACGTGCGCTCCGTCGACGTCGGCATTCCCCTGCTGAGCATGCATTCGGTCCGAGAACTGGCCGGCGCGCGCGATCCCGAGTATCTCATGAAGGCGATCACCCGGTTCTATCGCTCCTGAGATGATGCTCTGAACGGCAAAACAAGGCGGGGCGGGCACATGGCCCGCCCCGCCTGTTTTCCCGCCGTCACGACACGGGTTTTTCCCGTTGTCATCCGTTCCGGCGTTCCCGCTCCCTTTCGCAGTGCCCGGCGATCGCTATCGAGCCGTCGTCAGCGCCGCTTGTTCCTGTCATTCCTCCGCATCGGTTCGCCGGTCGTGACGGGGTCACCTTCCGTCACCGTCAGAATCCAGGCGTCCTGACCCGTGCCGCCGCCGGTGATATCCCCCTCGCCCTTCGGCGAGCCGGCACCGACGAGACAAAAGCTCCCGTCTTCGAGCCCGTAGGCGTCATACCCCGCATCCGTGTTTCCGCCGCCCAGGCAGCGCTGCCAGAGCAGGCTTCCCTCGGCATCGATCGAGACGAGCCAGACATCGGAGCTGCCGGGGTGAACCCCCTGCACATCGCCGGATGCGTTGGCCGAAGAGGTCGAGCCGGCACAGACGAAGCTGCTGCCGTCCCCCACCGGCCTGATCGACCGCAGGGTGTCGTCGGCCCAACCGCCGAACACCCTGTTCCAGAGCATGTGGCCGGTCGTGTCGATATCGAGAACCCAGGCGTCGTCCCCGCCGAGATGGTCGCGGTCAGAGGCATTGTAGGACCGCGACATCCCCGTGATGATGTAGGTGCTGTCGGGGGCCGTCGTGATGCCGTAGCCGACATCCTCCTCCCAGCCGCCGAAATCCGACTGCCAGACGAGGGTTCCGGTGGCCGTGATCTTTGCCGCGAGGACATTCCCGAGGCCGTTGGCCTGGGTCTCGACATCCTCGGCCGTCGGCAGGCGATCGAGACGCCCGACGGCGACGAATCCGTCGTCGATGCCGCGGGTGACGCCGAACGCCATGTCCTCGCCCGCACCGCCGAAGCAGCGCTGCCAGAGCAGATTGCCCGTTCCGTCGATGCCGAGCAGCCAGGCATCGCTGCCGCCCAGGTTTCCCGAGACATCCCCGTCGTTGGAGGTGGTGGCGCCGGCGAGCACGTAACCGCCGGTTTCGGTGGTGATCACGGCGAAGCCGGAATCATCGTTTCCGCCGCCGTAGGTTTTCTGCCAGAGGAGATTGCCCGATCGGTCGAGCCGGACGGCCCAGAGATCGCGGCCGCCGCGAAACCCCGTGACATCGCCCTGGGGCGAGCGGGTCGAGCCGACGAGAAGCGAGCTGTCGTCCGTGAGCACGACGAGATCGCAGGCCTCGTCCTCCTCGCGGCCGCCGAACGTCTTGCGCCAGAGCTGGCTGCCATCCGCGGCAAAGCGCACGGCGAGCAGTTCGCGGCGCCCGTGATCGGTGCGGGTGTCGGCGGGCGGCAGGGTCGTGAACCCGACCGCGATGCAACCCCCGTCGGACGTGGGCTCGACGGCGTGGAAACAGTCATCCGCGTGGCTGCCGATGCTGGTCTGCCAGAGAATGGCCGGATTCGGTTTCGGCCCCGCGTGGGCGGTACCGGAAGCCAGGCCAAGCCAGGCCACCAAAACCGTTGCCCAGACCAGTAACGCACGAGAGCGGATTCCCGTCATGCCGTCGATGCTCCTTCGAACTTCGCCTCCCCTATCGGAAGGTATCGCGGTTTGACTGAGCGTCTGATTCAGGTTGTCGGGCGTGCCTCGGAGAGCGGCTTGAGACGGATCAGTTCGAACATGCGCACCGGCTGCTGCTTTCCCTTCACTTCGGTGGCGGTCATCTCCTCGACCTCGACCAGCTCCGAGACGGCGTTGAAGGTGCTTTCGGAAAGGACGATGCGGGTGTGGCGGCCCTGTTTCGAGGCCGTTTCGAGCCGCGAGGCGAGGTTCACCTCGTCGCCGATGACGGTCAGATCCTTGCGGGTCGCGCTTCCGACGTCGCCGAGCATGACCCGGCCGGTGTTGATGCCGATGCCGATCCGGATCGTGAACAGGCCTTCCGCCGCCCGGGACCGGTTGAACTCCTCGAGGAACAGCATCATCGAGACGGCGGTCATGACGGCGCGAAGGGCGTGGTGCTGGTGACCGGCGTGGAACACGGCCATGACGGCATCCCCGATGAACTTGTCGACGCGGCCCTCGTTGTGGCGGATGATCGGCTCGACCTCGCTCATGAAGGCGTTCAGCATCGCGAAGATCTCTTTCGGCGGATGCTGCTCGGACAGGGTCGTGAAACCGCGGATATCCGAGAAGAGAATCGAGGCCTCGAGGAACTCGCCCTCCGCCATGCGGCCGGAGGAGTCCTCGCGGACGGCTTCCAGAACGGTTTCGGAAACGTAGGCGCTCATGCGTTCGCGTTCGCGCAGACCGCGGACCATGGCGTTGAACGTGCCGGACAGCCGGCCGAGCTCATCCTGCACGCCGACCGGAAGCTGCACGTCGAGATTGCCGACCCCGACCCGCTGCACGGCGGCATCGATGCGCCGGATCGGGCCGAGCAGGCTTCCCGCCAGGGCTCCGCCGAGGGCGACGGCGGTGACGAGGGCGAGGAGCACCATGATGACCAGGAAGTTCCGCAGCTGCAGGATCCGGTCATGGATCGGCTGCAGCGAAGTGAGGACGCAGGGAATGTACGTGCGCGTGGTTGTCGACTGGAGTGGCGAGATCAGGTACAGGAAGGGTTCGCCGTCGATGACGACCTCCCCCTCTTCGGCGACATTCAGGGCTCCGGCGCGCTGGAAATGCCGGTTCAGCCTTTCCCAGAGCGGTATGCCTTCGGGCAGGTGCGCGAATCTCGGGATCCGGGCGTAGAAGAACAGCTCGTTCGAAGCATGGCGACTCGCGGAGAGGTCACGGGCATACCGGCCCGCAGAGAACTCGCGGGTGGCGAAGTAGCGTTCGATGAACTGGGCCGGCGTGCTGACGATCAGCGCCCGCACGGTCGAGCCGATGAAGATGCGCATGCTCATCAGATACAGGAAGTGTTCGCCGAAGCTGTAAAAGTTCAGGTGGCTGGGCCGGCAGAGATTCGAGATCAGGGTTTTCCCGGTCGTCTGGAAGGCGGCAAGTTCGTCCTGGGCGGCATCCAGCAGGGAGTTGGCGGCCAGGGCCGCGCCCTCGAGCCTGATGATCTGCTTCATGGCCATGCGCAGAGCCGTCAGGAGGGCGACGTTCGTGGTGACCATGTCGTGCTTGAGCATGCCGCCCTTGTCGTCGGAGATGAAATAGTTTGCGATCAGCTCTTCCTCTTCTGCTTTTTCGAGCGCCGTTTCCAGCCGGGGAAGGTCGGTCGCGGCCGTGCCGATCAGCTCGGAGAGACGGGAGAAGATCGACTTTTCCATCATGCGGGCGACGTCCTGAAACCGCAGATCGAGCGCATCGATCGTGCGCTGCATGTCCTTGCGGGCTTCGTCTCTGAGCCGAGCCTCTTCGTGGGCGACGAAGGATCTGCCGATCGTGACGATTCCGGCGACGGGGAAGATGATCGCAATGACGAAAAAGCCCGTGATGCGGCTGCGAAGGGGAAGCTCGATCTTGATGGCTCCCGATGCGGCGGCCACTGCCGAAACCAGCAGGGCCAGCAGGAACAGGAGGTGCAGGCGGGCCATGCGCGCCGCGAGCGTTTCGGAGAGGCTGCTGGTATCGGCGCACGAAACGATCCGGAGAGGGCTCTCCAGCTCGGGGGTCACCGCGTGGTGCAGCCAGGTGTCCTGCCCGAAAAACTCCTCATCGCGGCCCAGATACGCCGCGAGCGTGCGCGGACCGAACTGCGGCCGGGACTTGAGGGTCGGGTCGAGGTAGAATTCGGCCGGATTGCGCAGATTCACCGTCATCACGGGGAACGGGATCTGGCGATGCTGTCTCGGCCTCGAGGCGATGAACGCTTTCAGCCAGAAGTCCGGAGGGAGTCTGTCGGGAAACACCATCACCAGAAATCCGCCCCTGATCCTGATGGGGTTGCCGTCGACGGCATACTCGACCGCATCGACCGCCCAGGATATCCGGCACTCTTCGCCGAGCCAGTTGGCCGAAATCACGTGTTTGTGGCCCTCGAGGAGCTGTTCGACCTTGAGGGACGGGCCGAGGGCGCGCTGCAAACGCCAGGTTGCCGGATTCTCGGTGACCTTGAGGATCGGATTGACATTGCGTGTATTGCTGCCGCGGACGTTCAGGAGCTTCATCTGGTCGAGGAACAGCTGGACCGCGGCTTCCCAGGTTTTCTGACCCATCAGCGCGGCGGGAGAGTTGAGGGAGCGCACCCGGCCCTCTTCATCCCAGACCACCCATTTGAAGGCGCCGGGGAAACGGTGGTCGAGGCCGGTGATGAACCGTTCGATCCGCCGGGAGGAGGCGTGGACGAGACCCTTTTCGATGAGCCGCTCGGTGAGCCGCTTGATCTGGTATTCGGGCTTCACGACACGGGAGACCATGCCGGACTGGAAGCCGAGTTTCTGGCGGAGAAGGGCTTTCCCGGCCGAAAACTCTTCCTCATACATGGTGCGGAGGGCGAAGACGGCGATCGAAAGGGGCAGGACGATGACCGTCACGAACAGGAACAGCCGGATCAGCAGCGAGCCTGATTCCGTGGTGCCGGCGGCTGCGGAAGCGGGGATGGTTCGTTTTCCATCAGAAGCCATGGGGGCATTATACCGTATCGGGTCTTCCCCGCCCTCTTCCTTGACCGGGGGTTGTCGGGTCTGGTATGATGCGCCAGCCTGAAAAGTCGCTTCAATGCGGCATTGGAGGCCATTTTACATCCGGTTCCGGAGCCGCCATGATCGATACCGTCGCCTACAACGCCGCGCTGGATGCCGTCGACATCGTCGACCAGACCCGTCTGCCCGGCGAGCACGTCATCCTGACCTGCCACACCCCCGAGCAGATGGCTCACGCGATCCGGACGCTCCAGGTGCGAGGCGCCCCGGCGATCGGGGTGGCGGCCGCCTTCGGTGTCTGGCTGGGCCTGAAGAACTGGGACGGCGACGACGCGAAGCTGGGCGGCCGCCTCGATGAGCTGGTGGGCATGCTGGCCGCCACGCGGCCGACGGCGGTGAATCTGTTCTGGGCGCTCGAGCGCGTCCAGACCGTCGTGCACCGCGCCCTTGGAGCCGCCCCGGCCGGCCGGCGCCGCGAGACGGCGTTGTCCGCGGCCCTGAAGGAAGCCGAAGCGATCCTGGCCGAGGATATCGAGATGTGCCGCACGATCGGCCGGGAAGGGGCCGCCTGCCTGAAGGACGGCGAGACCTGGCTGACCCACTGCAACGCCGGCGCGCTCGCCACGGGCGGGTATGGCACGGCGCTCGGCGTGTTCCGGGCCGCGCAGGAGCAGGGAAAAAAGTTCCGGGTGTTCGTCGACGAGACCCGGCCGCTGCTGCAGGGCTCGCGCCTGACGGCGTGGGAGCTGCTGCAGGAGGGCATCGACGCGACGCTGATCTGCGACAACATGGCCGCCAGCCTGATGGGTGCCGGCCGCATTCAGGGCGTCGTAGTCGGGGCCGATCGAATCACGGCCGAGGGATTCGTCGC
Organism: Candidatus Ozemibacteraceae bacterium; assembly: GCA_035388825.1. GTDB lineage: Bacteria > Muiribacteriota > Ozemobacteria > Ozemobacterales > Ozemobacteraceae > MWAR01. The sequence continues at coordinate 30,325 of DAOOQQ010000055.1, forward strand.
GAACAAGATTGGCACCTATGGCGTCGCCGTCCTCGCGAAGCACCACGGCATCCCGTTTTACGTCGCCGCGCCGGACTCGACGTTCGACCTGAAGCTCGGCCACGGCCTCGAGATCGTCATCGAGGAACGCGACCCGCGCGAAGTGCGGGAGATCCGGGGCGTGCCCACCGCCCCGGCCGATATGCCGGTGTATAACCCCGCGTTCGACGTGACGCCGCCCGAGCTGGTGACGGCCATCTTCACGAACCGCGGCACGCTCCGGCCACCCTACCGTGATTCTATATCAAAGGCTATTGGGGGCGCGAAGTGAACCACCTCCGGGCCTTCCAGACCGTCGGCGAGGATCTGTTCACCGCCGGCCTGAACAACTCGCACTCCGGCAACCTCAGCATGCGCGACAACCGCATGATGGCGATCACCCGCACGGGCAGCATGCTTCACCGGCTCTCCGCCACCGACATCGTCGAGACGCTGATCGGGGGCGAGGATGCCGAGACGAAGCGCGCCTCCCGCGAGATTCCGGTACATCGCGCGATTTATAACGGAACCGCCGCCGGCGCGATCGTCCACGCCCACGCGCCGCATGCCATCGCGCTCGCCTTCCGCTTCGACCGGATCGTTCCGGCCGACGGGGAGGGCCGCTATTACTTCCCCGAGGGGGCGCCGGTCATCGAGGTGGCCAACTCGATCGCTTCGAACGAGGTGGCGGCCGCCGTCGTGCCGCTGCTGAAAAAGGTTCCGATCGTCGTCGTGCGCGGCCACGGCACGTTCGCGATCGGGGCCGATCTCGAGGAAGCCTTCCACTGGACCAGCAGTTTCGATCACTCCGCCCACATCCTGCTCCTGGCCCACCAGGCCGGAACGCTGCGGGCGTAAATTCGCACCACGAGGACGCACATGTTGTTCGAAAAAACCGCCTCCGTCGTCACCGCCAAGCGCGAGGAAGAGATCCTCGAGTTCTGGAACAAGGAACGCATCTTCCAGCAGTCGATCAAGAACCGCGAGGGCTGCAAGCCGTTCGTGTTCTTCGAGGGGCCGCCGACCGCCAACGGCATGCCCCACCCCGGCCACGTGCTCACCAAGGCCATGAAGGACCTCGTTCCGCGCTACAAGACGATGTGCGGCTGTCACGTCGGCCGCAAGGCCGGCTGGGACACGCACGGACTCCCCGTCGAGCTCGAGGTCGAGAAGCAGCTCGGCCTGACCTGCAAGCAGGATATCGAGCGATATGGAATCGAGGCGTTCATCAAGAAGTGCCGCGAGAGCGTCTTCAAATACGAGGGCGAGTGGCGCCGCATGGTCACCCGGGGCGGTTTCTGGGTCGACATGGAGGATCCCTACATCACCTGCACCGACGGCTACATCGAGACCGTCTGGTGGATCCTCAGCAAGTTCTGGGAAAAGGGCCTGCTGTACGAGGGCCACAAGGTCGTCCCCTACTGCCCGCGCTGCGGCACCGCGCTCAGCTCGCACGAGGTCGCGCAGGGCTACGACGAGGTCGAGGATCCGTCGGTCTACGTGCGGTTCAAGGTGAAGGGGCAGGCTGATACATATTTCCTGGTATGGACGACCACCCCCTGGACGCTGCTGTCGAACGTCGCCCTTGCGGTCGGCAAGGACGTCGAATACGTCCGCGTGAAGCATGAGGGCCAGACGCTGATCATGGCCAAAGCCCGTCTCGAGGCCGTGCTGAAGGAAGGCTGGGAAGTCGTCTCGACCTGCACCGGCGCGGAACTGGCCGGCATCGATTACGAGCCGCTCTACACCTTCGCCAAGCTCGAGAAGAAAGCCCATTTCGTCATCCTCGGCGACTTTGTCTCGACCGAAGACGGCACCGGCATCGTGCACATCGCCCCCGCGTTCGGCGAGGACGATTACCGCGTCGGCCAGGCGAACAACCTGCCGGTCGTGCAGATGGTCAACCTCGAGGGCAAGTTCAAACCCGAGGTGACGCCCTGGGCCGGTCGCTTCGTCAAGGAAGCCGACGGTGACATCATCCGCGACCTGAAGGCGTCGGGCAAACTGTTCTCGGCGGGCCGCATCAAGCACACCTACCCCTTCTGCTGGCGGTGCGACAGCCCCCTGCTCTACTACGCGCGGCACTCGTGGTTCATCCGCACCACGGCGATCAAGGACGAGATCATCGCCAACAACAAGAAGATCAACTGGTATCCCGAGCACATCCGGGACGGCCGGTTCGGCAACTTCCTCGAGAACATGATCGACTGGGCGATCTCGCGCGACCGTTACTGGGGAACGCCGCTTCCGATCTGGAAATGCCGGTGTGGCCACCAGATCCTGATCGGCAGCAAGGAGGAGCTGAAGAAGCGCGCCCTGAAAAAGTTCGACGAGATCGAGCTGCACAAGCCCTACGTCGACGAGGTCGAAGTCGCGTGCGACAAGTGCGGTGAGCTGATGAAGCGCGTTCCCGAGGTCATCGACTGCTGGTTCGACTCCGGGGCGATGCACACCGCGCAGTGGCACTACCCCTTCGAGAACGTCGAGAAGTTCAAGAGTCAGTACCCGGCCGACTTCATCTGCGAAGCCGTCGACCAGACCCGTGGCTGGTTCTACAGCCTGCTGGTCACCAGCACGTTCCTGCACCATGTCCCGGCCTACAAGAACGTCGTCGTGCTGGGCCTGATCTGCGACAAGAACGGCATCAAGATGAGCAAGTCGAAGGGCAACGTCCTCGACTGCATGAGCCTGTTCGACAAGTATGGCGCCGATGCCGTCCGGTGGTTCCTCTACTCGAGCACCGCGCCGTGGAACACGCGCCGGTTCTTCGAGGACGGCATCGCCGAGACGCAGAGCCGCTTCCTGGGCACGCTGCAGAACGTGTACAGTTTCTTCGTCATGTATGCCAACACCGAGAGCTTCGACCCGAAGAAACACACGATGCCGCTCGCGCAGCGGACCGAGCTCGACCGGTGGATCGTCTCACGGTTCAACCGCGTCGTGGGCGA
>DAOOQQ010000056.1:0-32956 GCA_035388825.1 Candidatus Ozemibacteraceae bacterium
CCCTGCTCCCTTATCTCCGAGAAAAGCGATGGTTTGCCGGGAAAGCCAGATCCGTTTCTTCGATACGGCTTGCCGCGACGGAGCCCGTCATTATCGACAACCTCAGGGAATGGGCCTGCACCATCTGCGAGATCACCTTTGAAGACGGCACCAGGCAATCCTATTTCATCCCCCTCCTCATCGCCGAACGGACGGACGGAAGCTCTGAAGGAGCCTGCATCGCCGTCGGGAGGTTCGAGGACCGCCCATACCGCGTTCTCGATGCCTTGCAGGATGATCGTTTCTGCCGCGATCTCGAACGGGCCATCAGATCCGGGGAAACGATTTCCCTCACCAGGGGAACCCTGAAATTCTCCTCGAGTCACCTGCTTTCAGGACCGAGCAAGGGGCAGATCGAACCCGTCATTCGCCCGAAGGTCGAACAGAGTAACTCTTCGTTCTTCCTCGGAACCCGAATATCCATAAAAATATACCGACAGATACAACATGGGGTGAATCCCGAATTCGAGATCGGGAAATTCCTCACCGAACATACGTCGTTTCCACATGCCGCTCGACTCGGCGGGGCGCTGGAATTCATGGGGAACGAGGGAGAGATTGCCACGCTGGCCATTCTCCAGGAATACATCCCGAACCGGGGAGACGGATGGAATCACACTCTTGCCAGGTTGAATGACCTGTGTGACGCCCTTGAAAACGGCAGGAATGCAGATCCGGAAACTCTTTCGGAGCAGATGGAACGTCTCGGTGAACGGATCGGGAATCTCCATGCCGTTCTTGCATCAACCCACGGGGATCCCGCTTTCGAACCCGAACCCGTCACGGAGGAGGATTGGTCGGGCTGGCGTAATTCGATCGAACTCTCGCTCGGACAGACCATCGGCGATCTTGGACGAACCATCGGGAATCTGCCTTCCCGCAAAACGGCTCTCATCGAAGAGTTGTGTGGCTCATTCTCCGGGGTCCAGGCATGGCTGAAAACCTTCAATCCGGACCTGAACGGGATCCGGAAATCCAGAATCCACGGCGACCTGCATCTGGGGCAGGTGCTCGTGACGGATGACGATTTCGTCATCATCGATTTCGAGGGCGAGCCGTCCCGGCCGATCCGGACGAGGCGGGACAAAGCTCTGCCCATGCGTGATGTCGCTGGGATGGTGCGGTCTTTCAGCTACGCCACCCGCATGACCACCCGGCAGCGGGCAGCTGGGAATTCCGCTTTCGATCAGCGTCTGGCGAAGCTGGTGACGTCTTGGGAAACGATCATGATCCATCGCTTCCTGAAAGGCTACCGGCAGGGCGCGGCGGACTGCGTTTCCGTTCCCCAGGAAAGAGCGCTGTTCAACCGGCTTCTGAGCCTGTTCCTTCTCGAAAAAGCTCTCTACGAGTGTGCCTACGAAATGAACAACCGGCCAGACTGGATCGATATCCCGGTTTCTGGTTTGAGGGAAATCGTCGGAAGCATTCTGCACCCCCGATAGAGGGGAGGGAAAACGTTCACCGCAGGGCGAGATCTTCGAGAGCCGTTGCGATCTCCCCGTCCGTGAGTGCTCTTGGAAAATTGTACATGATTCCACCGGGTCGTTCGTTGTAATACGGACGATTGCAGGCTCCGCAGCCGGATGTACGAAACGCGAGCCCGTCGCCGAGAAGCTGGCCGAGCCGTGCCGATGGAAGGCCGAAATCGATGAGCCTGCCCTGTTGAAAGACGCTCTGCTCGAGCGTGACCGAGCCGGAACGTCGAAGCCATCGCCAGGCCTGAATTCTCCGATACGCCGACAAAGAAGGCGGATGGCCGGTTCCGTGCATGGGGGTGAAGGCAAAGAGGGCGATATCGCCGCCGACGGCCATCAGCTCGTCCATGCGCCGGATGAACGTCTCTTCCGTATCCCCGAGACCGAATATCAGATGGATCTCGACCCGGCCGGGAAACGCACGGCACAGTTCGAGCAGTCGGGGATAGTCCTCCGTGTGTGTCCGTCGTTTGTGGGCTTCGTAGGTGTCACTTCCTGCGGCGTCGAGCCCGATTCCGACATGGTCGACCCCGATGCCGAGCAGCCGAGCCGCGAGGGCGGTCTGGGACGGATGGATCGTCACGCTCAGGACGAACCGGCGTTCGATGAAATACTTCGCAATATCGAACAGGGTGCTTTCGGTGTCCGGGTTCCAGCCGGTCTGGAGGCAGACCCGGTCGAATGGCCGCGGCTCCTGTGCGAGAGCCTCGACGACGGACATCGTCGGAAACTCGGGCCAGACGATGCGGGAGAGCCGCTCACTCGTGGTATTGCCGTTTGCCCTGGGGCAGAAACTGCAGGCCCCGTGGCAGCCGGTGTCCCAGAGGAGGTAGGCCGTGGTGGGGGGGGCGTCCTGCGCGCCGTGTTTCAGGCCCAGAACCAGAGCGGTTCCGTAGCTGACCCGGATCGTCTCGGGATTCATCGCCTCACCGCGGGTGGCCGAGGGAGCAGCACTCGGACTGCTCTTCGATCGGTATCCCGTGCTCCGCGAGGATACGGACGAACTCGTGTTCCGGCATCACGATCACGCGGGCGCCGGCGGCCCAGGCGAGGATGTCGAGGCGCCGGCGGTAGATGCCCGTCGGCCGCATGCAGCCGAGATGAAGCGGGCAGGGAAGCCGCTCCGAGGCCTGGGCGATGATGCCGACCGTCTCGGGAATGTCGGGGGCGGATTTCCCCTCATACGGGGTACCGGGAGTCGGGCGGAAAACCAGGAACGTGAGAGCGTCGGGAACGTGCCCCGCCAAAAATTCGATCACGTGCGATTCCCCCGAAAGCCTGCCGCCCCGCAAGCCGAGCGTCACATGCGGGATCACGCGGAAATGACGGGAGAGTTCGATATAATATGACTCGATATCGGAAACGGCGCGGTCGAGACCGTATACCTCGCGCAGGGTCGCCGTATCGCCGGCGAGATCATACGAAATGGTGACCGGGCGCCCCGAGAGGGGCAGCAGGGCCTCGGCTCCCTGGACACCGACATGCAGGTTGAGGCCGATCTCGGGCGGCATCCGAAGCAGGGTGTCGATATGCCCGGAAAGGGGCACGCGGCCCGTGCCGTCACTGCCGCCACTGACGAGGAACGAGCGAAACTTCGCGAAATCCTTCGCGTCGAGGGCGGTGATGGGCCGCATCGCCTCGAGATAATGCCCGTTGCAGTGGGCGCAGCGCAGCTCACACCCGGCGCCGGTCACCGAGACGGCAAGCGTCTCGTGGGGCCGCGAGCGTCGGAGCGTGAGGGGTCGCCGATCGACATGCTCCCAGAGGCGCGCGAGAAGAGGACGATCGCTTTCCGGCAGAAGCGCCGACAGCGCCTGAAACAGGGTAGGGTGGGAAAGGGGCATGGGTCGGCTCTCTCTAGATTTCGTCGTCCGCCGAAACCCGGATGACTTCCTCGAGCGTCGTCAGCCCACGGAGAACCTTCGAAAGGCCGTCCTGGCGCAGCGTGCGCATGCCTTGCTTCATCGCCTCGTTCTTGATGACGCTCGTGGGGGACTTTTCGACGATCAGCTCCTTGATTCGCTCGTTCGGGATCATGAGCTCGTTGATCGTCGTGCGGCCCTTGTAGCCGGTTTTGTTGCACTGGTCGCACCCCTCGCCGGTGAAGACGTGCGTCTTGCCTGCCTGGTACAGAAGCTTGCTGTGCTTGATGATGCCCGCCGAGGGAATGAACTCCTTCTTGCAGTTCTCGCAGATCAGCCGGCAGAGGCGCTGGGCCATGACGCCGATGATCGAGCTGGCGACGAGGAACGGCTCGGTGCCCATGTCGATGAGGCGGGTCATCGCACCCGCGGCATCGTTCGTATGCAGGGTCGAAAAGACGAGGTGGCCGGTCAGAGCGGCGCGGATCGCGATCTCGGCCGTGTCGTAGTCGCGGATCTCGCCGACCATGATCACGTCGGGGTCCTGGCGCAGGATCGAGCGCAGACCCCCGGCGAAGCTGAATCCCGCTTTCGGGTTGATCTGGCCCTGGTTGATGCCGGCGAGTTGATACTCGACCGGGTCCTCGATCGTCACGATGTTGATGACCGGGTCCTTGATGCGCATCAGCGAGGCATACAGCGTCGAGGTCTTGCCGCTTCCCGTCGGGCCGGTGACGAGGATGATCCCATTGGGTTTGGCGAGCAGCGTCGAATACTTGATCAGCACGTCGTCGGCGAAGCCCAGCTCCTCGAGGCCGAACAGGACGCGCGTTTTGTCCAAGATGCGCATCACTATTTTTTCGCCCCGGAGCGTCGGGTAGGTGGAGACGCGCAGGTCGATCTCGCGCCCCTCGTGGTTCAGCTTGATGCGGCCGTCCTGGGGAACGCGCTTCTCGGCGATGTCCAGCTCGGCCATGACCTTGCACCGGGAGATGGTCGCCGCCTCGAGGTTCTTGGGCAGCGCCATGACCTCCTGCAGCATCCCGTCGATCCGGAACCGGGTGCGCATCACCGCGTCGTCGGGCTCGATGTGGATATCCGAAGCTTTCTCCTTGATCGCGCGCATGATGATCAGGTTGACCAGTTGGATGATGTTGGCCTGGTCGGCCGCCGAAAGGTCGATCACGGCGCCCTGGTGGCCGATGCCGGGCTTCGCTCCGGTGCCCTGGATCTTCTTCGCGAACTCCTGGAGACTCGCCGCGGATTTCGGATCCGTGCCGGGGGCCAGCGTCAGGTTCGGTGTCTGGGGACCGGCCCCGGCTTCGGGCGCGGCGCCGCCACCGCCGCCGTAAAACTGGTCGAGCGCCTCCTGGATCTCGGTCATGGTCGTGACCAGCGGCTTGATGTCGCTGTTCGTTGTATATTTGAGATTATCGATCAGAAACGAGTCGAGCGGATCGACCATCGCCACCGTCAGCGACCCCTTCACCCGCAGCAGCGCGATGCAGTGATACTTGCGCGCGATGTTCTCGGGGATGATCTTGACGATCTTCGGATCGATCACGTAGTTGCGGAGGTTGGCGTAGCTGAAGTTCAGCTTGCTGCCGAGAAAATCCAGCAGCTGCTGCTCCTTCAGATACCCGAGCCGCAACAGCGTGTATCCAAGCGTGTCGCTGGATTTTTTCTGTTCGGAAAGGGCGGTGCGGAGCTGTTCATCCGTGATCAGCTTCTCGCTGACGAGCGACTCGCCGAGAAGCCGTTTTTCGATGCGTGCCATGGCGGGTGCCGGATCAGCCCTCGGTCTTGATGCCGAGGTTGTGTTCGAACTGGCGCTGAGCGTTGAGGACGTAATCCACGATGACCTTCTCGTGATCGCTCGATACGTTGTTGAACGAGATGATGCCCTCGAACGTGTCCTTGCCGAGGGCCTCGTCGGTCGAGCCGCCCAGCTTGCGGAGGCGGACGAGTCGGCCCTGGACGCCCTGCACGAACTGGCTGCCCAGCTGGAAGGCGAAGATCACGTATTTGCCCTGCTCGATATCCTCGTTCGTCTCGACGACGCAGCCGCCGGCCGACAGGTTCGTGATGACGCCGCGCATCTCGTAGTCGCCGCTGCTGAGGGTGCTGTCGATCAGCTCGCCCGAAAGCAGAACCTTGAACTTGCAGGGAATCCGCGTTTCGGTGCGCACGAACGCGCGCTTGTTCGCGCCTTCGACCTTGAACTTGAACGGCACGAGGGCGTTCTGGAACACGTCGGAAAGGGTGCGAAGCTCACGCGCCGAGCTGCTCGTCTGGTCGACGATGACCGTGCGGCTCAGGGCCGTGCTGGCCACATTCTGTATCTGCTGCGATATCTGGTCGGTGATCTTCGAGATCGTGTTCACCTTCTGATACATCACGTCGGAAGTCTGGCTCTGCCGCTCGGCCGACTCACTGATGTCCTTGATGATCTCGTTCAGCTTGAGGGCCGTGTCGACCATCTTGCTCAGGCTCGTGTCGACGGCATTGACGACGTCCATCCCTTCATACACCTTGTTCGTGTTCGACCGCATCATCTCGGCGGCATTCTCGGTCTTCACCAGGATGTCGTTGATCAGGTTGTTGATCTTCTTCGACGACTCGGCCGAGCCGCGGGCCAGCTTGCGCACTTCATCGGCGACGACGGCAAACCCCCGGCCATGCTCGCCGGCGCGCGCGGCTTCGATGGCCGCGTTCAGGGCGAGGAGGTTCGTCTTTTCGGCGATGTTCGCGATCTCGGTCAGAATCGCGCCGATCTGTTTGCTGCGGTCATTGAGGTCGTTCACGAGATTCGCCGACCCTTCGGTCAGCTCCTTGATGCGCATCATGTTCTCGACCGACTGTTTGACCGATGTCTGGGACGTCTGGGCTATTTCGGCCACTCCCTGGCTGTCCTCGCGGGCGATGACGAGCTTCGAGCTGATGTCCTTGCTCAGGCTGAAACTGTTCTCGAGCGAGGAGATTGTTTCCCGGAGACTGCTGGCATTCGCGACGGCATTCTTGTTGATGCTGTCGACCTTCTCCACGATCTCCTTGATGACCGTCGAGCTGATCTGGGCCGTGCGGTCGAGGTCGGTCGAAGCTTCCTCGAGGCGGAGGGAAATCACCAGAACCCGCTTGAGAACCGAAACGACCAGCTTGAACATCTGGTCGAAAATATCCAGTTCCCGGCTGAGGCCAGACTTCTTGCTCTCGAACGTATTGCGCTGCAGGCCGACCTTCGTCTCGAGATCGTCGAGCACCAGGTTGATCAGCCCGGAAATGATCTCGCGGCCGAACCAGCCGATCAGAACCCCGACGACGACGCCGATGCCAAGGCTGCCGAGGATGAAGTTCGTCTTCGCGGCCGCGGTAATCCGGCCGATGGCCAGACCCATGCCGGCGAAACAGCAGCCGGCAATCGCGCCGATGACGAATGAGAATATCCAGACATTGCGCTGGGAATCCGAATTCTTGTTGATAATGATCGAGGAGAGAGCCATCAGCGGACTCCCTCCCCCGGATTCGCGCACCTCACGACATCAGGCTTCATTCCGGCTCTCTTTGCGTCTCGCATCCTGCTTGACGGGCTTCAGCTCGCGCTGGACCTTGTCGAGGATGCCGTTGACGAATTCGCAGCTGCGTTCGGTCGAAAACTTTTTCGCCAATTCTATAGCTTCATTTATTGAAACATTGACCGGGATCTCGGGGAAGTGCAGCAGCTCGCAGGTGGCGAACCGCAGGATGCACCGGTCGAGGCTCGCCATCCGTTCGAGCGTCCAGTTGTCCGCATACTGCGACAGGATCCGGTCGATTTCCCCCTGGTGCTCGATGGTGCGATCGACCAGGGTCCGGGCGAACTGCTCGATTTCGTGCAGCGAGCCCATCTTTTCGAACGCCTTCGTGCAGAAGACGTTGAGCTCCAGATCGAGGTCGGGCCGCTCCCGCGAGATCGGCAGGAACTCCTTCGCGGCGGCTTCGAGCGCCTGGCGGGCGCCGGCTTCGTCCCGGCGGGAGGCGATGAGGCTGCCGGCAACGCCGTGGGCAAAGCCCTCGACGTCGCCGGCAGCCGGGTCGTTCCCGATGAGGTTCATGGCCAATTCACGCGCGAATCCCTCGAGGGGCGCATACAGGATGTCCTCGGCGACCGCATGATCGATCGCCTCGTTCGGCTCCTGCCGGATCAGATCGATCTGATACAGCGCCTTGAGAGCGGTTTCCCTCGCTTTTCGCCTGCGTGATGGCATGTGGGCCTCTTCGGTTCGTCAGCTCAGGCGTGGAGCGCCTTGAGCGGGGTGTGGTTCTGGTCCTTGAGCACCTTCTCGCGCAGCTCGCGATACTTCAGCGAGGCGTGGGCGGCGGCGAGGCGGGCGATCGGCACGCGGAACGGGGAGCAGCTCACGTAGTCGAGGCCGGTCTTGTACAGGAACTCGACCGAGGCGGGGTCGCCGCCCTGCTCGCCGCAGATGCCGACCTTCAGCGTGGAGCGGGTCTTGCGGCCGCGCTCGACGCAGATCTGGATCAGCTGGCCGATGCCTTCCTGGTCGACGGTCTGGAACGGATCGGCCTCGAGAATGCGCTGCTCGAGGTAATCGTTCATGAAGCCGCCGATGTCGTCACGGCTGAAGCCGAAGCCCATCTGGGTCAGGTCGTTGGTGCCGAACGAGAAGAACTCGCAGGTCTTGGCCATGCGATCGCCCATCAGAGCGGCGCGCGGGATCTCGATCATCGTGCCGTAATGGAAATCGATCTTCTTGAGGCCGCTGGATTTGAGGACTTCCGCGTAGACCCGGTCGACGATCTTCTTGACGTAATCGAGCTCACGCACGTCGCAGGTGACCGGAACCATGATCTCGGGATGAACGTGCTTGCCCTCGTTCAGAAGCTCGGCGGCCGCTTCCAGAATCGCGCGGATCTGCATCTCGGCCACTTCAGGATAGGTGACGCAGAGGCGGACGCCGCGGTGCCCCATCATCGGATTGCTCTCGTGAAGAGCTTCGCCGCGCCTCTTGATGTCCTCGGCCTTGATCTTGAGGCTCTTGGCGAGCTCGGCCTGCTTGTCGGCCGACTGCGGAACGAACTCGTGCAGGGGCGGATCGAGCAGGCGGAAGGTCACGGGCAGGCCTTCCATCTCGGCCATGGTGTTCTTGATGTCCTTCTTGACGAACGGATACAGCTCGTCGAGAGCCACTTTGCGCTCTTCGACGGTGTTGGAGAGGATCATCTTGCGGAGCAGGAACAGGGGCTTGTCCGAACCTTCGCCGTAGAACATGTGCTCGGTGCGGAACAGGCCGATGCCCTCGGCGCCGAACTGGCGGGCGATCTTCGCATCCGCCGGCGTGTCGGCGTTGGCCCAGACCTGCATCTTGCGCTGCTTGTCGACCATCTTCATGAACTTCTGGAAGCGCGGATTCTCGCTGGCATCCATCATCTTCAGCTCGCCGTCATAGACGAGACCCCTGGTACCGTTCAGGGTCAGAAGATCGCCCTCTTTGTAGGTCTTCTGGGAACCGGCGATCTTGAGCGTCTTGTGCTCGACGTCGGGGTGGAGGGCGGCGGCGCCGACGATGCAGCACTTGCCCCAGCCGCGGGCGACGAGAGCGGCGTGGGAGGTCATGCCGCCGCGGGCGGTCAGAATGCCCTGAGCCGCGCGCATGCCTTCGACGTCTTCGGGATTCGTCTCTTCGCGGACGAGAATGACTTTCTTGCCCTTCTTCTGCCACGCGACGGCGTCGGCGGCGGTGAACACGATATGACCCACGGCGCCGCCGGGACCGGCCGGAAGGCCCTTGGCGATCGTCGTGGCCTTTTTCTCGGCGGAAGGATCGACGATCGGGTGCAGCAGCTCATCGAGCTGTGCAGGCATCACGCGCAGAACGGCCATATCCTCGGAAATGCGCTTCTCTTCGAGCATGTCCATCGCCATGTTCAGGGCCGCCGTTCCGGTGCGCTTTCCGACGCGGCACTGGAGCATGTACAGCTTGCCTTCCTGGATCGTGAACTCGATGTCCAGCATGTCCTTGTAATGGTCTTCGAGCTTGTTGCGGATCTCGACGAGCTGCTTGTAGGTCGAGGGCATCGACTCTTCGAGGCTTTGCAGATGCTTGTTCTGGTCGTTCTTCGTGTCGTTGTTCAGCGGGCTGGGGGTGCGGATGCCGGCGACGACGTCTTCGCCCTGGGCGTTGACGAGCCATTCGCCGTAGAACTTGTTCTCGCCGTTGGCCGGGTTGCGGGTGAACGCCACGCCGGTCGCCGAGCTTTCGCCCATGTTGCCGAACACCATGGCCTGGACGGTGACGGCCGTGCCCCACTCGTCCGGGATGCCTTCGATGCGGCGGTAGGCGATCGCGCGCTTGCCGTTCCAGCTCTTGAACACGGCGCCGATGCCGCCCCACAACTGCTCCATGTGGTCATCCGGGAACTCTTTGCCCAGAACCTTCTTGACGCGGGCGCGGAAATCGCCGGCCAGCTTTTCGAGCTCCTCGGCGGTCAGGTCGGTGTCCGACTTGTAGCCCTTCTTGGCCTTGATCTCGTGAAGCATGTCGTCGAGCTGCTTGCGGATGCCCTTGCCCTCGGCGGGCTCGATCCCTTCAGCCTTCTCCATGACGACGTCGGAATACATCATGATCAGGCGCCGGTAGGCGTCCCAGACGAAGCGCGGATTGTTGGTCTTCTTGATCAGCGCGGGAATCGTCTTGGTCGTCAGGCCGACGTTGAGAACGGTTTCCATCATGCCGGGCATCGATTTGCGGGCGCCAGAGCGGCAGGAGAGCAGGAGCGGGTTCGTCGTGTCGCCGAACTTCATTCCCATGGTTTCCTCGATCCCCTTCAGGCCCTTGACGACCTGGGTGTCAAGATCCTTGGGATACTTGCTGCCAAGCTGGAAATACTCGGTACAACATTCGGTGGTCACGGTGAAGCCGGCAGGAACCGGCAACTTGATCTGGCACATCTCGGCAAGGTTCGCTCCCTTGCCGCCGAGGAGATCCTTCATGTCCGCGCGGCCATCGGCCTTCTCGCCACCGAACACGTATACGTATTTGTTCATCCCAGGTGCCCTCCTATGATTTCTGACCTGCAAGGGGAAAATCTCTTGCTTGGCGGAGAAGTCTAGCACAGGGGGGGTTCCAATTCAAGCGGCCATGATGAAGAAAACCGGCGCATGAGGCGCCGGCCGTGGTTCTTGCAGATGGGTAAACCGTCAGGCCGTCTGCCGGCCTCCGCACAGTTTTTCGATTTCGGCGATCACGTCGCGCGGGTCGAACGGCTTGAGGATGAATCCGTCGGCTCCTGCTTCCAGAGCGAACTTGCGGTCCTGCTCGAGGGCGAGAGCCGTGATCATGACCACGGGGATCTCCTTCGTCGAGGGATCGCTCTTGATCTGCTTGCAGACCTGATACCCGTCCATCTCCGGCATCGCGATGTCGAGAATGATCAGATCGGGCCGCTCGGTCTTCACCTTGCCGAACGTTTCTTTCGGGGAGAGGACTTCGATGCTGTCATACCCATACACATTGAGAATGGTTTTCAGCAGGAGCAGGATCTGCTCCTCGTCGTCGACGATCAGGATACGTTTTCGGGGCCTGTTGCCCTTCGATTCCATGGCCAGTCTGTCGCTCCCCGGGTGAGTTCGTGATTCCCCTGCCATCGGGCCCTGTCGTTCCGAACACTAGCACCCGGTTTCCCCCCTTGTCAACTCGGATTGACAGGAAGATGGGGCGATGTTACCATGAATGGAATGGCTGAAATCAATGGAAAACCGCTCTGGAACTGGATTATGGCGATCTGTCTCGCCGTCGCCGGATTCCTCACGGGGATGCTGCTGTTCGGCCCCAGATCCCGGACCATCAGCACGACTCGCGTCGAAGGCTGTCTGCGCGCCTATCTCGAGCACCGTCACTCGGGCGATGCCGCAAAACTCCGCCAGGAGCTCGACCGCCTCCAGACGAAACCCGTCGAATTCGAAAAGATCATCGATCGGTTCATCCATTACCGCATGTCGAAATCCTCTCTCGACCAGGCCATGAAACTTCTCGACGCGTTCCGGAGCGGCTACCGGATCGTTCCCGAACGTGTCATCACGACCCAGACCGACTCGGAGGAGCCGTTTGCCCTCGATGCCGAGGTGCTCTCCGTCTTCCGCGACAACCCCGACCTGGTGCGCAAAGCGTTCGAAAGCTGACCATGCCACAGTGAGGTGAAGCCCATGCGAGATCTTCCGAGATTCATCCAGAAACTGTTCACCCTCGCCTTCGCGTTCGTCATTTTCATCATCGTCATCCTCTTTACCAAGGGGCACCGCGCCATTCTCACGCAGGTCGGGGTGATGCTGATGATCACGATCGTCTACCTCGAGATGCTGATGGTGCGGGACCACCTCTGGCTCATCGAGGGAAGTCTCATCGAGGCCCGGCGATGGCGCGGCGCCTTCTTCTCCAAACAGAACATGCGGCAACAGCGGCTGCGCAAACTCATCGCCGTCATTCTCGCCGCGATCATCTTCACGTTCGTGTTCATTCACACCAAGAGCGAATACGACCTGTTCGCCTTCCTCGGCACGGTTCTGATGATCACGGTTCTCTACTTCGAAGTGCTGACGATCCGGGACGAGGTCTTCTCCCTCTCCTCCAGCCTCAAGGCCCACGACATCGCCGAAACCGCGAAGCACGAGGCGGAATCCGGCTCTTCGGGGAACCAGGCCGCTGACACTTCCGCCGCACCCGCTCCCGATGCTCCCCCGATGCCTGCCGACCCGACCCGCACGACGCGGGAAGTGGACCGGCGGCGCCCGGATGGCGCGGGTTTGCCGGACCCCACCGGAACCCCCCCGGAGTCGCCTGCGCCCACGGAAAAACCCTGACCGATGTCCGGTTCCTTCCGCCTCGAGCAGGCTGCCGCCGTCCTGGCGCTCCTTCTTGTCTCCGCCATCCCCGGCCTGGCTGCCCAACCATTCTGGATTCAGCAGAACGGCGTCGCCACCGAAACCGTTTTCCTCCGACAGGCCCCCGGTCTGCATCTGGAGCGAAACCTTCCGGCAACGGACGGCACGGCTTCGGCGGCGTGGCCGGTTCTTGCCCCCGGTGACCTGATCCGCACCCGGCCGTTCCTGCACACGGGGATCGCCTCCATGACCCTCTTCATCGCCTCCGGCACGGGAAATCGCCTCGAACTGTACCCCGGATCCGTCCTGGCCCTCGACAACCGGACGCTTCGCCTCGACCTCGGCCGGATGCGCCTCATCGCGACAAGCGGAGCCCCACTCATTGCGGATCTCCGGCGCGGCATCCTCGAGCTGCCGGCCGGCGAAGCCCTGATCGAAGTCGATCCGCGGGGCAACACGAAGCTCACCCTCGATCGCGGCACCGCCTGGCTCAAGCTTTCTGACCGCTCGATCCGGCGGTTGTCGCCGGGCAAACAATTCGATATTCCTCGCTATGGAACTGTCGGCAAGCCGACCGAAGCCGGCCGGCTCTGGGGACTCCCGCCCGAATTCTGGACCATGCCCCGCCCGGCCGAAGTTCGCCCCCCGATCCCGGACGAAGCCGCCTTCGAAGCGGCGGAGCCCGCCTCCGACACCGGGGATATCGCCTCCGAGGGCGAACAAGCCGCCTCCGAAGCCGTCGATGTCACGAACGCATCCCCGGGTGCCTCGGACACCGTTCCTCTGCCCGCATCCGGGCCGTCCCCGGCCCCGGTGAAGCCGGTTCCGCCCGAAGCCGCCGGCACGCCGGCAGATGCCGACGAGATCCCGGTCATTTCACCGGATATCGCCACCCCCACGCCCTGATCCGCCAGGGATTTCCCTGACCCACCACGGTGCTTCACGGAAGGACGCTTCCTGCCGATAGAAAGATTCGCACGCCCCTGCGGCGGCAATTCAAGGCGAGCGAGCCGGAGTCGAGCCATGATCCTCTTCTGGTTTCTGACGATTGCAACGGTGGGACTGATCGTGAAGGAGGCGTATCACCATGTTTAGACGAATCGTTCTGTACACCCTGGTCTCGATGCTGTGCGCATCCGGCATGGCAGGCTGCATGTAACACATGCCGACACGAGAAACGACAGAACCGGGTTCCCACGAGGGAACCCGGTTCTGTTTCGAGCCGATGCGGCGCGATCATCTCGCCAAAACGTGATACGATATGTTATATAATTGATGCTCGCCAACGTGAGCGGCTGCCGTTCGCCGAAGCCGCAGGGGCGGGCCGGAAGGAGCAGTCATGAATTCACCTGCGCGGGGAGCGCCGAAAACACCGTTCGAGGAGCTTGTCATCGACGTCGCCGGGGAGGAGAAGCACGGACACGGGTCACACTGGAGCATCTTCTCCGAGGACAGTCGGGCCGTCGTCAAACGGCTTCCCGAGATCGTGCGCCAGGCAAAGCTGGCCGTGACCCACGCGGACAACAGGAGCGCAAAGGCGTATCCGATGCCGGCCACGGAGCCGAAATCTGTTCTGTTGAGCTGGCCCATTCCCCGCTTCGGTCTGCTCGTTCCCATCCGCGTCGATGATTCCACCCGAACCAATGAGGTCGCATCCCTGTATCCATGGTCGAGCGAGGGGGTGCAGCACACCATCCGGATCGAGGGAATCAGACTCTGGAACAATCGTCTGGAAGCCCAGCTCGACACCGTACTTCTCTCGTCGGATCGCAAGGAAGGAATGCCGATCACGTTTTTCGACCCGCTCTTTTGCTCCAATCGGGTGTTCTATAGCAAATGTGATATATATGAATTCATCCTGACGGGATTCCCCTATGTTCTGGAAATTGCCGACCCCAAACCGTTGATCATTACGGACCCGA
Organism: Candidatus Ozemibacteraceae bacterium; assembly: GCA_035388825.1. GTDB lineage: Bacteria > Muiribacteriota > Ozemobacteria > Ozemobacterales > Ozemobacteraceae > MWAR01. The sequence goes on from DAOOQQ010000056.1 coordinate 14,177, forward strand.
CGCAGGTCCGGCTCATGCGCCAGGAAATGTATCCGGATGATCCGGCCCAGCGAGAAAGCATCGAGCCGGTCACCGTAGAGACCGGGAACATGGCCTGCTTCATTCAACGCGAAGATTTTGATAGGGATGATTACGAGTTTCAGGGACCGGTGAAATCCGTCGCGGAGCTTCATACGGAAATCCTGGGCCAGAAGGCCTGGCGGGTCCGCGTCACCATCAGCCGGCTTGGCGATGAGGAGATCGACATCGATCTGTGCCTCACCAAGAGGGTCCTGGGTGAAGGCAAGTTGCCCGAGATCGGCGATAGCGTCCGGGGTGTTCTCTGGCTTCAGGGACGTCTGTGGAGACATTTGCGGCAGTAACGGATATCTGCTCTTGCTGAATGGGGCTACGCGCCGCCATTCCTTTGTTCCTTTCAGTATGGGGCCAAGCCCCCATGCAGAATCTGCGGCTTGAATGCGGATGACTCCCGGGGTATGATTGTTCCGCGTTGTTGACCAACTTGCAAGTATAATATAAAATATAAAAAGCGGCATGAGACTTGAACGACGGGGTTGACGCATGGATTATTCGACGCTGACCAGGCAGGAACTCATCGACCTCCTGAAACGACGTGACGGCCAAACACCCCTCGGCATCGTCTGGGAGCGGAACGAAATCGATCACGACAACGCCCTCAACGATGATTTCGTCGCGATGGACATTCACCCGGAACTATCCGTCGGGGATGCCCCGTGGACGAACCTTCTCATCGAAGGCGACAATTTCGATGCGTTGCGATATCTGCGCATGGCCTTCAAGGGAAAAGTGAAGGTCATCTGCATCGATCCGCCGTACAACACCGGCAACAAAGATTTCATCTACAACGACGCGTATCTCGACAAGGACGACCGGTTCAGGCACTCAACCTGGCTCGAATTCATGTACCGCCGCCTCCTGCTCGCAAAGGAACTCCTCCGCAATGACGGCGTCATCTTCGTGAACATCGGGGACGAGGAGTTCGGCCACCTCTCGATGCTGATGGACAAGGTCTTCCCCGGCATGAAGGTCGGCACCTTCGTCTGGAAGCGTCGCAGCGGCAGCAACGACGCCAAGGGCGCCTTCCTGAGCGTGGATCATGAATATGTATTGTGTTATGGCAACGGGGATTTCAGATTTGGTGGGGAATTAAAAAAGGGTGTCGATTACGATAATCCCGATGGTGATGCTCGCGGTCCTTGGGTAAGCGGCGATCTTTCACAAGGAAAAACGATGAAACAACGGCCGGATGCATTTTACCAGATATGCAATCCGCAAACCGACACATGGTATCCCTGTGACCCAGGCAATGCTTGGCGGTTTGCATCAGAGACAAAACTCAAACCAGGGCAAAAAATCCGGACCAAGACGATGGAGCAGCTCATCGAGGAAAAGCGAGTGCTCTGGCCGGCCAACGAGCGGACGATCAGGTATGAAACCCTGAAAGAGCTGACCGCTGCGATCGAAGAGGGCTCCGCACCGCACAATCTCAAATCCGATACGCCCGACCTCGAATTCTGGGTCGGAAAATCGATCGGCTACGGGAAACCACGATACAAGCGCTTCTGGAACGAGTTGAAGAACAGGGAAAAACCCCTTTCGACCTGGATCGTTCCGGCATCGAGCAAAAATGCGGAGTTGAAGGAGCTGGAGGTCGAGAACGCCGAGTTCATCACAACGGGCTACACGACCGAAGGCACGGCGCTCTTGCAGAAGATCATGGGGCACAAGGATTTCAGTTACCCGAAGCCCCTCTCGCTCATCAAGGCATTGATTTCACAGGCCACATCGAACGATTCCGGCGATATTATCCTGGACTTCTTCGGGGGGAGCGCCACCACGGGGCACGCGGTGTTGGAGATCAACGCCGAAGATGACGGCAATCGCCGGTTCATCATCGTCTCCAGTTCCGAGGCGACGAAGGCTGACCCGGAAAAGAATGTCTGTCGCGACATCGCCCGAACCCGCCTCGAGCGAATCATTAAGGGCTTTTCCTACCGACAGAAGGGCAAGGTTTTCACTGTGGATGCCGTTCCAGGGGAATTAGCATACTGCACGCTATCTAAAATCCCAGCCGAATCGGTGGGGATACAGATACGCCACGAGCAGGTCTGGATTGCGCTCCAGTTGATGCATGACGGCAGGTTGGCGCCTTTCTCGGAAACCGCGCCGTTCCAGATCGCGACGTCTGACGATCAAGCGATCGTGTATCTCCAAGCGACGACGGGAGATGCCGTTTCAGGCATCGAAAAAGCCGTGGCACCATTCCCATCGGCCGTCATCTATGCGTGGGAGCCCGGGATCGTCCGCCGGAGCATTTCTCATCCGGGCGTGACGGTCAAAAAAATTCCCGACGCTCTCACCGCTTTGACGGAGAAGGCCGAATGACCACTCTCCTGAAGCTATTCCAGCAAACGGCCGTCGACAACGCCGTCGCGCTCCTCGAGACGGCTCGCAGGCAACTTTCCCAGGTGGATGATTCCGCCAGCCGGCAGCGCATCGTCAGCCACAACGGCTGCCTGCTCATCGAAGCGCCCACGGGCGCGGGCAAGACCCTGATTGCAGGCCACACCGCCGAAACCTTTTCCCTGGGCAAGAAGGTCGTCTGGTTCTGGTTCGCCCCGTTCGCGGGCCTCGTCGAACAGTCGATCAGGACGATCAGGAACGAATTCCCCGGCCTGACCGTGAAGGATCTGCGGAACGAACGCACGGTTGCCGGTGTGAAGAGCGGCGATATTTTCGTCACCACCTGGGGCTCCGTTGCGGCCAACACTGCCGAAAGCCGAAAGGCACGTACGAACTCCGACACGGCGCTTTCTCTCGACAGGCTCGTTCCTGCGCTGAAGGGGCTCGGATATCAGCTCGGCGTCATCGTCGACGAAGCCCATCACGGTTTCAAGAAAGCGCCCGAGGCCATTTCCTTCTATATGAACGTCCTTGCCCCGGAATACACGGTGATGGTCACGGCCACGCCCAAGGATAAGGACATCGAGACCTTCAAGCAGGCAACCGGGTTCGAAGAGATTCACAAGATATCCATCAGCCGCTGGGACTGTGTGATCGCGGATCTCATCAAGACCGGAGTCAAGGCGGTTGCCTTCCTCGTTGAGGGGGACGCCCGGGAAATAACGGATTTCGAGAAAACCGCGATCCGGCATGGCCTCGAACAGCATCTTGCCATCGAACGGGCGCTGGAGATGATCGGGATCGGCCTGAAGCCGCTTATGCTCGTTCAGATCGACAGTGCCACAAATGCCCTTTCGGCCGACGAGACGAAACGCAAGCTCGTCGAACTCGGCATAAAGCCCGAACAGATAGCGATTCATACCGCCGATGATCCTGACCCGGATCTTTTGGCCCTGGCGAGTGACGAGAACGTTCGCGTGCTGATTTTCAAGGTGGCGGTCGCGCTCGGGTTCGATTGCCCCAGGGCCTTCACCCTCGTATCGATGCGAAGGAGTCGGGATGCGGATTTCGGCATCCAGGTGGTCGGGCGGATTCTACGTGTTCATCGCCTGTTACAGGGGAAAACGCGCCCGGATATTCTCGATTATGGATACGTATTCCTCACCGATCATGCCATCCAGGAGGGCCTTACCCAAGCGGCGGTAAGGCTCAAGTCGATCGAAACGCAGCTGACCAATGCCAGCCCGAGTCTGACTCTGGTCGGCATCGGCAGCGACGGGCTCCATGCTCAGGTTGCGAAGGAGGGACAGCCTTCGTTCTGGGTTACGGAGCAACCGAAGCCGCCGGAGTCGCCGGTGGAGAATGCCCAGCCTCCGGAGAACGTTGAAGGGTTATCACAGGGCGATGAAATTCCGAATCAACCGCGCCTTTTTCCCGGAACACCGCGTACCATGCCGTCGAGAATCGTCGTCCGCCCGGCGACGCCCGTGGTGAGTGGCGCTACATACCCCCTGCGGACCGATATGGCTTTTCCGAAGTCCTTGAAGAAGGAAGTCTGCAGTGCAGATATGGTCGGCGGCCTCGCTGCCTGTATAGCAAGCCGTATGAATCTGGATGGGGAGATCCTGTCCGTCGTTCATCGCCGCTTTTCGCAGGCGACGAAGCGAACGACGGAACTATTCGGCGGACTGGTTGATACCGAAACCGTCACTGCCGATATTTCCATGAAGGAAATTGCCCGTAAGGCTCAGGGCTTTCTTTTCGAGGATGAGAATGTATCCGGCAGGCCCCTGCATGACCTGTTGATACGGCGTCTGAAAGAGGAGTTTCAGAGGCAGGGGTGGGCGGAAAAAATTTCTCCCCGGGATCTGGAGGACGCGTTGAATCTCATTCTGGCGACGCACCCCGGAGCTCTGAGGGAGGCAAAGCGGCGCTGTTATGCGAATTTCATCGAAGCCGTGCCGGCTGCACCATTGCCGCCGTTCGTCTCGGCCGACGCCCCGCTGCTCCCTGCGCGACTCAACGTCTATGGCGTGTTTCCCGACGGTCTTACGACAGACGAGCGAGAATTCGCCCTGTTGCTGGATTCGGACACGAGCGGGACGGTGGCCTGGTGGCACAGAAATCCGCAGAGCAAGCCCTATACGGCGTCTCTCGTGATGCCTGAACTGAAATATGACTTTCACCCCGATTTCGTCGTCGGTGTTCGCGAAAGATCGACCGAGGACTCGGTTCTCCTGGTCGAAGTCAAAGGTAATCAGCTTCTGAACATGTTCGAGTCTGTCGTCAAGGCCAGGGCCGTTCACAAACTCTACAAGCGTGTCATGATGGTCCATTGGGAGGGCGGCAGGCAATGGAGAACCGTCATAAATGACGACAACGGCGAACACAACCTGCTCGACCAGGCATTCCGGTTCGGCCTCCTGCCGACCTACTGATGGTGTCGTCAACCAGGCTATAATAAATTACTATGAATATATGGCATGAACGTTCGTGAAACCTCTCACGGCACTTCGTGCGGGGCCCCAAAACGAATCAAGACGATAAATGAGGCCGAACGGGATGTGGTTGACAGATATCTCATTATGAGATATATTTGGATGGGATGAGTGATGCATGTCATAACCCGTCGAAGGTTGAATGAGTTTTCCTGTCGCCACCCGGCGGCAAAAACGCCGTTGGATGCGTGGTATCAGATCGTGTCGAAAACCGAATTCCATGATCTGATGGGGATTCGACGGATATATCCAGCGACCGACGATGTGCATGGATTGCTGGTTTTCAATATCGGAGGGAATAAATTCAGGCTGATCGTGAAGCCCGAATTTCGATGGCAGAAGTTCTTCATTGTCGATGTTCTGACGCATTCTGTCTATGATGCGGGAACATGGAAGAAAACATCGGGAACAAAGCGAGGCGCAGCATGAAGGGAACCACCGTCGCCCATGGGAATCCTGCTCAATCCCGTCGCCAGAAGCATCTTCTCGACAAATGGCTCGATGTGGTGAAACTTCTCGCCCTGGATCGGATCCATACGGATGATGAATATGACCGGGTTGTGGCCTTCATGCAGGAAGTCATCGCCGAAATAGGGGATGCCGGCGACGAACATCCGCTTTGCGCTCTTCTCGATATCATCGACATGCGCATCCGCGCATACGATGATGCCCATCATCCCGTGAAGCCGGTGACGGGGGTGGAGATGCTGAAGGGCCTCATGGAAATTCACGATCTGAAACAGATAGACATGGAGATTCTCGGAAGCCAGGGCGTCGTATCCGAAATCCTTTCGGGCAAGCGGGAACTGAACGTCCGCCAGATAAAAGCCCTGGCCGCCAGGTTTCACGTCTCCCCGGCGGTTTTTCTGCCTGAAGCGTGATTCATACCGAACGTCCCTGAAACGACAGAACCGGGTTCCTGAGTGGAACCCGGTTCGTGGTTTCGGGGGTATCGAGTGGTCAGTAGCCCTTGGCGCCGGCGGCGGCGGGGGCGTCGCCGCGGATGATGGCGACGGAGGCGCTGGCGCCGATGCGGGTGGCGCCGGCGGCGACCATCTGCTGCGCGGTCTGGGTGTCACGGATACCGCCGCTGGCTTTCACGCCCATGTTCGGGCCGACGGTTTTGCGCATCAGGGCAATGTCGGCGGCCGTGGCGCCGCCCGAGCTGAAGCCGGTCGAGGTTTTCACGAAGTCGGCGCCCGCCGCCTTCGACAGCTCACACCCCTTCACCTTCTCTTCGTCGGTGAGCAGCGACGTCTCGAGGATGACCTTCACGGTGTGGCCGTTGGCCGCCTCGACGACGCGGGCGATATCGTTCTTGACCAGCTCGAAATCCTTCGATTTGAGGGCCCCGACGTTGATCACCATGTCGATCTCGTCGGCGCCGTTCGCGATCGCGTCGCGGGTTTCCATCGCCTTGGTGAACGAGGAGGTGGCCCCGAGCGGGAAGCCGACGACGGTGCAGACCATGACGCCGCTTCCGGACAGCAGCTTTGCGGCCAGGGCGACGTAGGCGGGGTTGACACAGACCGAGGCAAACCGCGACTGGCGGGCCTCTTCGCACAGCTTCGTGATCTCGGCGGTCGTGGCGGTGGGTTTGAGCAGCGTGTGATCGATGTACCGCGCGAGCTCCGCCGGGGGAACGAGCGCGTCGTGGCCCTTCTCGATCCGGTCGGCGCCGGCGGCGATGACCTGCTTCACCGAAGAGGGGCAGTTGGAGGCGCAGCTTCCGTAGGTGCGGGGGCAGTTGTCGCGCAGGCAGCTTCCGGCGGGCTGGGCCGCATCGGCCTTGCCGGGAATCGCCGAGAAGGCGGGAGTGGACGAGACGGTGCCGGTCGAGCAGGAGCCGCAACTGCCGCTTCCCGTGCAGGTGGCGCACTTGTGCTCGGGCTTCACGACGATGTTGCCGCGGTTGAAGCGGACGCCCATCCCTTCGAGATCGCGGCGGAAGCTGTCGATCTTGCGGGCGATGCCGGAGGGGAAGTAGCGCGACGCGTCGAGCAGGGATTCATCCGTCACGGTGACGGGAATGCCTTCGCACAGCGCATAGGAGATGATCTGGGTCGCGTAGCTGTCGGCGATCAGGTTCGCCGCCTTGGAAAGCGTGTTGAGGGAGAGCGAGGGGATGACCAGCTCGCTGATGCCCCGGATGGCGTCGCAGGAGTTCATCGTGCGCGAGGTGTGCACCTGGACCGAGCCGCCCAGGCTCTTGACGCCGACGTTCTCGACCATGTAGTCGGAAACCAGCAGCCGGCCGCCCTGGGGAACGACCGAGCCGATCTGCTGCATCACCTGGTCGACGACCTTGAAGTTCGCCGTCACCAGCACCGCGATGCAGCCCGCAGCCGTGGGACGGCCCTGGGCGGCGCCCGGCTGGGGCGGGGTGTAGGAACCGCCGCGGTTCGAGGACTGGGACTTGAGCTTCAGCATGACTTCGCGGGCGATCTGTTCTACGATCTGTTCCATTTCAACGTCTCCTGGTCAGCGGGTGGCTTCGGTCGTTTTGTCGAATACGCAGGTGTCATGAAGGTGGACCGTATCGACGACTCCGATGATCGCGGCGTCGGCGGCGGCATCCTTGTTGCCGAGCATCTGTTGCACGGAACTGCCTTCCTTCATGATCAGGACGAGCTCATCAATATCAGAGCCTATAAAATCAATGCACAGAACTTCGGAGCCGTGCGGCTTCAGCGCCATGTCGACGGGCTGGACGAGCAGCAGCGGCCGCGCCTCGAACACGCGGTTCTTGACGGTCGAGACGACCTTTTTGACGACGCGGCCGATCTGCATGATCAGCGCTCGATCGAGTCGACGATCCCGATGATCGTCGCATCGGAAGGGGGCCGCTGCTTGCCGGGAAAGGGGAGCGCCGCCTCGCCACCGCCGCACAGGAACACGGTTTCCCCGGCGCCGGCGCCGATCGAGTCGGTCGCGACGAAGGGTTTGCCCTTCGGGGTGCCGTTCCCGTCGATGGCCGTGACGATGAGCATCTTCAGCCCATTCATCATGTGGTCCTTGCGGGTGCAGACCACGCGGCCAAGAACGCGACCAAGATACATGCCGACTCCGGTTTCGCTGTGAAGTGACGGCCCACGGCCGATTATCCCGCTCACTTTACCAGAACCCGCCCTCCCGTGCAACTGTCACCAGACGGGAGGGCGGTTGAAAAAATCGGTCGGGTGAGCGATCATGGGGGTACGCTTGCTACGCAAGGAGGCGCACATGAAACCCCTGAGTCAACGCTACGACGCCTTCATCTGGGATTGGAACGGCACCCTCATCGACGACATGAAGGTGTGCGTCGAGATCCTCAACCGCAGCCTCGCCGCGCGCGGCCTGCCGGTGTTGTCGGCCGAAAAGTATCTGGAAATATTCGAATTCCCGGTGATCAACTTCTACCGCAGTGCCGGCTTCGATTTTTCCCGGGAACGGTTCGAGGATGTCGGCATGGAGTATATCAGGGCGTATGAATCCGCCATGTTCGACTGCCCGCTCCATGGCGCCGCGAAACGGGTGCTCGACGACCTCACCGCGCGCGGGAAGAAACAATACATTCTCTCGGCCCTGTATGAAAAGGATCTGAAGCGGATCATCGAGCATTTCGGCCTCTCGGCCTGCTTTGCCGACGTGCGCGGCTTGACCGACCAGTATGCCCGCAGCAAAGTCGACCTGGGAAAGCGCCTCGTGACCGAGTGCGGTGTCGAGCCGGCCAGGGCCCTGATGATCGGCGACACGCTCCACGACCTCGAGACGGCCCGGCATATCGGCATCGACTGCGTGCTCGTGGCCGCCGGCCACAACTCCCATGCGCGGCTGGCCACCGGCGGCGTGCCCGTCTACCGCTCGCTCGACGAACTGGTGCTCTGAGAAGCGAAAAGCGCCTCCCGTAAGGGAAGGCGCCGGATGACGTCTCGGAACTCCGGAGTGTCAGGCCCGGATGTCGATACGCTGCCCGAGCCGCGGCGGAAGGCCGTTCCGGCTCTGCTGGACCGAGGTCGGCCGGGCGGGGGGCTCCGAACGCTGCTGCTCCCGCTGGGCCTGACGAACCTGGTCGGGGGATGGCCGCTCCGCTTTTTTCGCCGGTGCCGGCTCCTCGCGTGCGGGGCGTTGGGGTGAATAGGTCGTGGCCGATGAGACGCGTTCCATAACGTTGCCCCCTCAATATCGTATTGCTAAAAATGTACCCGTCTCTCCCCTGTCTGTCAACTTTCCTGGCGGAGTGCCGCAGGGAGAAGGTGAAAGACGGCCAGAGGAGCTGATTTCCCCTTGATGGCGATGTTGCCGAGGAGCTCGCACCGCGTTCCGACCGGCAGGAGCTCGCGAACGGCGGCCGAAACGAGGATCGCGGGGGTACCGGGAACCCTGTCAGCCTGGCCGAGAAGGCGGGCCGCGGTGTTGACCGTGTCGCCGATGACGGTGTGGTCTTTCCGCGCTCCGGAGCCGATGACGCCGCTGATGACCGGGCCGCAGGCGATGCCGGCAGCGACGGGGAAGGGGAGTTCATCGGAGGCGTCGGGGCTGCCGGCGAGCTGCTGCAGGGCGTGAACGAGCCGCGCGGCGGTTTCCTCGGCGGAGCGGCCCTGGAACACGACCAGCAGCTTCTCGCCGATGACCTTGTCGACGTCGCCCCCGGCCGTGATGAACAGGTCGCACAGCCGCGCCGTCTGACGCGTCAGCCGGCCGAACAGCTCCTCGGGGGAAAGGGCATCCGCGATGCTCTGGAACCCGGGGACGCCCGTCATCACGATGATCGCCTCGCTGCGCCGGCTGGGCTCGGCATTCGACCCATCGGAAGCGGAGCGCCGGGCTTCGTTCGACATCATGCTCCGGATCAGCTCGCGCTCTTGCAGGCTTCGTGCCATGCGATCGAACGACCGCTGCAAATCCCCGATTTCGTCGTTGCGGCAGTTGCCGATACGGGTTTCATACCTGCCTGCGGCGATCTCCCGCATGCCGGCCTCCAGTTCCCGGATCGGGGTCACCAGTCCTGAGGCCGACCGCCAGGCCAGGAGCAGCGTCGCGAGAATGCCGGCCGCAAGCCAGAGCAGAAGATCCTGTCCGATCCGGCGGCTGGCGGCGAGCAGAGGGGCTTCGGCTGCCGCACCTGCAAGAATCAGACGCGGGTTGAACACTCCCGGTCGTGCCTCGACGAGAAGGCCACCAGAGCCCGTGCCGAGCCGGACGCTCATGGGCATGTTCCCGGCCTGCGTCCAGCGGGCGACGCCGGCGATGGCCGGCAGAGAGCCGCCCAGATCGGCCCGGATCATCGAGGCGGCGTGCTGTGCCTGGCAGCCGAACAGGGCGAACCGGGAGGGTTTCCCGTGGATGATGCGGTTGAGGGCTGTCTTTTCGGCCCAGGAGGCATTCCAGACCCAGGAGATGAAGCCGCGCGGGCGGATGATGTCCGGGAGCAGATGATTCGAGATCGTGACAACCCCGTTCCCGCCGGGCAGGAGCACATTGGATACGGGCGAATACAGCATGTCATACGAGACTTCGGGGCTGAAGACCGAGCGGAAGATCGAGAAACCGCCTTCGACGGCCATTTCCCGTTTCACGGCATCTCCGAGAGTTTCGTCCGGGGTGGTGCGCCCCGGAGCATCCCCGACCGAGTCGAACATCAACTGGGCGATCGTGGTCAGGTAAAAGGTGAACATATCCGCCTGATGTGCCGCGTTGGGCGAAGTTCCCTGCTCATACCGCCAGCCGTCGGGAGTGGAAAGGATGATCCGGTTGGTGAAATATGGGGCCGCCCCTTTTTTCGATGCCTGTTTCAGCGAGGAGAGGATGGCCTCGAGAGCCGGATCGGCCTTGCGCCGGGCCTCGGGAGGTCGCGGCCGGATCACGGACCGGACGAGCTTCGGATGGTGACTGATGCGGGCGATGCGGTCCCAGGCGAAGGGATACAGGAGCAGATGGCGCCGGTCGAGCTCGTCGACCATCTGCGCCAGATCGAGTCGTTCCACCCGTGTGCGGGTCTCGAGATCCTCTGCCGTGAACCGGGCGGTCCCGGCAAGAATGGCGGAAAACGGCAGAACGGCAGCGGCAAGGAAGCCGGCCAGAAGCTGGCCGAACAGCGTCGTGGCAAGGGCCCGCCGGCGGAAGACGGTCTGATACCAGACGGCTGCCAGGCCGAGAAAGGCGATCACCAGGGCTGCCTCGAGAGGCGCTCCGGCAGACGGAGGGGGTTCGATGCGGGTGGCGAGGGAAAGCGGCAGCCATCTTCCGCCGATGCGCACCTCGCTCCGGGAAACGACGATGCGGTCCCCCTTCACCTGATGAAGGCCTGGAGCAACGTCCATGAGTCCGCGGGGGAAGCCTTTCGTCGAGAGGAGCGAGCCGGGCGAGGCCGTTCCGATGGCAATTTCCTGGCCGGGAGAGCGGAGGAGTTCGAGGAGGAGGGCGGGCGACTCCTCGTCGCCGAGACGGCGGGGGATGCTCAGGAGCAGCATTCCCTGGACGGGGAGAGAGGCTTCCGGTCCCGGCGATAGACCGACCGCGGAGGTGGCGAGGCTGTCGGGGGGAATCTGAGGCGGGATCAGCAGGGGGCGCCAGTAGAACCAGCCGTTTGCCGTGTCGCGCACGATGGGAATGACACGGTTGGTCGCATTGTTTTCGAGGTTGCTGACGGCGATGCTGCGGCCGAGAAGACCCGGCAGGTCGGGAGTGGGATCCCGCAGCCCCTGGCGCGCCTGGCCTGCGAAACTGCACGTGGTGTGGGCGAGAAGGTTGCGCACCACATCGGCCGTCGTCGACGCATCGGTGCCGGTCACGAGTTCGAGCGGCCAGGAGGCCGGCGGCAGCAGCGGGGAACGGTACAGCACGCCGGCTCTCGCGGGAGGGAAGCTCAACCGGGACAGCTCGGACAAGGCTTCCCGACAGGCCGCCTGACGTTCGGCCGCGCCCGTTTGGGGGTCGGAATTCTGGAATACGGCGGCGATCCTGTTCGAAAGAACCTCCAGCCGATCCTCGAGGAGGTGGATGATGGGGCTCGTCACGCGAAGTTTCGCCAGCGTGATTTCCTGTCTCTCGCGGGTCTCGCGGATGGCGCGGTCGAGAGAGCCGTTCACGCGCCCGTCCATGGCTCCAAGAAGGGCGATGACGGGAAGGGCGAGGCCGGCGAGGCCCATCAGGAAGGCGCCGATGGAGGAAAAACCCGGTTTGGAACGATCCGATGGCAGGGAAGAAGCCGGCCCCTGCGCGTCCCCGGCTGGATCGGGCAGAGCGGGGCGATCCACGGGGCCGGGAGGTTCTCGGGAGGGAGTGGTTCTGTTTTCAGATATTATAATACTGTATATATTGTTCTCGTGACCCGGCAGGGGAACGATCAGGTCGGCGAATCTGCCGAGCCGGGGTGCCAGGGAGGCATCGATGGCGATCGGATGATCCGGAACGAGCTTCGTCAGGGCTTCGAGGTCTGCCGCCCGGGAGATGGCGGGGCCCAGAAGGGCGAAATCGAGGCGGGTCGAGGGGTGGCCGATGGCCCCGGTGAGCAGGCGGCCGCCTGCGATGCCGACACCCGCGCGATAGGGGAGGAGCCCCGCGGTTTCCCGCTCGCGGTTGATCCCCTCGAGAGCGTGCAGCATGGCGATCCCGGCCGAGACAGCCCGGGCGGCGGCCGGCTCGGCGCCGGGCGACTCGACGAACACGGCTTGGATCGCGTCGCCGATGAACTTGTCGATCCGGCCGCCGGCCGCGGTGATGAGGGGAGCCATCACGGCGAAATGCCGGTTCAGCAGGGCGACGACCTCGGCCGGAGGCCTGGATTCGCAGAGCGGGGTGAATCCGCGGATATCCGAGGTGAGAACCGCGCCTTCGACGGTGCCGGCCGTCATCGCCATGCCCGGATCCTCGGCGCTTTCGAGCGTCGCGATGGCCTGGTCCGAGACGAGCGAGGCGAGCTGCCGCCGTTCGCGCAGGCCCGCAACCATCGAGCCGAATGCGGCAGCCAGGCGACCGAGCTCGTCGGGCCGGTCTTCGGCGAGCCGCATCGCCAGATCACCCCGCTGGACCCGCTCGAGGGCTTCCCGGAGGCGAAGAATCGGGCTCAGCATCCGCTTCGCCGAAAGCCGGCCGGCGAGAAGAACGATCAGCATGCAGAGTCCCGCCAGCCCCCCGGCGAGAATCATCCGGCGCCGTTCCTGCGCACGGATCCCGTCGAGCGCTTCCGTGGCAGCAAGGATGACGCCCTTGAAGGCGCGCGAGGGGAGCGCCACGAAGGCGCTTTCCGAGGTGGTTTCGACGACGGGGCCGTTCCGCTGCTCCGCCCGCATCGCGATCCGCCGGATGCCCGCGACGAGCTCGGGAGGATCATGCCGACTCGGGGGAACCAGGGGGGCAAGCCGCCCGTGGGCGATGCGGAATGCTGTGGGAATCCCGTTCGGTAGTTGTTCCCGAATCTCGGCGAGACCGTTCAGAAGGATGCGGCGGGCCAGATCGTCGGCATTCCAGCCGATGATCACGGCGCAGGTGTCGATCCCATCGATGGCGAGATAATCGAACAGCAGATTTGCGGTGGAACGCCGGATCGGATAATCGAACGGCAGCGTTCGGGCTTGTTCCATCTCGATGGCGAGTTCGTTTCCCGTCGCGCCCTCGTAGCCGGTGACGAACGCCCGGTCCTCTTCGGAAAGCGGGTCGGGGCCGAGGGAATCCGGCCCTGCCTGGGCGCGGTGCCTCTTCCGGAGTGCCTGAAGAAGGCCTGTCCTGCAGAAACGCATTGCCCCTTCCAGATCGTGGGTGGTGTATCCCTTGCCCGGCACGAAGCGCATCCGACCCTGGATGTCGATGAGGGCCACGAAGACGAGTTGATCCTCGTGGCGGCCGTCGCGGAAATACGCGCGGATCTGATCCGGAAGCGACGAGGCCTGGATCCCGTCGCGAGCCAGCGCCTCGCGCAGTCGTGGATCCTGGATCATACGGAGGAACGCCGCCTGAAATGTTCCCGAAAGGCGCTCCTTGGCGGAGTCGATCCGTTCGAGGACGCTCCTGATGCGCGTCGAGACGGCATTTCGCGCGGCGTTCCCGGACTCGCTGATGAAGGCCAGGCTGCCGATGAGCAGCAGGCTCACGGGGAGAAGCGCCGAAATGCCGAAAAGCGAGGAAAACTTCACCCCGAGAGGCAGGTTGGGCCACGAACCAAGCAGCAGGCCACGCGTCAGAACGAGCAGCCCGCCCCCGAAAACGATGACGTTCAGAAGAAAGAGAGGGATCGGCAGGCTTCGTGCGCTGCCGGGGGTGGGCATCATCAGAACAGCGAGATGCGTGCCCCCGGGAAGATTGCGCGTGAACAGGCGGCCATCGGCCAGGGAGAGGTCCCAGGGTGTGCCGTTCAGCTCCCACCGCGAATACTGGGCATGCGGCCGGAGACCGGTGCGCCAGCTCCGGAAGGCCGGGGAGCGGGAGAGGTCGTGATGAAGAAGGTCGGGTACGTCGGTGCGAAGGATACGGACGAAGCCCGCCGGAAAGCCGCCCCGCCGCTGATGAGCGCGCAGGGCCGCTCTCATCCCCGTTTCGCGGAGGGAGGCGGTGTTCCGGAAGAGCAGAAAGAAGCCGCGACGACGGCCGTCAGGCAGCACCGTCCCGTTCCAGATCAGATAGGAGGGGACGCGATCGTGGATCACCTGGGTCATCACACCCCGCTGGACAACGGCAAGGTGCCGCGCATTCTGGCCCGGCCCGAACAGCGAGATGACCAGTTTCCTTCCGCGGCTGACGGCCGATTCGGAGAGGGTGGGGCGGAGCGCGAAGTGCGCGAGGCAGGCGAATGCCGTGGCTGCTGCTCGCTGCGGGATCGACCGGGAGGCGGAGGCGAGAAGGACGCGCGGAACGCGGTCGCCTGTCTCCACGGCTTCGTCCTCGAACAGCCACAGGTCATAGGTCGGGCCGTGCCGGCCGAGGTGGGCGGCGAGATCCTGCTCGAACCGGAGAGCGCGCGCCGAAGGGGTTTCCCCATCCGGGTCCTGTCCGGTCATCCGCGTTTGGAGCCGCGCCGCGGCCCGCTCGAACAGAGGTTCGAAGGGCGCGCTGTTCGCCAGTGCCTCGAGCTGGAGCCGGACGTCGCCTACCAGTTCACGGTCGTTCCAGGCCTCCCGCCGCGAGGTCAGGAACGAGGCCCCGGCGTTGATCGCGGCAAACGGCAGCGCAAGCAGGAAGACGAATAGCAACAACCCTGCCGGCCCGGCGCCGCGCCGGGAGGCAAAGGTGAAAGATGTTGTATATTTATTGATATAAATACTCGCCGGGGTTGAGGGTTCGGAGGGATGCCGGAGACACGGACGCCGCAGTATAGCAGAACCCCTGCAGATTCAGGGGGCCACCCTTCACGGGGCAGACGGGAACGCATGGGGCGGGCTTGCGGTGGGCCCGGAGGGGTGGGTTGTAAGTGGGAAGGGAATGGCGTAGCATGCCCCGTCGGCCTTGCCGGCCGGCCCAGTCACACCACAGGCGCATCGAACATGACCAACGATCACACCCCTTCTTCGGGATTTCTCTCCCCGCATGCCGTCGGGCTGCTTCTCGTCACGGCCGCGGCGACGCTCTGGAGCTTCGCCGGCGTGGCCGTCAAACTCCTGCCCGGCCTCGATCCGCTGGCCATCACGGGGTGGCGGAGCCTGTTCGCGCTGCCGGTTGTCGTCGCCGTCTGGCGGCTGCGCGGCGTTTCCCCCGAACCGGGCACCGGGGTGTATGTCGCCGGTTCGGCGGTCTCCTACGCGATGATGGTGATGTTGTTCATCTCGGCGACCCGCATGACCACCGCGGCCAACGCGATCGTGCTCCAGTACACCGCGCCGCTGTGGGTGGCCGTGTTTTCCCGCGCGGTGCTCGGCGAGACGGTGAGCCGGCGGGAGTGGCTGATGATGGCCGCCTGCCTGGCCGGCATGGGCTTCTTCTTCCTCGACAAACTCAGCTTCGCGGGCCGCCTCGGGAACGGGCTCGCGATCGTTTCGGGCATTGCCTGCGGCCTGAACACCCTGTTTCTCCGGCGGCTTTCACGGCAGGGCGAGCCGCCTGCCGGGCCGGAACGCTCGGCCGATACCGGCTGGAACGGGATTCCGGCGCTTGTCTTGGGAAACCTGCTCGTGATCGTCTTTTCCGCCGGCTCGATGATGCGCGGCCTTCCCGCAGGGGCTACGGAGTGGGGCGTTCTGGCAGCCCTCGGCGTCTTCCAGCTTTCCGTGCCGTACGTCCTGTTTCTCATCGGCATCCGCACGGTCACGGCCGTGGAAAGCATGCTGTTCGCGATGCTGGAGGCGATCCTCAACCCGCTCTGGGTGGGCTTCGGCGCCGGCGAATGGCCTTCTCCGGGGGCCGTCGTCGGCGCCGGGCTGATCCTTTCCTCGATGGCAGCCTACGGGATCGCGCGAGCGAACGGGCGGAGCCGGGAACGCCAGAGATGAAAAAGCGGGCGCTCCGCAAAGCGCCCGCCGTTCGGTCAGAAAATTTCCTCGCTCAGGCCTTCATGTCGATGATGGTGCCCAGCATCTCATCTTTGGCTTTGACCAGCTTCGAACCCATGGCAGCCGTTTTTTCGGCTTTCATCAGGTCGGTCATGCCCTTCGCCGGGTCGGCGGCCGCACTGCGCGCGCCGGACTCGACCTGGGATGCCGCTTCACGATACAGATTCGGGACGCCGGCAGCAATTTTCATGTGCAACTCCCTTCGGATACCTACACTTCAAGTATACCCGTGTACCCCGGATCTGCCAAGAAGTATCGGCGGAGCCTTCCCGGAGGCGATCAATCCCGATGCCGGGCGAACCATCGCAGCAGAGAGCTGGTCGAGCAGTCGTGGTGCGACATTTCCGGCTGCTGACCGCGTGCGAACGCCTCCTCTTCGCCGAGAATCGTCTTCGCAAGCACTTTTCCAAGCTCGACGCCCCATTGGTCGAAGCTGTCGATGCGCCAGATCACGCCCTGGGTGAATATCTTCATCTCGTACATCGCGACGAGACTGCCCAGGACACGCGGTGTCAGCTTCCGGACGAGAATCGAGTTGGTCGGCCGGTTTCCCGGGAATACCTTATGCGGAACCAGCATCTCGACGCGGCTGTCAGTCAGGCCTTCGCCGGCCAGTTCGTTCCGCGCCTCTTCCGCCGTTTTGCCTTTCATCAGGGCTTCGGTCTGGGCGAAAAAGTTCGCCATCAGCTTCGGGTGATGGTCGCCGATGGGGTTGTGCGAGTTGACGCTGCCGATGAAGTCGCAGGGAATCAGCTTCGTTCCCTGATGGATCAGTTGATAGAAGGCGTGCTGGCCGTTCGTGCCGGGCTCGCCCCAGATGATCGGGCCGGTCTGATAATCGATCGTGGACCCGTTCCGGTCGACGCGCTTGCCGTTGCTTTCCATGTCACCCTGCTGGAAATAGGCCGCAAACCGGCTCAGATACTGGTCATACGGCAGGATCGCGTGGGACCCGGCCCCGAAAAAGTTGTTGTACCAGATGCCGAGCAGCGCCAGGATGATGGGGATGTTCTTCTCGGGCGGCGCTTCCATGAAATGCCGGTCCATCGCGTGGGCGCCTTCGAGAATCTCGACGAACGCGTCGTAGCCGATGGCGCACATGACGGGCAGACCGATCGCCGACATGAACGAGTACCGGCCGCCGACCCAGTCCCAGAACTCGAACATGTTCGCCGGATCGATGCCGAACTTCTCGACCAGTTGCCGGTTCGTCGAGAGGGCAACGAAATGGTTCCGGACGGCGTTCTCTTCGATGAGGGCCGCCAGCAGCCAGTTGCGCGCCGTGTGGGCGTTCGTCATCGTCTCCTGGGTCGTGAACGTCTTCGAGGCAACGACGAACAACGTCTCGGCCGGATCGAGATCACGGGTCTTCTCGTAAAAATCGGTGCCGTCGACGTTCGAGACGAACCGAACGGCCGGTCCGCCCTTCGCATACGGCTTGAGCGCCTCATACACCATGACGGGGCCGAGGTCCGAGCCGCCGATGCCGATGTTGACGACGGTCTTGATCGGTTTGCCGGTGAAGCCCTTCCACTCGCCCGACCGCACGCGGCCCGTGAAGAGGCGCATCTTCTCGAGCACCTCGTTGACCAGCGGCATCACATCGGCGTTGTCGACGAAGATCGGTGTGTTCGACCGGTTGCGCAGGGCGATATGAAGCACCGCGCGGCCTTCCGTCCAGTTGATCTTGTCGCCCCGATACATCGATTTGGCCACATCCTTGACACCCGAGGCCTTCGCCAGGGCAAACAACAGGGGCATGGTCTGGTCGGTGATGCGGTTTTTCGAGTAATCGAGCAGGATATCCTCGAACTCGATGCTGAACTTGGTGAACCGCTCGGGATCCTGGCTGAACAGATCGCGCATGTGCATGTGGCGCACATTTTCGTGATGATCGTGCAGCGCCCGCCACTCGGGGGTGCGCGTCAGCGGCGTGCCGATCCGGATCGTTCTGTCCATCGGGGTTTCATACGGAAGCATGGCATCCTCCTGCTGGGATTGTCATCCAAGCCGAAATTCACATGCCCCACTTTACATCCCGCCCGTCTTTTCGGCAACCCCGGCACCCCTGACGAAATGAAACGTGACGATCCGCAGATGGCACAGATGACGCAGATGATTCCTCTGGTGATGGAGATGAAATCCTGAACGTCATCAACAGGGATTTTTCGGCGCAGACGTGAAAATAGGGGGGGCCCAGGCGTTCGTTCTTCTCTGGTTTTTCATCTGCGTTCATCTGCCCTCCATCTGTGGAAGCGTTCTTGAATCCGAGGTTTATTTCAACGGAGGATCCCTGTGGCTCGTTCTTCTTCGTGTCGTGGTGTTGAATTTTCTCTGTGTCTCGGTGCCTGGTATGTTGAAATCGTAATATAGTATTACCAAATTATTGCGCATGCCTC
>DAOOQQ010000057.1:0-32076 GCA_035388825.1 Candidatus Ozemibacteraceae bacterium
CGGGAGGCGTTCGCCGCCCGCGAGATGCTCCGGCGCATCTCCGGCCATCAGGCGCCCCGCCGGCCCGTCGTCAAATGGCTGATGATGATTCTCGGCCTGGCTCTGCTGGGAATCGGCCTTGCACGCCCCACCGGCGGCTCGTTCGAGGAGGCCGTCTCGGGGCGCGGCATGGATGTCGTCGTGGCGCTCGACGTTTCGACCTCGATGAAAGCCCCGGATATCGACGGGAACAGCCGGCTCGATGTCGCCAAGGCTCTGATCCAGCGGCTGCTGGGTGCCCTCGGCAACGACCGCGTCGGCCTCGTCGCCTTTGCCGGGGACACGATGGTCCAGTGCCCGCTGACCCCCGACAAGGGCACGTTCCTCACCTTCCTTCAGCGCGTCGATCCGGCCATGCTGACCGTCCAGGGCACGAACCTGGCCGCGGCCGTCGAGACGGCCCTCGACCGGTTCGATTACACGGCCTCCCGCACCCGTGTCATCGTCCTCGTCTCGGACGGCGAGGATCGCGATCCCAAGCGGGTTGATCGTGCCGTCGCCGATGCAGGCCGCCGCGGCATCCCCGTGTACACGGTGGGCATCGGCAGTCTCGAGGGGAGCTACCTGCCGGAAGGCCGGGATGTCTGGGGCCGGCTGATCTACAAAACCTTCAAGGGAGAGCGGGTCGTCACGAAACTCGACGACACGATGTTGCGTCGGATCGCCCGGGACAGCCGCGGGGCGTATTTCCGGGCGCAGGACGTCTCGAGTGCGCGCAGCGTGGCTGCCGCGCTCGAATCCCTGCCGCGCACGAGCATCCATCAGGGTTCCCAGACCGTCACCCGTGAACTGTTCCAGTGGCCGGTTCTCCTGGCGTTTCTACTGCTGCTGGTCGAGTGGATGGTGTCCGAACGGATCCCCTACGAACGCGAAAAAGACCACTGGTTGAAACGGCTATGACATCCGTCATCAAAAACATCTGTGTATATATAGTAGTCGCTCTTGCCTTTGTGCCGGCGGGAAGCGCCCTCGCCTCGGTTTCCGGCGAGGTCGATGCCGGGCTTCGGGCGCTTGGGGCCGGGAGGCTCGAGGAGGCCGAAGCAGCGCTCCAGCGGGCCAGATTCGCCGCGCCCGACGATCCCCGGATCCTCTACGATCTGGGCATCGTCGCCTTCCACGCCCGCCGCTACGATGAAGCCGCAGGCCTGTTCCGCCGGACGGCATCCAGCACGGCTGCCGCCCCGAAGCTCGTCGGGGACGCCCTGCACAATCTCGGGAACGCGGCGTTCCACGCCGGGCGGTTTGCCGATGCCGTCGACGCCTACCAGGCCGCCCTCGCCCAGAGGGAGGAGCCGGACACCCGGTACAATCTCGAACAGGCGCAAAAACGCCTTGCCGAGGCGCAGGCCGCCGAGTCGGCCCGGCAAGAACCTCAACAGGATCAACAGGGACAGCAGGGGCAGCAGGACCAGCAGAGCCAACAGGGCAAACAGGGACAACAGGGCCAGCAAGACCAACAAGGCAAGCAAGACCAGCAGGGTCAGCAAGGACAGCAAGGGCAGGAAGGCCAGCAAGGCGGGCAGAATCAGCAGGGCGAAAAGAGCGGGAATCAGGAGGCGGGATCGCCTGGGGAACAACGACAGTCAGGGGAAGAAAAGACCTCCGGTCAGTCCCGGGAAAACGGCAGCAACGCTTCCCAGACAGCATCTGCTGAAAATCAGCCTCCCGTAGCATCCGGGACGGCCTCCGACACCTCGCGGCCGTTGTTCGCGACGGCCTCCGCCGAGCTGCCGAAGGAGGGAACGGCCTCGGATTCGACTCCCTGGAGCGGTCAGGATGCGAAGCTCCGCGATGTCGAAATGTGGAAGAATGCCCCCGGGCACAAGAACATTCCCGATGAATCCGAGCGCGCGCGCGCCCTGCGGAACCGAAAGCTGAACCCCTACCAGGTGGAGCGGATCCTCCGACAGATGGAGGAGCGGGAGCGGGACATCCAGTTGCGGTATCGACGCGATCCCCAGAGCAACGACATCGACGATCCCTTCGCCGATCCGTTTTTCATGGACCCCGAGCGGATGCGCGAGTTCATGGAGGGTCGCAGAGGCGGTCGCAGGCAGACCGAGCCCGATACCCCCGACTGGTGACAGCCCGGAACGGGGCAGGCGCGAACGAAAGAGCGATTCCCGAGATCCCCTTCGCCCGGCGTCGCGAATCTTGACAGGCTTTCGGCCCCCCCCCTATAATGACACGGTACGATACTCATCAGATCAGGAGCCGCAGCATGCGAAGCCCCATCCATCCCGAGGGTTTTTTCCTCGGCGCCGCGTTATCCCTCCTTGCATGCGTCGCCTCGCGCTTCTCGCGCATTCTTGGCTGGACGGCCGGGCTGCTTGCGGCATTCACCCTCTACTTCTTCCGTGATCCCGAGCGCGAGATCCCCCAGGGCGAGGGGCTGCTCGTCTCTCCGGCCGATGGCACCGTCGTTGGTGTCGATGAGGTGGAGAAAGCCCCCTTCCTCGACGGGCCGGCAAAACGGGTCAGTATATTTCTTTCGATATTCAATGTCCACATCAACCGCGCCCCGATCGAGGGAAAGGTTGCCTACCGGCAGTACAATCCCGGCAAGTTCCTGCCGGCCAACTGCGACAAATGCTCCCTCGACAACGAACAGAACGCGATCGGTATCGAGGACGGGGGATACCGTGTCCTGGTGCGGCAGATCGCCGGCATCATCGCCCGCCGCATCCTGTGCTGGGTCAATCCCGGCGACACCGTCACCCGGGGAGAACGCTTCGGCCTGATCCGGTTCGGATCCCGCACCGAGCTTCTCATGCCGGTTTCGGCGGTGATCCTGGTGAAGCCCGGCGACAAGGTCAAGGGAGGAGAAACCGTCATTGCCCGACGCTCCTGAGGTGAAACAGGCTCCAGAATCCGCCGCGCCGGCCACCCCGAATCAGGGTGTCCCGGATTTTCCCACCAGTCAGAGCCGCGCATTCCGGCATCTGTCGATTCTTCCGAACGTTTTCACCTCTCTCAACCTGTTCTGCGGGTATCTGTCGATCCTTTCCACCTCCCGTGAGGAGTATCTCGTGGCGGGCTGGCTCATCGTCCTCGCCATGATCTGCGACATCCTCGACGGCCGGATCGCCCGGTTCACCTCGGTCACATCCCGGTTCGGGGCCGAACTCGATTCGCTGGCCGATCTGGTCAGCTTCGGCGTGGCGCCCGCCTTCCTCGTGTTCAACCGGTATCTCGGCGATCATGCGCTCGTGGGGCTGCTGGCGACGTCGGTCTTCGTGCTCTGCGGCGCCCTGCGGCTGGCCCGGTTCAACATCACGCCGCCGAGCGACCGCGACGTGTTCACGGGGCTGCCGATCCCGGCCGGCGCGGGCATTCTCTGCACGCTGACGATTTTCGAAATGCAGTTCTTCCCCTTCTTCCGGATTCCCGACATAGCCATTCCCTTCGTCGTCGTTCTGACGGGGTTTTTGATGGTGAGCACGGTCGAGTATCCGGCGATGAAGAAGTCGAAGAAAACGTCGGCGTTCCGGCGCCTGCTTGCCTTCGTGTTCATCATCGCCCTGATCACGATGCCCGCGCTCACCCTGTTCCTCTACTCGTGGGGGTTCGCCTCCTACGGGCTGTTCATGTGGGCCTTCCGACGCATCTTCTCCCTTTTCCGTGGGAAGCAGCCGCCGTCGGAACCGGTTTCGCACGCTTCCTGATCCCCCGCGCGGTTTCCCTCTTCCACCCGGCGTCCGCCTGCGTTCGCGAAACCGGCTCGCGGCACCGTCGCGCGCGGTGATCCCCGGTGATGAGGGGCGGCGATCTTTTCCCCTGAACGAACGAGGCACGGAACGGTGAAACGTCCCGTGCCTCGTATGCGGTCGAGGGATTACGCGGGTTCTGTCGACCCGCTTCCGTTGGTCAGGGCTTGGCGGATACGATCTCGACGCCGGTCAGCATCGGCAGGCCGTTCTCGTCGTTATCGACCGTTCCCTTGATCTGCAGGATGGTGCCGCGGGGATACAGCTTGGGAAGCCGGTCGAGCGTGATCGCGCCGGTCGGGTCGGCGAGCAGGTAGAAGCGGCGGCCGCGCTGGTCGAACCCTTTCGCGAGAACGCCGAGCAGTCCGATGGTGCGGCCTTTCATGCCGATCGGATCGAACAGGATCTGGGAGACGGCGATCATCGGCTCGGGTTCGGTGACGAGGGGGGCCGCTTCGCTGACAACGATGAACGGCTTTCCCTCGGGGGTGATCCGGACCTGGCCGAGGAGGCTGATGCGGGTGCCGTGGGCCGCCGGATCGCTGGGGCGGAGGCCTTCGGGCATCCGGCCGGTGCAGTAGATGTTCGAACCGTCATCCCCCCGCACGATCCAGTCGGAGCGGGTCGCCGGAGGGGCGCCGATGTCCTGGTCGGCTTTCCAGCCGAGGAAGGTGGCTTTGAGGGAGATGAACGACTCCTTGAACGCGCCGGGATCCTGGACGATCTTGTCGACGGCCGTGAACACCGTGTTCCCGCGAAGGTCGGGCGAAGGCTCGACGGCGAACGCGGGGGCGGCGCAGGCAAGGGCGGCGGCGAGGCAGAAACCGAAGATGCGTGAACGTGTACTCATGACTCCATCCTCCCGAGGTTGGCATATTTTTGCTTGATCGCGGCGCACAGGGCGGGCAGATCCACCATCTCTCTGCGGCCCTTCTTTCGGAGGGCGTCGATCGAGGGTTTGTGGGCGCCGAACAGGAGCCCCTCGTGCTTCGTGACAAAGGCCTGGTCGGTGGCGAGCTCCTCCGGCGTGATGACACCGGGGATTCCCTGGCCGCTCTGGCTCTCGACGAACGACTCGGCGGCCGTGACGAACACGATGAGATCATCGAGGAACCCGATGTTCGGCACGTTGTCGGGCACGAGATCCTGTTCTTCGGCGAGATACAGGAAGGTGCCGATCAGCACTTCGCGCCGGTCCTGCGGGAGATGCGAGAATTTGGCGTATCTCAAAAACCTGTTGATATATTTGACAAGAATTTCTTCGACCTGGGTCTGAAGGGTTGGTTTCGAACTCACGATCCGGATCCTCCGTTTCTCTCGTGCGAGTCGGTTCTGGGCGAAAATCAGGGTTTGTCCGCTGCCGTGGGGGCAAGGCGGGCATACTGGAGTCTGAGACTCATCAACTGGGCGTCGATATCCTGTTCGACGCCCGGCATGCCCCAGCGGCCGCGCATCTGCTCTGCCGTCGCGGTCAGAAGATCGATCGCGATCTGGGTCTGATCGAGGTCGCGTTCGCGGCGGCCCGTTTCGGGATTGGGGATCATCCCCATCGTGACGAACGCTTTCTGCAGCAGGATCTCCATCATGAAGCCGGCGGTCTCGACGACGTGCATAGAGACGAGCGAGGGACCGCGCATGCCGCCGCGGGCGGGGCGGGGCTGGCCGGCACCGCGCGGGGGGGGCTCCGGGGACGCGGCATCGTCGGATATCTCCTCGTCGGAGAGTTCGCTGGCGTCGGATGAATTCATGACCGGAGCTGCAGGTCGGGGTGGGGCGGGCGGCGCGGAGGCGGGTCGGGCCGGGGTCGGCTGCTTCGCCGCGGGCGCAGCGGGCTGGGGCGCCGGCTTCTCCTCGGTGTCTTCCAGGTATGCGGCGCGACGGTCCGCGATCTTGATGACGGATGAATCGTCCATGCTGAGCCTCCTCGGTGGGGCAACGGGAACACGTGATGAGAACGCCCCGAGTCTACCACAGGGGATGGGATCCCCACAACCGCGGATCCTTTTGACATCGCCAGCCCGGGGCGCTAAAATCCGTTTTGCCCCATCATGGGTGACAGGAGATACGATGACGGACATCCCACAGATCCAGAAGCCGCAGACATTCCGGCCGCGCCCTGCCGCTCCCGCCGCACCAGCCGCTTCCGCCGTGCCGGCGACGCCGGCCACGGCCCCTTCACAGCCCAAGCCCGATGCGGACGTGTCCGGGACATCCGTGTATCGTGAACTCGACGTGCTGATCCGGGCGAAGTATCCGATCATCTATCTGGTCACGCACGAAGAGGAGCGGGTCGAGGATCTGCTGATCCGGCTGGCGCGGTCGCAGAATAAGGCCTGCTACAGCTGGTCCAGCACGCGCGGCCTGCTTCCCACCGGCACCGACCTCCAGTCCCGGAAAAAGGTTTCGGAAATGACCCGGGATCCGATGTCGGCCCTCGATGCCGTCATGGAGAACCTCGAAAACGCCTTTTTCATCTTCAAGGATTTTCACAGCTTTCTCGAAAACGACACGGTGATCCGGCGCCGGGTGCGGGAACTCGCCTCGTTCCTGCGTGACAGTCCGCGAACCCTGTTCTTCGTTTCGCCGACCCTGTATGTGCCGTGCGAACTGGAAAAAGAGATCACGGTCATCGAGTTCGGCTACCCGACGGCCGGCGAGCTGAATCAGAAGCTCGACGAGATGATCGCCCTCGTGAAGGAAAACCCGCGCGTACGGATCGATCTGGGCCCCGAGGATCGGGAGAAGCTGATCAAGGCCTGTTCCGGCCTCACCCTGCGCGAGGTCGAGAACGTGCTGTCGAAGACGCTGATCTCGCGTCTCAAGCTCGACAGCGGCGATCTGAGCGCGATCCTTCAGGAGAAAGAGCAGATCATCCGCAAGAGCGGCATTCTCGAATACTACTCGGCCACCACCGAGTTCGGGAATGTCGGCGGGCTGGAGAATCTCAAATCCTGGCTGCAGAAGCGTTCCGAGGCGTTCACCGAGCGCGCGCGGGCGTTCGGCTGCACCCCGCCCAAGGGCATCCTGCTGCTCGGCGTCCAGGGCTGCGGCAAGTCGCTCGTCGCCAAGGCCGTCAGCAGCCTCTGGAACGTCCCCCTGCTGCGTCTCGACATGGGCCGGATCTTTTCGGGCCTCGTCGGTTCCAGCGAGGAGAACGTGCGGCGCGCGATCCGGACGGCCGAGTCGGTGGCCCCCGCGATCCTCTGGATCGACGAGATCGAGAAGGCCTTTTCGGGCGTCCAGTCGTCGGGTTCGACCGACAGCGGCGTGACGAGCCGGGTGTTCGGCACCTTCATCACCTGGCTGCAGGAGAAGACCTCGCCCGTCTTCGTCATCGCCACCTCGAACCGGATCCGGGATCTGCCCCCCGAACTGTTCCGCAAGGGCCGGTTCGACGACATCTTCTTCGTCGATCTGCCCCAGGCCGAGGAGCGCGAGGCGATCTTCGGCATCCATCTCCGCAAGAAGAAGCGCGATCCGGGCGCCTTCGATCTGAAGCTGCTCGCACGCAAGACCGACGGCTTCTCGGGCTCGGAGATCGAAGAGGCAATATCATCTGCTATATATGAAGCGTTCCACCAGGGCCGCGAGCTCGATACCGAGTGCATCGCCGCGGCCATTTCCGAAACGTATCCGTTGTCTCGGACGATGCGGGAGGAGATCGACGAACTGCGTCGCTGGGCGACGGAACGCGCGCGGCCGGCCTCGACGAGCCGGACAGGCACGACGGCGGCCGGGACGCACCGGGCGCTGGAAATCGGCTGAGGGAGGGTCATCATGTCGGCAGTGGTTCTGATGGTTCCGGCCATGGCGAGCGGACCGGTGTTTGCGGCCGCCGTCGCGGTCGCCGGGGCGGCGATCGGATTGAAAACGGTCGCAGCCCTGATGGACAGGACGGGGAACGCGGTGACGACGCAGAACGCGGCGGGGGTCGACGTCCAGGTGCCGAACGCCCACGCGCTGGCCGCATCGGTGGACGAGGGCGACATCCTGCCCCTCGAAGGCAACGGCTTCCGGGTCACCTTTTCGAAGGACGGCCGCGGCAACTGCTCGATGCGCGTCGAGGGCCAGGGCAAGACCGACGCCGAGCTCGAAGCCCTCGGACGCGAGCTGATCAACCGCGCGGCCCAGCAGTATGCCTACCAGAAACTGAGTGCCGAGCTGAAGAAAAAGGGCTACAACCTCGTCCAGGAAAAGGTCGAGGAGGACAAGACGATCCGCCTGACGGTGCGGCGCTGGAAGTGATGAACACGAGGAGCCCGCACGCGTGAGCCGATTCAAATGGCTCGAATTCGACAAGCCGAATGCCGTGCCGCCCACGGCGGGTCCTGCCACGCCGGGAGCCGATGCCGATGCCGTGGCGGGCGTCGACATGACGGATGCGCGCCAGGTGCTGAAGCTGGCCGACGACGCCTACCGGCTGCTCGAGTATGAGAAGGCGCTGCGGCTGTATTCCAAAAGTTTGAATATCGATCCGAATATCGAAGAGGCATGGGCGGGCCAGCTTCGATGTCTGCTCGATCTCCACGAGAATCCCGAGGCGCTCACCTGGGCGGTGAAGGCGCAGAAGCTCTTTCCCAAGAATCCCGACATCCAGTCGGCACGCGCACTTGCCCTTGCGCGGCAGGGCAAACTGACGGACGCGATCGCCTTTTCCGACGGGGCGATGCGGTACGACCGTCACGGCTGGTTCACCTGGGTGGCGCGCGGAGAGATCCTCGCCCTGGCTGGCTCGGGAAATGCCGAATTCTGCATGGTGAAAGCCATGGAAGGAATCCGGGGCGCGGACTGGCTGATCACCCTGAAGATCGGCCAGGCCTACGCCGCGGCCGGTCTGACCGAAAAGGCGCTTCCGTTGTACCGGAAAGTCCTCGCGGTGCAGGCCGACCTCGCCGAGGTGTGGTACGAGCTTGCCCGGCTCCAGCTCGAACTCGCCAGTGTCGCCGATGCGCGCGACTCGATCGGGCGGGCGCTGCGGCTGAGGCCCGACAACCGGGTGTATCTCGAGTTCCAGGGCAAGGCCCTGCGGGTCGGTCCGGCGGATCAGGTGTTGATCTGGCTGAAGAATTTCACGAAGAGGTGGTTCGGTAGATGACGAAAAAGGAAGAGATCACGGTCACGATCCGTCCCGATGGACAGGTGGAGCTCCACCTCGAAGGGTTCGGCAAGGCGTGCGACGACGTGGCAAAAGAGCTTCAGCAGCTTCTGAACGCCCGGGTCGAGAAAAAACAATTCACTTCGGAATATTATTCGGCCCCCGTCAAGAATCAGGCGACGACACGGAACCGCTGATGCGGGGAAACTGGCGGATGACCCCGCCGGCGTGATACCATACTTCCCCCCGACGGCCGTCGGCCCCGGGAAATACAACCGGACTGCCTGGAGAACGCCATGATCGGACAGACCTCGATGCACGGCCTGCTGCGAATCTGCCTCGAACGAGGGGCCTCGGATCTGCACCTGTCCGTCGGGCTGCCCCCGGCCGCGCGCGTGCACGGCGAGATCGTCACGCTGCCGTTCGACAATCTCGACCCCGAGTCATGCAAGGCACTCGTGCTCTCGATCCTGAACGACGAGCAGGTCGAGAAGTTCGATCAGGAGTGGGAACTCGACTTTTCCATCGATGTCACGGGCATCGGTCGCTGCCGCGTCAACGTGTTCCGCGAACGGGGATTCATCGAGGCCTCGCTGCGTATCGTCACCCCGCAGATCAAGACGCTCGAGGAGCTCGGCCTGTCCGAGACGGCCGTCGAGCTGACCCGCCGGCCCAACGGGATGCTGCTGGTCACCGGCCCCACCGGCGTCGGCAAGACCACCACGTTCAACTCGATCCTCGACCAGATCAACCGCGAGCGGCGGTGCCGCATCATCACGATCGAGGATCCCATCGAGTATATTCATCGCCATAAAAAGTCGATCGTCCTCCAGCGCGAGGTGCACAGCGACACGAAATCCTTCGCGACCGCCCTGCGCCACATCCTCCGGCAGGACCCCGACATCATCGGGATCGGGGAGATGCGCGATCTCGAGACGATCTCGACGGCGATCACCGCTGCGGAAACCGGCCACCTCGTCGTGGCGACGCTGCACACCAGCGACGCCCAGCAGACGATCGACCGCATCGTCGACGTGTTTCCCCCGTTCCAGCACGAGCAGATCCGCGTCCAGCTCGCCAATTCCCTCCAGGGAATCATCTCCCAGCAACTGCTCCCGACCATCGACAAGACCGGCCGGGTTCTCGCCTACGAACTGCTGGTCGCCACGCCGGCCGTCCGGAGGCTCATCCGGGAGAACAAGATCCCCCAGATCGACACGTTCATCCAGACCGGCAGCGAGTTCGGCATGATCTCGATGGACCGCAGCCTCAAGGCCCTGTACCAGCAGGGTCGCATCGCATACGACGTCGCCCTGTCGAAAGTGAAGAACCCCGCGGCGTTCAAGGAGCTCTGATTCGATGCCCAGACCGGCCTTTCCCCTCCAGGACCAGCTTCGCGGCTTTTCCCGCGCCCTCTTCTCCACCTGGCTGTACCATCGCCGGTTCAACATCCTGTTCGATGCCGGCGAGGGGATCGCGACGGCGCTGCTCAACCGTGTCTTCGGGATCCGCAAGATCTTCCTTTCGCACGGCCATGCCGACCATATCGCGGGTCTGATCAACCTCGTCAATATTCGCAATCTCGGGGCGGGCGACCAGACCGCGACCCTCGAGATCCATTATCCGAAAAACAATATGCTGATCGATATCGTTCGTCAGTATCTTGCCCAGACCCAGCACGAGCTCTCGTTCGATCTCGTCTGGAAGCCGATCGACGCCGACGAGCGGATCGATTTCGAGGAGGGCCGCGGAAAGACCTTCATCCGCACCTTCCGCACCCAGCACTCGCACAAGCAGCTCAGCCTGGGCTTCAACATCGTCGAGATGCGTCGCCGGCTGCGCCCCGAATACGAGGGTCTGCCCCAGAACGAGATCAATGCCGCGATCCTCCGGCTTGGCAAAGAGGCGGTCGCCGAGAATGTCGAGCAGATCATCTTCACCTACGGCGGCGATTCCCGACCGATCAACCCAGATCTGGTGCGCAACAGCCTGTTTCTGTGCCACGAAAGCACCTATCTGCGGATCGACGACGACGAACGGAATTTCCAGCAGCACTCGGTTCTTGACGACGTCCTGCGCACCGCGAAGGATGCCGGGGTTGCTACGCTGCTGCTGTTCCACGTGTCCCTGCGGTACACCCATGAAGAGATCCGGGAAACCGTTGCCGATGCCGTCCGGAGGATCGAGCCGGGCTGCCGGGTCCTGATCCTGCACGGCGACCGGTTCATCGACCCGCTCGAGCCGGGAAACGGCCGTCGCGCTGCACGGAAAGCCAGCGATGCAGAGGAAGATGAGGAGTCCGAATCATGACCCTGTCGTCCAAGATTCTCGTCGTCGATGATGAACACAGTGTCCGGTGGGCCTTCGAAAAGGCCCTGAAAAAGGCCGGATACGACGTGTTTCTCGCCGAGACCGGCGCCCGCGGCCTCGCCATCTTCGAGCAGGTCCACCCCGACCTGACCCTGCTCGACATCCGCATGCCGGAGATGGACGGGCTCCAGGTGCTCAAGAAGATCCGGGAATCCCATCCGGATGCCCAGGTGATCGTCATGACCGCCTACACCGACATGGAGACGACGGTCTCGGCGATGAAGCTCGGGGCCTACGACTTCCTCAGCAAGCCGTTCAATATCGACGAGTGTCTTTTGCTCATCGGTCGCGGCCTGAACGCGCGCACGATCAAGGCCGCGGCGCTTCCCGAAACCGATCCGGCCAAGACCGGCGGTCTCAAGGGAAACAGTCCCCCGATGCAGGAAGTCTACAAGCTGATCGGCAAGGTCTCGGCCGAGGACGTGACGGTCCTCGTGACGGGCGAGTCGGGCTCGGGCAAGGAGCTCGTGGCCCAGGCCATCCATTACAACTCGAACCGCGCCTCGAAGCCGTTCTGGGCGATCAACTGCACGGCGATCACCGAGTCGCTGATGGAGGCCGAACTGTTCGGATACGAGAAGGGCGCCTTCACGGGAGCGAACACCTCGAAGCCGGGCGTGTTCGAGCTCGCCCAGGGCGGCACGCTGTTCCTCGACGAGATCGGCGACATGAGCCTCGAGATGCAGGCGCAGCTTCTGCGCGTGCTCGAGGAGCGGCAGATCGTGCGCGTGGGCGGCAACAAGCGCATCAAGGTCGACGTCCGGATCATCGCCGCCACCAACAAGGATCTGCGCAAGGCGATCCAGGAGAGCCGGTTCCGCGAGGATCTGTATCACCGCGTGAAGGTCATCGAGATCCATCTGCCCCCGCTGCGCTCGCGGCCCGAAGACATCCCGCTGCTCGCCAGCTACTTCTGCTCCCAGCTCGCTGCGCAACGCAAGGGGCTGCCGAAAAGCATTTCGGACGAAGCCCTCGCGGTGCTGACCGCCCACGCCTGGCCGGGGAACGTGCGGGAGCTGCGCAACGCGATCGAACAGTCCTACACGCTGAGCCGTGACCAGATCATCCTGGCCGAGCATCTGCCGATCGAAGTCCGGCAGGGTGTCGGGAGCGCCGCGGCGCTTCATGTCGCCCCGCCGGCCATTGCGCCGGCACCGGTCGGAAGCCAGGCGCC
Source organism: Candidatus Ozemibacteraceae bacterium (assembly GCA_035388825.1). GTDB lineage: Bacteria > Muiribacteriota > Ozemobacteria > Ozemobacterales > Ozemobacteraceae > MWAR01. Next base: position 12,386 of record DAOOQQ010000057.1, read on the forward strand.
CGCAGCCCCCGTGGCCCCCGCCGAGCCGCTTGCTCCCGCCGCACCGCATGCTGGCGTCGTGATCGGGGGTGTTGCCCCCGCCGAGACCGTCGAACAGCATATCCGCAACTTCGTCACCCAGTGCCTCCGCGAGAACATCGCCGGCTGTGCCCATGACCGCCTGATGGATGCCGTCGAGCGCGAACTGCTGCTCCAGGCGCTGGGCATGTTCAAGGCGAACCAGGTCCAGACCGCGAACTACCTCGGCATTACCCGGAACACGCTGCGGGCCAAGATCGAGAAGTATGGCCTCTGATCCCCGTCTGGGCTTCCTCTGCGGGATCGGTTGGGAACAGCCCCTGATCGACGAGCTTCTCTCCGCGGCCCCGGCCTGCGAGGCATCGACCGTCGCCCCCGGCCTCGTCACCGCCCGGCCGCTTCCGGCGCTTCTGCGCACCGATACGATCTTCGCCCGGAATCGCCTTCCCGAGATCGTGTGCATCCGCGCCGATGGGGCCAGAGAGCTGGCGCAGGGAGCAGGCGAGGCGGCCGACGCTCTGCTCGACACCCTTCCGCATCCCTGGACCGCCCAGTTCTCCACACCCGACCTCTGGACCTGCGACTCCGACACGTATGCCGGCCTCCATGCCCGTGCCGGCCTCGTCGCGGAGCTGTTCGAGGAGCGGATGCGCCGGTTCCGGAAGCGGGCGTTCGAGCGGTTTCGGCCGTGGCAGGATATCGCGGAGAACGGGCAGGGCATCGTCGTGACCGGGGTGCTCACGCGCCGAGACGAGCTCTGGGTCAGCGTCGCCCGTGTCATGCGGGATGCCGCCGGCCTGCTCTTCCCGGCCCCCTGGCCCGGTCCGGATTCCCTGCTGGAACGCGACCCCATGGCTCCCTGCCGGTCGTATTACAAGCTCGAGGAAGCCTGGCTGGAGGCGGGGACCGAGCCCGGCCCGGGCCAGACCTTCGTCGACATCGGCGCGGCCCCGGGAGGCTGGACCTGGTCTGCGCTCAAGCGGGGTGCGAAGGTCGTGGCTGTCGATGCGGCCGACCTCGAATCCCGCATCGCCGCCCATCCGAACTGCGACCACCGGCGCGACAACGGGTACGAGTTCCTGCCCGACCGGCCCGTCGACTGGCTGCTGTGCGACATGATCGTCCGGCCCCTGGCCACCCTGGGCCTCGTCGAGCGCTGGCTCGAGGCGGGTCAGTGCCGGGGCTTCGTCGTCAATCTCAAGTTCCGGGGAAAGGAGCCGGCCTCGATTCTCGCCGCGGTGCGAAGTCTTGCCGACCGGTTCCACCTCGATGGCCTGCGCATCCGGCACCTGTTCCACGACCGGAACGAGATCACGCTGATCAGTCCTCCGCCGGGTCGCGCAGCTCGACCAGCTCGTACAACGAAAAAGCGCGGCTCTTCCCGTCGGGCGTGACCCGCTCGAGGAACTCGATCCGGCCCCGACCCCGCAGCAGCCGCACCGTCGAGGGGGCGAGCAGGATCCCCGTCACCCGCGCGCCTTTCGAGCGGCTTTCGGTGTGTGCCGAGAGAAGCACCGCATCCCCGATGTAAGCGGCATCCAGGCGGCCCGTGCTCGATCCGACCCGACCGGCGATCACCCGGCCGCTCGCAAGCCCGATTCCCGTCTGGATCACGAACTGGCCGGCAACTTCCCGCTCCCGGTTCAGGGCCGCGAGCTCGGTGCGCATCTCGAGAGCCGCCATGCAGGCGCGCACGGCATGATCCCCCGAGCCGTCCTCCTCCCGGAACACGGCCGTCAGGGCATCCCCGATGAACTTGTCGATCCGGCCGCCATGGGCCCGGATGCAGCCCTCCATGCGGGTGAAATAGGCGTTCAGCAGGGCGACGATCTGTTCGGGCGGGTACCGCTCGGACAGCGTCGTGAAATTCCGGATGTCCGAGGTCATGATCGTCGCCTCGACATACTCCCCGCCGGGTTCCAGCATCGCATCATCATCCGAAGCGGCGAGGGCGAGCGCGTCATCCGAGACGAACCGGCTCATCCGCTCTCGTTCACGGATTCCCCCGATCATTCCGTTCAGGGATTCGGCGAAAAATTCGAGTTCATCGCCGCTCTTCACGTCGAGCGTCCAGTCATACCGGCCCGCTGACGTTCGCCGGATGGCCTGGAGGCAGGCTTTCAGCGGCCACCAGAGCAGCGCGGTGGTTCCGAGGGAGGCGCCGAGGAAGAGGAGAAGCGCGATTCCCGCAACGACGATGGTGAGGTGGCCGGCGACGGGGGAGTTCACAGGCTCGGCCAGGGCGGCTCCGATGAAGGGTTTGTCGCGGAAATATCGAGCCGCCATGAGATACGGCTGGCGGTCACCGGAGCGATCGATCCGCAGATCCGTTCGATCCCGCCGGCTGCGCAGCGCCAGATCCCTCAGACGCGGATTGCGGCAGATGTTCGTCGGATAATCCTGGTCGTCGGTGGGGAAATTGTTTTTGCTCGTGAACCGGTAGATGGCCTTTTTCGTGGTGTAGCCCCGGATGCGCTGGACATTGAAGAGTTGCTGCGGGACGCTGCGCTGAAGAAACTCGCGATACCTGGATGCATGCAGTGTCGTGAGCAAAAAGAAGGCATACGGAGGACGCTTGGGATCGCCGTTGGGGGTGATGAAAACGGCCGAAGCACGCTCGAACACCTGAGAGAAGGGAAGCGGCAGCAACGCTCCGGCATTTGTCAGGAGTCGGTTGATGATACGCGGGTCGATCAACGCATCCCCCAACCCCTGGGTCACTTCGACGATCTGGAGCAGTTTGTTCCTGCGCTTCTCGTCAGGCTCATAGACCTGGAGGCTGCCGAGCTTTGAAAGAAGATCGATGGCAAACCCGCGACACAGCTTGAGAAAGACCTCCTGCGATTCGGCGCGGCTGACATTCGTGTCCTCCCTGTTCTGCTCGGAAATGAAGTCCCTGCCGTCCGCCCCAAGGGCGATCGGGTAGGTTTTATACGGGATCCCCGCATTGAAGTCGATCAGCCGCTGGAGACGCTCAGGAGAGAAGGAGCCCCGTTCCCCTTCGAGCCGGCCTCTGGCATCGAGCATATCGAGTTCGAGGAAGCGGTCGAGGCTGAAGAGGGAGAGTTCGCTCTGCTCGAGGCTTTCCTCGAGATCGTCGAGGGAGCGGTTGGCGTGGGCCCAGCCCTGAAGACGCTGATAGGAAGCGAGGCAGAGGATGGTCCCGACCAGCGGGATCCAGATACCCGCCGCAATTGCCATCATGATCTTGCCGCGGATGCTGAGCGGGATGATGCGGTTCCCGGAGGCAAAGCCGACGATGAGGATCGCAGAGACGAAGATCATCAGGAACAATGCCGTTCGCAGAAGGGGGAGGATCGTGCGGAGCGGATGGGCGAAGGCCGTGAGGGGGGCTCCGACGGCGGCCATCGGCAGGCGGCCGGCCCGGATGTGGCGGCTGCCCGGGGGAATAAGGGAGGAGATGTGCTGGGGCAGCAGATCGACGAACCAGAGGTAGCCCGCTTTGGTCAGAAAACGTGGTTTGTTGCTGCCGCCGACGACGGCGAGGGTGCGGCGGAGATCGGGGCGTGTCACCTGGGAACGGGCGAAGGCAAACCGCTTTTCGAGCGCCAGCCGGTCTTCCCGGACCGCCACCAGGGCATTGTATGTGCCTGGCCGGTCCGTGAACGGGGCGAGAAACCAGGTGTACCACAGGATCGTTTCGGGGGTCAGCGGTGAGTAGAGCGTCTCGGTTTCCCCATGGAACGCCGAGACGATGATCATCGGGCCGTTCGGGCCGAGAATATCGGTGAACAGGGCGGCGGCATCGGGATAGGCGGATGGAGGCGGTTCCGGGGCAAGGCGAAACACCTTGCGGCGCTGCTGGGTGAACAACTGGGCCAGAGCCATTCGCGCCCGCGCGGGGGTCCAGGTTGAGGGAAGCTGTTCCGGAAGCGTGAGCGTGAACGGCCCTCCCGTGGTGGAGCCCATCGCCAGCAAATGGAAAGGGGCGCCCAGACTCCTGGAAAAACGATGTCGCCAGGCGTTGAGGCGACGTTGTGGGTTCTCCGAGAGGGCGGCATCGGCGAAGGGACGGGCGGCTTGCTCGACGTGATGCTGGAAAAACCGCTCGGGGGTGAGATCATCGAGATATCGCTTCATTTCTTCGGAAAGGGTCTGTTCGAGGAGGGCGCGGCGGAGCTGCTCGTCCTGATCGATCAGGGCGTTGAGCACTCCGAACATCAATCCGGCAGGGGCGAGAAACAGGAAGAACCACAGGGCAAGGATCGCGACGATCGAGATCCGGGGCGTCATGTCGATGTGCGGCTGCTGGTTCGTCATGCCTCGTCTCCGGATTCGAGCCGGAAAACCGTGACGGGCTCGGTTTTCCCCTTGACCGTGAGCCGGCCGGTGGCGATCGTCAGAAATTCCGGGCCCGCTTCGCTGGCTGCGGCATCATTCAGCAGGATCGGACCGAACGGGCCGCTGTCCGCGAGCGACTCGAGACGGGCGGCAAGATTGACCGTATCGCCGATCACCGTGAAATCCTGCCGCCGGATCGTGGAACCGACCCGGCCGGAAATGACGATACCGCTGGCGATTCCGATGCCGGTACGGAGGGGAGGGGCGCCGGAGGCTGCACGGGCCTGGTTGAACCGTTCGAGCGCGCGACGCATCTCCAGGGCGGCATGGCAGGCGGCAGCGGCATGGGTTCCGCCGGTGCGGTCAGGATGGAAAACGGCCATGACCGCATCCCCGATGAACTTGTCGATCGCGCCCCCATGGCTGTGCACGGCCTCCTCCATCGCCGCGTAGTAGCCGTTCAGCAGATCGACGGTGCCGGTCGGACCGAGCCCCTCGGAAAGGCGGGTGAACTCCCGGATATGGGAAAAGAGGATCGTGAGGTTGACGCGGCGGCCGGCTTCCTCGCCGGTCTTGGCCGCATCGGCCGCGAGCTCCGAGACGAATCTGCGCAGGCGGTTGCGTTCACGCAGGCCCCGGCTCATCCGGGTGATTTCGTCACCGATCACCCCGAGCTCGTCGGCCGACCGGATGCTGACGGCAAGTCCCAGTTCGCCCTGGCCGAGTCGTTTCACGGCCGTGATAAGCGCGTCGAGCGGGCGTTCGAACAGGCGGCTCAGGAAGTAGGTCGTGAGGCACAGCAGGGTCAGGGTGTAGGCGGACAGAAGCCAGAACAGGAACTGGAGCGCGTTTCCGGCGAGGGCCCCGCGGGGTGTCGCGAAGCCGACGGCAATGAACGGGCTGTTGGTGAACAGCCGGGCGGCTTCGATGCTGCCATCCCGGAGGGAGACGGCACCCGTCCAGCCGTTTTCGAAGGCGCGGCGGGCGAGGGAGGAAAGAACCGTGTCGGAGCGGGCGGTTTCCGGCCAGCAGATGTTCTGCTGCAGGGTCGGGACGATGCCCTTGTCGATCTGATACAGCGCCAGGCGGGTCTCGTATTCGCCATCCATTTCGCGGAACGCAGCCGGAGAGCGGCCAAACAGCAGATCGAACGAGGCCGCCGCCTCCTGCTCGGGCCGGCCCAGCAGCATGATCAGCGAATCCTCGCGGGCGCGCGGGGTGTAGCGGTAGGGGAAGAGAATCTGGAACCGCTGCGTGCCGAGATCCGGCATGGCGGCATCCCAGGTCTTGCCCTCGGTCGTGACGAAATCGTTCATCGAGTCCTGGGTGATCGAGCGCAGAAACGCCAGGCCCGCGGTGGAGGGCGCCTGGGCTTTTGCGAGGCAATCGGCGCTCTCCGGGGGGACGTTGCCCCGAACCTTGAGCATGGCCACAGCCGTCGGGTGAAGGAACTGGGCCACCTTGCTCTTGCGAACGATGCCGTAGACCACCTCCCGGCCATCGAGAGACAACTGCAACACCCTGCCGCGGTTATCGATATAGTAGGCGAAATCATAAATGCCGATCCTGCCGAGGCGTTCTATTGCTTTTCGAATAGAATCTTCGTCAGGGCCGAGGGTGCGGGATATGTCATCCCGCATCTCGAACAGCCGCTTCTGGAACAGGGTCGAGCCGGTCTGGACGCTTTGCTCGAGACGCTCGAGATGCTGCCGGAGCTTGTTCATCCGTTCCTGGCGGCCGAGGATCTCGGAAAAACGGCCGTAGGACAGGGCTGCAAGCAGGAAGAGAACGAGCGGCAGGCCGACCGCGATGCTCAGGAGACCGACGAGTTTCGATCGCAGAGGGAGCGTCCCGAACGTGCCCGTGAAGCGGAGTTTCAACAGGAGCACGGCGCCCACGGCCCACAGGGCGAACACGATGATCCGGAGGAGCGATGCATACCGGCGCAGGGGGGAAACCAGTTCGCGTTTCGGGACTTCGGTCCGCAGCATCAGGACGCGTGCCGGATCGGTGCGGTTCGTGCGGGAGAACAGCCACGCCGGGGCGGTGGTCTCGATGGCCAGCCCTTCTCCGGCCGGTTGTCAGGAGTCGACGAGACTGGTGTAGCGACGTGGGCGCCATCGGGTCATCCGGAGGAGGCCCCTGGATCTGCCGAGGCGGCAGGCATCCCGGAGGGCTCGGCCACGGGAGATGTCCCGGTCGCGGAAAACGAGGAGACAGCCGCTCCGGATTGCGGCATCGGGGGCGTGGGAGTCGGCATCCAGATGGAGCGTGAAATACAGGATCTCCCCGTGGTGTTTGGTTGAAAAAAGCGCCATGGGGGCATCGGCGATGAATTCGGGGGGGAAAGGGAGCCCGAAATACTCGATCAGCAGCTTGGAAGTGGTTTTGGATGGCAGGATGCCGCCACGGCCCGGTTGGTCCCCAGCCAGCCGGCGGCGATGGCCCATCCCGGCAAGATCCTGAAGCCAGGCGGCTATGACGCGGGCCGGGGGGGGGCGGTTGGCCGGATCCCGGTCGGGAGAGGGGCGGATCGTCACGGCAGCCAGATCCGGGCCTGCGTGGAACATCCGGACCGGCGCGAAACCGGTAGCGGCTTTCCAGGCTGAAACGAAGGTGTCGGGGCTGTTCTGCCGGTCGAGCAGGGGGAACAGCTTCTTTTGATATCGCTCGATATACGACTCTGGGCGGAGGTCCCGGACGAAGAGAGGGACTTCTCGGATGAGCCGGCCGCGGAACTCGTGACGGAGCTGGGTCTCGTGATCGTCGACGAGATGCTGGAGAATGCCGATCAGCAGCAGCCCGGGAAGAAACAGCACCGAAACCCAGAAGGTCGCAAGGGCTGCGGGATTCAGGGGGCGGGGGGCGATGAGGTGGTGAGGGGTGGCTGGTGGCATCGGCGGAGACGGATCCTGACGCTCATGATACCACAGGAGGCCCCGCCGGATACGGCAGCGCCCGCCGGATATGGAGCCGGCGGGCGCGTTCGGAAGGTCCCGGGACGGTCACCAGTGGCGGGCGGACATCACCGGCCAGGTTTCACGCCACAGCGCGTCGACGACCAGATCGCCGTCGAGCCTGCGCAGAGGCATCAGATCCGCCTGACGAGGCCCTGACGAAGGGGCGCCGCCCATGACGGGGCGATGGTGGAGCGCCGCATCGGCGATCCGTCGATCGTCGGGCACGCCGACGGTTTCGACCTTGATCATGTTGGTGGCTCCGGCCACGCCGACCGGTACCCCGGCGACGAGCACCACGGTGTCGCCCTCACCGATCAGACCGGTGGCGGCCGCGATCCGGATCGACTCGACGTGCAGCTCTTCGAGGCTTCGGAAATGCGTCCCGAGAACGGCCCGCACGCCCCAGTTGAGCGAGAGCTGCCGGTGAACCCGCGCGTCCGGAACGACGGCGATGATGGGAATATCGGAGCGAAGCCGGGAAAGCGCCTGGGCGGTGTGGCCGGTTTCGCTGACCGTGATGATCGCCTTGGCGCCGACGTTGCAGGCCGTCGTAACAGCGGCCATCGTCACCGCGGCAGTCGTATCCTCGATCTTTTCGTTGCGGGCGGTGTAGGAGAAAAAGATCTTCCGATACTCGATCGCCGCCTCGGCCCGTTCGGCGATGCGTGCCATCGTCTCGACGCAGGTCACCGGATACCGGCCGACCGAGGTTTCGCCTGACAGCATCAGGGCCGAGGTGAAATCATAGATGGCGTTGGCGATGTCCGACACCTCGGCGCGGGTGGGCCGGGGGGACTCGATCATGGTGTGCAGCATCTGGGTCGCGGTGATGACGGGCTTGCCGGCCATGTAGCAGCGACGGATGATATCCTTCTGGGCGATCGGGACGTCCTCCGGGTGGAGTTCGACGCCGAGATCCCCGCGGGCGACCATGATGCCGTCCGCCGCTTCCAGGATCTCCGGAAAATGGTCGAGGCCGGCATGGTTCTCGATCTTCGCGATGACCTTGATCGCCGGGGCGCCCGCGGCCCGGAGAACCTCGCGCACGGCATCGATCGTGGCGGCATCCTGGGTGAAGGAGACGGCGACGTAGTCGAATTCCTGCTGGGCCGCGAACTCGAGATCCCCGATGTCGTGCGGGGTCGGGTTCTGCAGGTCCAGACGTCTGCCGGGCACGTTGACGCCGCGACGGCCGCGCATCCGGCCGCCGGTCACGACGCGGCAGGTGATCTCGGTGTCCGAGACGACATCCGTCACCTCGAGCTGAATCAGGCCGTCATCGAGGAGGATCGAGGTGCCGGGCACCACTTCGGAGGGAAGCGACGGGTGGGAGACCGGCATCAGTCGCGAACTGCCGATGACGGGGCGGGTCGTGAGGGTGATCGTGGAGCCTGTCTCGAGGGTGACGCTCCCTCCCTCGACTTCCCCGGTGCGGATCTCGGGACCGCGGGTATCGAGCATCATCGCGACAGGGACACCGAGCCGTGCGCGGACGTTTTTGAGCGCTTCGATCCGCCTGCCATGCTCGTGGTGATCGCCATGGGAAAAGTTCAGCCGGGCGACGTTCATGCCTGCATGGATCAATTGTTCGAGAACGGGTTCGGTTTCGGCAGACGGGCCAAGGGTGACGAGAATCTTCGTCTTGCGCATGGATTCACCTTTCGAGTGCATGATTTGAACAGAACCGGAGGGTGAATCCCCCTATTGCATTTCCCGTGCCATGATGCGAAATGTGAGACGGGAAGGGGATCGCCGCCACCTCCTGCGGGCACCGTGCTCCGAAATTGCACACGCGGTTGCGCAGCCCTGATGCACGCGCGGAAAATAAACGAGGCGCAGGGAGCGGTTCCCCTGCGCCTCGCGGAGCGATTCGCGTCTTATTCGAAGCCCATCACGGGAACGATGTATTTGCGCACGATTTCCTGGCCATCCTTGGTCAAGACGAAATCGAGGAACTTCACGACGTCCGGATCCTCGGGCTTGTTATTGTATATCAGGACATATGGACGGGCGAGGGGATATTCCCCCTTGTTGAGGGCGTCGCGCGAGGGCTGAACGCCGTCGATGGCGATGAAACGGGCCGTCTTGTCGTCGAAGGCGAGGGAGGCGAAGGTGATCGTGTGGGGCGTCGAGGCGACGTGCGTCACGCATTCCCTGATGCCGGGCAGGGTCAACGTCGGGGTTGCCGGCGGCTGGCCGCCGAGGATGAGTTCACAGAACTGGCGGGCGGTGCCCCCCTCCGTGGCCTGTTCCTTCAGGACCGTGACGATCGGGGCGTCCTCCCCTCCGACCTCTTTCCAGTTCTTTGCCTGGCCGGTGAAGATGCGGTTGAGTTGTTCCGACGTGAGGGAGGTGAGAGGATTGTCCTTGTGCACATACACGACGACGGCGTCATATCCGATGACCCGGTTGCCGGGCTCGGTCTTCATTTCGTCGGCGGTCAGCAGGCGGGACAGGCCGCCGATCTTGGTGCGGCCTTCCTTCAGGGCCTGGTAGCCCTGGGCAGAGCTGTTCGAGGTGATGTTCATGAATCCGATGCCGCTTTTCGCCTCGAAGCCCTTGGCGAGTTCCGGGAGGAGCGAGTCGCCGATCGAGGAGGAGCCTTCGTAGGACAACTGGGCGAGCGCGGGAACCGACAGAGTCAGGCAGAGAACCAGCGGCGCAATCAGCCGGAACATACGATGCAACATGAATCCTTCTCCTTGGGGAATCTGTTGCCCCATTCATACCACGCCGCCGCCGCCGTGTAAACCGCAGCCATCGGCTGGAACGCCCCCGGGTGGAAATCGGTGACACCGAAGGGTGGATGCTGTATAGTATCCGGAAAGATGTGCTGTGGGACGGTCCGACACCTTTAGACGAGAGTGATCCATGAGTGAGACCATCGTTCATCCCGAGCGGCAGGATAGCCTGGCTTCCCAACAGAAGGGGGCTCAGGACGAACGTTGCGCCGATAAAGTCGCGTTGTTCGCCGGGGGTGTGGCTCACCACCTTAATAATATATTGACAGGAATATATGGCGGGCTTTCTCTTGCCTCCTCGTCTCTCGGCCAGCCCGAACTTCTCGCCAGATATCTCGATTCGGTCCAGAAGGCGGCTGCGAAGGCCCAGGAGCTGACGACCCAGCTCGCCCTGCTCGCCCGGCGCGACAGACCCGTTCTCCGGCCGGTTCCCCCGGAACGGTATCTCCCCGAAACCGTCACCCAGGCGGTCGAAGGCGTCGCCGGCGTCCGTCTCGGATTCCGGATCGATGCGGGGCTGCCTTCCATCGGCATCGATATGGTCCAGTTCCAGCAGGCCTTGCGCCATCTCGTGCGCAATGCCCTCCAGGCGATGCCCCACGGCGGCTCCCTGGACATCTCCGCCGGATTCGTCCGGTCGCCCGATTCGGCCTGGGGAACACTGGACGAGGCCTCCCGGCACGGGTGGGTCGAAATCTGCCTGCAGGATTCCGGCACGGGTATTCCCCGCGAGCTGATCGAGAGGGTGTTCGAACCGCATGTCTCGACCCGCACGCACGGAACCGGTCTCGGCCTGCCCGTCTGTCGTGCCATCATCCACCGCCATGGCGGCCGGATCCGGATCGAGTCCGCCCCTGAAACGGGAACGCTCGTCCGCATCCTCGTGCCGGCCTGTTCCGCCGATACCGGCTGCCTGCCCATGACGAGCGGCGCCGTCATCGGGAACGTGCTTGTCGTGTTCGGCGACGTCATCCGTGGCGACATGCTCACCGACCGGCTCGTCCGTCTCGGTCTGAACGTCGTCAAGGTGCGTACCGGCGAAGAAGCGCTCGAGTGCAGCAGGAGACACCGCGAACAGAATGCGCCGTTTGCGGCGGCGTTCATCGATGAAGCCCTTCTCGAGGGGCCGGCCCGGGAAATGTTCGAGTCCGCGATGAGGGCCGTCGATCCGAAGATCAGTCTCCTGACGATCGCCGGAAATCGCGAAACTGCCGGGGAATCCGAGCGCCTGCTCGTATTTCCCGGGGATTTCGGACCGATTCAGAAGGCGGTTATCGCCGCCCTGACGCCGATCTCAGACTGACCGCTCGGGCTGGCTTCCCACGAAACAGCCATTGGGCAGCATCGTGCCTTCCGGGAGTTTTTCCTGTGTGGATTCGCGTTCCCGGATCTTGCAGCGGCACGCGAGAGGGCCGCGGCAGTACAGATTCACCAGAGCATGGCAGGCGAGATCCTCGGAATGCTGGAACCGATGATAGAAGGAACAACCGCCGGTCAATGCGCACAATGACATCAATGATACCTCTCGATAACGCATTTTGCTGTTTTTCGTGGGAATCGTTCGCCTGTGTTGCGATGGATTCCATAACAAGTATACCTTGAACTACATCGAAAGGTCGAGAGGGAAAAATCAATTTTGTAAAGAACCCTCAAGACGCGCGGCAGGCTTGCACGGAACGCGTTTTCCCCTTGATCGGGGGAAGGTCGAGAGCGGTCAGACGGTGGCTCAGCGGATCATCGGCCTGCGCGAGAAGGTTCTGAAGTCCTGCCTCCAGGACGATGCCTCCAAAGGCCCCATCGGCCGTGGGGCGGATCACGCCGGTCCGGTCGAGGCGGATCGCGATGTCGCCGAGCCGGGAAGCCAGGTTCACGGTGTCGCCGATGACCGTATACTCGAGGCGCACGTCCGGCGTGCCCATGATGCCGGCAAGAACCGGGCCTTCGACGATGCCGATCCCGAGGGGAAGACCGAAGCCGGTGTCGGACTGCCGCAGGCGGTCCTGCATGGCAAGAGCCGTGAGCAGTGCTGCACGGGAAGCCTCCGTGCGGCCGCCTAGCCGGTCGGGGAAGAAGACGGCGAGGATTTTTTCCCCGATGAACTTGTCGATGTCGCCGCCATGATCCCGAACCGCCTGGGACATCGTTTCGAGATACCGGTTCAGCCGGGGGATGAGCAGGACCGGATCGGTTCCGGCAAGCTCCCGTTTGAAATTCCCCAGGCCGGCGAACAGGACGACGGCCCGGGTCAGTTCCCCGCGCCGCGCGGCCTCTTCCCTGCCGGCATCCCGGGCGGCGTTGCGGACGGATTCGGAGACGAACCTGCTCAGAAGCCGGCCTTCTTCCACACCCTGGGCCATGGCGTTGAAGGCTGCGGCGAGATCGCCGAACTCGCCGCCGCGGTCGACGGGCAGCCGGACCGAGTAGTCCTGCCGCATGATTGCGCCCGATGCCCGCGACAGGGCGGTCAGGGGCCGGAGGAAGCGGGCGGCGATATGGCGGGCCAGGAGGACCGACAGGAGCAGGACGAGGAGGAGAAGGAGCCGGTTGTGCTGCCACTCGGCTGCGGAAACGGCCTTCTCCCGGCCCGTCAGGTGCCTCGTGAAGAGGAGTTTGTCCGTCATGCGGGCCGGGGAGGTTGTCATGACGAGCTGCTCGTCAGGCCCCGAACCCACCCGGAGCGCCGGGGAGAGGGCGGTCCGGTTCGCGATCGTCGTGAGGTTCATCAGGACGGGCGGAACGAGGTCGGCGATCCCTTTTCCCTCGATCTCGCCGTCCTCGTGAGCGTAGGCATAATACGGGGGGGCCGAGAAGAACATCGGCTCGACGCGATCGGAAAAGCAGAGGGGAGTCGAACCGGTGCCGGAGCTGCGGAGAGCCTGCGCATCGAGAGAGACGGGTTTGAAGTTCCCTTCGAAGACCCAGCGCAGGTTCCCCTCGTGCCGGAGGGCGATGCGCAACAGGATGTCGGCGGTGTTGAACAGGGCGATATTCGACAGGTCCGTGTGGGCGACGAGGAAGCGGCTGAGAACGTCGGCAGGGGTCGCGGCGATGAACAGTTGCTGCAGTTCTTCGATCCCGGAACCGATGATGAGATCCTTGCCGATATCCCCGGCGCGGCGCCGGCCCGGGAGGTTCGTCGCTGGGGCGAGAGAGGTCAGGACGCGTGCGGCGGCGAACCGCATCAGGTCGGTCAGGATCTTGATGCTGCCCAGGTTTCTGGCCCCGAGATGGCCGAGGAAGAAGTTGTCGGTGCCCACGATCATCGGGTTCGAGCAGAGCAGCCCCCAGCGAGCCAGCCGCGCGGATTCGCGCTTGAGGAGTGGGCTGGATGTCTCGTGGCTCGAAGGCCGTCGCTGCCGTTCGAGAGCGATGAGTTCCTGATGGAACGGCGTGCGGTGGAGAAGCCGGTCGGCGACGCCGACGGCCCAGGCGTGAACGAACTCGCGATGGCGGTCGGTGGTATCGAGGTGGCTCCGCAGGGCGGTGAGATTGGCGGTGAACTGCCTCAGGCGATGTTCCTCACGGGTCCGTTCGAGCGTCAGGATGGCCAGGAAGAGCATCGGCAGGATCACGAAGACGAATGCCCCGGTCAGCTGCCGATGGAGTCCGGGCAGACGGAATCCGGCGGCGGCGCGGCGAACGGCGTGGAGGAGGAAAAGGCCGATGAGAAGCCAGAGAGCGAGGGCGATCCAGTGGAAGGAGAGGCGTGATGGCAGCCGTATCGTCGGAGGAACGGTGCGGCGGGCGGCGACCAGGCGGAAGGCGCGGTCATACACGACGGAGCCTTCGAGGAGCTCCCAGCCGGGAACGGGCCTGCCTGGCTGACGCAGCGCTTCCCCGAGTCCGGGGTGGGTCGTGAAGGCCGGGTGGATCCTGCCGGGGATGACGGCATCCGTGGGAAGGACGGCCAGGGCACATCCCCTTCTGGAAAGATACCGTATGATATTGTCGATGCCTGCGGCGTGGTCGATGGCCTGGGGCGGACAGGTCATGAACAGCGCTCCGGATAGGCGGGGGCCGAAAACGTCGGTGCGTCGGAACGCCGCCTCGACGGCCCGGGCTCCGGTCGGGCAGGGGCCGGAAGGATCCCGGCCGAGGAGGGGGAACCAGGTGTAGAGGAGCTCCCGCTGCCGGACGGGGAGTTTCAGAAAGGCGCCGAAGCCCTCTCGGAGAGAGCCCCAGAGGTTTGTCTGGGAGAGCGCATTGCGCATCCATTTCGTGTCGTGGCCGGGACGGGTGGGGTAGGAGAAGCCCTGGAGATTGCTTCGGAAGAGCTGGTAGACGTCGCCCCAGTCGCGAGGCGGGAGCAGCCGCGAAGTGCCGAAGGTGGTGACGGCGGGAAGGTCAAACTTCTCCCTGCCGCTGCGGGTGAGAACCACGTGAAGGTCGGGGAGCAGGCGGCGGAGGCTGACGATGCGCTTTTCGATGCGGCGTCTCTGCGAGGGGACGGACGCATCGAGAGAGAGGACCGGGGTCAGGTGCTGCTGGATCAGAAGATGGGTGATGGATTGGGGATCGCTCATCTGCTCGGCGAGTTGCAAGTCCTGGCGGAGCTGGATGCCGGTCGTCGTGGCGACAGCGAGGCGGGTGGAACGGTCCAGATCCCGTGATGACGCGAAGAGGAGAAACAGCGGGGCCAGCCACAGGAGGAGGCAGACGACGGCCCAGCCGGGAGAGCGGGAGAAGCCGGTTGCGGTTCCCGTCGCGGGAAGGTCGGGAACGGCGGGGGTGGCCGGCTTCCCGGAGGGCGAGGGCGTCGGCGCGGATTCCCGGTCAGGGGCGGGGTGAGGTCCCGGGGTGATGGCTGTCGCGACAAGCTCCCAGGCGGGGTCGGCTTCGGCATCCGGGAGCGGCTCGAAACGGAACGCTTCGCCGGCGGAACGTCGGACCTGGTCGGAGGCGATGACGAGGGTGTGGCGGCCGGCCTTCGATCGCGCCTCGAGATCGGAGGCGTGCTTGAGAGGTTCACCCAGAACAGTGAAGTCGAGACGGACCTGGGGATCGCCGAGAATGCCCGTCACCACCTCCCCTTGATCAATACCGATGCCTATACTATACGTGAATGCGCCCCGTTCCGCCCGTTCGGACTGGAGGCGGCGGTGAGCCTCCATCATCTCGGCTCCCGCGGTCAGGGCCCGCCGGGAGGGAAGATCGCCATCCCGGGGGAGGAATACGGCCTGGATTGCGTCGCCGATGAACCGGTCGATCGTTCCGCCATGCCGCTGGATGATCGTGGTCATGACGGCGAGGTGGCGGTTGAGCAGGGCGAAGATCTCGGCGGGCGGGTGGGATTCGCTCATGGTTGTGAAACTGCGGATATCCGTGACGAGGAGGGCGGCAGAGGTGCGGCCGGGCCGATCACGGTCGTCGAGATTGCCGCGTGAGACGACGTCGAGCACCTGGGAGGAGACGAACCGGCTCATCGCGCGCCGTTCTCGCAGCCATTCGATCATCCTATCGAGCGTCGTGCCGGCATCCCCCAGCTCGTCGGCACGGTCGAGCGCGACGCGGGTTTCCAGATCGTCCGCCGCCACGCGCTTCAAGGCGGCCGCCATCCGTCGCACGGGATCGGCCAGCCAGCGGGAGAGGAGGAGGCCCGCGCCGAAGACGAGCAGAAGGCCGCAGCCGAAGGTCGCGAGGGAACGGATCAGATCGTCCCACAGCGTGCGTTCGAGGGGGGCGAGCGGGGCGGCCGCGCAAAGGAGGAGGCCGGGCATCGCCCTTCCCTGGAGCTGGACGATTTCGTGGTTCGAGGTGGACGAGCCGGGAAGGTTGCGCACGGCCATCGACAGTTCGCCGAGCTGTTCCGGTGTCGCGGCGGCGGCTTCCAGGCGGATGCCGTCGGGGGACGGGCGATAGGCCCCGAAGCCGAGCCCGGGAAAGTCTGCCTGGAGGCGGGCGAGGGACTGCGCGAGGTAGTTCCGGTAAATCCGGTCCTGGGACCAGAGGACGAACACGATATACCTGGCGCCGCCGCGGTGATAGATCAGGTCGTGATACCGGAGGGTGTGGCGGTTGCCGAGCCGGTAGATATACCCCGCGTCGGGTGGGCCGAGGAAGTTGTCGTTTTTCGCGAGGATGCCCAGTTTGCCCATCTCGGCCGCGGAAGAGGAGCGGGTGCGGAGGGCGGGGGTTTCGCGGGCGAGGTCGGGGGCGATGCGGGAGAGGGTTTCGATCGCGAGAACCTCTTGGTACCAGCGCAGTTGGTGTGCGGTTTCGGGATTGATGGCCGGTGAAACGCGGGAAAGGCTGAAACCGCCGTGGCCGAAGGCGAAGATGCCGATCAGCTCCATGCCTGCCGAGGCGCACCGCTCCTCGAAGCGATCGAACAGCCGCTCGCAGGCTGTCGGATCGCTGACTGCACGGTCGAGAGCCGTGGGAAGGGAGGGATCGTGGACGCCGGCGCGGCACGCCTGGACGAACCGCTGCGTGATTGCCTCGCTTCCGGTGTCGATCCGCTCGAGATGTCGCTGAAGGGTGGCTCGGAGCTCATCCCGGCGGTTTACCGACTGGTCGGCCGTGAGCCGCTCCTGGGAGGCGATCAGCAGGGCCGCGGGGATCGAAGCGATGGCGGCGAGCCAGAGCAGGAGTTCGGTGCGGACCCCGGGGGAGGGGGGAGGGCGGCCGCAGGCGGCACGGGCTGCGAACACGAGGAGGAGCAGGAGGAGGGCAAGGCTGCCGGAACGGGCGAGGCGGGTGGTGATCGAAGGAGGAACGGCCGGGACGGGCGAGCAGATGATCCCGGCGAGGTGCGAGAGCGGGGGCAGCGGAAGGGGGAACAGCCGGTGGCCGCCGGTGGTGTGTGGCCGATCGAGAGCGGACAGATCGATTTCCCCGAGGGAGGATCGCGAGGGGCGGATGCGCAGGTTGCGGCCGAGGGCCCGGAGCGCGCGGGGCACCCCGTTGGTGCGGGCCAGAATTTCGGGGATGAGGAGTCGGCGCCGCGTGCGGCGGCCGGGCGCGGGTAAATCTATGGCGGAAGGTATATAACGCGGGGAGGGGGAGATCGTGCGCCAGTGGCGAAGAGCGAGTTCGATACCGGTGCGGGCGAAGGCGTGGCCGAGGGGCCAGAAGAGGAACACGGCGCCGGCGGGTTTGCCGGGCGCATCCGGCAGGGAGTCCCACACGACGAGGCCGGCCTGCCGCTGGAAGGTGACGTGGAACGCCCTTCCGCGCCAGTTGCGGGTGAAGAGTTCGGGGGGAACCCCTTCGCCGAAGGTGGCCTTGAGGCGGCTCGAACGGGCTTCCCCGGAGACGTGGCTGCTCGTTCCGTGGCCTTCGAGGGTGAGTTCCCGCAGCAGGTTGCGGAAGAACACGCGGAAATCCGACCGCAGATGCGTGCCTTCGAGAAGCCGGAACGCATCGGCAGGAGTGTCGATGGCCCCTTCGGCCGCCCAGGCCTGCAGATGGGCGATTCCCTGGCTGCGCAGACGGGCGACCATGCCGGAAAGGGCCGCCCCTTCCGCCGGGCGGCGGCCGGGGCCGTTGAGGGCCGCACGGATCCGGCGCATCGACTCTTCGAGCCAGAATTCCGGGGTCGAGCGCTCGCGGAACCGCTCGGCCAGTGTCTCTGCATCGGTGAGCCAGGCTCGGTGCTCGGCCTCGGAGGCGAGACGGTCGATGCCTGCCGACTCCCGATGCAGCAGATACAGGGGGAAAGCGAGGATCAGAAACGGCAGCAGAGCGGCCATCCAGCCGCTTCCCAGGCGTTTCGATCGATCTTCTTTCATGATGGCTCTCGATGGGATATGGTAGCCGAGATGCTTCCGGGCGGCAACGGCAGGGATAATATATGAGTAAAAATAGTGAGTTCCGCCCTTGACGGGCATGCGGGAAGGCGGTATAACATCCCGCATTTACAGGCGGCCCCGCGGCTGACCGGCAGAAAAGGCGAATCTCGCTATGACGTTGCTCGCTCTTGCATGGGTGTGTTTCGGTTTCAGTTTCCTGACCGGTCTGTTTGGTCACGACATCGCCGTGCGGTGGCGCAGAATCGGCTGCCACGCGGCCTCGGTCGGTTCGGGCCTGGTGCTTGTCCTGGGCAGTCTCGGCCTTGCGGGGCACGAGTGGCGCGTCGCCTGGGATGGCCTCGCCGTTCTTGGGCCGGTGACCGTGGCCCTCGACCGTATTTCTGGCCTCTTCCTGACGATGCTTGGCGGGGTCGGTCTTTCGGCGTCGGTGTTCGCCGACGGGTATCTCGAGCATCTCGAGAAACGGTGGAATTTCCACTGGATGCCGATGTGCCAGGCCGTCTTCCTCGCCTCGATGGCCGGCGTGTTCGTCGCCGACTCCGTGCCGACGTTCCTCTTTTTCTGGGAACTGATGGCGCTCAGCTCGTTCGGCCTCGTCATGCTCGATTCGCTGACCGAGAGCCGCCGCCGCACCGGGTTCATGTATCTGGCCATGACCCACGTGGCGGCCGCCTTCCTCACTCTCGCGCTGGCGTGGCCCTGCGCCCATGCCGGCAGCGGCTGGTCCTTCACCGACTGGACGGCCGGATTTGCCGGGCTGGGCGGCTGGCAGCGCATGGTCGTGGTGGTCTGTCTGCTCATCGGGTTCGGAACGAAAGCCGGGATGATGCCGCTTCACATCTGGCTGCCGCGCGCCCACCCGCAGGCGCCGTCCCATGTTTCGGCCCTGATGTCGGGAGTCATGGTCAAGACCGGCATCTACGGATTGTTCCGCTTCCTGGCCGTCTCGGGCGTGGTTCTCGGGGCGGAGTGGGGGTGGGTCATTCTCGCCATCGCCGCCGTCTCGATGCTGCTCGGCGTTCTCTACGCCTGCAACGAGCATCACCTCAAGACGCTGCTGGCCTACTCGAGCATCGAGAACGTCGGCATCATCCTGCTCGGTCTCGCGATGGGGCTGCTGCTCAGGGGCTGGGGCCGGGAGGTCGATGCCGCCATCGCCTTTTCCGCCGGCCTGTTCCATGCCTTCAACCACGCTTTCTTCAAGGGGCTGCTGTTCATGGCCGCCGGCGGCGTCCAGGCCACGACGCATCACGGCAACATGGACGAACTGGGCGGCATGGCGCGCACGATTCCCGGCATCTCGATGCTCTTTTTCATCGGGGCCATGGCGATCTCCTGCCTGCCGCCCCTGAACGGATTCGCCGGGGAATGGATGATCTATTTCAGCGTCCTGAGCGGATTCCGTCTCCCCGGCATCGCGGCCAAAATCATCCTGCCTCTGGTCGCCGCAGGCCTGGCACTCGCGGGCGCCCTCGCCGCCGGCTGTTTCGTGAAGGCGTTCGGCTCGATCTTCCTCGGGAAACCCCGCTCCGAAGCCGCTGCGCATCCTCCGGCTCCCGGCATGAAACGCATGATCGCCGGCATGATTCCCTCGGCCGCTGCCTGCATCGTGTTCGGGGTGTTTCCCGACACGATTCTCGAGCCGCTGAAGAAGGCGTTCGTCGCCTCGAGAAGCCTGCCGCCAGCCATTCAGCCCCTTGGCTGGCCCGGCATGGAAGGGCAGGGGGTGCAGCCGATGCTGGTTCTGAGCTGTCTTGCGGCCGGCGTCGCTCTCGCCTGGTGGATTCTCGGCCGCCGCGGTCGCGCTCCGGCCGCCGCCGTCGTCGAATCCTGGAACTGCGGCACCCCGCTCACCCCCCGCATGGCCTACACCGCATCCGCCTTCGCCGAGCCCGTGAAAGTGAACTTCGCCTGGCTGC
>DAOOQQ010000058.1:0-31713 GCA_035388825.1 Candidatus Ozemibacteraceae bacterium
ATTCAAGAAATGCAAAAATACGCTTGCATTTCAACGGAGTATCTCTGTGGTGCGTTGTTTCCTATCAGAAGAAATGATTGCTGATGAAGGTGCCGAGGGGCATCACGATCTCGATCAGGATCAGGATGATGATCGTCATTTCCAGCGCCGTCGCCCGGGAATGATCGATCCGCTCCATGATCACCCGCTGGGCCGAGTCGATCTCCTCGATCTTGTCCCGCACCGACTGGAACCATGAGCCGACCTGGAACGTCTCGTTCAGGTTCCGGTACAGCGTCGCGAAGAAGGGATCATCCGTTACCTTCGAAGTGTTCGTCACGTCCTTCACCAGATCGACCAGGTCCATCCGGATCTCGGTCAGCCGCAACACGTGGCTGATGCGCCGCTTGTAATCCGTGCGGAGCCACGAGAGCGGCAGGATCGACTCCTCGCGGGGCAGCTGGTCGAGGAACTGGTAGGTGTTCTCGATCGCCCGGTCCAATATATAGTCATAGATTTTCAACTCGAACAACTGCACCCGTGACAGCTCGATGAAGTTCAGGATGTCGAACCCGTCGGGCAGCGGCGAGAGATACGCGCGCTGGCCGAGCAGGAACATGTGATCATGCTCTTCCCCGACCGAAATCTGGGAGATCCCGTGCCGGCGGGCCGGCGACGAGGGGTCGAACATCTGCGGCAGCAGCATCGAGACGGCCTGGTCGGGCTCCCGGTGCACGTCGTCGAGATACACGACGAAGTGGTCGTTGAAGGTCTGGATGTCGTACTCCTTGCGGACGTTCTCCTTCAGAACCGCCTCGATCTTGCCCAGGTCGTCCTTGAACAACGAATCGAAACTCTGCTGGCCGCGGGTCTCGAGGTTGACCGACGAGAGGCGGGTCAGCTCCTCGAGCGTCAGCAGGCTGCTGTCGAGGGTCAGGGTGTATTCGAACAACACGACACCATACCCGAACAACTTGAGGTGGGTTTTCAGCTCGCCCGTGCCGTTGTCGAACCGGACCTTCTCGGTGCTGCGGCTGATGCGCACCGGAGCGAGACCGACCGCCGTAAAGTAGTCGGAATAGATCTTCGAAATGGGCTCGGGAACCGCCTCGCCGAGCTTTTTCGGCAGCTCGTGGAACAGTTCGCTGGTGAACTCTCCGCCGAGATCCCGTAAAAACACGTGAACGATTTTCATGGCTTCGTCATCCTTTCGGCGCAGGCCCCGAAACGGTCCGGGCGACCACTGGTGTGATCGCCCGGCTGTTTTTCAGAGTTCGAGGCCTATCTTCAGCCCCTTCAGGCCCTGGAGCTGCTTCAGTCCGAGGAAGATCCCCGGCAGGAACGATTCACGCTGGAACGAGTCGTGCCGCAGGGTCAGGCACTGGCCCGTGTCCCCGAAGATCACTTCCTGGTGGGCCGTGAAGCCGGGCAGCCGGACCGAATGGATCGGCACCAGCTCGTCGTCGGCTTTGTCCTCGAGGCTGGCGGCCGTGCCCTTGCGGGGGGCCTGGCGGATCGCCTCGATCATCCCGTCGCGCGTGCGCAACGCCGTTCCCGAAGGTTTGTCGAGTTTCTGGGGGTGATGCAGCTCGATGATCTCGGCATGCGGCATGTACTTCGCCGCCTTGCGCGCGAACTCCATCATCAGCAGGGCTCCGATCGCGAAGTTGGGGGCGATCAGCACCGGCGTTGCCATCTTCTTCGAAAGATGGGCGAGCTTCTCGACATCCTCGGGCGTGATGCCGGTCGTGCCGACGAGCACGGGAACCGACTCCTGCAGACAGGTTGCAACGTTCGAGGTGACCGAGGCGGGGGTGGTGAAATCGATGGCGACGTCGATCTTCGCATCCGATAGGACCGTCTGGAGATTCGAGCTGATGGGCACGTCGAGATGGCCGAGATTCAGCACGGCGCCGAGATCGTCGCCGCAGCGGGCCGTGTCGACGCCTGCCGCCAGCTCATACTCACTGCTGGCGAGGAGACCCCGGCTGACGACCTGGCCCATCTTTCCGAGACACCCGATGACGCACACCCTGAGCTTGCTCATGCTCTTCTCCTGGTCCGTTAGACTTCCCGGGTATTCATCGACAGAATTCCGGTGGATCCGAACCCACCCGCGCCGCGCCGCGTCGCTGCGACATCTTCGGCCCGTTCGAACGTGACGGCGGTCACCGGAGCGAAGACTAGCTGCGCGATCCGCATGCCGGGTTCGATCGCGAACGGCTCCCGTCCGTGATTGATCAGGATGACGCACACCTCGCCTCGGTAATCGCTGTCGATCGTGCCGGGCGCGTTCAATACCGTGACCCCGTGTTTCGCGGCCAGCCCCGACCGGGGGCGAACCTGTCCCTCATACCCGTGCGGAATCTCGAGCTTCAACCCGGTGCCGACCCGCCCGAATGCTCCCGGAGCCAGCGTCAGGGCTTCCCGGGAACACACGTCGTAGCCGGCGGCACCGCTCGTGGCCTGCGCGGGCAGCGGATACGCGGAGGCGTCGATCGATGCGACCCGCACGGCTGGCGGGGAAGCGCGGGTCATGCCGAGGCGTGCGCGGCCTTCTCGGCAGCGCGGCCCTTTCCCTGCTTCTTCTCGTGCTTCTGGAACTCCTTGATGCCCTCGCCGAGCGTTTCCATCGCGCGCTGGAGCTTCTCGACCTCGAGCACGTAGCTGATGCGGATCTCGTTGCGGCCCATGCCGGGCGTTCCGTAGAAGCCGGCCGCGGGGGCGACCAGCACCGACTCGTTCTTGTGGCTGAAATCGGTCAGGAGCCACTTCGCGAACTCCTCGGCATCTTCGATCGGCAGCTTGGCGATGACGTAGAAGGCCCCGGCCGGGACCTTGCAGACGACGCCGGGGATCTTCGCGAAGCCCTGCATCACGGTGTCGCGGCGGCGCTGATACTCCTCGAGGATCGGCCGGAAATACGACGGATCCATCAGGATGCCGGCGCGGGCGGCCCACTGCTCGACGGTCGGTGAGCTGAGGCGCGCCTGGGCCATCTTGAGTGCGGCGGTCATGATGTCCTTGTTCTTGCTCGCGATGAGGCCGATGCGGGCGCCGCAGGCGGAATACCGCTTCGAGATGCTGTCGACGAGGACCGCGTGGTCGGCCATGCCGGGCAACTGCAGGATCGAGGTGTGCGTCAGGCCGTCGTAGACGAACTCGCGATACACCTCGTCGGCGATGACGTACAGGTTGTGCTTCTTCGCCAGGAACGCGAGGCCTTCGAGGTCCTTCTTCGGATACACCGTGCCGGTGGGGTTGTTCGGGTTGCAGATCAGGATGCCGCGGGTGCGCGGGCCGATCGCTTTCTCGACCTTCTCGACCGGCGGGAGCTGGAACCCGTCTTCGGCGTAGGTGAGCAGCGGCTTCAGGTGCACGCCGAGCTGCTGGGCCATTCCATTGTAGTTGGTATAGAACGGCTCGAACACGATGATCTCGTCGCCCGGATCGCAGATGGCGTGGAAGGCGAAGAAGATCGCCTCGCTGCCGCCGGTGGTGACGATGATGTCGCTCGCGTCGAGAGCGATGTTGTTCTGCTTGTAATAGCCGGCGAACGCCTCGAGCAGGTAATCCTCGCCGGGCGAGGGGCTGTAGGCGAGCACCTTCTGGTCGAAGGAGCGGATCGAATCCCGGATCGGCTCGGGGGTCGGGATGTCGGGCTGGCCGATGTTCAGCGGATACACCGTGACGCCACGCTTGCGGGCCGCCGTCGCCAGCGGAATCAGCTTTCTGATCGGCGATGCCTGCATCTGTTCCGCGCGTTTCGATATCTTCATCATGATCTCGGTCCCTTCCTTTTGCGACACCGGCGCGGTGCGCCGCGTCCGGCCACCTGCGTCGCGTTTTGCCCCCAAGCTTACCCCTTTCCGCCCTCCCGCGCAACCCGGAAGCCGTTTTGAACCACCGAACTACGGAGATACTCCGTTGACAACTCATGGATTTCAGACCAGAAATACGAGGAGAACGCTCATCACAGAGGACACGAAGAACACAGAGGCAGCACGGAGAATGTTCCGATCCTCCGTGAATTCTCTGTGTCCTCTGTGTTCTCTGTGCTGAAGCTGTTTTTCGGGGTGTTTCTTCCTGTTTTTCCCCCATTTCTCGAAGGGCGGGTCGTAAGGGCAGGGCGTAGGGGATCGTCCTTCGTGCCTTGGTGTCTTGGTGGTGAACGATTCTCCGAATCTCGATTTCAGGCATCTGCGCCATCTGCGTCATCTGCGGATCGTAGTGTCTTGGTGGTGTTCCTGCGTATTCGGATTCGGGCGAAAGCTGCCGATACCGTTGACGCATGGATCAGAACAAGATACGCAGATGGCTTGTCGTGTTGGTGCTCGCGGCGGTCCTGTTCGTCGCGCAGGGATGCCTGCAGACCGAGTCCCCGGCGAAGGGCAGCCTGAGCGGCACCGTCGTCGACGGGGCCGGCCGGCCGCTGAGCGCCGTTCTGGTCTCGACCCCCTCGGCATCCACCTGGACCGACTCAGCGGGAGCCTGGACCCTTGTCTCGCTCGAGCCGGCCTTCTATACCATCACGGCCGCGCGTGAGGGATACGAATCGCAATCCCGCGCTGTCGAGGCCGTTTCCGGCCAGACGGTCGAGAACATCGGCTTCTCGCTTCTCGAGAAAGGCTCGATCTACAACTTGCAGGCCGTGACCGTGACCTCCGCCGGCGCCGTCGTCAGTTTCAACACCCGCACGATGTGCATCACCCATCTCGAATACGGCCCCAACGCCCTGTTCGAATACAAAACGCCCGACACCGCGACCATGGCCCTGTATCACAGCTTCACTCTCAGCGGGCTGACCCCGGCGACCACCTACCACGTGACCGCTGTCGGCGTCGACTCCCAGGGCCGCACCCTGCGCAGCGGCGACATGACGTTTACCACCGGAACGACCGCCCGGCCGAACCCGCCGACGGGTCTCACGGTCGGCCTGGAAGGCACCTCCGGCCTGGTCGACGTGCGCTGGAATGCGGACACTGGCACGGATTTCGCCGGATACCGACTGTATGCCGCCGAGGCCGAAGCCGGCCCCTGGACCCCCGTCTCGACCTCGCTTCTCCAGGAAAACCGCTGGCTCGACGCGAATCGCGCGGCCGGCCAGAAGCTCTTCTACCGTGTCACCAAGGTCGCCGGCACCCGCGAGGAGAGCACGCCGAGCCCGGCCGTCTCGTTCCTCGTGCCCGGCATCACGACCTCGAGCCTTGTCTGGACTCCCGATCGCGGTCCTTACGTGCTCACCGGGGACCTGACGATCGCCGCCGCCACCGAACTGCGCATTCTCGCCGGCACCGAGGTGCGGATCGAGGCCGCCGACGCCTGGAACATCGACCCCGCATCCGACGGGAAGATCGAGCTGAAGGTGCTGGGAACCCTCGTCATCGACGGCTCGGCCGCCCAGCCCGTCACGTTCGCCTCGAACGCCCCGGGGCCGCAGCCCGGCGACTGGATCGGCATCACCTTTGCCGCCACGAGCAACCTCTCGGCATCGGCCATCACCGGCCTCCGGCTCTCGTTCGCCCAGAACGGCATCCGGGGCGAGCGCGGCCTGCCCCGCACCGTCGGCGCCTGCACGATCACGAGCTGCAGCGCCTCGGGCATCGCCTGCCGCGAGGCCCGCCAGGCCGTTTCCGTGACCGGGAACACGATCGACACCTGCAACATCGGCATCGAGATCGCCTCAAACAGCCAGTCGGTCGGCATCGCCTCGAACACGATCAATCGCTGCCACTATGGAATCATCGCCCGCGACAACACGAGCGCCGAGGTGCTCGACAACGTCGTCCGCTACTGGACCGTCACCGGCATCGACCTCGGGAACCGCAACGCCGTCTCGATCGCTCGCGGCAATCTGGTCGCACCCGGCTCGAGCGGAACGGCCGTCGTGCTGCGCGGCCGCGACATCCTGCGGCGCAACACGCTCCAGGGCCAGGTCGGGGTCGAGATCACCGGCGAGGCCCAGGCGACCGTCTACAGCAACCTGATCCTCGCCGATGCCGCCCGGAGCTCGATCGGCGTCCTGTATCGGGGCAACGCCGTGTTCAGCAATCTCGTCCAGCTCATCTCCGGAAACTGTGTCTGGAACGTCACCGACGGGACTCTGCGGTATCGCGGAGCCGATGGGCTGGCCCTGCCCGTGGGTGGGATCGATGTCGTGCTTGCCGAAATCGGGCTTCAGGGGGGCAACCCCTTCCAGGAACTGACCGGCTCGGGATTCAGCTACGTGCCTTCGTCGGACAGCCAGCTCGAGAATCGCGGCTTCGGCGACGAGGATATCGGAGCGTTCGATGTTCCGTAACCGCCGCTTCATCCAGTTCGCCGTCCTGGCGCTGGTCGCGTTTCTCGCGGCCGGCACCGGCTGCGGGCTGCGTGAAGCCCAGAGCGGCGCCGTGTCGGGCCGGGTCGTCGATACGGAAGGCGACGTCGTCGAAGGTGCCCTGGTCTACTCGATCTTCAACGAGGTCGAGAAGGTCTACACCGGGCCGGACGGCACGTTCTACATCTCCGAGCTTCCGGCCGGCAAAAACCGGCTCGTGATCCGTCACGCCGACTACGACGTGGCCGAAGTGGGGTGTGACATCACCTCGAACGAGCTCACGGATCTGCGTCTCGTGAAGCTGGAAAAATCCGGACGGCAGCGCCGCATCACCGACCTCGAGATCGAAAGCGTCGGCTCGACCAGCGCCGTTCTCGTCTGGAACACCTACCGTTCCGTCGCCTGTTTCATCGAATACGGGGCCGGTGATGGATACACGGCCACCCTCGAGGAATCCTCGCCCGCCGAGTCCCACCGATTCACGATTCCCGGCCTGAAACCCGACACGCTGTATCATGCCCGCGTGCGGTTCAACGAGGAGGATGCGACACCTCGTATATCCGTTGATATGCCATTCCGCACGACGATCGGGGTGACGCCCGAGCCGCCCGCGGCGATCCGCATCCAGCCCCTCGAAGCGTATGGGGCCGTCACGATTGCCTGGGAACCCTCGCCGACGGGTTCGACGGCCGGATACCGGCTGCGCCGCCGCGCGAACGGGGGCGAGTGGGTCGTCCTCACGACCGAGCCGCTGCCGCGCGATGCGCGGTCGTTCCGGGATCTCGCGACGGATGGCGGCAACTTTTACGAGTATGGGGTGGCGGCGCTCAGCGACGTGGGGGCTGCGTCGGCTTATGTCTCATCCGAGCGTGTCTTCATGCCGGGATTTCTCGGCCGTGATCTGACGATCAAGGCGGCCGAATCTCCGGTGACGCTGGTCAGCGACCTGATCGTGGGCGTCGGGGCGAACCTGTTCGTCGAGCCCGGCGTCGAGTTCCGGGTTGCAGCGAGCGACGCGTTCGGGCTGGGCGAGGATCGTTCCCGCGTCGAGATCCTGGTGAACGGCCGTGCCGTCATCGCCGGGAAAAGCGGGGCTCCGGTGCGGTTCACGCCGCTCGACGGGGCCGGCGCGCGCGATCATTGGGCCGGTATCCGGTTCCGCAAGGGTGGGGCGGGCGTTTCCGAACTCGGCTTCGTCGAGATGTTCGGCTGTGCCGGGCCCGCCGTGCTGGTCGACCGCATCGAAGCCAACGTCCACGATATTACCGTGCAGTACAGCGTCGGGGGCTATCGGATCGAAGGGGTGCGCATCGTGCCGACCCTTTCCAACTGCCGGTTCAACGATATCGCTTCGGCCGCGGTCGAGGTGGTGGCCTGCCGGCGGTTCGACATGACGAACGCCGTGATCACCGGCGCCCGCATCGGCTGCCTGTTCGTGAAGGACAACCTCGAAGACCGCATCTCGGTGCGGGAAAGCCGGATCGATGCCTACGAGATCGGGATTCTCGCCGATTTCGCCCGGTCGGTGATCGCCAACACCCTGATCGTGGCCCCGCACGGAACCGGCGTGCGGTATCTCGACACCCGGGTGACCGATAACTTTCTCGACCATTGCACCATCGACGCGAATGTCGGTGTCGCGATCGCCTCCGGCCAGCCGCGTATAGAGAGTAATATTCTTTGCAATACCGACGAGGCCGGCCGATACGGCATTTCCTACGAGGATCTGGCGAACCCGCTGACCGGGTATTTCGGATACAACGCCATCCACGGCTTCGAAGTCGATTACAAGGACTGCATCAAGGGCCCCGGCGCCCAGTCGATGAAGCCCGACTTCGTCGGCGGCAACCCTTACGACTACCACCTGTTGCCCGCTTCGCCGCTGCGCCTGCTCGACATCAACGGCCTCGAACTCGGCCGCTACGGCCCCTCCTACCGCTGACCGCCGTTTCGCGCTTCTGCGGCGTTGCCGGCACTCGGGCGGACTGGTAAAATCGAAGAGGCTGCCGAGGAGAGGACGTTCCATGACATTGTTGCGACCCCAGAACCGCCGGTATACCTATGCGGATTACCTGACGTGGCCCGATGAGGAACGTTGGGAGATCGTCGACGGCGAAGCCCACGCCATGACCCCGGCGCCCACGCCCCTTCACCAGAGTGTCGTCATCGAGCTCGGAACTCAGTTTCACACGTTCCTCCGGGGAAAGCCCTGTCGGGTGTTTCCCGCCCCGATCGATCTTCTGATCCCAGTCGGAGACGAGCCGGACGAAGAGGTTGCTACCATCGTCCAGCCAGATCTGATCGTCGTTTGCGATGAGAAAAAGGTCGGCGGAAAACGGATCCGGGGAGCACCCGATCTGGTGATAGAAGTGTCTTCGCCCGCCACTTCCTCGCGCGATGCCATCGTCAAACGGCGTTGCTACGAGCGGGCCGGAGCCCGGGAATTCTGGCTGGTTCATCCCATCGACCGTCTGGTGACCGTGTTTCGCCTGGGAGCCGACGGGACGTTTGACAAGCCTCTGTATTTCGATTCCGAAGGCCGGATCGACGTGACGGTGCTGCCAGGCCTGACGATCGATCTGGCGTTGGTCTTTCCGCCGCAACCCCGAGTGGTTCGGCAGAGCCCCTTCCCATACTCTTCCGGAGAGTGATGACCCGGTCGGTGTAATGTTTTCTTCTCGTGAAGCCGATATCTCGAGAGATATGTCACACGAGGATACACGATCGCACGGCCGGAAACTGTCGCGCATCTCGTGGCGCCGCCAGATTGCCGCGGCGTTGCGTCAGCGCGCGGCCGATGGCCGTGACGAGCCTGTCGACGGGCCGGATGGACACCGGGCCGGGCGCGGCGGCGCACCTGCGTCGGTGTCTTCCCGGCGTCGGCTCCCCGGGCCGGCGACGTTCGTTGCATGTCTGATTGTCCTGCTGGCGTTCGGGCTGATCGGCTGCGAGAACGAGCAGAAGATCCAGCGCGGGGTCGTGTCCGGCGCGATCACCGACACGGCCGGCAACCGCCTCGCCGATGCCACGGTCACGGCGCACCGGTCCCTGTTCACAGCGGTTTCCGACGAGAGCGGCCGGTATGCCTTCACCTCGCTCGATGCTGGTTCCCAGCGGCTGACCGTGACGAAGGAGGGGTTCAAGCCCGCCTCCGTGACCATGACACTCGAGGCGGGGCTCGTCTACGACAATGTGAACTTCCGTCTCGAACCGCTGCATGGGAAAATTACGTGCAATATATTCAAGCGCGAGGCCGACGCCGTCACGTTCGACGTGTTCCCGGCCGAGCCGATGAAATGCACCTTCGTCTACCAGGGGACGCATCTGCCGCAGATCCGCACGGTACCGACCGGCCTGGGAACGGATCACCGGTTCGTCATCCGGCCGCCCGTGCCGGGGATCGTCTACTCGTATTTCGTCGAGGGGATCACCGCCGACGACCGGCGATACATCACCGAGACCGCGACGTTCACCACGCTTCCGGCCGGCGATCTGGCCGGCGCGCCCCCGGTTCCCGTCGACGCTTCGGTCGTTCAGACGGCCGATGGGCCGAAGATCACCTGGTCGTATGACGGGGTGGATCCGCTGAAGGGGTTCCGGATCTGGCGCGGTGAGAATGCCGGCCCGCTGACCCTGTGGCAGACCGAGGAGATGATGTACGCGAACGACCGGTTCCTCGTCGATTCCGAGCCGAACCCCGGGGTTCGCACCCGGTATGCGATCGAGGCCGTCGATCTCGACGGCAACGTCTCGTCGCGCACCGCCGAGCTCGTGATTCTGCCGGCCGGCATGCTGAAGCAGAGTGTGATCTGGCAGCAGGCCTGGAGCCCCATTGATCTGGGCGGAGACATCGAGGTGCCGGCTCTGACCACGCTCACGATCGAGCCCGGCACCGTGATTCGCGTCAATCCGACGGATCTGTCGAAACGAGGCATCGACCCGACCCGGTGCGAGCTGGTCGTCGATGGCCGGTTGATCGTCGCCGCGTCCGGGACAGCCGCCGTGCGCTTCCTGTCGGCGGCGTCGCTGCCGGGCCGTGAAGACTGGCTTGGTATCAGGCTGCGCACGCTGCCGGACCAGCCGTCCGGCTCCGAGATCGCCAACCTCGAGCTCGTGAACGCGCGTGATGGCCTTCATGTGACCGACGGCCCGCTCCAGCTCGCCGGGTTCGGGGCGCGCATGTGTGGGACCGGCCTGCACCTGGAAGGCGCGAGCGGCACGGTGGTGACGCATCTCACGTTCAAGGACTGCACGACCGGGCTGCTTGCCGAGGGCACCTCGAACGTGCAGGCGAAAACGATCGTCGCCCGGGGCGGCGATGTGGGCGTGCATCTGCGCGGCAATCGCGGGGCGTTTCTAGGCGGCATCGATGTGCGTGCCGTTATGGATACGGCGCTGATCGTGGATGACACCGCCGCCCCGACCATCCGTGGGGCGGTGCTCGACGCGGCCAGGCTTGGCCTGATCGTGCGGGGCGCCGTCGCCGACGTGCTGTATCTCACGATCGATGCGCCGAACGGCATCTTTATCGACGGGGCCGACCAGCCGCTGCTGCGCAACAACATCCTCGTGAATCGCCGCGCCCCGGCCACCGGTGTGGGCATCGAGGAGCGAACCGCAGGCCGGAGTTATATCTATAACAATATATTCGGCTTCTATGCAGCCACGTCTGGCTGTGACCAGAGCGGCGCGCCGGTTCTGAACATCGATCCCCTGTTCGTCGGTGCCGCATCGGGAGAATACGATTACCATCTGAGCCCCGCCTCGCTGCTGCTCACCTCCTCCGAAACCGGCGGCCAGATGGGCGCCTACGGCTGGATCGACCCCGACACCCTCGCCGCCGAATAATCCCCCCCCACACGGCGCCGGTGAACCCCCGCTCATCCGCAGATGACGCAGATGACACAGATACGTCTCAGGGCGGGATGAACCCGGCCCCGGCCGGACAGATGAAAGCGACATTCGGGTCTGAGACCCGCCCCTACAGAATTATGGATAGGTCCAAAATCCTCCGCGCCCCGGTGTTCGTTTCCCTTTGTGCCTTCGTGTTTTTGTGGTGAATGGTCTCCGTGTTTCTGTGCCTCTGGGGTTCGTTCTCTTCTCATCTTCGTGAGGCCGTAAAGATTCGGGGTGGCGGTGCCGATAGATGAGCAGGCGAAGGCAGCTTCGCAAGCTCTTCTACAGGGTCGATCGAGGAGGAACACCATGCGTCGGTCTTCATGTCTCGCACTTCTTTGCGTTCTTGCACTTTCCGGCGGCGTTCCCGCCGTTGCCGGTGAGCCTGCGGATATCCACGCCATCACGCAGCGCATCACCGAGCTGCGGAACAAGCTCGATGCCTTCCGGGGCGTCCAGCCCGCCGCCCCCGCCGAAGCCGCGTCGAACGACAAGGCGGCGCAATCCGCCGGGGCCGCCGCGAAAGGCCTGACGGTCGGCAAGGCCGCTTCCGCCGAGGCCGCGAAGCCTGCTTCCCTCGACGGCGAAAAACTCGTGCTGCTTCCCCCGACCGACGAACCTGCCGCGAACGCTTCCCCCGAAGGCGAATCCTCCGCCATCGAACACCGCCAGGATGTGAAACTGACCGTCCTCTTCCACGATGACGCCGCCCCCACAACCTCCCGGTCCCCGGGCACGGGCAAACCCACGAATTCCACTTCCAGACGCTGAGAAAAAAGAGATAGCATCATTTCCTTCTGTAGGGGCGGGTTTCAAACCCGCCCCTACACCTCATTGTGGTGCGCTTGTGGTAAAATAATGTATCGCAATCGGGAAGATCGACGAGGCGAAGCGTAAAAGGGAGGTTGGATCATGGCGCAACCTATGAAGGCTCCTGACAGCTCATACACGTATGCGGATTATCTCACATGGTCCGATGACAAGCGCTACGAGTTGATCGACGGCGAACCCTACGATATGACGCCGGCGCCGTCGACAGCCCATCAGGTCGTTTTCCGGGAACTTTTCCTGCAGCTTGGCGCCTGGTTTGAAAAACGGCCGTGTCAGCTTTTTTCAGCTCCATTTGATTTTCGGTTGGCGCGACCGGGAGAAACCGAAGACCAGATCCGCGACGTCGTTCAACCGGACATCGCCGTGATCTGTGCCCCGGATGGTATTGACGAGAAGGGCGGCCGCAAGGCCCCGGACTTCGTCATCGAGATCCTTTCCCCCTCGACGGCGAGCAAGGATCACATCATCAAGCGGCGCTTGTACGAGCGTCACGGCGTGAAGGAATACTGGCTGGTCCATCCCGACGATCGCGTCGTCACCGTATACCGCCTCTCGCCCGAAGGCACGTACGGCAAAGCCGACATCTTCGCCGGCGAAGATCTGCTCCTTGACGTCTCCTCCTTCCCGGGTTTGACGATCGACTTTTCGACCGTCTTCCCGCCCCGTCCGAACAATGTCCGAGAATCCCCCGGCCATTACGTCGCCGCCTCGCCCGATCATTCCTGAAGGTATTCGGGTTCTTGGGCGACGGTGAAATCGCCAGCTTTTTGATGAGATCGAATGATACGAGGGAGTATCGGAATCGTCATGGGTGAAACAATTCGCATTGCCGATCTGATGGATCGCAGCGGGGTCGGCTTCGGAACGAGCGGTGCTCGGGGTCTCGTCTCGGCGATGAACGACCGGGTCTGTTATGCCTACACCCTCGGGTTTCTGCGCTATCTCGAAGCGCGCGGGGAAATTGTCCGCGGTGCTCGATTCGCCCTCGCGGGAGACTTGCGCGCCTCGACCCCGGGAATTCTCCGTGCGTGTTCCATGGCGGCTCGCGATGCCGGATTCCATCCGGTGAACGCCGGGGCGATCCCGACGCCTGCTCTGACGGCCTGGGCAATCGATGCCGGTATTCCCAGTGCGATGGTGACGGGAAGCCACATTCCGGACGATCGCAACGGCATCAAGTTCAACCGCCCTGCGGGCGAGATCCTGAAAGACGACGAGGCGGGCATCCGTCGGCAGCTCGTCGAGCTCCCCGACATCTTCGATTCCGCGGGCTCCCTGCGTGAGTCGGGCGAGCTTCCCCCGAACGACGGTGCGGCCCGTGCCTTCTATCTTGAGCGCTACCTCCGTTTTTTCCCGGCTGGTTCTCTGACCGGAATGCGCATCGGGGTCTACGAGCACTCCAGCGTGGCACGCGATCTGCTGGTCGACCTGCTCGAACGGCTTGGTGCCGAAGTGGTGCGTCTTGCCCGATCCGAAACATTCATTCCGGTCGACACCGAAGCGGTGCGCCCCGAGGATATCGCATACGCCCGGGAATGGGCCGCCGATGGTCGGCTGTTCGCCCTCTGCTCGACCGACGGCGACGGCGATCGGCCTCTCGTCGGGAACGAGCGTGGGGAATGGATTCGCGGTGATGTAGCCGGCATTCTTGCCGCGAAGTGGCTCGGGGCCGATACGGTGGTGACCCCCGTCTCGAGCAACACCGCCGTCGAAAAATGCGGCTGGTTCGACCGGGTGATCCGCACGCGCATCGGCTCGCCCTATGTGATCGCCGCGATGCAGGCGGCAGCAGATCGGGCGAGAGTTGTCGGATACGAGGCGAACGGTGGATTTCTGATCCAAAGCCCGATCGAACGTGACGACCGAACGCTCGCTCCGTTACCGACGCGGGACGCCGTGATCGTCATCCTCGCTCTGCTCCGATTGGCGCGGGAGCGGGCTCTTCCGTTGTCGGGGCTCTCGGCGCTCCTTCCCGCGCGGTACACGGCAAGCGACAGGCTGAAGGAGTTTCCGACCGCGATGGCGAAAGCGCGCATCGACGAGCTTGCAAGCGGCTCTGAGAGCGCCCGAAGTTTCTTTGCCGAGTTCGGCTCCCCCGTCTCGATCGATGAGACCGACGGCCTGCGCATGACTTTCGGAACCGATGAAATCATCCATCTCCGACCCTCGGGCAACGCCCCGGAGCTGCGCTGTTACGTCGAAGCCACAACCCCCGACCGGGCCGAGTCGCTCAACCGCCGCTGTCTTGAGATCCTCGCCGGCTGGCGCTAGCGGAGCCGCTGCGAACATTGGGAACACCCTCCCGACGGCTCGATGAGGTGCGGCTGCTCTCCCGTGTCTCGGAGTTGAAGCTTTTGGCTGGATGAAGTAACGTATCGGACCATGGAGAAGCAGGCAAAAATCTACGTCGCCGGTCATCGTGGACTGGCCGGTGGGTCGTTGACACGGGCTTTGAAGAAGAGAGGTTACGACAATCTTCTCCTGAAATCTCACACCGACCTGGAGCTTCGGGACGGGGCGGCCGTCGAGGCGTTTTTTTCGCGGGAGAAACCCGAGTATGTGTTGCTTGCCGCCGCCAAGGTCGGCGGCATCCACGCAAATGCGACGTACCCCGCCGAGTTCATTTACGACAACCTTGCGATATCGACGAATGTCATCCACGCCGCATGGCGACATGGGGTGAAGCGACTGCTGTTCCTGGGCTCCTCCTGTATCTATCCTCGTGAATGTCCCCAACCGATGCGTGAAGAACATCTGTTGGGCGGCCCCCTCGAGCCGACCAACGCGCCCTACGCTCTCGCGAAAATCGCCGGCGTGATGATGTGCGACGCGTATAACAGACAGTATGGAACGAAATTCCTGTCGGTGATGCCGACGAACCTGTATGGTCCCGGTGACAACTACGACTTGCGGAATTCCCACGTTCTCCCGGCGCTGATCCGGAAATTCCACGAAGCGAAAACCGCCGGGGCTCCCACGGCCGAGGTCTGGGGCACCGGCACGCCGCGCCGGGAGTTCCTGTACAGCGACGATATGGCCGATGCCTGCCTCTTCCTGCTCGAGCAACCCGACGATCGGCTCTTCGTTCCCGGGCGCGTCGCGTTGTTCAACATCGGCTGTGGGGCGGATTTGACGATCCGCGAGCTTGCCGAGACCGTGGCCTCCGTCGTCGGCTTTACGGGAAAGCTTGTCTGGGATGCCTCGAAACCCGATGGAACACCACGGAAGCTTCTCGACATGAGCCGTCTTTTCGGCATGGGATGGCGGCCGCGAACGAACTTCGTGGATGGAATCCGGCTGGCCTATGATGAGTATCTCGCGCGCGAAGCGACGCAGAAAAGGAATGGATGGTCATGACCAAATCGAAACGGACGGCCCTCGTCACTGGTATCACGGGGCAGGACGGCGCGTATCTTGCCGAGTTCCTTCTGGAGAAGGGATACTGCGTTCATGGGATCAAGCGGCGCTCGTCGCTCTTCAACACCGACCGCATCGACCATCTCTATCGCGATCGGCATGAATCCGGCTATGATTTCACCCTGCACTACGGTGACATGACGGACTCGACGAATCTGATCCGGATCATCCAGGAGACGCAGCCGGATGAGATCTATAACCTTGCGGCTCAGAGCCATGTCAAGGTGAGCTTCGAAACCCCGGAATATACGGCGAACGCCGACGGCCTCGGAGTTCTGCGCATCCTCGAAGCGGTCAGGATTCTTGGCCTCGAGAAGAAGACCCGCTTCTACCAAGCGTCGACGAGCGAGTTGTACGGCAAGGTGCAGGAAACGCCGCAGCGCGAAACGACCCCTTTTTACCCTCGCAGCCCCTATGCCGCGGCGAAACTGTATGCCTACTGGATCACCGTCAATTATCGTGAAGCCTATGGAATGTTCGCAAGCAATGGAATATTATTCAATCACGAGAGCCCCCTTCGCGGGGAAACCTTCGTCACCCGCAAGATCACCCGCGCAGCCTGTCGTATCCGTGAGGGGCTTCAGGATAAACTGTTCCTCGGAAATATTGATGCGAAGCGCGACTGGGGGCATGCTCGGGATTATATCGAGGCGATGTGGCTGATTCTGCAGCACCATGAGCCCGATGATTTCGTCATCGCCACCGGCCGGACGACCAGTGTGCGTGATTTCGTCACGATGGTGTTCCGCGAGCTCGAGATGGAGATCGAATGGCAGGGCACCGGGGTGGACGAAAAAGGCATCGAGAAAGGCACTGGTCGTGTTCTGATCGAAATCGACCCCCGCTACTTCCGCCCGACCGAAGTCGATCTGCTGTTGGGTGATCCGACCAAGGCTCGCGAGAAACTCGGTTGGAAACCCGCGTGCGATCTGAACCAGCTCGTGAAGGAGATGGTGGCGTCGGATCTCGACGCCGTCCGTCGCGACGAAACCATCCGCAATGCCGGCTTCCGCGTCTTCGAAAGCTTTGAATGAACGAAACCCTTCGTGTCTTTGGGTGAACCAATCCTCCTGACTCTGTGTCTCCGTGCCTCTGTGGTGCGTTGTTTCTTGGAAGAAAGGTCATAGGATCCCATGAAAATACTGATTCTTGCGGGTGGGTCTGGAACCCGGTTGTGGCCTTTGTCGCGGGCGAATTACCCCAAGCAGTTTCTGAAACTCCGCGGTGGGAAATCCCTGCTTCGTGAGACGGCCGAGCGGTTCCTGCCGGTGTCGGATTTCAGCGAGATGGTCGTCATGACCAACGGGGAATACCGGTTCTTCGTCGACGGTGAATTCGCGGAGTGCCGGCATGTCATCCTCGAACCGGCTTCACGTAACACCGCACCGGCAATCGCTCTCGGGGTGAAATATGCCCTCGAGCGCATGGGATGCACCCGCGACGACGTCGTGCTCGTCACACCTTCCGATCATCTGATCGAGCCGCGCGATCTGTTCATCGAGGCCGTGCGAACTGCGGAAAAAGCCGCAAAAGCAGGCTTCATCGCGACCTTCGGGATCGAACCGACCCGCCCCGAGACGGGATACGGCTATATCAAGTGCGAGCCTCGTGACGAAGGGGGAACCCCCTGGGTGAAAGCCGTCCGGTTTGCGGAGAAGCCGGATGAAGAGACGGCAAAGCGGTATCTGGCCGAAGGGGGATACTACTGGAACTCGGGGATGTTTGCCTTTACGCTGGGGACGATGCTCGACGAGATGAGCGCGCTGACACCGGCGATCGTCGCCCGTCTGGATTCATCGTATGACGAGATTCTGTCGGGGTATCCCGAGATGCCGGATATCTCGATCGATTACGCCGTGATGGAAAAATCTTCCCGTGTCGTGACGGTTCCGCTGCGTGCCGAGTGGAACGACATTGGCTCCTGGGACTCCCTGTATGACGTGCTCGAAAAGGATGATACCGGGAACGTGCGCGAAGGCGATGTCATCTCGCTCGATTCCAAAAACACCCTGGTGATGGGGGGCGAACGCCTCGTCGTGACCCTGGGACTCGAGGATTGTCTGGTCATCGACACCGATGATGCCGTTCTGGTGAGCCACCGTGGCGAGACCCAGAAAGTGAAGGAGGTCGTCCGGCTTCTTCGCGAGGGCAAGCGCCGGGAGGCCGTCGAACACACCACCGGCTACAGACCCTGGGGGCAGTATACCGTGCTGTCCGAGGGAGAACGTCATAAAATCAAGCGCATCACGGTGCTGCCCGGCCGCAAACTCAGCCTCCAGATGCATCATCATCGGTCCGAACACTGGGTCGTGGTCTGTGGAACGGCAAAGGTCACTGTCGGCGACGAGGAGCGGTTCGTTCACGAGAACGAGTCGGTCTATGTCCCGAAGTCGACGCTCCACCGCCTCGAAAACCCCGGCAAGGTACCCCTGGAAATCATCGAAGTCCAGAACGGCGAGTACGTCGAGGAAGACGATATCCTCCGCTTCGATGACCTCTACGGCCGCTGACTTTCCGGGAATTTCGCGACCTTCAGCCCCACACCCAAATCAGTTGGGGTTTGTTGCCGTTGGGTGTATAATCGTCGCCACGAAATATGTTCTCCGAGGGGAGGGTCGCGTTGCATGGCGCGGTTGCAGTATAAGGATATCCGGCGTCTGGTGCTGGTCATCAACGATGTGTTCTGCATCTCGCTGGCGTTCCTTTCGGCGATCATGCTCCGGTTCGAGGCGCTCGAGCCGCACCATTACAGCTTTTTCCTCTGGATGCTTCCCGCGACGCTGCCGTTTGCCCTGGCGATCTTCTCGCTGTTGGGGCTGTACCGGCGGTCGGTGCGGTATGCCTCGATTCCCGATCTTGTAGCGGTCGTCATCGGCGTCACGCTGGTGACGGTTCTGAAACTGGCTTTCACCGTGATGACGCCGGGCATGTGGTACTCGCGGGCTGTCATCGTGATGGACTGGCTGCTCGGCATCATGTTCCTCGGGGCTTCGCGCATGCTGCCCCGGATGCTCCTCAACTTTGCCGAGATCGAGCCGCTCCGGACGGTCGTCTACGGGAAATCGAAGAACGCTCCCCGCCGGGTCCTGATCTACGGTGCCGGCCGGGCCGGGGAAAGCGTTGCCCGGGAAATCCGGCGCAACGAGAATCTGCCGTATGAGATCTGCGGCTTCCTCGATGACGATCCCCAGAAACTCGGCAAGATCATCCACGGGATCGAGGTGCTCGGCAATCGAAAGCTGCTCAAGAGCATTACCGAGGAGCAGAAGATCGAGGAGATCTTCATCGCGCTTCCCTCGGCCCCGGGCGAGGAGATCCGGGAGATCATGAAACTGTGCCGAGGTTCGAAGGTGCGGTTCAAGACGCTTCCCGGCATGCAGGAGCTGATCGAGGGAAAGCTGCTGAGCATGCAGCTTCGTGATATCTCGGTCGAGGATCTGCTGCGGCGCCCGCCGTCGGATATCAATCTCGCCGAGATCGCTGCATATATAACTGGAAAAATAGTACTGGTGACGGGGGCCGGCGGAAGCATCGGCAGCGAGATCTGCCGTCAGATCCTGCCGTTCCAGCCGTCGGTGCTCCTCCTCCTAGGCCATGGCGAGAACAGCATCTATACGATTCACCAGGAACTGAGTGAGCGGCCGGAGCTGGGTCATACGAAGCTGGTGCCGATCATCGCCGATGTCCAGCACGAGGCGAAGGTGCGGGCCGTGTTCCGGACCCACCAGCCGAATATCGTGTTCCATGCCGCGGCCCACAAGCATGTGCCGCTGATGGAGTCGAACCCTGAGGAGGCGGTCAAGAACAACATCCTTGGCACATCCAATCTCGTGCATGCGGCGCACGATGCCCAGGTGGAGCGGTTCGTGATGATCTCGACCGACAAGGCCGTGAACCCCACCTCTGTGATGGGGGCGTCGAAACGGTTCGCCGAGATGATCATGAAGGCGGTCGCGAAAAAGAGTTCGACCCGGTTCTGCGCCGTCCGATTCGGGAACGTGCTCGGCAGCCGGGGCAGCGTGGTTCCGCTGTTCAAAAAGCAGATCGAGCGGGGCGGCCCGGTCACGGTGACGCACCCGAACATGATCCGGTATTTCATGACGATTCCCGAGGCCAGCAAGCTGGTGATCCAGGCCGGGTCTTACGGGAAGGGCGGCGAAGTGTTCCTGCTCGACATGGGCGACCCCGTCCGGATCGCCGATCTGGCTGCCGATCTGATCCGGCTCGCCGGCCTCGAGGATGGCAAGGACATCAAAATCGAGTTCTCCGGCCTCCGCCCCGGCGAAAAGCTGTTCGAGGAGTTGCTGACCGCAGAAGAGGGCGTATCGGCCACCCGCAACAAGAAAATCTTCATCGCCCGCCCCGAGGTGGTCGACGAGGAATATATCAACTCACACATGGCTGCTCTTCTCGAAGCCGCTGATGCTGGCAACCGCTCCCGCATCATCAATCTGCTGTGCGAAGCCATCCCCGCCTTCGCTCCCGACCGCGACCAAATCTTCAACCAACCCAAAACCCGCACCGACATGCGCCAAGGCTCCGGCAAAGAGAAATCCCGCCTGCGGGTTGTTTAGCTGATCGCTCATGGCGTTGACTTTGGAGACTGAAAATGGTACCCTTCAAAAAATTTGCGTGACATTATCCCCATTGGAGAAAAAAATTGGCCAAGCGCCTTTTTGATCTTTCCTTTGCAACATTTGGTTTGATTGTCTTGAGTCCGATTCTCATCCTTATTGCTTTTTTGATAAGGAAGGAGGATGGAGGTTCGATTTTTTATCGTGGTGTACGAGTCGGACTTTTTGGAAAGCCGTTTAGAATTTTCAAGTTCAGGTCCATGGTTGTTAATGCCGAGAAGCTTGGCGCTTCCTCGACCCCTGATGATGATTCCCGGATTACGAAAATCGGAAAAATCCTTAGAAAGTTCAAACTTGATGAGCTACCTCAATTATTAAATGTTTTCGTTGGAGATATGAGTTTTGTAGGTCCTAGGCCAGAAGTTCAAAAATTTGTTGATCTCTATAGTGAAGAAGAGAAGGCAATTTTGAACTTGCGCCCTGGAATAACAGATTGGGCGTCGCTTTGGAACTCAGATGAAGGGGCAATTCTTGCGGGAAGTCCAGATCCCGACAGAACATACCTTGAGAAAATTCGTCCTGAAAAAATTCGACTCCAGCTGAAGTATGCGCGTGAGCGATCGCTTTGGATCGATTTTGTCATTATTCTTCAGACCATTTCCAAAATTATTTTCCGGAGTTGACATGACCTTATCGTATTCTCCAGATCTTCTTCGTAAGTTGTTTTCCATGATGTGCCTCATCCGCTTTGTCGAGGAAAGCTTTGTTGAGCCGATAAATAATCGCGAAGTTCTTTGCCCCTGCCACCTGTATTCTGGTCAGGAAGCAATCGCGGCTGGTCTGGGAGTCTCTCTGAGGTCTGAAGACCTTGCCTTTGGCACCCATCGCTCTCATGGCCACTATCTGGCAAAAGGCGGCAATATCGATGCGATGGTTGCAGAGATTTATTGCCGTGAAACCGGCTGCAGCAAGGGCCGGGGAGGCTCAATGCACCTCGTCGCACCCCGGGAAGGCTTTCTGGGTGCCGCACCGATAGTCGGGGGAACGATCTCTTTAGCCCTCGGAGCTGCTTATGCCATCAGCGTTCGTCGGCAAAAAGCCGTTGCATTAAGTTTTTTTGGGGATGGTGCAACTGGCGAAGGCGTTCTCTTTGAAACGATGAATTTTGCTGCTCTCAAAAAACTGCCCTTGATTCTTTGCTGTGAGAACAATTTATACTCCACCCACATGGCAATTCGCGAAATGCGCCACAAACCTGACATTCATGACATCGCACCTCCGCAAGGCGTTGCTTCGCGGCAAGTCGATGGAAACGACGTCTTTGCGTGCTATGAAGCCGGCAAGTGGGCGGTTGAGCACTGTAAGGCTGGCTACGGCCCCGTTTTTCTTGAATTCATGACATATCGACAACGCGGACATGTTGGGCCTGACGACAACATTCAGGGTACCCGAACGGATATCCGCCCTGCCGAAGAAATCGAATCATGGCGGAAGAGAGATCCTCTGGCAGTTTTCGAAGCCCATGTTCTTCAAAATAATCTTTTATCATCTGCCGAAATTCAGCAAATTAAAACCGAAACTCAAAAACGAGTTGTTGAAGCTCATCACAAAGCTCGATCGGCCCCATTCCCCGATGGCAAGGAGGTAAGCAACTTTGTCTTCACAAACTAGAACGCTATCCTTCAGCTTGGCCATTAACGAGGCAATTCACCAGACGATGGCTCAAGACCCGTCAGTCGTGTTGATTGGCCAAGGAGTGAAAAGCCCCTGGTATGTCGGGAATACTGCTGCCGGCCTTTTGGAGCGGTTCGGAGCCGAGCGCGTCGTAGATACGCCGGTTTCGGAAAATGCCATGACCGGGCTCACCGTAGGTGCTGCCATTGCCGGTATGCGCCCGATTGCCGTGCATCCGCGCATGGATTTCATGCTTTATGCATTCGATCCGATCATTAATGAAGCGGCAAACTGGCGTTACATGTCTGGCGGTGCGATGTCGGTTCCGGTCGTCTTCTGGGGAATCATCAATCGCGGCGGCGAACAGGCCGCGCAGCATTCCCAGGCTTTCCATTCTCTTTTTGCGCATATTCCGGGTCTGAAAGTCGTTGCTCCGGCCACGCCGTATGATGCCAAGGGACTCATGGTTGCCGCCATTCAGGATAATGATCCTGTGGTATTCATCGATGAGCGATGGCTCTATAGTCAGGTAGATATTGTTCCTGAAAGTTTATATTCTGTTCCCATAGGCAAAGCGGCTGTCAGGCGCGAAGGCGGGGATTTAACCGTTGTAGCTTCTTCATATATGAGTCTATTGGCTTATCAGGCGGCAGAGAAGCTGGCCGAGAACAATATCCAGATCGAACTTGTCGATCTTCGAACAATAAAACCGTGGGATAAGGAAACCGTTTTCTCTTCCGTCAGAAAGACTGGTCGTTTGCTTGTTCTCGATGGGAGCTGGAATACCTGTGGACTGGCAGGTGAAATTATCAGCTCTGTGACTGAAAACGAGTTCACCGCACTCAGAAGCGCACCCGCAAGAATAACCCTTCCTGATTGTCCGGCTCCGGCTGCGCGCACATTGGAAAAAGCCTATTATCCAGACACGGATACGATTATCACAGTGGCTCGTGACCTTGTGAAGAAACCTAAATAAAGAGGAATTATTATGTCATATAAAGTACGTTTTGTTGATCCAGGCAAGAACTATCAGTTGATCAAGGAAGAGATCGACGCCGCATATTTTGAAATCATGTCAAAGGGCGAGCTCATCTATCGAAGCCACTTAAAAAATTTCGAAAAACATCTTGCCGAGTTCGTCGGCACCAAATATGCCGTTGGCCTGAATTCCGGCTATCATGCGCTTGCCTTGTCTCTCATCGCTGCAGGCATCAAGGACGGCGATGAAGTGATAGTTCCCGCTCATACTTTTGTGGCCACATGCTCGGCAGCCGTCCATGCCAATGCCAAGCCCGTTCTGGTCGATGTTGATCGTGATTTCAATATCGATATCAAAAAATTCAAGGCTGCCATCACCAAGAAGACGCGAGCGGTCATTCCCGTGCATCTCAACGGTCGCATGGCCGACATGGATGCGGTAATGGAAATTGCAAAAGAGCACGATTTGATCGTCATTGAAGACGCCTGCCAGTCTCTCGGCGCTCATCTGAATGGGCGCAAAGCCGGTTCTATCGGTCATACCGGCTGTTGGAGTTTTTATCCGTTCAAGATCCTCGGCGGGTACGGCGATGGCGGCGCTCTTACCACAAACGATCCGGAAATTGCCCGCAAGGCCTCCCTCCTTCGGTTTAATGGCGAAGATCGTGAAACCGGGGAGTATCATTACCATGGGTACACGTGTCTGCTTGACAACATGCAGGCAGCGTTCCTGGACATCAAGCTGCGCCACTTGCCCGAATGGATCAAGCGCCGCCGAGCGATCGCTGATATGTATCTCAAAGGTCTTGACGGGGTTGGCGATCTTGCTCTTCCCCATTACTCAGACAAACGATTCTTTGATGTCTATCAAAACTATGTCGTTCGAACAAAGAAACGAGATGCGGCAGTAAAGTGGTTGAAAGAAAATGGCGTCGAAACTCTGGTTCATTGGCGTAAACCGTATTACAGGCATGAAGGCCTGCAACTCGAGAAAGAGGGCTTTACAGAAACCGAAGCCATTTCTGCGGAATCAATTTCATTACCGATGAATGTTGAAATGTCCAATGAGGATGCTCAGTATGTCATCGAAACCCTGCGTTCTTTCTACAAGCAGAATGGGTAAGGGTGACGCAACGATATGACCACCTCGTTAAGTCGTAGATCTTCATTCATCGAAAAAGCTGAAATCCGAACCATGACCGTCGAGTGCGAAAAGGTCAATGGGATCAATTTGGCGCAAGGCGTTTGTGATACTGGAACACCGGAAATAATACTCGAGGGCGTTCGCGAGGCCATGAAGTCGGGAATTAATTCGTATACCCGTCATGATGGTCTTGAAATTATTCGGAAAGCCATAGCCAATAAACTCCAACGTGACAACGGGATTCTTGTCGATCCGGAAACTGATGTTGTCGTCAGTGCCGGTTCCACCGGATCATTCTATTGTACTTGCGTGGCCTTGCTCGACCCTGGTGATGAAGTAATTCTTTTCGAGCCGTTCTATGGGTATCACCTGAGTACATTGCAGGCAGTTGAAGCCGTACCGCGCTATGTCACCTTGCGGCCACCCGACTGGACGTTTGCTCTTAAAGATCTTGAAGCTGCAATTACGCCCCGAACGAAGGGAATAATGATCTGCACGCCGGCCAATCCTTGTGGAAAGATATTCACCCGTCAGGAACTGGGCATTCTGGCCGATTTTGCCAGAAAGCACGACCTGTTCGTTTTTACCGACGAAATTTACGAATACATTACGTATGATGGGGCGAAGCACATCAGCCCGGCATCTCTCCCCGAACTGAAAGATCGAACGATAACCATAGGCGGCTATTCAAAAACATTCAGCATTACAGGTTGGCGTATCGGGTATTCTGCCTGCCCGGCCAAATGGTCAGAGCGAATCGGTTATGTGAATGACCTTGTTTATGTGTGTGCTCCGGCGCCGCTTCAGCATGGAGTTGCTCGTGGAATTAACGAGTTGGCTCCATCGTTCTATCAGAATC
This sequence comes from Candidatus Ozemibacteraceae bacterium, assembly GCA_035388825.1. Lineage (GTDB taxonomy): Bacteria > Muiribacteriota > Ozemobacteria > Ozemobacterales > Ozemobacteraceae > MWAR01. The sequence goes on from DAOOQQ010000058.1 coordinate 24,672, forward strand.
TTGCGAAGGAATACCAGAAGAAGCGTGACATGATTTGTCAGGCATTGAATGATATCGGTCTCAAGCCGTGGAAGCCGCAGGGGGCATATTATGCCCTGGCGGACGCAAGCATTATTCCAGGCCGAACCAGTAAAGAGCGGGCAATGCATCTTCTGGAAACGACAGGTGTCGCGAGCGTTCCGGGTGAAGCCTTCTATGACGGCGATTCCGGTGAGAACATCCTCCGGTTCTGCTACGCCAAGACGACCGAGGTTCTCGACGACGCCTGCAAGCGTCTCCGGAAGGGATTCTAAGCAGCATCATGAGCCAGCCCCACACAGATTTCACCAGCGTTACCGAGGTTTCGGGCTATCAGGTCACCCAGGACCAGATCGATCGGGCGCTCACCCGATATTCTTTTGCCAGAGGGTTGGCTGCCGAAAAAGATGTTCTCGAAGTAGCCTGCGGCTCAGGCCAAGGTCTGGGGATGTTGGCAAAGGTGGCAAAACGCGTTGTTGGCATCGATATCGATCCCAAACTCGTGGAAATTGCCCAGCAGACCTACGCCAATCACCCTAAAATCCAGATCTTGCAGGGTGATGCTTCGAATATTCCATTTCCTGATCAATCCTTCGACCTGATCCTTCTTTTCGAGGCCATCTACTATCTCCCAGATATCGAATCTTTCATCAAAGAAACACGTCGCCTTCTGCGGCCGGGAGGCTCTTTGGTGATCTGCTCGGCCAATAAGGATTGGGAAGAATTCAATCCCTCTCCTTTCAGCCATCGATATTTTTCCCTCCCGGAATATCCGGCTCTATGCCGGGATGGCTTCGTCAACTTCACCGGCTTCGGCTCTTCTCCTGCCAAAGAAGGTTCGATAATCGGCTCCTTTGTCGGTCTCCTGAAGAAATTCGCGGTGAAATTCAACCTGATGCCCAAAACCATGAAAGGAAAAGAAATTTTCAAGCGGTTCTTCATGGGGACTCTCAGGCCATTTCCGCGCGAACTCAATGATACGGACGGGAAGCTTTTTGACCTCAGTCCCCTTCCTCTTATCAAAGCCTGCTTATCTTACAAGGTAATTTTCTTTCAAGCAGTCAGAGCCACAGTCCCATGAACGTCTGGCTTGTCACCATCGGGGAGCCTCTTCCGATTGGGGATACCGGAAATCGACTCCTCCGCGCTGGTTTGCTTGCCGAGGCTCTTTTACAGCGAGGTCACAATGTGACTTGGTGGTCTTCAACCTTTGACCATTTTCAACGAAAACACTGGTTCCAATCCGATAAGGAAATCCAAATTCAGCCTAACTTGAAACTAAAACTCCTACATGGAGTAGGTTATTCAAAGAACATGTCTCTCCAAAGAATGTTTGACCATGCCCAAATTGCTTGGAAGTTTCGCAAACAGGCTCGCAGAGAATCCCCTCCAGATGTTATTCATTGTTCAATGCCCCCCATCGAACTCGCCTTGGCAGTGGCAAATTTTGGTAAGGCACGCAAAATCCCAACAGTATTAGATATGCGCGACATGTGGCCAGACATTTTTCTGGAATTATTCCCAAAGTCTATACAACCATGTTTTAAAATCCTTTTATTTCCATGGTTTTACATGTTACGAAAAGCATGTTGCCGAGCCACGGCCATCATTGGCATGACCCCGTTTTTTGTCGACTGGGGGCTTTCATACGCAGGTCGGGTAAAACGAACATGGGACCGTGATTTTCCGTTTGGGTATCCCGAGAAAGTTCCGTCACCGGAGGCATTACAGGAGGCCGAGTATTTTTGGGATCGTCACGGAGTCCTAGCCGACCGCAAGGAGTTCGTGATCTGCTTCTTCGGAGCCATCGGTTGGCATTTTGGTGGCGATTGCTTCTTTTCTGCTTCAAAACAACTTGAACAGAGCGGTCGTGGGGTGAAGTTCGTTTTCTGTGGAATTGGAGATGCTCTGGAGAGCTACCGTGCTCAAGGCAAGGGAAACCCCAACCTTCTTTTTCCAGGGTGGGTTGACCAGGCCAAAATATGGACTTTGATGCGTCGGTCAAAAGCCGGTTTAGCCCATTATCGAAAAAGCAAAAATCTGGAAGGTAATCTTACCAACAAGCCTATCGAGTATCTTTCGGCTGGACTCCCTATACTGACCAATGTCTCAGGCTACTTACAGGGTCTCCTTGAACAACATGGTTGTGGCTTGTTCTATCCCGAAAACCAGCCGGATGATTTGTTTTCTCGCATTTCATTGTTGTATGATAATCCAGGATTTCGAGATCAAATGTCGAACAATGCCTCTCGCCTTTTCCAAGAGCGATTTTCAGCCAAAAAGGTCTACCGGGAGATTTCCGAGTATTTGGAGCGTTTGGCTCTTGAAAACCCGCTTACAAAATAGTCCAAGCGGATGTCTTCATTGTGGAGAATGTTATATAATCAGGGCGTCATGAAACCGTATGGGCAGAGGATCAGTCACCAAGCTCTTGAGGAAATTCGTAATCGGGTGGGCCAGCAAATCCTTGCTGGAGTCAGTCCCGAGGTGGTCATTGCCGCATTGGGCTTTGACAGGCACACAATTCACTAATGGCTGGCCCAGTTCAACGCGGGTGGATTACTCGCCGGGAAAGCCAAACCGCTCATGGGGAGACCCACCATCCTCCTTCTGAAGCACATTCAGTGTGCTGTTCAAGAGGGTTCGAAAGAACCCACGGCAACTGTATTTTTCCTAAGCCTTGTGGACCCGAGAAATGCTCCGAAAAGCATTGGAAGGGGAGTTTGAAATTTTTGTCAACCGCCAAACAATTGGACGGCCACTGAAGAGGCTTGGTATAGCCTGTCAGAAGCCCCTTCATAGCGCCATCCAGCAAGATCCCGTGGCTGTGAAAAAGTGGCTCGATGACGAATCCCCGGCGATCAAGGCACAGGCGGCAGAGGAAGGCGCCGACATTTTCTTCGAGGATGAAGCGGGAATCCGATCAGACTTTCATGCTTGGCCCACCAGGGGGGTAAAGGGAGTCACCCTTGTCGAAAGGGCTACTGGCGTTCGGTTCGGCGTGAACATGCTATCAGCGGTAAGACCAAAGGGAGAAAAGCGATTCATGGTTCGCGACGGAACGATGAATGGAGGGGTCTTCATCTCGTTTCTCAAGCGAATTCTCGTGGGTGCAAAATGGCCCATTTTCCTCATCGTTGATGGATATCCAAGTCATCGTGCTGAGAAGGTGAAGAAATTTGTAAAGGGGACAGATGGGCCCCTTCGGCTGCTCATATTTCCCCCATACTCCCCCGAGCTAAACCCTGAAGAATTTGTAAGGAATGAGGTCAAGGGCAAGGAAGGAAGAGCTGGGGTGAAGAAGAAACCCCGGTTGAAGGAGCGGGGAACCGCATCTCCAGATGGTTTGCAGAGGAATCCAAAATAGGAAAAGACTCTATTCCAGGAAAAGCATGTCCAATATACCGCCCTATGAGCCCTTATTTTTGGACCGAGTAATAAGTATCATTATTTCCGAACCTTGCCCGACACAGTGGTGGTCCGGGAAAACTGGTGATTTCGGTAATCTGAAATGGCCCCTTTCGGGAATTTGATTTGGCCCCACCCTGTCTCATGACCGGGTAATCTCTCAGGAACTGATTTCCTGGAGGCCCGAGTTGGACAGGAGAAAAAAGGTGGAGTTGTTTGAACTCATCAGAAGAGATTTTCAGACTGCCGGGCTGAGCGTACGCGCCCTTTCGTTGAAGTATCACATTCACCGCCGAATGGTTCGGCAAGCGCTTTGCAGCGCCATCCCTCCCGAGCGTCAGGCTCCTTTGCGATCCTCTCCGAAACTGTCACCGGTGAAAGAGTTCATCGACGGAATTTTGATCAGCGATCAAAAAGCTCCGAGAAAGCAAAGGCACACGGCACACCGCATCTGGAAGCGGATCTGTGAGGAATATCCCGCGTCTGTTCTTTCAGAGTCCACCGTTCGGAAGTATGTCGGTTGCAAGAAAGAAGAATTGGGCCTTTCACGACGCGAAACATTTGTTCCGCAGAGTTACGCGCCTGGTGTGGAAGCTCAGGTAGACTGGTATGAAGCCTTTGCCGATCTCGGCGGAGAACGGGTGAAGTTACAGATTTTCTGCATGCGAAGCATGTTTTCAGGGGCATCCTTCCACCGCGCATTTCCTCGTGCGACTCAGCAGGCCTTTTTAGAGGCCCATGAAGAAGGATTCCGATATTTCGGAGGAGTGTTTCAGCAATTACGCTATGACAATTTGAAGAGCGCGGTGAAGAAGATTCTTCGCGGCTATCGGCGTGAAGAAACCACTCGTTTCATTGCTTTTCGGTCCCATTGGGGATTTCGTTCTGAGTTTTGCAATCCGGAACGGGGGAACGAAAAAGGCGGTGTCGAAGGAGAAGGAGGATATTTTCGCAGAAATCACTGGGTTCCCGTTCCCGTCGCGCCCGATCTCAAATCATTGAATCAGGATCTGCTGGCAGCCTGCCGTGCTGATGAGTTGCGCTTGATCGGTATGCGTCAGCAGACCGTCGGAAATCTGTTGCCTATTGATCAAACAGCGTTACAGCCGTTGCCTCCAGAAGGGTTTGATCTGTCGGAGGACGTCTTTGGCCGTGTAAACGATCAGGGATGTGTCGTTGTGAGAACAAACTGGTATTCCGTTCCTTTGCGAGTCGGCCTCGAAACGCATACCAAAGTATTCGCAAATCGCCTTGAGATCCATTACGGAGGAAAATGCGTGGCTTGTCACGCCCGTTCGTATGATCGTGGCCAGCGGATATTTAATTTGGAGCACTATCTTGAAATTCTGGAACGTAAGCCTGGAGCATTGGCAGGTTCAACCCCATTACAGCAGTGGCGGGAACAAGGGCGTTGGCCTGAGTCTTATGACCAGCTCTGGCAGAGTCTGAACGAGCGGCACGGGCAAAGCAAAGGAACGCGGCAGATGATCGAACTGCTGCAGTTAGGTAAACGCCATGGATATGACCGGCTTTCCGAGGTCGTGAAGCAGGCGATGCAGTGTGGCTGCCGAGATGTTGCCGCTATCCGGCATTTGTTGCTTCATGAAACAGAGTTGGGAACGGAGTTCGTCCCCTTGCAGGACATTGGGGAGCTGACACGCTACGAAAGACCGCAGCCGACCCTTGATGAATACGACCAGCTATTGTCGGAGGTGCACTGATGACAAAAACAGCTTCCGGCACCGACACATCGATGGTTCCACTTCATTGCAAAACACTTCACCTCCCGACAGTTGCCCGACAGTTTCAGGCAATGGCTCAACAAGCTCTTCAAGAGAATAAATCTCATGTGCAATATCTTGAAGTTCTTCTCGAAACCGAGGTCGAAGAGAGAGAACGGCACGCCATTCAACGACGTATCCAAGAAGCGAAATTTCCACGGGTGAAAACCCTCGACGAATTCGATTTCTCAAAGACTCCGCACCTTCCAGCAGCAAAGATCCGGCAATTGGCTGAAGGCGGTTATATTCAGCGCTCAGAGCCCGTGGTCTTTATTGGGGACTGTGGTACAGGAAAAACTCATTTGCTGACTGCACTGGGAGTCGCTGCATGCAAACAAAAGCGGCGGGTTCGCTTCACCACAGCAGCGAATATGATCAATGAGCTTATCGAGGCTCAGCGGGAGAATCAGCTTCAGCGAGCTCTGGCCAGATGGGGGCGATATGAGATTCTGGCCATTGATGAGGTGGGATATGTCCCCTTCGTGGAAACCGGAGCGGAACTTCTTTTCCAGGTTATTGCCGACCGGGCGGAGAAGGCTGCCATTCTGCTGACCACGAATCTTCCATTCTCTGAATGGACGCAGGTCTTTCCCAACCCCCGCCTCTGTAAAGCCCTTTTAGACCGGATCACCGATCAGGCACACATTATAGAAACCGGTCAGGAGTCATATCGATTCAAGCGGACCCTTGAACAACGGCAAAAGAAGAAGATCTAACAGGAGGTAACCATCACAGACGAGCCCCAGTTCATTGCGCGGGTGGGGCCAAATGAAAATATCAAATGGGGCCAGACCGGATTGACGAAATCAACTGGTCAAGGCTATAAGTGATAAAGCTGCTGTATGATTTGATGAAGGAGCAGCACAATGGGAAACCGAACACGACGAAATCACGGATCAGAATTCAAAGCAAAAGTGGCACTGGAAGCCCTCAAGGGCGAACAAACCCTCGCTGAACTCGCACAACGGTTCCAGATCCATCCGAATCAGATTACGCAATGGAAGAAAGAGCTTCTGGAACGAGCCGGCGAGCTTTTTGATAAAGGCCGTAAAAGCAAGACCGAGCCCGATGTGAAGGAACTTCACGAGAAAATCGGAAAACTCACCATGGAGAACGATTTTTTATCAGGTGCGCTCGGTCGCATGGGGCGGCCGAGCGGAAGCAAATGATCTCTCGTGACCATCGACTGCCGATACGGGATCAATGTCGACTGCTGGGCCTGCCGCGCTCATCGTTCTATTACCGTGAACAGCCGATGAGTGCTGAAGATCTTGAACTCATGCTGACGATTGACATGGTCCATCTTGAGTTTCCCTTTTTTGGCAGCCGGAAAATCCAGAATGCGCTCATAAAGAAGGGTTTCCCGATCAGCCGAAGCAGGGTACGGGGACTGATGCGACGGATGGGGCTTGAAGCCATCTATCGCAAGCCCAGAACATCGATTCCACAGTCCGGCAATCACATCTATCCGTATCTTTTGAAAGATCTCTCGATTGACCGGCCCAACCAGGTGTGGGCCACAGACATAACCTACATCCCCATGGCAAAAGGCTTTGCCTATCTTGTGGCGATCATCGATTTGTATAGCCGCAAGGTAATGTCCTGGAGGCTTTCCAATACGCTGGATACGGCCTTCTGTAAGGAGGCGCTTGAAGAGGCAATCGCGAGGTTCGGCTCTCCGGAAATCTTCAACAGCGACCAGGGATGCCAATTCACTTCAGACTCGTTTACAGCCGTTCTGAAAGAGCATGAAATCAAGATCAGCATGGACGGCAAGGGGCGGTGGGTGGACAACGTTTTCATCGAACGCCTATGGAGAAGCGTCAAATACGAGG